>NZ_UXAV01000017.1:0-144911 GCF_900609045.1 Filibacter tadaridae
GCGCAGATGATGAGAATAAACTTCTTTCTATTATCGTATCACAGCAAAGTTTGTAGGGGAAATATGGCATTCAAGATAATGCTTTTCTAATTCCGTAAATCGTATCACAGCAAAGTTTGTAGGGGAAATATGGCGAGCTTAAACGCGGAGGGTGCGAAATTTGGATCGTATCACAGCAAAGTTTGTAGGGGAAATATGGCTTATCGGTTGTAAGTTCATCGTTACGATCCATCGTATCACAGCAAAGTTTGTAGGGGAAATATGGCAACAGACCTTAGCCGTTTAAATTGGGCGTTCATCGTATCACAGCAAAGTTTGTAGGGGAAATATGGCGAGCAAAACAACCTTTGCATCTCCAAGCAAATCGTATCACAGCAAAGTTTGTAGGGGAAATATGGCACTGCCTTCGGCAGAGGATACTAGTTCTTTATCGTATCACAGCAAAGTTTGTAGGGGAAATATGGCCTCGCTCTTTGCCACTAATGTGGCAGGGAAATCGTATCACAGCAAAGTTTGTAGAAGTGATCATTCTCTTGTTGGATGGACAGTATTTACCGTGTTTGTCATAATTATGGCAGCAACATAGTTTACTAAAAAGACCACAACGATGTTTGCGCATCGCTGTGGTGCTCATAATAGACAGGTTCCCAATATGAGGATCAGCGTCACGTAAGGAAACAATTCACCAGAGCTGCCAAACTCAAGGGTGGATTATTTTTTTTGTGACATAGAATACACCAATGTATTCAATGCAACATTTAATGTTGGAAAGTTAATCATGACCACAAGCGTCTCAAATGTAGTCACTTTGCAGCATCGCCCTTCCGTCATTGGGTTATACCGTGACTGGAACAAGAAACAGGAGGCTGACCACCCTTGAAAACATTATTCTATTATTTGTTTATTATAGAATACGTGCGTTCTAGGAGTAGGAGAGAAGTAATTTAATTTGGGAATTATATCACGGTCAAAGCAGAGTAGGATATCCAGTGGAGTACTAGTCATGGGAAAAGGTAAGCAAAATATAGTTGAGGAAGTGCGTCTAGCTTAGACGCACTTTTTCATCGTATTAAAATCTATAAGGGAAATATGGCGTAAGAGAATACAAATTATTGAGAGATTAAATCATCATATTCTCAATTTGATTGTAATGTCACTACTATATTCTCTTACGACTCAAAATATGCCGTAACAATAAACATATATTTTTAAGCACCGCCATATGTTACACTAAAAATAAAAACCGGACCAGAGGAATGTATGAATATGGATAATCTATTGAAATACCGCTCTACTATCAAGTCTCGTCCATTTCTATATAAGGAAACAAAGAAGATGGCGGCGCTTTTGCTTCAAGGTTTGAATGAAATTGAAATAAAAGAGCAAGTCGTAAAGGAGAATATCTTCCAGGTTAACTCGGAGGCGCGGAAACGGGAAATATCATCCGTAATTATAGCCAGACTGAAGCCGCTCGATGATCTTGTTTTGAAAAAAATCGTATACGGTGATATGGACACGAGTAAATTATTAGTTATTTACACAATTATAAAATCAGATCGGCTGTTTTTTGAATTTATGCGGGAAGTATTTAGTGTGAAGTTGTCGACACTTGATGCAATGCTAACAGATTTAGACTTCACATTGTTTTTTGAAAATAAAAAGCAACAGAACGACACAGTCGGATCATGGAAAACATACACATTTTACAAATTGGAACAAGTTTACACACGAATTCTCGGTGAGGCGGGTCTGTTAAGGAAAAAAGACAAACAACGTGAGATTGTATATGGGATAATGGATATAGATGTAAGGGATCATCTTATTGGAATTGGGGATCGAGTGTATATTGAGTTATTGGTAGGTGAAGTGAAATGATGTCAATTCAAGAGCGGCTGGATGCAATATTGCCGAAAATTATGTCCCCGACATTCCGGGATAGTAAAGGAATGGGCAACGAAGTGGGTTACCATATTTTCGATTATGATCCGATACACGAAATGCTTGTCCAGGATCACATTCTATATATGAAAGAACAGGTTAACGGCAAAAGGAATGGCCTTACGATTCGTGAATTTGATTTATATGAAGTGACCATTGAGATTCTAGTGCAAAAAGGTTATCTTCAAAAGAATTTTAATATGGAGAAAAAAAAGGGGAGCGACTTCGTTTTGAACGCGACCCAAAAAGTGTTAAGACTTACGCTGAACAATGATTTAGTCATTGAATATATAGCGAATCGGATTCAGCCAAATGACATCGTCTTCTTGACGGGTGTTGGAAAAGTGTTTCCCATTATCCGATCACATACGATTTTGAACAATATACATAAAGCGGTCGACCAATTACCTGTAGTGATGTTTTTCCCGGGTCAATATGATGGACAAACATTAATGCTTTTTAATGAATTGAAAGATGACAATTACTACCGTGCATTTCCACTGATTGATTATAGATAGGAGGATTATACCATGGAAATTAAAAAAATGTTTGCAAAATCGATTGAGCGAGATATTAAAGGGGTTATTAAAATTGGCAATGAAAACGACGATATTCACCAGGAATTAGATGAGTATGTTGTAACGAATGAATTGGAAAAACACATAGGAGACTTCTTTTCTTCCTATAAAAAAGGTGTGAATGGTCATACTGATGAGGTAGGGGTATGGATTTCGGGTTTCTTCGGATCTGGGAAATCACATTTCTTAAAAATTTTATCGTATTTAACCGGTAATGCATCGGTAATGGGTCAAAAAGCAATCACCTATTTTGATGATAAAATCCAGCATACAGGTATTTTAGATGATATGAAATTGGCTGGCGAGACGACAAAAGACATTATTCTTTTTGACATTGATGCTAAAAGTGAATCGGATGCGAAAAATGATAAAAATGCCATTGTCAAAGTGATGAATAAGGCATTCAATGAAATGCAGGGCTTTTGTGGAGCAATTCCTTGGATTGCCGATATTGAACGACAAATGCTAAAAAGGAACGAGTACGATAGTTTCAAAGAAACGTTTAAAGAGATTTCAGGGAATGAATGGATCGAGACACGCGAGGACTTTTATTATGAAGAAGATGCCATTATTAAGGCACTTTCAACAACAACGAAAATGAGTGAGGATGCTGCACGGAATTGGTTCGAACGTGCGGAAAGTGAATATACAATTAGTATTGACCGTTTTGCGCAGCGTGTGAGTGATTATATAGCTGCAAAGGGTGGAAATCACCACGTTTTGTTTTTTATCGATGAGATTGGTCAGTATATTGGGGAAGACTCACAGCTCATGCTGAATTTGCAAACAATCATTCATGAATTTGGCTTGAAATGTAAAGGAAAAGCATGGGTAATCGTTACAAGTCAGGAAGATTACGATTCCTTTATGGCTGTAAAAGGGAATGACTTCTCAAAAATTCAAGGGCGTTTCGATACGAAACTCAGTTTATCGAGCGCTTATGTCGATGAAGTGATTACAAAGCGATTGTTGCTGAAAAACATGTATGCGCAGGACATGCTAACACTTATGTACCAGCAAAAGAGTTCAACGATCAATAACTTATTAACGTTTTCAGAACAAACAGCGACGATGAGAAAATATGGAAGTGAACAGGAATTTGTAGATGTCTATCCATTTATCCCATACCAGTTTAATTTATTACAACGGGCCATTACGGAAATCGCCAATCATTCGAACACGAGTAAGCATCAGTCACGCGGTGAGCGTTCGTTACTAAGTTCGTTTCAAGAAGCGGCTCTTCAATACGCGGGAGAAGATGAAGGGACGCTTGTACCCTTTTCTACTTTCTATCGCCCAATGGAATCTTTTCTTGAATCGAGCGTTCGTACAGTCATCATTCATGCGTCAAAAAATGAGCATTTAACAGTATATGATGTTGAAGTACTAAAACTCCTATTCTTAATGAAGTACGTGAAGGAGGTACCTTCTACACTAGAAAATATCGCTACTTTGATGGTGGATCATATTGACGTGGATAAGATTGAGCTGAAAAAGAAAATTGAGAAATCGCTCTTACGCTTAGCCAAAGAAACCCTTATTCAAAAGAATGGTTTCGAGTACATATTTCTTACAAATGATGAGCAAGATGTTGACCGAGAAATTAAAAATATTCACATCGGCACAGCGGAGGTTATTCAAAAAATAGGTGAAGTATTGTTTGGGAATATTTACACGGATAAAAAGTACCGCCATTCGCAGAAGGACCACTTTGACTTTAATGAGCTGATTGATGACCGACCAATTGGGTCACAATCCCATGATATTGGGTTACGTATAGTAACGCCTTATTTTAATGTAGGAACTGACCTTGATTCAGCTGAATTACGGTCCATATCTATGCGTGAAACAAACGTGATTGTTCATCTGCCATCAGACACATCCTACCTGGAGGAAATGGAAGAGGTATTAAAAATCCAATCATATTTGAACATCAAAAGTGGTGTGTCACTTTCACAAGTTATTGAAGACATTAAAGTACGAAAATCACGTGAAGTGACAGAACGAAAAAGCCGTGTACAAACATTTTTAACAGAGGCTTTGAAATCGGCTGATATTTATGCGAATGCACAGCAATTGAGCATTAATGCCAAAAATCCTGTTGAGCGAATTAATGAAGCGTTCAAAATGCTCATCAATGCGTTATACCACAAGCTCCCGTACATGACGCATCACATTGAATCGACAAAACAACTCCAAGAATTATTGGAGCAGCCGTCCATACAAATGGCAATGCTAGGTGAGTTAGAGGAAAATCAACTTGCATTACAAGAACTAGATACCTATATAGAACGTTTAAGTTCTCGGAATCAGCCACCCACTGTGAAAAACATGACGACCCATTTCTCAAAACAGCCATACGGTTGGAATGAAATCGACACAACCGGGCTATTGATCCGATTATATAAAACGCAGCAGGTGAAGCTATTATTGAACAATTCTTATTTGCAGCCGGAAGATAAAGAGATGCTGTCTTATCTAACGAAACGTGATTACGTCGATCGAGTTGTTGTGCAAAAACGTGAACGTATATCATCGCTGATAATAAAAGGTGTAATGGATTTAAGTCGGGATCTCTTTAATGTAACCGCATTACCGCAGGACGAAGACAGCCTTATGGAGACGTTTATACACTTGCTCAAAAAGGAAAAAGAGCATATAGGTACGCTCATCGCCCATTATGCCCATCGTAATTACCCTGGTGAAGAAGTTTTAATAGACGGAGAAAAGCATATCAAGGAGTTACTGGAGATACGGGACACCGCTACATTCTATGCCAAAGTTCGTGAACTACGTAATGAGTTGAAAGCGTACGCGACTAATGTTGAAGAAGTGAAAAACTTTTTTGATAATCAACGTTCCATTTATGACCGTGCCCTTGATAAGCTTATGTTGTTTGAAGGTAATGCAACGTATGTCAATGATGAAGAACTGTTGAAAACTGTAGATCAGATGAAGAAAGTCATCAGACATAGGGAACCTTACGATACGATTCAACAGCTACCTGACCTTTATCAGTCTTTTGACGATCGCTTTGTTGACTTACTAAAAGAAGAATGTAAACCGATTAAAACAAGCATCGAAGAAGACCAGCATGTGGTGATAGAGGAGTTAGAACTACACCCCAATGTAAAATCAATCTTTGTGGAAAATGTACGGGATCAATTTCTTTCGTTAAAGGATCGTTTAGAAAGTGTAAATAACTTTTATGAAGCGATTGCTATGCAAACAGAAAGTGATCGGTTGAAAGTCCGTTTTATGCATGCGATTCAGCAAAAGTTAGCCGAACTCAGTGCGGTACCTGTTCAGATAGAGCCCGAAGATGATTCCGCGGAGCCGGTACAACCAACAAAACCAGCAAAAAAGACAAAAACGATAAGTAAAATGACCATGCTTCGCGGCACAACGAAAATCGAGTCCCATGAGGACATTGATAAATTCTTACAAGATCTTCGGGCGAAACTAGAGGCAGAGTTTGATGAGGATACGATAATTACATTAGTATAACTTGCTTCGGTGAAAGAAATTACACCGAAGTGCAATTGATACTGGGAGAGCACGCTCTCCCTTTTTTTGCAGAGGGGGAGAATGAATGAACAAAACAGCGATTAAAAACTTTGCCGTTACTGCTAGAAGAAAGTTAATAGCAGATATTACGCAAAAAGCGTATCAATTAGGGATTACGCAAGAAGAGATTAAACAACCTGAACTATTCGAAGAAGGCTTCCGGATCAATCAACAACTTTATAAGAAATATGAAATAGAGCAACGTCAAAAACTCATTGATGAAATATCGGGTAAAGGCTTCGACCACGTGATTGAAGAAGTTGCCTACACTTGGTTCAACCGCTTTATCGCCATTCGTTTTATGGAAGTAAATGATTATTTACCGACGGGGATACGCGTCTTTTCTTCTTTGATTGAAGGAAAGACGGAGCCTGACATTGTCACGGAAGTAAACTTAGTTGTGGATGAATTGAATTTAGACCAACCGATTGTCTATCGACTTCAGGATGAGGGCGATACGGCCGATTTGTTCAAGTACGTCTTAATTAGACAGTGTAATAAGCTTGGTAAAATCATGCCTGGCATGTTTGAGAAGATTCATGATTACACGGAATTGTTGCTACCGGACCAATTGCTCGTTGATGGGTCCGTCGTGAGAGATATGGTAACAATGATTGGCGAGGCAGACTGGAAGCAACAAGTCGAAATCATCGGTTGGTTGTATCAGTATTACATTTCTGAGAAAAAAGATGAAGTATTCGCGGGGCTGAAAAAGAATCAGAAAATCACCAAGGAAAATATCCCAGCTGCGACACAGTTGTTCACACCAAAGTGGATTGTTCAGTATATGGTTGAGAATTCACTCGGGCGTCTTTGGTTGGAATCACACCCCGATGATGTATTACAACAACAATGGGCGTATTACCTGGAAGAGGCCGTGCAGGAACCAGCAGTTCAGGCAGAATTAGAAACATTGAAAAATCCAAACTTGAAACCAGAAGACATTACGGTTCTTGATCCATGTATGGGTTCGGGCCATATTTTAGTCTACGCATTTGATGTACTTCATGAAATTTACGTATCCGCCGGTTACGCAAAAAGGGATATTCCGAAACTCATTTTGGAAAACAATTTGTATGGTTTGGATATTGATGACCGTGCATCACAACTTTCTTATTTTGCTTTACTTATGAAGGCGTGCAGCTACACTCCGAGGATTTTGGATGAAACTTTAATCATGAATGTATGTGCGATTCAGCAAAGTAATACTATCAATAAAGATGATGCCAAAAACGTTATTGAGCAAAGTGATTTTGAGGGGGATAAAGAATCTTTACAACAAGACGTAGAGTATATTCTAGATGTTTTTTATGATGCGAAAGAATTTGGATCGATTCTTGATGTGGCTATTGTGAATTTTGAACAGCTAGACGAATGGCTTAAGTACCTACAAAATGAAGCGTTCAATGATTTGTTTTTGGATCAATATAAAGAAAATCTATTGGAAGAATTCCCGCCATTCCTTCAACAGGCGAAAATCATGAGTAGTAAATATGATGTAGTTGTTACGAACCCACCTTACATGGCAGCCGATGGGTTTAATGCAACCCTTGATAATGAATTAACTAAAAGATTTCCAGATTCTAGAACGAATTTATATTCAGTATTTATGGAGAAGATTAAAAGCTTCAATATTAATGCGGGATACAATGCAATTATTACGCAACATTCTTGGATGTACATTACTTCATTTAAAAAGTTGAGAACAAAGTTAATTGATAACCAAACAATCTATAATATGGTTCATTTGGGGACAAAAGCTTTTGAAGAGATAAATGGTGAAAAAGTTGAAACTACAAGCTATGTCTTAAGAAATATACAAAGTGGTTTTTACTGTGGCGCGTACGTTCGACTTGTTGACTATAAGAATTTTAGACAAAAGGAAAGTGAGTTTTTCAATAAGGATAATAAATACTTTTATGTTCAGAAAGAGTTCAACAGTGTAAAAGGAAGCCCTATATCTTATACAATGACCAAAATCATTCGTGAAATATTTTTGGGAAATGATAATATTGGAAGTGTTTCTTATCCGAAAAAAGGAATGTTCACGGGTGGAAATAAGAAATTTATAAGACAATGGTATGAAATTGATATTAATTATTTTTCTGATTCTATAAGTGATTTATCGAATGCCTTTATGAGTAAATTGAGATATTTCCCACTTAATAAAGGTGGAGAATTTCGTAAATGGTATGGCAACAGGGAAAACGTGATAAAATTCGATAAAGAAAATTATGAACTGATAGATAAAAATGGGGGACATAGATCTCCGCAGTTTTACTTTAAGAAATCTTTGTCGTGGTCAAAGGTAACGAAAAAAAGTTTATCATTTAGATTTACGCCACATGGAGCTATTAACAATGATGCTGGTATGGCGATTTATCAAAAAGAACTAGATATAACTATGTTAATAGGGTTGTTAAACACAAAGGTTATTCAAAAAGTAATTAGTTATTATAGTGACACAATGAATTATACACAGGGTGATATTGTTAAAATTCCTTTTATTGACTACGGTGGAAATGGTGTTGTTATACAAGTAATAGAGAAGTGTATCGCTATTTCGAAAGAAGACTGGGATTCTTTTGATTTGTCATGGGATTTTAAACGACACCCATTACTAGTTCGATTTAAAGGGGAAAGAACAATTGAAAGTGCTTTTCGGGCTTGGGAGCGGGAAGCAGAGTATAGATTTAATATATTGAAATCTAACGAAGAGCAGTTAAATGAGATTTTCATTAAGCTATATGGACTTGAAGATGAACTAACTCCGGAAGTTGAAGATGCTGATGTGACAGTTCGAAAGGCCGATTTGCCTCGTGAAGTAAAATCCTTCATCTCTTACGCAGTGGGCTGTATGTTTGGACGTTATTCATTGGATCAAGAAGGCCTTGTATTTGCAGGTGGCGAATTTGAACCTAGTAAGTATACAACGTTTGTTGCGGATGTTGATAATGTGATTCCGATTACGGACAATCAGTATTTTGAGGATGATATTGCAGGACGCTTCTTTGAGTTTGTACGGATTACGTTTAGCGAGGAAACGTTTGAAAAGAATTTGGACTTTATTGCAGAGGCGCTTATTAAACGTGCAACGGAGACGTCAAGGCAGCGAATTCGTCGTTATTTTTTAAATGAGTTTTATAAGGATCATGTGAAAATGTATCAGAAGTGCCCGATCTATTGGCAATTTGATAGTGGGAAAAATGACGGGTTTAAGGCCCTCGTGTATATGCATCGCTATGAGCCGGGACTCGCCGCACGCGTACGAACGGATTATCTTCATGTGCTTCAGAAGAAATATGAAGCGGAAATGGTTCGATTGGATATGATGTTGGAAGAAGAAGTATCAGTAACTGATAAAGCGAATGCGAAAAAATGGAAAGAAAAGTTGCAAAAGCAATTGTTAGAATGTCGACAATATGATCAGGTTATTGCACATATAGCCTATCAAAATATTGATATCGACCTTGACGATGGCGTTAAAGTGAACTATGCGAAGTTCCAGCAAGTTGAAGTACCACAAGGTGAGGGGAGAAAGTCGGAAGTGGTGAATGTATTGAAGGAAATATGACGAAGCTTATTATTCGGAGGTGAATAATTTGAATGAACTAGAATTGAAGAACTTGTTAAATGAATTTAGAGGCCTCCCCGCTGAAAATGAATGGGTTGAATTTAAAGAAGCAAAAAATGATTATAGTTTTGATAACCTTGGGCAATACTTCTCCGCCTTAAGCAATGAATCAAATTTATTTTCTCAAGAATTTGGCTGGCTCATTTTTGGCGTTGAAGATAAAGAAAAAAAGATTGTTGGTACTAAATATAGGGAAAAGCGTTCAGAACTAGATCGTTTGAAACATGAAATTGCTCAGAGTACGGGAGGACTTACATTCATAGAAATACATGAACTCTTCTATCCTGAAGGAAGGGTTGTAATATTTCAAATTCCCGCTGCACCTAAGGGCATTCCAACACCGTGGAAAGGTCATTATTTCGGTAGAAGTGGTGAGTCCAAGGTAGCGCTTAATATGCAAGAAATCGAACAAATTCGAGGTCAATCTCAATATAACGACTGGTCCGCCGTTGTTCTGCCAGAGGTAACGATTGAAGATTTGGACAGTAAAGCGATTCAGCGTGCTAGAAGCGAATATAAAAAGAAAAATCCTCGTATAGCTGATGATGTGGATAGTTGGGATGATTTTACTTTTTTAAACAAAGTGAAATTAACGATTAAAGGCCAACTGACTAGGGCAGCAATATTATTACTTGGAATTCCCGAATCGGAACAATACTTGGTGCCCGCATCGGCAAGAATGACATGGATTTTAAAAGGGGAACATAATAACGAGTTGGATTATGAACATTTTGGTCCGCCATTACTATTGAATACAGATGAATTGTTTTCAAAAATACGTAATCTAAGGTATCGTTATATCCCTGAGCAAAGTTTGTTCCCACTTGAGATCTATCAATATGATTCTTATGTAATTCGTGAAGCTTTACACAACTGTATTGCGCATCAAGATTATACACTTCATAGTAGAATTAATGTTGTAGAGAAACCCGATGAACTTATTTTTACCAACGTTGGAGATTTTATTCCTGGAAACATTTCCAATGTAATTCATAGCGATACACCACAAGAATTTTATCGAAATCGTTTTTTAGCTGAGGCAATGGTAAATTTAAATATGATTGATACGATTGGTTCAGGCATTAAGAAAATGTTCAATGAGCAGAGAAAGAGATTTTTTCCGATGCCTGATTATGATTTGAGTAATCCAGGTAAAGTTGTTGTGAAAATTCATGGAAAAGTGATTGACTACAATTATACCCGTGTTTTGATTAATAATTTGAATATGGATTTAGATGCTGTCATTGCATTAGATAAGGTTCAAAAGAAACAGCAAATAACAAAGCAAGAACTAGCAATGTTACGTAAACTAGGAGTCGTTGAAGGGAGAGCATCAAATCTATACGTGTCAGCAGAGATTGCCGAGATTACAGGCGATAAGGAAACTTATATTCGAAACAAAGCATTTAATAGGGATTATTACAAGCAAGTAATCCATTCTTATCTCGAGCAATATCACCAAGCTACTAGGGAAAATATTAATAACTTGTTAATGGATAAAATTTCGGATTCTTTAAATGAGAAGCAAAAAAATAAATATATTGGTAATTTGTTATATGATATGTCGAAAAAAGACAAAAGTATAGTGAATATAGGCTCGCCCCGTTATTCCAAATGGGTATTGAACGATAAGTCTTAAAACTTTTAAAATGAGATTCAGGACTGTTTATTATTCCATGAGAACGACTAATCTTGGGATCTTTTCAAAACTTTAATATGTATTAAATTTAAACAAAGTTATTGCCAAGTTTTAAAAAGTTTTAGAAATAAGTTATTAAAGCTGTGGAAAGTCTCTAGGGCTGCTGATATGACAGGTTTTTTCTATAACTAATGGATAAAAACTAAAAGAACTAAGTTAAACTTAAGTTTTAGGATATTATAAAATGAATATCCTACGGCGGGCGGAAGTTTATTTGAAAGAAAGAAAAAAGAAGACGAAATAAGGACAGTGACTAGAATTGTGTACTGCCCTTTTTCATTTGGAGGTGAATCTGATGAAAATGTCTGAAATACAGTTATTATTGAAAGCCTCGTTTGAAAAGGAGCTTCTAAACCATCAAAAACGACATGTCGTCTTTTGGTATGACGCGGAAGGAGAATTCTTGGAAGACATAAAGGAATTAGTACTGGAAGGTGTCTGTATTTGGATGCTAACGGAAAATAACTTGTTCGCGACTAAGTATGAATTAGAAACGGTGGATCCCGGTTCACATTTCTTGTTATACGCGAATATGGAAAAGCCAGCGCCGCGTGAAGATTGGTTGCTGTCGATTTTGAAAATGGGTTCTGAATTCCAGACGGATCGGGTGACGATTATGATGCGGGAACTTGGGATAACGGATGATACCTTGCGTCCTGTTTTTAAGAAATATACACGGTTTTTCAATAATAGGACAAGGTATTCGGCGTTTACATCATATAAAACAAACCGTTATACGGAGGAAATGATTGATCTTACCGTTCTCGCGGCTTTGGTAAAAAGTCCCTTCAATACACTTGACGATATCATACGTACACTATTCAAACTGCACGGGGATGAAATGCATATAGCATGGAACATTATCGAGAAGTATGGTGATATTGAAACGTTTTGGCTTCTTGCGGAGCGTTATTATGGGTATTCATTGAAAGAAAAATCACTATCCTCGTTACTGAACCATTTTGTTTTGACTTATTTGTCAGAACAGGTCTCTTTCATCGATTTCCCTGATAGTTGGCAACAATATGTTTCGAACAAACCAACGAATGCAATAATCTATATAGATAGCTGGATGAATCATCGCACGGATCAATCTATTTTCAATGAGCGGATGGATGAGTTGTCCGAAGTTTTAAATGTTAATGCTTCAATAGAGGAATGGGAAATAGAAAAAGTTGCTGAAGCAGATACCTTTCGTGCGTTCGATGAGAATGTGATCCATTATTTGCAGAAACAGTTGATTTCGGGAGCCAATCAGTTCGATTCATATGAAGAACTGATCAAAAAAAGAAGACGTTTACATTGGTATCCCGAGTATCAACATGACTATGAAGCGATTGAGTATGCTAGGTGTCTAAGTAAGTTTGCACATGAGAAAAACCGGCATATACCCGAACAGCCTGCTAATGAGCTGTTCCAACTGTACGAAAATGATTATTTTCAAGCGGATCTGTATTATCGGAAATTCTATACTGCCTATGATCGAGTGAAGAATAAGGAACGTTTGTCGGCACTTCAGACGATTGTTGAGGATTTGTATACGAACTGGTTTTTGCAGGAGCTTTCGGTGAAATGGACAAGCAGTTTGGAACGACAACAGCATCAGGGCTGGCCCTTAAAGGAGATTGAACAGCAGTCAAATTTTTATCGTACATATGTACAACCATACGTTTCAGGGGGAGAAAGACTATTTGTCGTTGTGTCCGATGCACTTCGATTTGAAGTTGCAAAAGAACTTATCGATACGCTGAATCATGAACGAAAAGCATCCACAACATTGAAAGCCATACAAAGTGTTGTACCCTCTTATACAGATCTTGGAATGGCGGCCTTACTCCCGCATAATAAGATTAGATATGAGGGTCAAGACGTTTTTGTCGATGGGATACGTGCTACCGGAATCGCGAACAGGAAAAAGATTCTGAACCGGTCTGTTGAAGAAACATTTGCGCTAACCTACCAGGATTTTATCGTGAGAAGTAGAAGCGAATTACGACAGTTGTTAGTTGGCAAAAAGCTTATCTATATTTATCATAATGAGATTGATGCAAGAGGCGATCATGCGGCAACTGAAATGGGTGTCTTTGAAGCTGTCGATGACACGATGAATGATATCCGGCTTATTATCAATCAGCTAGTGAATGCTGTAAGTGCATCGACAATCATGATTACTGCCGACCATGGTTTTATCTATCAGCGAGATCAATTAGAAAAGCGGGATAAAATACCGAAAGAAGTAGATGACGCACGTATATCGACACGTAGATTTATATTGTCTGACCAAGAAGTGAATGTAGATAGCACATTGACCTATTCCATGGATTACATACTAGAATCTGACCAACAGTTGTATGCTACGGTTCCAAAAGGAGCTGACAGGTTTCAAGTGCAGGGGGCAGGTGCGAATTATGTACATGGCGGGGCGATGCTTCAAGAAATTGTTGTGCCGGTCATCACGTTTAAGAATGACCGTAGTAAACATTCAGGGAATGATCTTCGAAAAGTAGAAGTGAAATTGACGAACCCGGTTCGGAAAATTACAGGTATCATCACATATTTGGAGTTTTTCCAAACGGAGAAGGTTGAGGGGAAAAGACGGCCGAATCGATTACTTGCTTATTTTGTGAATGAAGAAGGGCAGCGGATTTCCAATGAGAATATCATTATCGCGGATAGTCCTTCGGGGGATCCACGCGACCGAACATACAGGGAGAAGTTTGTCTTTAGAACAATGCGCTACAATCGAAAAGCCCGTTATTATTTGATACTTCAAGAAGAGGAAAAAACGCCGCATTCGATTTATGATAAAATCCCATTTTCAATTGATATAACAATTTCAGAGAATGGTAGTGATAAACACAGTGATTGAAAAGCGGAAGCATCTCGATGTATAGAGAGGCTTCCGCTTTTTCAATCCCCTAAACAAAACCACATCACCATTTAAAAACACCCAAAGCATCCAAAAACACAATCACAATAGCAAGAGGAGCCACATATTTCAATAAATAAAACCAGCCCGTAAAAAATAACTTCCCTACATTCGAGCCTTGTCTCATTTCCTCAAACAGCTCACTCTTCGAAAGTTTCAACGGAATGAAAATAGAAATCAACAGCGCACCAAGGGGCATCAACACATTACTCACTGTGAAATCGACCAAGTCGAAAAATGTCTTATCAAAGATTTTAACATCAGCCATGACTCCGTAGGACAAACAAGAAGGGACGCCTACGACAAAAATGGCCATGCCGATAATCCAAGTGAACCTTTTGCGTTTCGATGGATCATTTTTAGTCATCGTCGCAACAATGATTTCGATCATGGAAAAAGCCGAAGTAAGAGCAGCAAATAAAAATAAAAGCAAAAATGCTATAAAGAACAAGACCCCAAACGGCATTTGGTTGAAAACGGCGGGCAGTACGGAGAAAATCAATGTCGGACCTGCATCCGGCTCAAGACCGAATGAAAATACACCCGGAAATATAGCTAACCCAGCTAATAATACGATGACAATATTCATGGAAATAATCGATATCGCAGAACTCGGCAAGTTTTGCGTTTTAGGAAGATAAGAAGCATATGTGACCATAACGGACACGCCTAAAGTGAGTGTGAAAAATGCCTGTCCAAGCGCGAACAAAATAGTTTCCGACGTCAATTTAGTGAAATCTGGAACGAGCAGAAACTTTACCCCCTCCAGAGCGCCATCCAAACTAAGGGAGCGAATCACTAAAATGATGAATAAAACCAGTAAAGCGGGCATCATGATTTTACTCGCTTTTTCAATCCCTTTTTGAACCCCTTTAGCGACAACTACGATAGTTAGTACGATAAAGAATAATTGAGCAACCAGTGTAGAGAATGGGTTTGAAATAATCTGACCGAATAACGGACCGAAATCCTCTGTCGCAAGACCAGCCGTGCCTCCGCTCAACGCCTTAATCAGGTAAAGAATAATCCACCCGCCTACAACGCTGTAAAAAGATAAAACTAAAAAGCTGGAGATGACGCCGATTATTCCCGTAACATGCCAGAAAGAGCGGGGTGCCAGTTTTTTATAGGTCGAAATGGCATCACTTTGACTTTTACGTCCAATGATAAATTCACCGATTAAAAGCGGTAATCCTAATAACAGTGTGAATAGCAAAAAGACAAGTAAAAAAGCACCGCCCCCACCCGTACCTGCAACATAAGGGAACTTCCATATCGCCCCCAGTCCAATTGCCGAACCGGCAGCCGCCATGATGAATCCTATTTTTGACTTCCAATGTTCTTGTTGTTCCATAGTGTCCAATCCTTCCGATAACCAATCAATTCTTATATTGACTACTCTTCATCCTAACGTAATCATGGGTTGCTGTCACCCAACTAACAGGGGTGAAAAACTTGATTGCCAATAGCTGAATGACAAGTCAAATCAGCGAGGATTGGTTGTTTGGTCTGTTATACTATAAGTAAAGAATCACCGTTTGTTACTACTAAAAGGGGGCGAACAGAATGATTGGAAGAAATGATCCCTGCTCTTGCGGGAGTGGGAAGAAATATAAGAAGTGTTGCGGTTCCAAAGGGACGAACATCGTTGAAATGATTGTAAATGAAGAACTGGATAGAGTGCTGACCGGTTATTTCGATAATTACCCAGAAGGTACAGATCGTGAGAATATGATGAGAGTCATGCGGCAATGGGTGAGTCGTCTATCGGATAGTTGGGAAAAGGATCATATTGAAGAAGCTTCGAGTGAATTTTATTTATTTATCCAACATAAAGAGCTTTGGCATACATATTTAACACAGCAGATGGAGCTGGCAAAACGGGATGCAGTCCTTGCGGTATTAAAGGAATGGAACGAGCCATTCATGCTGCTCGCGGAAATCATACATGCCGATAAGGGGATGCTGACTGTACGTGAATTGTTCAGTGAAAAAAGTTATCAGGTAGCACGTAATGAGGGAATGCCGACAGATCCCGGCACGTTACTGTTTGGAGTTGTTCTACGCGACCCTCGAAAAATGGAAAACGCAATAGCGCCCGTGTCCTCCATGATGTTCCTCGCGAAATGGAGCAAGCAGACAAAGAAATCACTTGTAGAATTACGAAAAGCAGTCGCAGAAAAATCGCCCGAACAATTTTTACTGGACCATGCGCTCGATATATATGAGTTATTCATCAAAAGAAGTATGGCATCCATGAATGAACTTGTGGAAGAAGTGCTTGAACCATCACAACTTAGCGCCCTTACAGCTTTAGACGTGTCACTTCGGGAATTGGAACAAAGTGCGAACTCACAGGAAATTATGCACAAATTAGCAGTTGCTTATTTTTTAAATGACAATAAAGAAGTTCCGATAGAAGGGGATTTCTTGGCAGCTGCTGTGAAAACTGGAATGGAAATCGGTGCAGTCCAAGAAACCGGTCTTACTGAAGACGCGATTATGGAGTTATTTACTGCAACAAATGAAGGGTCTAAACGCTATGCAAAAGAGCTATCCACTTTGTACACGGACATGATGGACAGTGGGGATGAACCGATGGCTGAGCGTGTCTATGATATCGGGACCGATCCACGACCAACGGAAAAAGCGCTTTGGGAAACATCGATGACTACGGGAGGAGTTGTCCAGCCGGAACGTAAGCCCGGCATTGCAAAAGCGCGTGCACAACTCCTTGCATTTGAAGCCTACCTCGCAGAAACGGAAGAGGAACGTCGAAACTTAGCGGAAAAGGCAGCAATAATCGATGCAGCGAATCCCGATGTTCTACTCTTGCAAACGGAAATGGAAGAAGACGCTTCAAAGGTAGTGGAGCTGTATGAAAAAGCAATTGGACATGCAAGTCGTACCTTTGAAGCGGGCGAGAACCCATGGCAAAACATTCCGAACCGCCCATTTATGCGTGCAGCATTTGCCTATGGCGTTCATTTGTTTACAACAAGTGAGTACAATGAGGCCGCATGGATATTCAAAGACTTGCTGAAAATGAATCAAACGGATAACCAAGGTGCAAGGTATGAAGCGGTCGCTTCTCTTATTCATGCGAAACGTTTCACAGAAGCAGCAGAAATTCTTGTTCGCTACGAAAAAGGATCGCAGCACGATGCGACGTATCTGTATCTCGACTGGAAGCTTGAGTATGAAGGATCAGAAGGAAAGTCCGAAAGTGCCGATGATATGCTACAAGCGGCCGCAAAACTGAACGGCCATGTCCATCACTTAATGACGTTCAAGGTGCAGACCATCCCTTATCCAAAGTATGTAACTGTTGAACCGGGAAGTGTCGAAGAAGCGAGATACATTTGGTTATTGCTAAACGGCGGTAAGTAAGGGGTTAAAAAATAAATCATACAATGAAAAAAGAGCTATCCCGTACGCCAACCAACAGTTGACGTATGAGGTAGCTCTTTCGATTTCGTAACGTTATTTCCCGCCTAGCATGTTAAATAGTCCGCCTGCAATACTGCCTTCATCGGAAGATTTACCGCCCGGCGTTTGTGGGGCAGCCGCAAATACTCGACTTGCGAGTCTTGAAAATGGTAATGATTGAATCCAGACGCTACCAGGACCTTTCAATGTAGCGAAGAACAAACCTTCACCACCGAATAAAGCCGTTTTCACGCCTTTAACCATTTCAATATCATAATTTACATCTTTTGTCATTGCAACAAGACAACCAGTATCAACGCGAAGTGTTTCACCGGCACGGAGTTGTTTCTCAATTATCGTTCCGCCCGCATGAACAAACGTCATACCGTCGCCTTCAAGTTTTTGCATGATGAATCCTTCGCCCCCGAAAAAGCCTGCACCGAGTTTGCGTTGAAATTCAATGCCAATCGTTACACCTTTTGCAGCAGCTAGGAACGCGTCTTTTTGACAAACAATTTTACCGCCATACCGGCTTAAATCGAGTGGAATGATTTTGCCGGGATAAGGTGATGCAAACGAAGCATGTTTTTTTCCTGAACCCACATTTGTGAAAGTCGTCATAAACAAACTTTCACCAGTAAGTACCCGCTTTCCGGCGCCCATCAGTTTACCCATAATTCCTTTACCTGAAGAACCTGCACCGTCTCCGAAAATAGTCTCCATCTGGATACCGTCTTCCATCATCATTAAGCTGCCCGCTTCCGCAATAACTGTCTCTTGCGGATCAAGTTCCACTTCTACAAACTGCATATCGTCGCCGTAAAGCTTGTAATCAATTTCGTGATTATTCATGTTTGCCTCCATTAATACTCTATTTGTTAGTTATTTATACGTTCCGATTTGCCAAAGGTTTCATCGATTAGTCAAGCAGGCTCATTTTTTTTTAAGAATATCAATATATCTCCACAGATTGAAAATAAGTTCAAGTGCTTCAGGTTTGTGTTTCGTCTCGTGGAACGCTTCACGAAAAGAACGAATGACGCTTTCAAGTATGGGAATCCTTGGCTCATCTGAACGGATTTCATCAATTAGAAATTGCGTATATTGATATCCCTCTTGCTTTGTATCATCTTCTAAAAAATAGAGAAACCCGCTGAGCTTAGTGATCAGTCTATCCTTCATTTCATGTTGCGTCTCTTCATTAACGCTTAAATTATTTAATAGGTCCTTCCCAAGCATAAAATCATGGGTCTCCATCATATTTAGCATAACTGCATCAATCCGAGGCATAATAAAGAGAATTAGTGTTCTTGTATCAAGCTCTTCTTTCGAGCTGGCCGCACGAAAATGAATGATTTGCTGAATCATGCCTGTCATCATTACTGCACAATCAGTTGCATAGGGGATGGCCTCTTTCCCGTATATATCAATCAATCGTTGAGAGAGCCAGGAAAGTTCCCCCAGATGATGCTTTTTAATATAGTCCCTTAATTCAGTGTCCGCTGAGTAGAAAACAGCTTCATAGATCGGAAGAAGATTATTTTCACGGTTGACAAGCATGCGAATCGTTATTTGCTCAGCTAATATCCGCTTATTGGTAATATCCTGTCCGATAAGAAGTTCCCTTCTTCTAACTATCGACTCATCACGAGCACGTTCCAGTATTGCGATAAGACATTCATTTTTTGACGTGAAGTAGTTATAAAAAGTACCCTTTGATATTTTAGACTTATCAAGAATGTCTTGTACGGAAGTAGAGTTAAACCCTTTTTCTATGAATAGTTGTTGTGCGGCCAATAAAACTTTTCTTTTACGGTCATTCATGTAATCTTCCTTTTTATCATTTATTGTCGTAGCGGTAAGTATAATTTATACTACGAGTATAGCAGAAATTTATACGTTAATCCCTTTCAAAACAGCAATACGGACTTTTTTTATGTGAAAGCGTTTTCGTAAGTTGATTATTTTGGACTGTCGGTATAGAATGTTTAACATGATGTACAAAGGGTACAAATTCTATACGCAAGTATTAGTTGGAGGATATAAAATGGAGAATAGTTTAGATATCAAAAAAATGCACGAAAAACCACCTTATGCAATGATTGCAATCCTTTTCATAGGAGCATTTGTGGCTTTATTGAATAATACATTGTTAAACGTCGCATTGCCGACAATTATGGATGAATTCGCAGTTAGTCCAGCCACTGTCCAATGGTTAACAACAGGATATATGCTTATTAATGGTATTTTAATACCAGCGAGTGCGTTTTTCATCCAGAAATTTACGAATCGGAGCTTGTTCATAGCGGCGATGACATTTTTTACGCTCGGAACACTCCTTGCGATGCTTGCACCAGCATTTGGTGTACTTGTAGCAGCGCGAATGATTCAAGCGGTCGGATCTGCAATGATGATGCCACTTCTTATGAACGTTATGCTTACGGCATTTCCGATTGAACGTCGCGGCTCAGCAATGGGGCTATTTGGGCTTGTCATGATTACAGCACCAGCAATTGGTCCGACATTGTCGGGGTGGGTAATTGAACATTATTCATGGCGTACTCTTTTCGGCATCGTTTTACCATTTGCCATCTTGACACTCATATACGCGGTTGTGAAATTGCGTAATATTACACCAAACCGTGATATGAAATTGGATGTATTCTCGCTTGTTCTTTCAAGTATCGGTTTCGGAGGACTTCTTTATGGATTTAGTTCTGCGGGGGACAAAGGCTGGGACGCACCGATTGTTTACGGCACGATTATTATTGGCGCCATTGCACTCACTTGGTTCATCGTCCATCAACTTCGTATGAGTGATCCGATGTTGGATTTCAAAATTTACAAACACCCGATGTTTGCTTTAGCATCGGCAATATCAATCGTCTTATCGGTATCGATGTTTTCGGGAATGATTCTTACACCGCTTTATGTCCAAACAATACGCGGTATTTCACCTTTTCACTCAGGTCTGCTGATGCTTCCGGGTGCAATCGTGATGGGACTCATGTCACCGATTACGGGTCGATTATTCGACAAGTACGGTGCAAGGATTTTAGCGATTATCGGTCTTACCATTACTGTAATATCAACATTCTATTTGAGTAGACTTGGTTTGCACACAGGTTATTATTACTTGATGGCTATTTACACCGTGCGTATGTTCGGGATATCAATGGTTATGATGCCGATTATGACGAACGGCTTAAATCAGTTGCCGATGATTTCGAATCCACATGGTACCGCGATGAACAGTACGTTACAACAAGTTTCCGGCGCAATTGGTTCCGCGATCCTGTTAACGATTATGACAAAACGGATGGAATCTTCAGGTGCCGAACTTTTTGCAGAAGCGAAACAATCAGGCACAGCACCAACAAGCGCTGAGGGCCTTGCACAGTTAAAAGAGCAAATTGAAACGCAAGCGATGTTGGACGGCATTAATTTCTCGTTTTTCTTATCTACACTTGTCGCAGTGGTCGCGCTTATTTTGACGCTCTTTGTAAAACGTGTAATGCCTCCAAAGAATGATGGAGAGTATTGCGGTACGCAAGAGCAAAAATAAACGGTTTGACACAAGGAAACAGCAGCTCCGCACGGGTCCTACAAGGCCCATGCGGAGCTTTTTAAATTCTGTTATACTTAATGATAGAGCAAAAATTGGACATTAACTAAGGAAGTGTATAAGGATGATTGGACGAAATGACCCATGCCTATGTGGCAGTGGTAAAAAGTATAAAAAATGTTGTGAGAAGAAAAATGAGGTTTCCGTTGAGCAACTTGTAAATGGAGAACTTGAACGAGTCATTGCAGGTGTTTACGAACAATCACCCGATCCGAAAGATGTTGCCGAATTTGACAATTTTAAACGACAATGGACAAGTAGACTGACGAACCACTTAGAAGGTCATAGTATTGAAGAGTCTGTAACGGAGTATTTCTTATTCGTCGCACGTCAGGATATGTGGAGGAATCATCTTGCAAAAGTGCAGAGTGGTCCCGTGCGAAGCGCTTTACAATCTGTACTTGAAACATGGCAACAGCCGACTGTACTCTTTGGAAGGATGAATAAAGAAAAAAACGATTTTGTCGAAATCAATGAACTGCTTGGAAACAATACCTATTACTTGGAAAAGGAAGACGGGATGCCTGCCGACAAAGGTTCACTTGTTTTCGGTGTTGTGTTACCGGATGAAAGAAAGCATGCGAACGGCGTGTATATTATTACGTCGCTCCTTTTCTTACGGGATCTGAACGGTTCGATTGGAGACGCGATTGTCAAACTTGCCGATGCGGGCAATTTCGAGGATATGAATGATTTTTATAAAGAGCATATGCTAGATATCTATGAAATTTTAATGGCGAAGGACAATGTAACGTTGGATGAATTGATCGAACATGATTTGACGCCTGTTCATCGGGAATCATTGGTACTGTTGGATGACGTACTGAAGGAAAAGGGGTTCGATGATGAAGCGCGCCTCTTACTGAAAAATATGTGTGCCTCTTATATATTGAAAGAACGACCGAATTTCCGAAAGCCAGGCGTTATGTCTGCTGCAATATTCCTCATTGCCATTGATCTTGGAATTCTTGGAGAAACCGATTTGTCCAATAAGGAAGTGGCGGAACTGTTTGATGTATCGACAAGTTCGATGACGAAACATGCTGAAAGTATCAACGAATTTATCCATAAGATGTATGATAAAATGGTGGAAGATAAAAAAGTCAACGCGTAAAAAGATATAAACCACCTCGATGCCGGTTACTGAGATCATCTGCACCTTTCACAACTGGGCACTGAATGAAATACGGATAATGAATAGATAACCTTGGACGAGTCATTGTGACCGTTCAAGGTTTTTTAGTTCAAAAAAATGAAGGGATTCTCATAGATTTGTCGAATTTAAAGTAGTGTAAGCGTTTTCAGACAAGTTCGATGGAAGAAAGGGGATTTTTGCAATGCAATTGAACAACTATATCGGAGGTTCGTGGCAGGATGCTGGTAAGGCAGACTATACGGCCGTCTTAAACCCGGCGAACGGTGAAGAATTGGCGCAAGTAAGGTTATCGACAATAGAAGATGTGAGTCTAGCAGTGGCAGCTGCGAAAGAAGCCCAAAAAAAATGGGCGCTCGTACCCGCTCCAAAACGTGCAGACTATTTATATGAGATAGGCTATTTAATGAAAAAAAAGAAAGAACATTTAGCCCAGGTACTTACAAAAGAAATGGGAAAAGTCATTGAAGAGGCACGCGGTGAAGTCCAAGAAGGGATTGATATGGCCTTCTATATGGCAGGCGAAGGTCGTCGATTGTTTGGAGAAACCGTTCCATCCGAACTTCAAGATAAGTTTGCAATGTATGTTCGTGCACCGGTCGGGGTTGTCGGCCTCATCACACCGTGGAACTTTCCAATCGCGATTGCAACGTGGAAGTCATTTCCTGCCATTGTAGCGGGCAATACATTTGTTTGGAAACCTGCTACGGAGACGCCAATGATGGCCTACGAGATGGCTCTTATTTTTGAAGAGGTTGGTCTTCCGAAAGGGGTGGCGAATATCGTTTTCGGTTCTGGTACAGACGTTGGAACAGCTATGATCGAGCATCCGGACGTCCGCGTCATTTCATTCACAGGGTCGACTGAAACGGGTCGTCATGTTGCGGAGACGGGCGGTCGTCAGTTGAAAAAAGTATCACTTGAAATGGGTGGCAAAAATGCTGTCATTGTCATGGATGACGCAGATATCGACCTTGCAGTTGAAGGGATTCTATGGAGCGCATTTGGAACAGCAGGTCAACGTTGTACAGCATGTAGTCGCGTTATCGTGCATAAGGATATAAAGGTGGAACTTGAGCAGAAACTGATAGAGGCTATGAAAGGGTTATCTATTGGTGACGGACTCGATGAATCGGTGAAAATCGGACCTGTTATCAATGAAAAAGCACTCGAAAAAATTCATGGGTACGTTGAAATCGGTAAAGAAGAAGGTGCAAAACTACTTGCGGGTGGAACTATCTTGACGTCGGGCAAGCTTGTGGACGGGCATTACTACGAACCAACCGTGTTTACGGATGTTGCATGGGATAGTCGTTTGGCGCAAGAGGAAATTTTCGGTCCTGTCGTATCATTGATAGAGGTTTCAAGTTTAAATGAAGCGATTGAAGTGAACAACAGCGTCAAGTTCGGCCTATCAAGCTCCATCTATTCACGTGATGTCAATAAAGTATTCCGGGCACAGCGCGACCTGGATACGGGGATTGTCTACATCAATGCTGGCACGACCGGTGCTGAAATCCACCTGCCGTTCGGGGGAACTAAAGGTACAGGGAATGGACATCGAGACTCAGGCGTAGCGGCACTTGATGTCTTTACGGAATGGAAAAGCATATATATAGACTACAGCGGTAAATTGCAACGGGCGCAAATCGATACAGACTAAAAATTCATATAAGGGGATGGGTATATGAAAGTTGTCGTACTTGGTGCAGGGTTAATGGGAAAAGAAGCAGCACGCGATCTTGTGAAAAGTGATGATGTGGAGAAAGTGTATCTAGCTGACCTGAACGTCAGACAGGCTGAAGACTTTGCGGAAGAGCTCATGTCTGACAAACTGGATATTTTACGCTTAGATGCAACGAATGACGTGCAGTTAAGCGAAGTGATGGCACTTGGGGATGTCGTTATTAATGCACTATTTTATACGTTTAATGAAAAAGTGGCGCGAACAGCAGTGGATATCGGTGTGCATAGCATTGATCTTGGTGGCCATATTGGCGGCGCGACGGATGCGGTGCTCGACCTAGCAGAAAAAGCGACAGCAAAAGGGATAACACTCATACCGGATCTAGGGGTAGCACCGGGCATGATTAATATTCTTACAGGCTACGGCGCTGAAAAGTTGGATAAAGTCGAGTCCATCAAACTATATGTAGGCGGGATTCCAGTGAAGCCGGAACCGCCGCTTAATTATAATGTCGTATTCTCGTTGGAAGGCGTGTTCGATCATTATACAGATTCTTCGCTCGTTATACGGGATGGTAAGTTGATGGAAATTCCCTCGTTATCGGAAATCGAAACAATCCATTTCGATAAATACGGTGAGTTGGAAGCTTTCCATACATCAGGCGGTACGTCAACTTTGTCAAAATCGTACCCTGATGTGAATACGCTTGAGTACAAAACAATCCGCTATAAAGGGCATGCTGAGAAATTCCAATTACTTGTCGATCTTGGCTTGTTATCACGCGACAATGAAGTAACGGTCAATGGTACTGCGCTGAAAATACGTGACGTCATGAGAGAGCATTTGTCACCTCAACTGCGACTCGGTGAGAAGTCGGATGCCGTATTGCTTCGCGTCATCGTCAGCGGCGAGAAAAGCGGCATGCCGGTAACATATGAGTATGATCTGGTGACAGAAAAAGATACGCAAGTAAACGAAACCGCAATGGCTCGCGCAACGGCGAATACCATTTCCATCGTTGCACAAATGATTGGGAACGGTACAATTACAAAACGAGGGGTTCATCCTCCCGAGAAAATTGTTCCGGGTGACCGATACATCGAGGAAATGAAAAAACGCGGCGTCATTATTGAGGAAAAGATTGAAACGAACGAAGCGCATGTTTAATAGCTGAAAAGTAAAGAACAAGACGGAGAAATAAGCCATTTAGAACAGCCATCCGTTTTCACGAATGTAAGTTAAAAGGGTTAAAGAGAACAGGGATTCCTCTGCTCTCTTTTTCCTTTTTTACGTTTAAGGGCCAAAACAGGCTTTGCTTCCGTCTACTGATTGTAGGGTGGATTAAATTATGCAGAAAGTTGATAGATGCAAGAAAAAGCGAACATGACCCAACTCACAGGTCAATTCAAAATCCCGGATTCGGTAAATAATCGGTTTACAACTGCGATTGAAACCTTTACAACTATCGACTCGTATGTATAGGTAATGGTCATAGACAATATAGTAGATAAAGGAGGAAATGAACGCATGAGCAATTATACACTTGATAAGTTCATCGCACAGACAAAACAGGATGAACGGGAAAATGATTTCTTCGAGCTGGAAACGCCGCGGATACTGGAAGTTAACTTGAACGATCTAGTGTGGGCAAAGACGGGTTCCATGATTTCGTATACAGGGCAAATAAAATTTGAACGTGAAAAAGTATTGGAACATGGTATTGGGAAAATGTTCAAAAAGGCATTAACGGGTGAAGGCAGTTCGCTTATGAAAGCACAAGGAAAAGGGAGGCTCTATTTAGCCGATCAAGGGAAGAAAATAACGATCTTTGAATTGAATAATGAGGCCATTACTGTTAACGGCAACGACCTTCTCGCATTCGAGCCGACAATTGAATGGGATATTCAACTTATGCGTAAAGTGGCGGGCATGATGTCCGGTGGCTTGTTCAATGTAACGTTAAAAGGTACAGGCAGAGTCGCCATCACCTCCCACTTCGAGCCTTTAACGCTTCTCGTCCGTCCAGGGGAACCGATCATAACCGATCCGAATGCAACAGTCGCTTGGTCGGGTAATTTAACACCGGAATTCCGCACCGACATCAGTATTCGAACGTTTCTTGGCCGCGGGAGTGGAGAATCTATTCAAATGGAATTCTCAGGCGAGGGGTTTGTCATTGTTCAACCGTTTGAAGAAGTGTACATGAGCGGAAACACATCTTCTTAATGAAAAAACACCAAAACTTCTTGACTGTAGAAGATGTAAACTCTTCTACAGTTTTTTGAGATTCCTAAAAAAACACTTGCAATCAATCAGTATTGAGTATATTATAATGACTATATGACCGTAATTGCATTTTAGTCACTTAGTTACCTTTTATTCAAAGTGAGGTGGAGAAATGGATCGTAGGCAAGAGATTCTGGAAGCGGCAGCGAAATCATTCTCTTTGTTTGGCTACAAAGCGACAACGATGGATCAAGTTGCTAAAATAGCAAACGTCGGCAAAGGAACAATCTATACGTTTTTTGCCAATAAAGAAGACCTCTTCAACGCCATCGTTGTAAAATTGATCAACGAAATGCGTGCAGAAGCCGATTCTGTTGCCGTAGAAGGTGCTTCATTCGAAAAGAATGCGCATGCACGATTGATGCAAATGTTGAAATTCCGTGAAACGCATCAATTATACGCGAAACTTATCGACGAAGAGAAAGAACTTCGTACGCCCGCAGTGAAAGAAGTGCTTGAAACAATCGAAAAAGAAATCGTTTCTTACATTAAAGAGAAGATGGAAAAAGTTATCGCAAAAGGTGAACTGAAGCCGTGTGATACGGAACTTGTTGCGTATCTTTTATTTAAATCCTATCTTGCACTTATTGTCGATTGGGGAAAAACGCATGACGACGAACTTGCGGAAAAACGCATCGTTGAATTATTGAGTGGGACAATTTTTAAAAGTCTCTTAGTGTGAGACTTCTTTTTTTGAGTAAAACTGACCACTTGACACTAACGGTCAATCAGTAAAGGAGGAAATTAATAGATGAAAAAATCAATGACATGGGCAGAGTGGAAACAACTACTGCGCACACGGAAAATGATTGTACCAATGATTGCAATCCTGTTCATACCTGTGCTTTACGCAGGAATGTTCTTATGGGCATTTTGGAATCCGTATGCAAATATGGCGGATCTACCTGTTGCGATTATCAATCTTGACGAGGGCGCGGAAATGGATGGAACTCAACTTGCGCTTGGTAAGGAACTATCGGATAAGTTGATAGACAGTAAACAATTCGATTTCAAGTCGGTTTCCAAAACGGACGCTGACAAAGGTCTCAAAGAACAAGATTATTACGTAGTCATCGAAATACCGAAAAATTTCTCCCAACATGCAACAACACTTCTGGATGAAAATCCTGAAAAACTGACGATTATGTATAAACCGAACGAAGGATTTAACTTCCTATCCGCACAAATCGGTGAAACAGCTATGGATCGTATCCGGGCAGAAGTGAATGAACAAGTCGCTTCAACTTACTCGGAAAAGTTATTCGACTCAATTGCTGAACTTGGCAACGGGTTTGGAGATGCCGCAGATGGCGCAGGGGAATTAGCTAGCGGAGCCAATGAATTAGCTGGCGGTGCGGATGATTTAAAAGGCTATCTTGCACAACTTGCATCCAGTACGATTACGCTTGCTGATGGATCGGACAAACTTGCAAAAGGCGCAAATGATGCTGCAAAAGGTGCCAAGGATTTGAATAACGGACTTGGCGGACTTACTTCAGGTGCAGCCGAACTTCGTAATGGTGCACAACAAGCATCTAGTGGAGCCAATGATTTGAAAGCGGGGATCACACAATATACACAAGGCGTTGGTCAGCTTACAACAAGTTATGCACAAATTGCTCAAAAAGAAAAAGAATTCGATGGGTCAGTTGGCACGTTGGATGAAAAGTCGGCTTCACTAAATACGGCAGCCAGCAAACTTACGGACGGTGCACAAAATGTTAACACAGGCATTAACGGGCTTTCAGAACAACTTGCACCCATTATTGCATCACTTCCTGAAGAACAACAAGCGGGTTTAAATGCTGCACTTGCCGAACTAAAACAAGGCAGCGGGCAAGTAGCAGGCGGGTTACACGAACTTTCCACTGGTACAGCAGCGCTTAAAGAAGGGACAGCACAGTTGAATGGTGCAGCAGGTCAACTTGCTGGTGCACATGCTCAAGCATATGCTGGGTTGGACAAATTGAATGGATCTTCTGTGCAACTAATTGACGGCGCGAATGCCCTCGCTGACGGAAACGGAGCGCTTGCATCCGGTCTTTCGACATTATCCGAAGGAGCAACGGCTGCACAAAAAGGTTCAGCTAGTCTTGCAACAGGTCTTGCAACATTGACACAAGGAACAGGTACATTAACTGAAGGTACGGGAACCCTTGCATCGAAATCACAAGAACTGGCTGAAGGCTCTGTGAAATTGGCGGATGGCGTAGATGAATTGAAAGAAGGAACGCTAACACTTCAAGAAAAATTGAAAGAAGCAAACGCAACGGCGTCAGAAGTGAAACCGACAGACAAGACATATGAAATGGCGGCATCACCTGTTGAAGTAGAAAAGACGGCCATTAATGAAGTGCCGAACTACGGAACGGGCTTCGCTCCATACTTCCTATCACTTGGACTATTCGTTGGTGCATTGCTTTTATCAATCGTATTCCCACTTGTCGAACCGGCATTAAAACCTACAGGTGCATTCGGGTGGTTCTTCAGTAAAGTATCCGTACTTGCAGTTGTTGGTCTACTACAAGCTTTGCTTGCAGTCGCCATTATCAAGTTTGGGCTTAGAATGGAAGTTCAAAGTATGCCGTTGTTCATCTTGACAGCTATTATTACAAGCTATACATTTATTGCACTTGTACAAATGCTCGTGTCAATTCTTAGCGATGCAGGACGATTCGTAGCAATTCTTGTCCTTATTATGCAGTTGACGACAAGTGCGGGGACATTCCCACTTGAGTTAATACCAGCACCATTACAAATCTTCAATACTTTATTGCCAATGACATATTCCGTTCAAGCATTCAAAGCGGCTATTTCAACCGGGGATTTCCAATTCCTTTGGATGAACAACGGTATACTCATCGGATTTATGGTTGCATGTCTTGCAATTACATTGGGTTACTTCACTCTTCTATTCAAAAGAAGATACTCGAAGGGTTCGATGGAAACAGCGGAAGCGTAACAGGAACTGATTTTCGTCTGGATTTCAGAGCAAAACAAAAACCACTTATGACTTTAGAATTCTAAGTCATAAGTGGTTTTTCATGTTGATTAAGACCCTACAAAATCACCACCATCGATATGGATTGTCTGACCAGTCATATAACTGGAGTCCATAGAGGCGAGAAATACATAAGCAGGTGCATTTTCCGCGGGTTGTCCTCGACGTTTTACAGGTGTATCCGCTCCGTGCTGTTCAACTTTTTTGGCGTCGAATGTGGCTGGGATGAGCGGTGTCCAGATTGGACCGGGAGCGACCGCATTTACGCGGATACCTTTTTCTGCTAAGTTCAGGGCAAGCGAACGGGTGAATGAGGTAATGGCCCCTTTTGTCGCCGAATAATCGAGTAGACCGGGTGACCCGTTATACGCAGTGACAGAAGAGGTATTGACGATGGAATCGCCATCGGTCATACATTGCAGGGCCGCCTTCGTCAAATAGAAAAGACCGAAGAAGTTCGTGTCGAATGTTTCGCGTAATTGATCTGACGATATAGCTGCAATATCATTTTGCGGGAATTGTTTGCCTGCATTATTGACGAGGATATTCAAACTGCCGAATTCGGCTACTACTTCATCGATTAATTGTTCGCAATGCTCTTCTTCACTAATGTCGATGCGGACTTTCTTTGCTTTCCCGCCATACTTTTCAATAAGCTTCACGGTTTTATCCGCATCAATATCCTCGGCTTCGTCAAGGTAGGCAATAGCTACGTTTGCGCCTTCTTTCGCAAAAGCAACCGCAACAGCGCGCCCGATACCGCTGTCTCCACCTGTTATCAATGCATTTTTACCTTTTAATTTACCGGACCCTTTATAGTTCTCATCATCATAAATAGGGGCCGGATCCATTTCTGCCTCAACACCAGGTTGCTGATTTTGCGTCCGCGGGGGAACCTCTTCATCAATTTTTTCGAATTTATCTTTTGCCAAGTTGCTTCCTCCTTTATACGTTTAACTCTATAGGAACTGTTCCCTTTGAGTGAACGATGTAAACGGAAACAATATGACATCCATTATGTAAAAAAACGTGGGATCTCTTCTAATTGCAGTGAATTTCTTGGAGAATTTAACTAGGTTCAGTTGGGTGGATGAAGTTAGTGGGGGTTAATGAGCTCATGTAGGCGGTTGTTGATCACTTGTTGGGTTTTACGATCGCATTTTGTAGATTTATGATCGGATGGAAGGGGCTAATGATCACTCTCGTGGGTTTTATGAGCGCACGTAAATGATTTTTGATCATTTGTATGAGATCTATAATTTAACGTGAGAGTTTTATATTCAAGTGTCAACGATTAATGGGCAATCTTCACTTTTTACTTCATTCGATTTAAATAAAAAGCTGCACGCAAGACACGCGCACAGCTTTTTTGAATTCATTCAGAAGAAATATAATCCAATACTAATAATGATACCGCTTAGTATGAGGACAAATAGGCAGTAGCCCATAATATCTTTTGCACGCAGACCTGCGATAGCTAGTGCGGGTAACGCCCAGAACGGCTGAATCATATTTGTCCAAGCATCGCCCCATGCAATGGCCATCGCCGTTTTCGAATAACTGACACCGAGTGATTGTGCCGCGTCCAACATAATCGGAGCTTGAACCGCCCATTGCCCGCCACCAGAGGGAACGAAGAAATTTACGAGCCCAGCTGCGAAAAACGAGAAAAGTGGGAAGGTATGCTCATTTGAAATGCTCACAAACCATTCGGACATAACGCCTGCAAGACCAGAAGCGACCATCATACCCATAATCCCTGCATAGAACGGAAACTGGATGATAATACCACCCGCTGTTTTCACCGCATTCGCGACAGCAGCAAGGAAGCGTTTCGGTGTTCCATGAAAAATGATACCGAGCGTAAAAAATATCAAGTTCACAATATTTAAGTTCAAATCGAAGCCGTTGGAAACGAAATGCTGAATCAGATAGACGAGGCCGAGTACACCGATAAGCATGGAAAGAATAATACTATTTTCCATCCTGCTCGCCGGAGTACTATCTTCTACCACTTCAACCTCAATTTTTTCTTCCAATAACTTAGGATCGACCGTTACCGTGTCTTCCGGCTTCGGCATCATGAAACGATTTAAAATCGGTACGGAAATAATAAGTGCAGCGATGATTAATAAGTTGTACGTCGAGAAAATCGTTTCAGATGTTGGTACGACGCCCATGATACCAGCAAATGGATGATCCACAGTTGCGACGGAAAGTGGAATCGACCCGCCAAGTCCTCCGTGCCAAATAATGAAGCCCGAGTATGCGCTTGCAATGAGAAGTCTATAATCGACCGTCGTTAATTTCTTAGCAATTTCTTTCGCAAAAAGCGCCCCGATGACCAGACCGAAGCCCCAATTGATCCAGCAAGCAATCAATGACACGACAGAAACAAGTAAAATGGCGGAACCAGGCGATTTCGCCAAACCTGCAAGTGAGCTCAATAGTTTCTTGAAGACAGGACTACTTGCCAAGACATGTCCAGCAACGAGTACAATAACCATCTGCATTGTGAATGAAAGAAGCCCCCAGAAGCCGTCTCCCCAATGAACGACCATATCAAGCGGCCCAGAATCGGTAAAACCCAGCCCCATCAGAAATACAACAATCGTTAGAATAGCAACGAAAATATATGGATCCGGCAAATAGCGTTCCATAAGTGTGTTGGACCATCGCGTTAATACTTTCATAATTACATCCCCCCTTCTGTAGTTTATCGTATTCATACAATTCAATCGACATGTTTCTAGCATAATAATTACTTATTCGACAAGTTCATTTGTAAATACGTTTCAATATCCTCCATAATCGGACCCTAAGCGCAAGGGAACTGAGAATAGTCCAATAAAAACACCCAAGTTCAATTAAAAACGCCCATAAACCCCCGAAGTGCGATCAATCGGGAGAGAAATCCGCTCAAAGAACCCCAAGTGCGATCAATTGGAAGAGAAGTTCGCTCAAAGAACCCCGAATTGCGATCAAAAGGAAGCGAATTGCGCTCAAAGAATCTCGAAGTGCGATCAATCGGAAGAAAAGCTTGCCCAATGAACCCCAAAGCCCACCCAAAAAAGTTTCTACATTGTTTTTTCAACCCCGCTTCGATAGACTTATTTAAAAGGGTAGAAAAAGGGGGGTGGAACCAGTGGTGGATAAGGAAATGGCGATCGATTGTTGTCTGCTTGCTGGACGCCTCATGATGCAATCGGGTGCCGAGACGTACCGTGTAGAAGATACGATGAGTCGAATGGCTGATACACAGGAATTATCGGCGACGCATAGTTTTGTCACGCCGACCGGCATCATCTTTTCACCAGGAAGCCCGCATCATACAAAATTGGTTCGGATTAAGAACAGGACCACTGATTTGGAAAAAGTGGCACTTGTCAATGATGTCTCGCGAAAGCTTTCTGCGGATGAATATACATTGGAAGAAGCCTATTCGAAGCTGTTGGAAATCGAGAAAGTGGATGTCATGTTTCCGCTTTGGCTGCAAGTGCTTGCCGCCGCCGTTGTAAGTGGCTGTTTTCTTATCATGTTCGAAGGACTTTGGATAGACGTGCCGGCTGCTTTTGTTGCAGGGGGAATCGGGTATATTATTGTGACGCGTATCCATGAATTGACTCGTGTTAAGTTTTTCGCCGAATTTGTCGGTTCATTATTCATCGGCTTGATTGGATTTGGCGCTGTTCAAATCGGTCTTGGAACAGACCTTGATAAAATTATCATTGGTTCTGTCATGCCACTTGTTCCTGGGCTTCTTATTACAAATGCAGTTCGTGATTTGATGGCGGGTCATTTTATGTCAGGGTTATCGAAAGGTGCAGAAGCGACTTTAACTGCATTTGCAATCGGTGCAGGTGTTGCATTGGTATTCTCTTTTTGAATGTGAATGGGGGTGGGGTGATTGATGTGGATTATACAGGGAGTTCTTAGTTTCCTGGCATCAGCTGGCTTCGGGATTATTTTCAACACGCCGAAGAAAATGTTATTCTACTGCGGTTTCGTCGGGATGACGGGTTGGCTCGTTTACCGTGCATTTAACATATATTCGGATGATCCCGTTCAAGCGTCATTCCTGGGTGCATTTGCTGTTGCAGTCTTTGCACATCTTCTGGCGAAAAAGTTTCGCACACCGATGATCATTTTCAGTGTTGCAGGGATTATTCCACTTGTTCCCGGAGGAATGGCCTATAATGCGATGCGCCACATTGTCGAAAATGACTATTTGAATGCTATATCATTCGCAACCGGCGCATTTATGGTGTCCGGCGCGATTGCAATGGGGCTTGTTTTCGCAGAAGTAATGATTCAAATCATTTTCAGGAACACTTTCGGACGTAGAAATAAAACGGAGTGACCTTATCTATAAGGTTCCTCCGTTTTATTTTTCCTTCATTAAATTGAAATGTCCTCTGCTGTGACAGGCGCACCAATATAATATCCTTGCACTGCATCGACACCCATTTTTTTAAGTATGTCGAACTGTTCCTTGGTTTCAACGCCTTCTGCTACGACATACATACTCATCGACTTTCCGAACTGAATCATACCGTCTACTAGTTGTTGCGTTTTCGGCTGGGTCAGCAATGACTGGATGAATAGTTTATCAATCTTTATTTTGGAAATAGGTAAGTGCTGCATATAACGGAATGAAGCAAAACCTGTGCCGAAGTCATCGAGTACGAATTCGACACCTTCATCCTGTAGCTCTTTCATTTGAATGGATATTGATTTTTCTTCTTCGGCTTGAAATGCGAACTTTTCCGTGATTTCCAGCTGTATATAAGTAGCGGGACATTCCGTTTTTTCCAGGATATCCAATACGCTTTCCTTCATTGATGGATTGGTGAACTCTCGGGCGGAAGAATTTATTGCAACTTTTACGGGTCGCTTTCTGGCGTTCCAATCGGCGGCAAGTGTTGCGGCTTCTTCAAGAACAAATGCACCTATTTCATGAATCAATCCATTCTCCTCTGCAATCGGGATGAGCTCATCTGGCATGACATAGCCAAGTTCATCGTCATTCCATCTAACGAAAGCTTCAAATAGAGTCACTTCATCAGACTTTATATCAAATTGAGGTTGGTAAACAACTTGTAAATCATTGCGGTTTAAAGCGGTAAGCAGCTTGTGGTCGATAATAGCGCGTCTGTTCAATACCTGATGTGAAGCGGCGGATAGCGATACAATTTTACCACCACCGTTATCAATGCCTTCTTTCGTTGCTGAAAGGGCTGCTTTCATTAAATGTGTATAGGTTTGTTGATCTTCCGGAAAACGAACGATACCTCCACTTACAGAAAGCGGCAAAGCTGTACCGCCAAGGTAGATTGGTTGTTGTTTCAGGAATTGAATGAATCCTTGAATGAACCAATCACCGAAAGGCGTTAGGATGACAAATTCATTCACTCCGATTCGAGCAATCGGATTATCCAGAAAAAAGCGTTTTAACCGATTCGTGAATGATTTGATAAGTTCATTCTCCGAATCATGGAATTGTAACTCTTTCAATGTATAATAGTGGTCAATTGTTAAATAGACAAATGAAAAATGGCGTTTGTTAGAAATGTATTCATCTACAGTCGATTCAAGTTTGAATCGGCTCATAAGACCGCTTTCATAGTCGATGAATGCAATTTGCTGAAGCTTATCCCGTAAATGAATGTCAGCTGTAATATCCAGCTCAAGAAAAGTAACGGATTCAAGTTGTGCATCCTCCGTAATAAGAGGGATGCCAATTAAATTGACAAAATAGGATTCCCCTAAACGCGTAGACTTTTTTGCATTGCCAAACCACGTTTTGCCACCTTTTATATGACTCCATATCAAGTATGCTTGTTCCTGATCCTCTTTAGTGTCGGGAAACATCTGCCAAAACATTTTTCCTAGAATACGCCGGGGCGTCCACTTACTAGTTTCCAAAAAGTTTTTATTTGTAAAGATGATGGATCCATCACCATCCGTACGGGTCACCATATAAAATTGTGTAAGACTTTTCATGATATCCGGTTGTTCTGACATGAATTGCCCATTATTTGATTTCATAAAATATCTCCTTCAGGATGTGTTGAATTTTATTTGGAGCCTACGGTGGATGTCACAGATTTTGTAGGGAGTGGAAAGGTTACATACATGTGTTTCGCGGGTATAAGTCTAATTAAAATCCGGATTCGATCACACCAAGACCGTAATTTACTAGTATAATAAGGTTCTATCTAGTGTACATCATAAAAATGCCAATTGGGTAGTGTGAAATCAATTTGATGATAAATAGTTAAATAGTAGGGGGAGTAAAAGTGAAAAGAGCGAAAGGGATCACCATGATTGTATCGGGAGCAATGCTTTGGGGTGCGACGGGTCCAATGATGGAATGGATTTTACGAACTAGTGATATGTCGATTTCTTTCATGTTAACAGTGCGTTTGTTTCTAGCAGGAGCATTTATACTGATGATGTTAAAAGTACGTGGAAAGAAAATAAGCCTTCCTTGGCGTCAAAAAGTATGGGCACGCCAACTTATACTTTTCGGTGTATTTGGTATGCTTGGTATTCAATATACATTTGTCGCGTCTATTGATACGAGCAATGCCGTCATTGCGACGTTGTTCCAGTTTCTAGCACCCATTTTCTTGATAGTATTTGTCACGGCAACGCAAAAGAAATGGCCGCCGATTGCACAAGTATTAGGTATGTTAGTAACACTCATAGGATTATTCCTACTGCTGACAAATGGCTCTTTAGCGGGCTTTGCGCTCAGTAAAGTTGCCGTTCTTTGGGGAATTGCACTTGGTTTTGCATTCTCATTTTACACATTATACCCAGTCCGTCTTATGCAGGAGTGGGGAGTCCTTCTATCAATTGGATGGGGGATGGTCATCGCTGGTACAACGCTGTTTTTTACAAATCCAATGAAGATTGTAACAGATATGGAGTACCTGGTGGATTGGCGGATGGCGACCATGCTTCTACTCGTCATCATCGTTGGAACCTTTGCCTTCATCCTGTTCATGGGTAGTATGAAATACATTACGCCTGTCGAAACAAGTATTTTATCAAGCTTCGAACCGTTAACCGCCATGGTAATCTCCGTCATCTGGTTTGGCCAGGTGCTTGGAATGTGGCAACTAACAGGCTCAGTCATCATGCTTATCGGAGTAACATGGCTATCCATCGCGGGGAATAAAAAGTTAGAAAGCGACGGGCGCTGACGCGATTGACCGCTTTCGAAGGTTAAATGAGCGGAAACCCCGCGCAATTGATCGTACTTGAGTGTTGAATGAGCGAACCGTACCCCCTTATAATGCCAACCTATCATGCAAAAAAGCACCTCACATGTGAGATGCTTTTTTTGCATTGAACTATACATTCAGTCAGTAACATAGTCAACACTGACATGATCATCCGTTTTAACAATCAAATCTTTTGGAACACGCAGATAAACGGTAATTTGTCGTGTATCCGAGCTATGGGAGCCGAAATTTCGTCGGGTTGCTCCTGTGAATTGATCCAACAAAAAAGCCTCTTGGTAGGACGTATACGTAATTTCAGTAAATGAAGGGGTCACCAAGGTCATTTTACCATTCTCCCATTTTGGCTTCGTATAGTTCATCTGTTCCGAGAAATCGTAATTATTGATTGCGAGAAAGGGTTTGAAAATCGTTTCTTCAATCAACCCGTCATTGACATCCTTGCGCTCAATATAAACGTTTGGTACCAGATCGAAAGCTTTAGACGTGATGGTAAGCATATCGCCTATCCTATGGGTGCGCTTATCGATGATTTGTGAAGAGTCAATCGAGCTTAAATCGCCGGCTTGTAAGGCGATATCGACAGAATAGAAGGAATCAACAGGTATTTGTTTAGGTGTCTCTGCTGCAGTCTTTTTATCTAGTATACCGACAACAACAGTCGCGATTACTAAAATGAAAACATATGTCGCAAAAAACACATATATCCATTTTGTATTCATCTTACGTTTGGCATGTTTAGTCGTCCGCAAGAAGTACCAGATGATAAGCACAACTGCGAAAATGGGTATGAGTCCAAATGAAGTCATTTCCTCACCTCCGTCTTATTCGTAACCGCTACTGATAAGGCGAATAAAACAACTACCGTGATGACTACTTTCATTAGGAAAATCAGAAAGGATGTCTCAGTACCGAAAAAGGCAATTGTTTTTTCAATGAAAAATACTCCGCCTACAGACAGATTGAGAGCGGGTAACGCAATCAGTACAATCACGATAAGCGGGATGACAAGTTTGCTACGCTGCACGAACGAGCCGATTGTATAACCAAGCCCTGCAAAGAGGATTGTGTAAAGAATGGAAGTTGCAATTCCGATGAAAAAGCTGAAAGGCGAGTCAAGCAGCCCGGGTGATTCGATAGTAATGGTGCTGTTTTGTGCGTAGACAATAAATTTGCCGATTGAACCTGCTAAAACTGCTGTAATACCACCAACAACGGATGCTAGAAGAACCAGTAAAAAACTGGATAAATGATGGCTGAGCCGGTTCGAGACGAATGAGAAAGCATCGTTCCGATAGGCGAGTGTTGTCACAAGTATGCCTGTTATAAATGCCCATACAAGTGTCAAGACGACGGGCGTATCGCCGGTGGAAGTGGCGTCGGTGATTCTTAACGATTCCGAGGCTTCGTATGAACTATAAGAGTTGACCCCGAAAAAGATGCCGATCAGTTGCATAATAAGCAAGGAACTGAAAATACCCGTATAAGCGTTCATTTTATAGCGGAATTGTTTTTTTACAATATCAGTCAGTCGTGGCACTGTTAAATACATCATCTATCCCTCCTTTTGAACCGCTTGTCAGGGCAACGTACGCATCATTCGCCGGAACGGGAACGATTGTAATACCTTCTTCATTCAAGCGGGCCTGTTCATCCATTGTGAACGTATTTTTCACAAGCACTTCTATGAATGAACCATTCACTTGACTTCCGAAACTGCTTCTTTCTACCACGTGAGCACGCACTTTTTCCTCTTTTCCGACCAACTTCACATACATGTCCTGCAAATCCGTAATAGGCCCGTGAAAAGGGATGGTTCCGTCGCGTACAAGCAGAATATCCTCCAGCAAGTCTTCAATTTCCTCCAGATGATGACTTGAAAGTAAAATTGTTCGTGGATGGGCGATATAATCTTTCAATAATGCGCGGTAAAAGTCTTTCCGTACGACTGTATCCATACCCGTTGTCGGTTCGTCGAAAATCGTCAATGGGCAATGGGCTGCGAGGCCGATGATTGCGTTGAATGTATTCTTTTTTCCTTTAGAAAGATGTTGATGATGGGCAAAAGGATGGAAACTGAAAAAGTCGAATAGCCGCTTGGCAAGACGTGCATCCCAATTTGCATAGAAACGATCTGCTTCTTTCAGTATTTGTTGTAACGTGAGCTTGTCGGAAAAACTCATCGTATCATCCACTAGAATCGTATTCGCCGATACTTTCAAACTGTTGAATGGATTCTCGGAAAAGACACGGACTTCTCCAGATGAAACCTTGATATGCCCCGCGATCAGTTTCATCAATGTGGATTTACCAACCCCGTTGCGTCCGATAACGCCTGTTAGGACATTTTCTTGAATGCTGAAATTCATATGATTCAATACGCTATGGGCTCCGCTTTGATACGATTTCGTGACATTGTTGAATTCAATGGCAGTCATGATGTTCCCTCCCCACTTTTTTTACGTTCCATTTCAATCATGGCAACTAGTTGATTATCATCGACGCCAAGTAATTTTGCTTCAGTGAGCAAGTCTTTGATAAGTCCATGCAATGTTTCTTCTTTTCGTTTGGCAATGAGCTTTTCATGACCGTCAGATGCAACGAACATACCAAGTCCACGACGTTTATAGATGATTTCTTTATCAAGCAACAACGTCAATCCCTTGCCCGCTGTTGCTGGGTTTATATTGAATTGCTCTGCAAGCTGGTATTGGGAATACACTTTTTCATCCGCCGAAAGCGTCCCATCGATAATCTCGGTTTCAATCCATTCTGCTATCTGAATATAAATCGGTTTTGCACCAGCCGCGTTTTTCATCCACGTCACCTCCTGTGTGGTAGTGCATTACTGTTGTAATGTACTATATGCTAATTAAAAGAAATATGCAACTAAGGCAATAAATTGGGTGGTTGGTGCTAACAATCCGGTGCCAGCTGCTGCCACAATTTGAAAAGCACAAATGGTGTCAGTAACTAAGCATCGGGTATGTGACCCTCACCCCTATATGAAACTATGAAAAAAAGTCATTTAGAAAAATTCTATAATTCTGTCTGATTGGCTATACACACCCCGAGTCCTTGTGGCATAATAGGGACTATCAGTAACTAATTCGTAAAACGAAAGATTTGTTGGGGGTCAAGAGAATGAAAAAGATTTTTTCCTATGCGATGCCATATAAATGGCCCATTGCGATTGCGTTGTTTTTGATGCTCATGGAGTTGGCTGTCGAGCTAATTCAACCACTGCTTATTGCAAAAATTATTGACGAAGGAATTATTGCGGGAAATGAAACGGTTATTTGGACATGGGGAAGCGTAATGATGGGACTTGCAGTTATCGCTTTCTCCGCAGGTGTCATTAATTCGTTTTTTGCGTCACACGCGGCACAAAGCTTCGGTTATGATTTACGTCAAGCATTATTCCGCCAAGTACAAGCTTTTTCAATGGCGACGTTCCTTAGATTTCCTACTTCGGGACTGATTACGCGGTTGACGAGTGACGTAACAATGGTGCAAAACGTTCTGTTCATGGCACTGCGAATCATGTTGCGTGCACCACTAACTGTTATCGGCAGTTTGATCATGGCGTTTGTGGTCAATGCAAAACTTGCACTATTCTTCTTGATAGGTGCACCATTCCTACTCGTATTCCTTTTTATAATGGCAAGAAAAGGAGTCGGCTATTTTTCGCGTGTCCAGCAAAGGCTTGATCATGTGAATGGGGTCATTCAGGAAAACCTGAAAGCTATTCGGCTGATTAAAGCTTATTTACGCGGAATGTATGAGGCAAGTCGCTTTTCAAAAGTATCCGATTTTTTAAGGAAGGATACAGTAAAAGCAATGCGTATGATGGAACTTATTTTGCCTGTTCTCCTCCTCGTTATGAATATTAGCTTGATGGCTGTGCTATGGTTTGGAGCAGTTGAAGTGAGCAATGGTGGAGCGCAAGTCGGTGAACTGGTTGCGGTTATAAACTATGCAATGCGGATGACAGGGGCTTTCTCAATGTTTGCGTTCATCATCGTTGCCTTATCGCGTGCGAAAGCGTCTTCCGAACGGATGGAAGAAGTTCTTCGTGCGGATGAGGACCTGGAAACGCATAATATGGAAAGCTCAGGTCTTAGACAACGTGAAGGTGATTTACGATTTGATCATGTTTCCTTCCACTATCCTGGGAAAGTAGAACCCATTTTGGATGATGTATCTTTTCACGTGGCTTCCGGTGAGAAACTCGCCATTATGGGTGCGACAGGATCGGGGAAATCTACTTTACTGAACTTGATTCCACGTATTTTCGAAGCAACTGAAGGGGAAATTAGTGTAAATGGAATCGAAGTGAAGGATTGGCTGTTGAAAGACCTACGCGATTGCATCGGACTTGTACCCCAACAATCGATTTTATTCACAGGGTCGATTTTGGATAACTTGGCATGGGGAGATACGGATGCCCAAGTCGATGAGTTGGAAGAGGCGGCAAGAAAAGCGCAAATTCATGAATCAATTGATTTGTTTCCGCAAAAGTATGGTACCCGGGTAGGACAAAAAGGAGTTAACTTGTCGGGCGGGCAAAAGCAGCGTTTATCCATTGCACGGGCTCTTGTGAGAAAGCCGTCAATCCTTATACTGGATGATAGTACAAGTGCGCTTGATGTGAAAACGGAAATGGCACTGTGGGATGCGCTTGAAGGGGAAGATGCCACAATGCTCGTCGTCACTCAAAAAATCCGAACAGCTCAAGGAGCAGATAAAATCCTTCTGCTTGACGCTGGAAAAGTGGTCGGCTATGGAACACATAAGGATTTGATGAAGCAATCCGCACTATACCGGAAAATAGCGATATCCCAATCAGAAGGCGAGGTGGCGTCTGATGTCTAACGCAATCCGAAAGCCATTCGGCTATGAACCGATTATTAAAAAAGAGGATATTAAAGGACCGAACCGTAAGAAAAAAGAGCGTGCGAAAGACTGGAAATCTGTATTGCAGCGGATTTGGAAACTTGTTGACGAGCAACGGGTGCTTCTTATTACCGTTCTCTCACTTGTTTTTGTCAGCTCTGTATTGGCTTTGCTTGGCCCTCTTATGATTGGGAAGATTATTGACAACCACATTATTCCCATGCGGTTCGATGGCCTCGGCCTATCCATTTCATTGCTCATCGCGATTTATATCGGGTTATCATTTGCAATGTATTTTCAAAGTTTTTGGATGGTAGGGATTGCACAGCAAACGATATTCCGTTTACGGACAAGTTTGTTTGCGCATCTTCAAAATCTACCTGTTCCATTTTTTGATAAACGCCAACACGGTGAACTGATGAGCCGTGTGACGAATGATATTGAAAACGTCAGTCAAACGTTGAATACTTCCTTCATCCAAGTATTCTCTAGTATTTTGACGCTTACAGGAACATTTGCGGTCATGCTGTATTTGAGTCCGCTACTGACATTATTGACGATGATTATTATACCCGTCATGTTCATTGCGATACGGTGGATTACACGCCGTACGGGAATTCTGTTTAAAGAACAGCAACAGGCCGTTGGTGAATTGAATGGGATGATTGAAGAAACGATTTCAGGCCAGCGCATCGTAAAAGCGTTCTCACAAGAGGAAAATGTAATGGAAGAGTTTGCACAAAAAAGCGGCAGGCTTCGTCGCACAGGATTCTGGGCGTTGACTTATTCTGGATTTATCCCGAAAGTGATGAACTTATTGAACAATGGGAGCTTTGCTGTCGTTGCAGGCGTTGGAGGTTTATTGGCGCTTAGGGGAGATGGAGTTGTCACTATCGGCACTATCGTTATATTCTCGGAACTTGCACGTCAGTTCACACGGCCGCTCAATGATCTTGCCAATCAGTTCAACACAGTTCTATCAGCGTTTGCTGGAGCGGAACGGGTATTTAAAATTATTGATGAGCCAATTGAAAAAGATGATGCGACGGAACATCTAGATACAGTTTTACAAGGAGACGTCGAATTCCGTAATGTATCGTTCGGCTATGCAGTCGAAACGGACGGCTATACGATTGATGATGTTTCTTTTCATGTGAAGTCCGGAGAGACCGCGGCTTTTGTCGGGGCGACAGGGGCAGGGAAAACGACAATTATGCAGTTGCTTTCCCGGTTTTACGAAATCGATAAGGGCGAAATCTATATTGACGGCATACCCATTAGTGAGTTGCCGCGGAAAACGTTGCGCGGTCAGACGGCATTTGTTTTGCAAGATCCGTTTTTATTTGAAGCAAGTGTGTTTGAAAATATTCGTTATGGAAAACTGGATGCAACGGATGAAGAAGTGATTGAGGCGGCAAAAAAGGCCAATGCACACAGTTTCATCAGCCGCCTTGAAGATGGCTATAACACGGTTTTGACTGCAGACGGCGGCGAGATTTCTCAAGGGCAAAAACAGCTATTGTCCATTGCAAGAGCGCTCGTTGCGGATCCAGTATTGCTTCTTTTGGATGAAGCAACAAGTAGTATCGATACTGTAACTGAACTTGAAATCCAGGAAGCACTCGACCGGCTTATGGAAGGCAGGACGAGTTTCGTGATTGCACACAGATTGAACACGGTTCGAAAAGCGGATACGGTCTATGTAATGGAGCAAGGAAAACTGATTGAATCAGGTAATCAACAAGAACTCATCGAACGCAAAGGTGTGTACTACACCATGTTAGAAGAATCTAAAGTCTGAAACGGAAAAAAGGGCTACAAGGACGGTTAAAAACCATCTTTGTAGCCTTTTTCTATAAGCGTTATTTCACTCTCTCAATATCCAAGTTTGTACCATCGTCGAAATTGACTTCAAGATCAAACTTTGTGTATGTTTCCAAACCGTAATATTGCAATACTTTTTCAACCACTTCGTCTTCTGGTGTGTCTTTTGTAATCAGTATATCCATGAATAGTTTATCAAGCTCATCCATCGCTTCGTTGTCTTTCAGCTTGGTGTTTGTTAATTTATTTTCGTATTCCCCTTCGGCTTTCTTTGTTACATCGTATTCAGTGTCAATGGCATCGTTGCCGTCAACGTCTATTTCAAGGTCAAATTGATCGAAGCCATAGCCATCACCAGTTTCAAGGCTTCCACCTTCTTTTTCGTTTTCGTGAATAATATCAGCATCTTCTCGATTATCCTCGTTTGCATTTTTCCCGAAGTTACCACAACCACCCATTAATAGTGCGCTTGACAAAGCAATAATAGCAGCAGCTTTTAAATTGGCCAATTCCTCCATCACCTTTCGTTTAATCGTCCTACTTATTATTTTGCCTAAAAATAAGGAAGTTAAACAAAAGGAAAACTTTAGAAAATGTAAAGGTGTGTAGTTTATTCGTATGGGATTAAAGGAAGTCCACTGAATCCCACTTTGGCGCTTGGGGATGCCTCTCGCAATAAGCCTGGCAGAAGATCGTTGCCAGTCTTATTGCTTCGGCTACCCCTTGACGCTCCTTCGCTGGTTTGTGCCACATTCCCGGTGTCGAGTTACTGACACCATTTGCTCACTTCAAATTGTGGCAGATGCTAGCATTCGGCTACAATGCTGACACCGAGTTCAGTACAGAAATCACCATTTTGCGTGATGCTCTTCTGTGCAGCCTAACATTTGTCGAATGGCTAATAAAGAACCATCGTGAAGACGGACTCGTCCATTAAAGTATCCGACTACTTGATGGACTTCTGTTTGGACGATTTTGACGTTCGTTGTTGATGCTCTTTCAAAAAATGGGGTGAATGTCAAATCCACTATATCCGAGAACTTGGTCCGGATTTGCCACGGCTTCATGTAGTTTTTAGAATCATATGTAAAGAGGACATCTTCATGGATTTTCGTCATGATGCCGTCGATAAACACCGCGTTCTCCGTCATTCCTGTTCCATCCGTCCATTTCCCGCCGAAGTTAAGCCCGATTCGTCGTCCACCAAGACGCTGGGATGCCATAGCCCAATTCCATTCCGCTTTACGTGGCCAAACGCCGCGGCCGTAATCGAGAACCGCGAAACTGAATTCAGGATTAAAGTCATAGCGTTTGTCACCGATTTTCACGAATCCCGAGGTGGGGAGTGTATGGTGTTTTGCCGTGAATTGGAATACTTCCCGGCTTTTTGGGATTACCACGTTCAAGGAATCGTCGTTATCCGGGTGTACAATATGGAAATCAGCATGGAGCACTTCATTGTCAAAGTCAGGGATTGTTACAGACAGATGTGTTTCACCTTGAATATGAACAATTTGTAGCGTCAAATTGTCATTTGTAAACTTGACACTCGTAAGCACTTCTTCGGGCATCTTGACAGTCCGACCCATTGGAATAGTAATCTGTTTTTCATAAAATCGTTGCGTTTCGTAATCTAAAATATAAACAAAACAAACAGCGGCGTAATCGAGATGACTGATCGTCGCGGAAAAGAGAAGATCCTCACCGTACACACACCAATAATTCCATTTCTTCTTCCTCATGAAATGGCCTGTCAAATTGCTTTGGATGATAGGTTGTCGAGAAAATCCTATCGCTTCCGGATTCAATAACCCTTTGCCAACACAAAGTGCAACGGGCTCGGTAATTTCTCTCTCTGCATGCTGCATGTCGAACGCCTCCAGCTACTTGTCTTTTTTGAATATACTTGCTATAATCCTTATTGTACCAAACTTTCGGGGGATTAGCTCAGCTGGGAGAGCGTTTGCATGGCATGCAAAAGGTCAGGGGTTCGAGCCCCCTATTCTCCATACATAGATTTACCAGGGATGTCCGTTATTTACGGGCGTCTTTTTTTGAAGAATGAACACATTGATGAAAAAATGCAAGAAGGGTCCGACTCATGCCTTTTGCTATGTATGCATTCCAACCTTCTCCAATTCATACGATGGCATGAGGAGGGGGTTTACGATGTACGATAGAGAAGCCGCAGTGCGCTACGCGGATAGATGGTGGAACGACCGCAACCCGGCATTTCCTTCGTTTGATGTAGACTGTACGAATTATATTTCGCAATGCCTACTGGCGGGAGGCGCGCCGATGCATGGCTATCCCGATCGCGAAAGAGGCTGGTGGCTTCAAAATGGGACGTGGAGTTTCAGTTGGTCCGTTGCCCATTCGTTACGATGGTATTTGGCGGGTTCGAAAAAAGGACTCACCGCAACGCAAGTTTCCACTGCTGAAGAGTTAGGATTGGGAGACGTTATTGCCTACGATTTTCAAGGGGATAGCCGATTCGATCATTCAACAATCGTCACGGCAAAAGACGGCGCCGTACCGCTCGTCAACGCGCATACCTATAACGCGCAACATCGCCACTGGGCATACAAAGATTCATATGCCAGCACACCCGCAGCGCGCTACATCTTCTTTAAAATCAACGACAATTTTTCATGAATGAAAAGTGTGACCTTGCACTTGGATCGTCTATATGTACAGAAAAAGTCGTCCATTCCCTCGGGGTGGACGACTTTCATTCGTTGCTCAATCAAACCATAAAACAGCAAGTGTACCCTCGCCCGCATGTACAGCAAGTGTCGAGCTGACATCACCGATTTCCACTTCGAGTCCAGGTAGCTGATCAGTAATCTGCTTTTTTAGCTGCAGGGCTTGTTCCATGACATTGCCGTGCATCAAATAAATTTTCTTTTTGCGTTCATGTTGACTTTCCGCTACTTTATCGACCAAGTATTGGAGCGCTTTTTTCTCGGACCGAACTTTTTCAATCGCCAGCAATTCTCCCTCACTTGAAATCTGGACAATCGGTTTCACTTTCAACAAGCTTCCAAGGAAGAATTGTACGCCGCTCATGCGCCCGCCTTTGTACAATTGTTCAAGTTGTCCGATTAAAATATAATTGTGCAAAGTACCCGCCATTTTTTCAAGCTGTTCTTTTACTTCAGGAACGCTTGCACCGCTCTCAACCATTTCCATCCCACGTTCGATCAAGCCTGTAATTCCGTAGGACAAGGCTTTGGAATCGATGAAGGTAACGGGGAAACCGGCAATGTCGGCACCCGCTGTTGAAGATGCGAGTGTGCCACTTAATTTTGCGGAAACGTGAATAGCGATAGCTTGTTCATAGTCTTTTGCAATTTCCTTGAAACGTTCAGAAAACTCACCAGCCGATGGTTGTGAAGTTTTTGGGAATTCTTCAGCTGCTTTTATTTTTGTATACAATTGAGGTGGTTCTAGGTCAATTCCATCGACAAATTGTTTTTCACCGAAATGTATATTCAATGGGACCGAAAAAAAGTCGGGATGGATCTGTAATGCCTCAGGAATGTAGGCTGTGCTATCCACAATCCATGCTAATGGTTTTTTATCCATAAGAAAAACCCTTCCTTATCTACATTTTTACTATACATAATACTATAACATGCAAAGTAATAGAATCGTATTCCGAAAATTCAATAGGGTTAATTAAATCAAGGATGAATGACCGCAATTTTGAATGAATCCGCAAAAAGTGAAGCAGATGGGGTATAATGGTCAAAGTATGTGTAAGGAGGAAATGCCGATGAATGAACAAGCACTATCTGTGAGAGACGCAATTATAACGCGTCGTTCGATAAAGAACTTTAATGGACAACCGGTTGATCAGGAAAATATTGCTGAAATACTTGAGGATGCTGCATGGGCTCCGAACCATGGCAATCGCAATCCGTGGCGTTTCGTCATTGCGGCCGATAAAGATTACGTGAAATTTCTTGATGTCTTGCGTGAATATGCTGTACCAAAGTGGAAAGAGTTGCCTAAAGAAGACGTGGAACGGCAAATGAAAAAGTTTAAGGGACCGGGTGCAGTCGCATTTGTAATTGTTCCCGAGGATGTCCGTCAAAAGGAACGACTTGAAGATTACGCAGCGGCAAGCATGTTCATTCAGAACATATTGCTTCTCGCGTGGGACAAGGGAATTGGGACGTGCTGGAAAACGCCTGGATTCCTTGATAATCCGAAGTTCAGAGCAGAACTTGGCGTCAAGCCCGAAGAGCGGATCATCAGTATGCTACAATTTGGCTACTTTGATGAAAAGCCAAAAGGTCGCCCGCGTAAACCGTTGGAAGAAATCGTTACGTATTATGGCCATGATAACGAAGCGCAATAACTTGATGCCTGGAATGCATGTTAGTATGCATTTCAGGCGCTTTTTTGTTTAAAATGACATCATCAAACCTTTTATGGAAAAATGAAAAACCGAATCCTCTTGGTGGGGATTCGGCATGTACAATCATTTTTTCAAATCATCTTTCGAAAAGCCGGCAATTTCATAATAATAATCACCGATTACACGTAGACCTTGGTCGAAGTTTTCCAAATGGAAATGTTCGTTTGGCGCGTGGAAGTTTTCGGAAGACAATCCAAAGCCCATCAAGACTACAGGTAATCCTAGAATTTCATCGAATGCGGCAACAATCGGAATCGATCCGCCGCCACGTGTATAAGCAGTCGGCACATTGTAAATTTTTTCGTAAGAGCGTCCTGCCGCTTGGATAGCTGGGTGGTCAAATGGTGTAATGAATGGTTTTCCTTTGTCGAACTCGCTGACTTTCACAGTGACGCCAGCTGGTTTATGTTTCTCGATATGGGCTTTCAACTTCTCGACGATTTCGTCTGGATCCTGATCGGGTACTAAGCGGCATGTGATTTTTGCGCCTGCTTCAGCGGGCAACACGGTTTTGATGCCCTCGCCTGAAAAGCCACCAAATATGCCATTCACTTCAAGTGTCGGACGGGCCCATGTTTGTTCAAGGTAGGTAAAGCCTTTTTCCCCGAACAGTTCAGCTACACCGACTTCTTCCTTCAGTGCTTCTTCATCAAAACCAAGTGCTTTATATGCTTCCCGTTCTTCGTCTGATAAAGGTCGGACTTTATCGTAAAAACCGTCAACTGCAATCGTGCCTTCCTGATCGCGGAACGATGCAAGAACTTCAGCAAGTGCATGAATCGGATTTTGGACACCGCCGCCATATAAACCGGAGTGAAGGTCACTTTGAGAGCCTTGGACGTCAATCTGAACACCAGTAAGTCCGCGTAAACCATAACATACAGCAGGTTGTCCGGGACCTTGCATACCAGTATCGGAAATAACGATGATATCAGCCGCAAGCTTGTCCTTGTTTTCCTTAATATACTTTTCGAGATGCGGGCTACCGATTTCTTCTTCACCTTCAATGATGAATTTCACATTGACTGGCAAGCTTCCCGATTCTTTCATAAGTGCTTCAACAGCTTTGACATGCATGAACACTTGTCCTTTATCGTCACTTGCGCCGCGTGCAAACAATTTGTTGTCACGCACTTCAGGTTCGAAAGGTGCGCTGGTCCATAGGTTCAACGGATCTACAGGTTGTACATCATAATGGCCATACACGAGTATTGTCGGTTTGCCTTCCGCATGAAGCCAATCGCCGTAAACGACTTGATGGCCATCTGTTTCGTCAATCGATACATTTTCAAGTCCTACTGAGTTGAATGAATTCATCAACCACTCGGCAGCCGTTTTCATATCACCTTTATGTTCAGATAATGAGCTAATACTCGGAATACGAAGGAATTCTTTTAATTGACCAAGATGTTCTTCTCGATTTTCTTTGAAATAGCCGTCCAGTGTTTGTAAATGTTCCACTGCAATCCCTCTTTTCGATTAATTTCGTGAATAGAAATAGTATAGCAGAAGGAGAAATTTTGAGTTAGTAGAACAGACTGGAATAAGTATATTATGGTATGATAATTGGAAAGTTAGTAATTGAACGAATTTGAACGATTCCCAGGAGGGACAGCAATTGTTTATCGCACTCGCATTCTTTTTGTTCATGTCGTTTTTCCTCTCAGGAAGTGAGACGGCACTTACAGCAGTTAATAGAATGAAGATTAAGCTTCAAGCCGATCAAGGAGACACTAAAGCAATTAAATTGCAGCAACTGATTTCTAAACCGGACCGAATGATTACAGCTATCTTGATCGGAAATAACATAGCGAATATTATGATGCCGACAATCGTTACAATGATTGCATACGATAAAGGGCTGAGTGTCGGTTTATGGACCGGTGTGTTAACCGTGGTTCTTATTGTTTTCGGCGAAGTATTGCCTAAAACGATTGCAGCCACTTTTGCTGATCGGATTGCCTATGTTGTCGCACCACCCATTTCAATTATTGTGAAGCTTTTGTTACCGCTTACAGCTTTGCTTGGGTTATTCACCAATGTTTTCATCCGCATCATTTCCAAAGGTACAGTTACGCAAGCCACATTAACGAAAGCTGAACTACGATCAATGGTGGACATCGCTTCTATAGAAGGAACTTTTGAACAGGATGAATCAATCCGGTTGAAAGGTGTACTAGATTTCCCGGAAAAAGACGTATCCGATGTTCTTGAAACGCATCGGACGGATGTCGTCGGGTTGCCGATTGAGGCAGAATACGAGGAAGTGCGTGACACGATTCTTGAGAATTCTTACACACGTTACCCGGTCTACGAAGAAAGTCTGGATACCATCATTGGTATTTTCTATTCAAAAATGATTATTGGATGGTCGATGGAGCCGGGGCAAAAGCTAGGCGATATGATTGACCGCGATTTGTTATATGTCGTGCAGTCTGCAAGTGTAGAGAAAGTTTTTAAGATGATGCTTGCGAAGAAAAAGCATATCGCAATTGTTTTGGATGAATATGGTGGGACGCTCGGTATTATCACACAAGAGGATATTATTGAAGAGATGATTGGGCAGGATATCGAGGATGAGACGGATGAAGATGAAGAGGTACTTGTCTACGAGAAAACAGACACGATGCTGAAATGTCACGGTCGACTAGAAATCATCGATGCGATGGATCTATTCGGGATCGAACTACCGACCGACCATGAAACGCTTGGAGGATTTGTTCTACAAGAATTGGGACATGTACCTGAACCGGGCGAACGATTCACCTATGAAGACCTACTTATTGAAATCGAAGAGATGGACCGCAATCGAATAATTAGCATGGCCATTACAATTCGGGATGAAGATAACTGAATGGATAGGTAAACCCCGATGCCTAGGGATGGCATCGGGGTTTTTGGGGTCTGTAGAGGCTAGGCAGGCCGCTTTCACTTTTCTTATTGTCCAGTTCAAGCGGCCAGATGCTCGGGTCATAAGCCAGTCCAGCTAAGCGGCAAAGAGCGCCGCTTTTCTGGCCCGTCTTATGCCTGTCGCATCTAGGCAGGCCGCTTTCACTTTTCATTGTCCAGTTCCAGTCGCCAGCCTCTCGAGTCGCTTCAGCCTTAGGGAGAAAGGCAAAGAACGCCTTTATCCCTAAGGCTTCCAGCGCTTGTCGAGGCTAAACGGCGCCTTCCACTTTTCTTATTGTCCAGTTCAAGCGGCCAGATGCTCGGGTCATAAGCCAGTCCAGCTAAGCGGCAAAGAGCGCCGCTTTTCTGGCCCGTCTTATGCCTGTCGCATCTAGGCAGGCCGCTTTCACTTTTCTTCCTTACATGTTTGTAAGTTAAATGAAAGAGAATAAGATGGTTTGAAATGTTCAAATTGCTGATAATGGATACAGTAGCAAGAAGACAGGAGCGTTTGAATATGAAAATCAACTTAAATGAATTATATGAAGAATATGGACGTTACATATATCACCTTTGCCTAAAATTGACGCGTAACAAAGAAGAGGCTGAGGATCTTATGCAAGATGTCTGGGTGAAGGTTGTTCGCTATAGTGGGCGGATGGATGGCGTTGATCATATGAAAGCTTGGTTGACAACAATCTGTATGAACACTTTCCGTGACCGTTACCGCAAAGACGTTCGACGCAGTAAACACGTTATGAACCAGCCTGATACATTAGACGTTCCGTTACTGGATTTGGTTCCCAGTGATAATTTATCGCCAGCGGAACTGCTTGAGCAAAATGATATCCAATCGCTTGTTCAACAAAAAATTGGTCAACTCGATGCGATTTACAAAACGACTATTGAATACTTCTATGTCCATCAGTACTCGTTAATTGAAATTGCGGAAGCGATGAAAGTATCAATTGGTACAGTGAAATCACGGTTGTTCCGTGCAAAGAAATACTTGAAAGAATTAATGATTGAAGACACTGCGGTACAAGAGTACGTCATCGCATAAGGGCATGGCCGTTTTCTGGCTATGCTTTTTTGTTTGCAAATCATGTACGCAGGGAATTCATTAATTGATAGACAGGGTAGTTGAACGGGGTTGATGGAATGAAAGAGAACGAGAAAAAAAGGTTCAGCAAAAAGAAATGGATTCTACTCACAGGTTTTGTTTTGTTTGGATTGCTTTATATAAGCGTTATATTATGGCATACATATAAACCACTTCCGGAAGGGATTTCATATGCAGGGGAGATTCACTGGACAGATGATGTCGAGCTGTTCACCGACTTGACGTACGCGCAAAATAAAGACGGGGATGGCATGGAGCACGAATTGACTATTTTCGATGAAGTGTACAAAATGATTGACGAAGCTGATCAATTCATCGTACTTGATTTTTTCCTGATGGACCATTACACCGATGAAGGCGTTGACTTTCCGGAAATTGCGGAGGCGTTGACTGCCAAACTCGTAAAGAAAAAAGAGGCACATCCCGATATGCCCATCACGTTCATCACGGATCCATTGAACACGGGGTATGGTTCTTATGAATCCAAATGGTTTGGCAAGATGGAAGACGCAAGGATTGACGTCGTCTACACGGATCTTGAACCGTTGCGTGATTCCACGCCCCTTTATTCAGGTCTATACAGAACGTTATTCCAGTGGGTGGACTTTGGCCATAACGGATGGATTGCCAATGCAATGTCGAGCAAGGCTCCTAAGATGACGCTTGCTTCATACATCACTTTACTGAATGTTAAAGCCAATCATCGAAAAACCATTGTTACGGATAAAGAAGCGCTCGTCACATCGGGGAATCCGCATGACGCGAGTGGTTTTCACGGTAATGCCGCATTGACGGTGAAAGGCGGCATCCTGAACGATATTTTGGAAGCGGAAGAGGCGGTCGTGAACTACACGACCGGGGGAACGTTGCCACGTGTCGATGCAAAGCGCTCGAACGGCGGAGAGTATGCCGTTCAATACTTGACTGAGAAAAAGATTCTCGATGCGATGCTTGATGATATTGCAAAAGCACAAAAAGGGGATACCATTCGGATAGGTATGTTTTTCATTGCCAAACGCGATCTCGTCAATGCACTCGTTGAGGCTTCGAATCGCGGTGTCCACGTCGAAATGATTTTAGATCCGAATGAAAATTCTTTTGGAAATGAAAAGTCGGGCCTTCCGAATCGACCTGTTGTGCAGGAAATGGTGGAAGACTCCGCAGGGAAGATCCATGTCAGGTGGTACAACACAGTCATCGGGCAATACCACACGAAACTTGTGGTAGTTAAGACTGCGGATGAAACCTATATTTCAAACGGCTCTGCCAATCTGACGGATAGAACGCTGGATAACTATAATTTAGAAGCGAACTTACGAGTGATTGCGAAGAGTGATAGTGAACTGGTGCGTGATATTGACGCCTACTTTACTAGACTTTGGGAAAATGAAGATGCGATGTATACACTGGATTTGGAAGAATATCAGGATAGTTTTACATTCTTCCAACGGGGGATTTACTCCCTTCAAAAGCTGCTGAAATTGACGACGTATTGAAGCGGTAGGTGTTTTATGGGCGTTACCGTTGCTGATTGATTGCTTGGCAAGGAGTAATAATCGCCAACTGCCGCTGATTGATTGCTTAGCGGGTTGGAATGATCGCGAACCGCCGCTTATTGATCGCTGGGCGGGTTGGAATGATCGCGAACCGTTGCTTATTGATCGCTTGGCGGGATGGAATGATCACGAACCGTTGCTGATTGATCGGTTGGCGGGTTGGAATGATCGCGAACCGCTGCTGATTGATCGGTTGGCGGGTTGGAATGATCGCGAACTGCCGCTGATTGATCGGTTGGCAGGTTGGAATGATCGCGAACCGTTGCTGATTGATCGCGAACCGCCGCCAATTGATCGCTTCGCAAGGAAGATTGATCGCCCCGCAGACCCATACACCCGAACAACAAAAAAGGCTGTCCGATTATTCATCGGGCAGCCTTCTACTTATTCCAAATCATCTAGTTGTTTATTCAACTCAGCAAGTTTTTCTTCCAACTTGGCGAGCCGGACCTCCGCTTTTGTTACATAACTGTCATTACCAGTTGATTCGAGTTTCTCGATATCGCCTTGCAAACTGATATAATCCATTTTGAGTTCAGCAATCTCACTTTCTAGTTGACGTTTATTCATAAAAGAAAACACCTCGCATTTTCTCTTAGTGTAGCATATTGGATGTTGCTTTTCTTGTCAGATTGTCCACTGATCGTTTCGGATACTCAAGATAATAGCGGATTGCTTCGCATACGGCATCTTTACCGTCGCCGAGACCAAGTGCGGTTTGTCTTGCGATCGCTTTTTTACGGAGCGGTTCGTGTAAGAGAGGCTCCATAATGGCATTTAGTAAACTCGATTGCTTCACTTTGCGACCAAGTCCAAGGTGGATGAATCCATGTTGCTCTTTGGGGAATGCTAGGCCGACTTCGAAATCATTTTGTGCAAGTACAACACAAGGAATCCCCATTACAGCCACTTCATATGGCATGTATCCCGAGGCACATAAAATGATATCGGCAGTTGAACATACTTCTGCAAAATTATACGGCGGAAGTTTTATGAATGTATTTCGTCTACCAAGCGCCATCATTTGAAGTGCACTCGAATCATGTGGATAGCGCTCCCCGATTAGAACAGTCACTTTTAAAGGAATTTGCAATTGCATCATATGCCTAAGTGCACGATACGATAAGTTACCGATATCTTCATCGCCAAACGAAATGACGAGGTGTGGAATATAATTCGATTGCTCTTTTCGAAGACCAATTTTTTCAAAAGGGACCATCAAATCATCAGCTATAAAACTTTCGGTTCCGACGACATAATGCTCTGGAACACTGTCGTTTGAATCTGCATACAATGTCTGGAATACAAGGTCGGCACTGTTTCCACCGTCTCCAAAATCATCGAAATGGATAATAGAAGGTACGATTGTCCTTACTTTTTCGACCTCTTCCCGTATTGTGGACCCACTATCGCGTATTAAAAGATCAGGTTTCATTACCGATAACGCATTTAAAAAAGCGCGGTTTCCAACCGCAGTGACGCTTTCGAATCCTTCGGGTGCCGGCGGAGAGTTCTCTCCACATATGAATTGAATAGTCACTTCTTCTTTCAATGTATTTGCAATCATAGCGGCTCGACGTTCGGGGTATGTCCCTTTTTCATCTGCCCGTGAAATATGGATGGCAACTGTCTTTTTCTCTTGTCCGTCTATTGGAATCAACCCTTTCTTAGAAATTCAATGAGTCTGTCCTTCTAGCGTATGTAAAGAAAAAGTAGGATATGCCTTTTTTGAAAGCAAGAAAATGCACCGTTATGTAAGTGGGAAACACCTTATTGATCCTATCAAATAGCCATCCATTCAAATCAATGGACAGCGACGGTTATTATGTTAAACTAGCATTTAATTAAAGTTTGGAGTGGGGTGATTCCATTGTTCGATTCATTATTGTTTGACCTGATGCTAGTCATCTTAATTGGGATATTATCGCAATGGATAGCGTGGAAATTCCGCATGCCTGCGATTGTTATTATGTCTGTCGCTGGGCTGCTTGTCGGTCCTATATTCGGTCTCATTAACCCGCAAGAAAGCATGGGAGATTTATTCGGACCGATCATTACATTTGCAGTGGCAATCATTCTTTTTGAAGGTAGTTTGAACCTCGATTTCAAGGAAATTAAAGAATTCAGCAAACCGATTGGACGCATCGTGACGATTGGCGCATTTATTGCCTGGATTGCAGGATCGCTTGCGGCGCATTACTTGGCCGGTCTTTCATTTGCGGTTGCATTCATTATCGGCGGTTTGTTCATCGTAACGGGTCCAACGGTTATTTTACCGCTGTTACGGCAGGCAAAATTGAAACCGCGACCCGCCGCCATTTTGAAATGGGAAGGGATTGTCGTTGACCCATTCGGTGCACTTCTCGCTGTATTCGCTTTTGAGTTCATCAAATTCCTTAATAGCGAAGTAACACTAAAAGCACTTCTCTTATTCTTTGCAGCATCTGTATTTGCTGTACTGATTGGGTGGGTAGCCGCCCGGATAATCGGCAACGCATTCGAACGTGGCAGCATACCCGAGTTCCTGAAAGCACCAATCTTATTTGTCGTCGTTATTTCCGTTTTCGTTTTGTCAGATGAAATTATGCACGAAACCGGACTTCTAGCTGTTACAGCGATGGGGATTACCATGGCAAATATGCATTTGACGACACTCCATGACGTTCGGCAATTTAAAGAGAATATATCCGTCCTTCTTGTTTCGGGTATATTCGTAATGTTGACCGCATCACTTGATCCGCATATTCTTATTGAAATTTTCAAACCGAACATTATTTTATATGTCCTTGCTATGCTCTTTATCGTTAGGCCTTTGTCCATTTGGTTATCGACAATCGGCACGGATATGAGTATACGGGAAAAAATACTTGTTGGGTGGATTGCGCCACGCGGTATTGTAGCACTTACTGTATCGGGTTATTTTGCAACGATTTTGTTGGATTCGGGATATAAGGATGCAGAAATATTAACAGCATTGACATTCGCTCTTGTCTTTTTCACAGTTGTTGTACACGGATTCTCCATTGGTTTTATCGCCAAAAAGCTGAACCTTACAACGACGGACGAATCGGGTGTACTTATTGTCAGCGGCACACGTTTTGCGGCTGAACTTGCAAAATCGGTCAAAGATACTGGCAATGAAGTACTTCTAATTGACCAATCATGGGCAGGTTTATCACATGCGAGAAAGTTAGGGCTTTCCAGTTACGTCGGTGATATCCTATCGGAACAAATTGAATACCATCTCGATTTGACGCCTTATCGCTATATGCTCGCGATGACGAAGAGGGATACGTACAATGCGCATATTTGTGCGGACTTTGCACCTGATTTAGGGCATGAACATCTATTCCAAACGGCATTCCATGTCGGAAAAGACGTCGATTCCTTCAACATTACAGGAGGACAAAAGCTATTTTCACCGGCCATTTCAATTTATGACTTGGATGAGCGGATGAATGCAGGGCATGTAATCCGAAAAACAACCATTACGAAACAATATAGTTATACACAATACCTTCGTGAACGGGACGATAAATCAATTCTTCTGTTTATCCTACGTGTAGATGGTACAATTGAATTCTTCACATCAGAAGTCGAACTACGGGCCGTGGCTGGGGATATAATTGTTGCATTGACGTCTCCTGCAAAAACAATTGAACGTGTGAAAGAACGTCTGGAAGTGGGAAATGGAAATAAGCCAATTCCATATGAGAAAATCGAAGAACGGTTTTCGGAAGTGGAAAAAGCGGTAAAACCAGCTATTCCAGGGGATGCACCCCTTTCAGCACAATAAAGCGTCGGAAAAGTGGTTTGCTGAGACCGTTTTCGGGTCAGCAACCACTTTTTTTGATACGATTGGAATTATAGAAAAAGCAGTGAGGAGGGTGAATAGTGAAAGTTTTGTTTTTGGACGGGACCATTATCGGCAACAAAACAGGTGCTGTTCTTGAAATGGTACGTTCTTATATAGAAGAGACCGGCTGTGGATACGAACTTGAAATACTGAAATTGGCGGATTATACACATCAATTCGTCGATGGTCGACCAGCCAGCGACTACAACGATGACATGAAAAAACTTGTCCACAAATTCAATGAAGCAGACGGTTATATTGTGGCAACACCCGTTTTCCAAGGTTCGATCCCCGGTGTATTGAAAAACGTTTTTGACATGCTTCACCCACATACGATGCGTTACAAACCGGTATCCATCGTTGCAAATGGCGGTACATACCAGCATCACCTCGTCATCGAGAATCAGCTGAAACCAATCTTGGATTACTTCCGCTGCCTCGTGACACCGAATTATGTTTATACACATAGAAGCCATTTTGATCGTGACAACAACATTATCGACAATGATGTGCACGACCGCCTACGTGAACTCGCAAGGGTCTTTGTGAAATACGCAGAAATGAGCAAAAGGTTATCGAAGGATGCATTGGACGATGACTGATTAAAAACCCCACCAACGCCATGTCAGAATGGTATTGGTGGGGATTTTTTGATTTATGGAAAGGGGGATGTCGGGAATGTTCAGGGTATCTCTATTCGCTCGACATGCAGAAATCACCGTTCTCCCGTATAATCGACTTATGTAGAAGGGGGATTATGTTATGTCCAAATCACTGGTACTAGCTGAAAAACCATCCGTAGCACGCGATATTGCACGAGTGCTCGGTTGCAATAAAAAAGGGAACGGTTTTCTTGAAGGCACAAATTATATCGTCACATGGGCGCTAGGGCATCTAGTGACACATGCAGATCCGGAAGGCTATGGCAATGAATTCAAGGAGTGGAAACTCGAACATCTACCCATTATCCCGGAGCCATTCAAATTGATACCGATTCGTCAAACCTCGAAACAATTCAATGCAGTGAAAGCCCAACTCAAACGCAGTGATGTAAAGGATATCATCATCGCAACAGATGCGGGACGTGAAGGGGAACTTGTCGCACGTTGGATTCTGGAGATGGCGAAAGTCAACAAACCTGTCAAACGGTTATGGATTTCATCCGTCACAGACAAGGCCATTAAAGACGGTTTCAATAATTTGAAAGACGGCCGTGCCTATGAAAACTTGTACCAAGCGGCGGTCGCTCGCGCAGAAGCGGATTGGGTCGTCGGCATTAACGCAACACGCGCACTGACAGTGAAACACAATGCACAACTATCGACGGGCCGCGTGCAAACGCCTACGCTTGCGATGATTGCGGAACGTGAAAAACAAATCCGCGACTTCAAGCCGAAAGCGTTTTACGGTATGCAAGCATTGACGGAAACTGCCAAATTCACTTGGCATGATAGAGCAGGTCAAACACAGTCGTTCGATAAAGAAGCAGTTGAGAAATTAATCGCGAAATTAGATAGCGTACATTCTGGAAAAATAGTAGACGTGAAAACGACACCGAAATCGCAACCTGCACCACATCTATTCGATTTAACGGAGCTGCAAAAAGAAGCCCATCGTCGGTGGTCATGGTCTGCAAAAGAGACGTTATCAACATTGCAAGGCTTATATGAACGTCATAAAGCAGTTACCTATCCACGTACCGATTCGAAACACCTGACATCCGATATGGCAAATACACTAAAAGAACGCATCAAAGCAGTCGATATTGGACCGTATCGAAAATCTGTCAATACACTTCTCCGTTCGGGAGCAGTCAAACCGCAGAAAGGCGTTATTGATGATAAAAAAGTTTCGGATCACCATGCCATCATCCCGACAGAGGAAACGCCGCTTCTTCAAAACTTATCCGATAAAGAGAAACGGTTGTACGACATCATTGTCAAACGTTTCTTGGCTGTATTCTTCGGTGCGTTCCGTTACGACCAAGTGACTGCAGAGCTAGCCGTAGGGACTGAAACATTCAGTGCAAAAGGCCGGACAATCGCTAATGAAGGATGGAAAAAGGTATACAACACGGATGAGGAAGAAGCGGATACCGATACCCTTCCAGCATATACAATTGGCGAAGACGTGAAGATCCGAGCCGTTGTCATGACAGATGGAAAAACGAAGCCACCTGCGCGGTTTAATGAAGGTACGCTACTTGGTGCCATGGAAAACCCTGCCCAGTTCATGCAAGGTGAATCAAAAGACCTCATCAAAACACTGGGTGAAACGGGCGGTCTGGGAACGGTCGCAACCCGTGCAGATGTCATTGAACGTTTATTCAATTCATTTGTCATGGAGAAAAAAGGGAACGATATTTATACGACTTCAAAAGGGCGTCAACTACTTGAACTTGTCCCGGAAGATTTGAAATCTCCTGCACTGACAGCAGAATGGGAACAAGGACTTTCGAAAATCGCGAAGGGCCAAATGAAAAAAGCAGCCTTCATGAAAGATATGATTGGTTTCTCTAAAAAAACGGTTATCGACATTAAAACAGACGATAAAAAGTACAAACATGATAATGTCACTGGGAAAGCATGCCCGGATTGCGGAAAGCTCATGCTCGAAGTGAACGGCAAACGCGGCAAGATGCTTGTCTGTCAAGACCGTGAATGCGGTCACCGGAAAAATGTTTCCACATTGACGAATGCAAGATGCCCGGTATGTAAAAAGAAATTGGAGTTGCGCGGCGAAGGCGACGGGAAAATTTTCGTTTGCAAATGCGGACATCGCGAGAAATTATCAGCATTTGAAAAGCGTAGAGAGAATTCCGGCGGCAAAAAAGCTGACAAGCGCGATGTCCAGAAATTCATGAAAAAACAAGAGGAACCGGAAAATACCGCAATGGCGGATGCCCTAAAAAAGCTATTCGATAAGTAACTGTTATATCCCGCTTATCGCGGGAGGCATCTCCAAGCGCGGAGCGGTGTTAGAAGGATTCTTTAAGTCGACGGGGTTGAAAGGGGATGTAAGAAAATGGCGAAGCACAATAACAAGGCAAAAACAAATGCCGTCCGGATTCTCGATGGAGAAAATATCGCCTACGAACTGATGGAATACGACGTAAACGACGGGCTTCTAGACGGTGTCTCCGTAGCAGAAAAAACAGGACAAGCAGTGGACACCGTTTTCAAAACCCTTGTCACGATTGCAGCACCAAAAGAACTTTTCGTATTTCTAGTGCCCGTTGCACTGGAACTTAATTTAAAAAAAGCCGCAAAGGCAGCCGGCGTCAAAAAACTAGAAATGCTGCCATTGAAAGAGCTAACGAAAGAAACGGGCTATGTACGGGGCGGGTGCTCCGCCATCGGCATGAAAAAGAAATACCCGACAACTATCGACAAATCTGCGGAATCGCTCAACAAAATGATTGTCAGCGCGGGGAAACCTGGAATGCAAATGAAGCTCACTCCTAGTGAGCTTGCTCGTATAGCAGAAGCGACATTTTGCGACATCGTAAAAGAATAGCTCCCTATCTCGAGAACAGCGGACATGCTACAATGAATAGATTAGGTAGATGACCTGAATAGTTTTTTAAATGGCAAGGAAGTAAGCATTTTTCACCCTATTCGAGGCGCTGTCGCTTTTCTTATTGTCTAGCTCCAGCGCCTAGGGGCTCGGGTCATAAGCCATCCCGAATATGTGGCAAAGTACGCCACATTTCCGTGCTGTCTTATGCCTGTCGCCCCAAAACAGGCGCTGTCGCTTTTCTTATTGTCTAGCTCCAGCGCCTAGGGGCTCGGGTCATAAGCCATCCCGAATATGTGGCAAAGTACGCCACATTTTCGAGTTGTCTTATGCCTGTCGCCCCTGAACAGGCGCTGTCGCTTTTCTTATTGTCTAGCTCCAGCGCCTAGGGGCTCGGGTCATAAGCCATCCCGAATATGTGGCAAAGTACGTCACATTTCCGTGCTGTCTTATGCCTGTCGCCCCTGAACAGGCGCTGTCGCTTTTCTTATTGTCTAGCTCCAGCGCCTAGGGGCTTGGGTCATAAGCCATCCCGAATATGTGGCAAAGTACGCCACATTTTCGAGCTGTCTTATGCCTGTCGCCCCAAAACAGGCGCTGTCGCTTTTCTTGATAGAAAGAAGGAATTGTATGAATAAGAACTTAGTATGGAGATGGACATTCTTTATAGGCGGAATGCTTATTCTTTCCCTTGGTATTTCAATGACCATTAAAGGGCAACGTCTGGGTATCGGTCCGTGGGATGTGTTGCATGTCGGTTTATATCGTAATTTCGGGTTAACGATCGGTACATGGGGAATTATCACGGGTTTTATCATAGTTGTGTTGACCGCAGCTATTTTGAAAGAGTGGCCGAAAATTGGTACATGGTTGAATATGATTCTTATCGGTGTTTTCATCGATCTATTCAACTGGTTACTTCCCGAATTCACAACGCTTTGGGGTCAATCAATCATTTTTGCACTGGGCGTTATTGTCATGGGATATGGTATCGGCGTATATGTGTCTCCCAATATTGGGGCGGGTCCTCGGGATAGTCTGATGCTACTTTTCGTAGAAAAACTTGGAATCAGTGTGAAAAAGATTCGGACAGCAATCGAAGTAATTGTTGCTGTATTTGGTTGGCTGCTCGGCGGCCCTGTTGGTATAGGAACGGTGCTGGTTGCCCTTCTTATCGGGCAATTCGTCCATTACACACTCCCTCAATCTCGTAGGCTTTTGTTGAAATTAATGCGAGAGGAAGATGAAGGGGCTTTATTAGAAAGTGAAAAATGTGAAGCACAGGCATAGTCGCCGTGCTTTTTTTCGTTGTCTGTGCATACGTTAACCGTATGTACAGAAAGGATGATCGACATTTACGGATCGATAACTCAATACATGGGGACAGCCTATACAGGCCGAGGAATCTCCCATAAATACGATAAGCTGATTGCATCAGCGGCAGAAACAATTTTCCTGAAATGCCCTCCGACAAATGCACTCTCGGATGTGTTGAATGAAACCGCAATGTACTTTGTGAAACGAGGATTGGACGTTGACAAATTCATGGATCCAGTTCAAATCGAACAGACCCATGCAGTTTACGTTAAAGGACCGAACCTATTTTACCTTCAGGCCTCGCATCCAGTTTCACTTGAACCAACAGATATAGGTGGACGACACCGCGTTATCAGCTTTTACGATATGTACAATGAAACGGAATTACGCGAGCAAAACCAGTTCATTGTGGAAAAACTAGCCGAATCAGAAAAAGCGCTCGACAAAGCATTGCAATCACTCGCGGATGGAAAGAATATACATGATGATTGGGAAAAGGTTAATATCGCGCGGATGCAATGGCAACTTCATGAGGAATTGATTGCTTCATTGAAAGAAGAGTTATTTGGAACAATCGAGCTGAATAAGGAAGCATCAGTATCGCATAGACTCATCGGTTCATTATCGTCTGATGGCGCATATGATTTCATCCCCTCGATTACAAAACGCTTGAATAGACGCATCCTTATTAAAGGACTTGCTGGAACCGGAAAATCCACTCTTATGAAATCACTAGGCGCAGAAGGGGAAAAACGAGGATTCGACGTGCTCTACGGCTGGTGCGGACTTGACCCAAGCGGGGTGGATCTTGTTTTATTCCCCGAGTTATCAGTTTGCTTTCTCGACGCAACGCAACCGCACGCATATGATCCCGAACGTCCCGGTGATGAAGTGCTGGACCTGGTGCATATGTGTAAAGAGGATGCAGATGCGGAGGAAAAAGTTGTCGCAATACGAGATACCTATAAGGAGAAAATGCTTGATGCGGCGGGATATATGCAGTCCTATGCACAAGCTCTAAATAGTTTGCGGGTGGCGATGGATTCAGCCATCAACCCATCTATTTTCAAGGAGAAATCAGAGCGGTTAATCGAACTTTCCTAGCGGCAATGCGCTTCGTTCTACGCAAAAGTCTGCTGTGTGTTAGAATGGAAGCAACATCTGTTTGAAAGGAAGATAGCCTTGTCTAAAATACTCGATGCTTTTTTACAGGAAAATTTAAAAGAACTACGTGACCAAGGATTGTACAACGAAATTGATCCGATTGAAGGACCAAATGGACCCGTTATTAAAATTAAAGGCAAGGACCTCATCAACTTATCGTCGAATAACTACCTAGGCCTTGCAACAGACGAGGATTTGAAAAAGTTAGCGATTGATGCAACGAACAAGTACGGCGTGGGTGCAGGAGCTGTACGTACGATTAACGGAACGCTCGATATCCACGTTGCGCTTGAAAAGAAATTGGCGGAGTTCAAAGGAACGGAAGCTGCAATTTCCTACCAATCCGGTTTTAACTGTAATATGGCGGCTATTTCCGCAGTTATGAATAAAAAAGACGCCATTCTTTCGGATGAATTAAATCACGCATCCATTATCGACGGCTGCCGCCTTTCCGGTGCAAAAGTCATCCGCGTTAATCACCAGGATATGGATGACCTTCGCGCCAAAGCGAAAGAAGCAACAGAATCCGGTCTATATGAAAAAGTGATGTACATCACAGACGGCGTTTTCTCGATGGACGGCAACATTGCCAACCTTCCAGGTGTAGTTGAAATCGCAAAGGAATTCGACTTAATCACTTATGTCGATGACGCACACGGTTCTGGTGTTACAGGTAAAGGGAAAGGCACTGTGAAGCACTTCGGTCTTGAAAAAGAAATCGATTTGCAAATGGGTACACTGTCGAAAGCAATTGGCGTTGTCGGTGGATATGTCGCCGGAACACAGGCGCTGATTGACTGGTTGAAAGTACGCTCTCGTCCGTTCCTATTCTCAACAGCACTTCCAGCAGGTGATATCGCAGCTACCATGGGCGCGCTCGATAAAATTTCAGCGTCCACCGAACTGCACGATAAGCTGTGGGAAAACGGCAATTACCTAAAAGAAGGCCTATCCAAACTAGGCTTCGATATCGGCGTTTCCGAAACGCCAATCACGCCATGCATCATCGGCGAAGAGAAGTTAACACAACAATTCTCTAAACGGCTAGCAGAAGAAGGCGTATACGCAAAATCCATCGTCTTCCCAACAGTCGCCAAAGGAAAAGGCCGCGTTCGCAACATGCCAACCGCAGCCCACACAAAACAAATGCTCGACGACGCCCTCGCCATCTACGAAAAGGTAGGTAAAGAACTCGGTGTCATCTCATAATAAACTCAAAACCAGACAGCCTAGGCTGCCTGGTTTTTTCGATTTCACCAGTATGAATGGCCCGCCGAAACTGTCAAGGCAAATCGCGGAACTGTAAGGGCAATCCGGGAAACTGTCATGGCAAAATGAAAAACTGTAATGGCCCGCTGGAACTGTCATGGCAAATCGCAGAACTGTAAGGGCAATCCGGGAAACTGTCATGGCAAAATGAAAAACTGTAATGGCTCGCTGGAACTGTCATGGCAAATCGCAGAACTGTAATGGCAATCTAGGAAACTGTCATGGCAAAATGAAAAACTGTAATGGCCCGCCGAAACTGTCATGGCAAATCGCGGAACTGTAAGGGCAATCCGGGAAACTGTCATGGCAAAATGCATAACCAAGAATAGACAAGCCACTCCTCGCACACACTTACTACATACAAAAAAGCCCGCCTTTAAGCGGACTTTTACTGTTAAGCTTTTGCAAAACCGACTGTCTCAAATCGATTCAGCGTATGGTGTAAAACATAGCGCTGCATGCCAACCGCACTACTGACGGATTGATCCGCTTCTTGACGAAACTCTTCTTGGGATCCTCGTTTCAGTGCAGCGAATGCTTTTAAAGCATGAATCATCCACGGCGTGCGCAATTTACCAAGGAACTCATTAGCCCTGTCAAAGTTGCCTAACATCACATAGGCAAAGCCACTGTAATAATCTTTGTATTCCTGGCTACTAATGTTATCCACATGCTCAAGTAACTTTTTAGGGTCATTTTGAAATAAGGCAAGATTTGAACCGTATACATCATACATATCCTCTTGTTTATACGTATTCATAATCCGTTTCAACGACTCTTCGATATCACGTTCATTGCCATGCGCCAATGCATAGGAATAACCGAAAATAGGCTTTTTATGATTGCGGGCAACATAGCGATCAATCGAACGAAGGGATTTTGTTTTGTAAATAATATACATCGGTCTGAATGCAGACACTGAAATATATATAACAAGAATAATGATGAAAATAATCCATCTCTGCAAACCGAATGACAGGAGAATAAACGTCAGCAGAATACCTCCAGCAATAAGTAAAACCCATTGGAACACATTTGAAAAAACAGCCGGTTTCTTTTTAGACATCGTACACCTCAAGTTTTCTTTCATTATACCAGAAAAGTCCGACGAGTGGTTGCGGTGCTGTAATTCAATGTTGTCTTTTTAAGAAGAACATTTTATAATGAATTAAAGCCTATAAATCAGTATTTGATATAAAATAAATAACCCAGTGTACTCTCCAAAAACACAATCGTTCCGGAAGCGAGGAATAATAGATGAAAAAGATTATGGTAACAGGTGCCCTTGGGCAAATCGGTTCTGAATTGATTACAAAGCTACGATCAGAATATGGTGCGGACAACGTGTTGGCAACGGATATACGGCATAAGGATTCGGAAGTTACTGCAGGAGGGCCTTTTGAAGTACTTGACGTGACTGACGCAAAACGTATGCATGCACTTGCGAAAGACTTTGGCGCGGGCACGATGATGCATATGGCCGCTTTATTGTCCGCCAAAGCTGAATCCGAGCCACTGTTTGCTTGGAACCTTAATATGGGAGGGCTCATGAATGCCCTTGAAGTATCACGGGAATTGGATATGCAGTTTTTCACACCAAGTTCCATCGGTGCATTCGGACCGTCAACGCCTAAAAAAGATACACCACAAGATACACTACAACGACCGACGACCATGTACGGTGTCAATAAAGTCGCAGGTGAATTGTTGTGTGATTATTACTACAATCGATTTGGTCTGGATACGCGTGGCGTACGTTTCCCGGGTCTCATTTCTTATGTTGCACAACCCGGCGGCGGAACAACGGATTACGCGGTTGATATTTATTACAAAGCATTGCAAGAGGGGAAATACACGTCATTCATCGCCGAAGGCACATACATGGATATGATGTACATGCCGGATGCATTGCAAGCGATTGTCGATTTGCTAGAAGCAGACCCTGAAAAACTTATCCACCGCAACGCATTCAATGTAACGGCGATGAGCTTTGATCCGTCCCAAATCGCAGCTTCCATCAAGAAACAAATCCCGACATTCGAAATGGCCTATGACGTTGATCCGATGCGTCAGGCGATTGCCGATAGCTGGCCTGATTCAATCGATCCATCGGCTGCAATGGCTGAGTGGGGCTTCAAAACCAATTATGATTTGGACAAAATGACCATAGATATGCTTTCAAAACTGAGAACAAAATTGAATATCTAATCACCCAGACTGCGGAATATCACCCGCAGTCTTTTTTGAATCATTCTCGGCCCTATGCTAAAGTGTTGGTAAGAACGGAGGGATTGGGCATGCGATTGTATAGGGAAGCATACATATTTGTTTTAAAGAAAAACTACATGTTGTTGACTATTGCAACGGCTCTATTGATCCTTACGTTTGGATTTTGGATTGGAATTCCCTTGTTTGTGGTCGGAAATATTTTTGCTGAATTAAATGCATCTATACTCATTCAAGGTGTTTGTGTCTTTATCTCTGCCGGCTTATTATTCTCCCTATTTTTCATTCCACTAAATTTAAAAGTTGCAAAAAGAGTTGGGGAAATGAAACAACAAAGTACATTGCAGACATTCATTCGTTTGCATCTAGCATTTATCCTACTCAGTGCAGTCGTTTTATGTCTACTTTTTCTCCTCATTCTTTGGGTAGAAGGAACATTTTAGTGAACAATTTGAAATCTGGATAGGTAATAAAACAAGCCCGATTCTCTTATAGAATCGGGCTTGTTTTTACTAATATCGAATTTAAAACAACAAATGTGCAACCACTGCGATAATCGGTAAGGAGATGATTGTACGCAAAAGGAAAATAACAACGAGTTCAAAGAAGTTAACCGGGATTTTCGACCCGAGAAGCAAGCCACCCACTTCAGCCATGAAAATCAATTGCGTCACAGATACAGTCGCAACAACGAATAAGGTCAAATCAGAAGTGATCATTCCATCCGCCAAAATAACCGGCAGGAACATATCCGTAAACCCAACAACCATAAGCTGTGCCGCATCTGCCGCTTCAGGAATCTGAAGGACAGCTAGCACTGGTTCAAACGGCTTTCCTAAAAACGTGAAGACGCTTGTATATTCCGCAATAATAAGGGCTGTCGTACCAAATGCCATTACAACAGGTATGACACCAATCCACATATCAAGTACGTTCTTCAAGCCTTCTGAAACAGTTTTAATGAATGAACGATTCGTATCGGCTTTCTTCAGCGCGCTTTCCAGTCCGTGGGAAAATACATTGTAGCCTTCCGGCAATTTTTCGTCATCACCCGTAAAGGGCCTGCCATCAATATACTCTTGTTTCTTTCCGACCAACGGATAAATCCGTGGCATAATGAAAGCCAATATAAGACCGGTCAAAATGACAGTTCCGTAAAAGGGTAAGAAGTATTCCCCAAGACCGACTTCTTCAATGATAATAATGGAAAATGTAATAGATACAACGGAAAAAGTCGTCCCGATAATGGCGGCTTCTTTTTTCGTGTAATAGCCTTCCTCATACTGTTTGCTAGTTAGCAGGACACCGATTGTTCCGTCCCCAATCCAAGAAGTTAGGGCGTCAATCGACGAACGACCAGGCAGTTTGAACAATGGACGCATGACTTTCACCATCATTGTTCCGAAAAATTCGAGTAGACCGAAGTTCAGTAAAAGCGGCAATAGAAGTCCGGCAAATAAGAAGATGGTAAATAAAAATGTAACTAGACCATCTGAGCTAAGTAACATACCGCCTGTCGATTCACCCCATATTGCTTCGGGACCCACTTTCAACATAACAAGTACCGCGTAGACAGCCCCCACAATTCGAGTAATCACCCAAACCGGAGAAACCTTAAATAATCCCGTTATAAACGATTGGGAAGAAGTATCTTTTTTAATACCCAAAAATACTAGTGAACCAACTGCAGCGATAATTAAGATAATCGTCGCGACCCAAGGCATAACAGGGCCTATTGCAACGGATAGAATGTCTGCAAGTTTCGCAATTGGAACTTTCCAACCGCCGTTGAACTTTAGTGGAATCATAAATAATACTATCCCAAGAACGGATGGTACTATGAATAATAGCCAAGTAGATAGACTGAACTTTTTCAAAATCATTTCTCCCCTTTTATAAAACGTGCATATTATGTATAAATATACATGATACGCGGTTTTTTTCTCCCTGTAAATAAAGTGTATACCATTTCTACTTTTCAGTCTATTAATTTAACAAAAAAAGAGCCATAGTCAACTTCGACTACGACTCTTTCAAATCGGTTGTTATTCAAAATCCTTGTCCCATTGGTACGTATAGAAACGCTCGTATAAAAGGCGTTGAATGGCTTCGGGATCATTTTCCTGTAATTTTTTCTCCATCTCACGCATCATCCAAACGGTTTGGGAAGCATGTGCGTTCAATGTTGCGATTTTTTTATCAGAAACTGTCGAAACCTCATTAATAACGTCGGGTTCGCCTAATACTTCAGCCGTATTATGTGCAAATGCAATTGTATGCAACACAGGACGTTCGGATTCCGTCATTCTTCGGATAGCCCGAACAACCGCACGTGCACTAGCATCGTGGTCAGGGTGGACAGACAAGCCAGGGTAGAACGAAATGACAAGTGAGGGATTCGTTTCCTCGATTAAATCGGTAACGAGTTGTATCATCTTCTCGTCATCTTCAAATTCAATCGTCTTATCCCGAAGGCCCATCATCCGTAAATCATCAAGTCCCATAGCCTTGCAAGCTTTTTGCAGTTCCGCTTTGCGGATTTGGGGTAATGTTTCGCGATTGGCGAAAGCTGGATTTCCTAAGTTCCGACCCATTTCACCAAGCGTTAGGCATGCATAAGTGACTGGCACACCCATTTCCCTGTAAATTGAGATGGTGCCTGAAACACCGAATGCTTCGTCATCAGGGTGAGGGAATATGACTAATACGTGACGTTCTTTTTTTATCATCAAGATGACCTCCTTAGTAAGTGAACGGCGTTTCACTGATTTCGAGTGCGACCGCCAATTTGCCTTCAGCCTCAAGACCAGCCATTAGTAAACGACCATGTACGTCGACTGTATAATGCGTTATCCCTTGTGCATAAATCCAACCCGAAGGAAGTTTCAATCCAACGCGGTGCGGCGAATCTCCAGCCACTTTTCCCAGTTCGAAATTGACAACAACATTGCGGATAAATGCGCCCGCATTAAAAAAGCCCTCTTTAAAATGACCGGCATACGAGCCGTTTGTCGTCTCCAGGTGGATGTAAACATCTTTATTCGCAAAAGATGTAATGAGTTCTTGTAAATGATCCGGTTTTACGATTTCCATGCAAAATCCTCCTTAAAACTAAAGCACTACTTTACTCTAGTATATAGAATTCATTCCTCGAATGCGATTCCCGCGGCTTGCTGGGAGATAAGAAGTGTCTGATGAAAAGCGTGAAGTCTCCAACGAAACGCAAGTAATGTTTGACAAGTCACCAACAAATCCCCAACCAAAACAAAAAAACGTCAAAAGAGAACATTCTCTCTTAACGTTTTCATTCATTCATCTATCTATCTCACACTTCAGTCAACGTAATTTCCGGTGCGCCGAATTTATTTTTCGCACCGTGCATGACAGGGCCGACGTATTCGTTCAGTTTCCAGCCGTTTGCAATTGCAGCAGAGACAAACTTTTTCGCTTCAATGACAGCTTCTTTCACTTCAAGACCGTTTGCAAGATTCGCAGTGATTGCAGCGGCAAATGTGCAGCCCGCGCCGTGGTTGTAATGCGTTTCCGCTTTTTCCCCTTCAAGAAGTGTGAAAGTCTTTCCGTCATAGAATAGATCTGCCGCTTTATCGTGCTGTAGTTGTTTACCGCCTTTTACAACAACGTTGCGTGCGCCACGTGAATGGATCTTTTCCGCCGCCGCTTTCATATCGTCGATTGTCTTCGGTGTTTTGATACCCGCAAGCTGTCCTGCCTCAAATAAGTTAGGCGTAACGATTTCAGCTTTTGGAAGAAGATATTCTATCATCGCACCTACATTTCCTGGATTAAGAACTTCATCTTCACCTTTACAAACCATGACCGGATCGATGACAACATGATTCAAACCTGACTCTGCAATCGCATTTCCGGCAGTTTTGATCACTTCTTCCGTGCTGAGCATACCTGTTTTAATCGCATCGACGCCTGTCGATAATGCCGTTTTGATTTGCGCTTTCAACACATCAACCGGCAATGAATACACATTATGATTCCAATTATTAGCTGGATCCATCGTAACGACAACTGTTAAAGCCGTCATGCCGTATGTACCGTGTTCTTGGAATGTTTTCAAGTCAGCTTGGATGCCCGCGCCACCTGACGTATCTGAACCTGCTATTGTTAACGTCTTTTTCAATGTCATTATGGAAAGTCTCCTTTTATATGGATTTAATTCACTATTAATCTTAATCAAGTTAAACGAAAATTACAAATCCCTGATATCGTCGGCTTTCATCATTTTAAAGACGGAGTACGTCAACAAGGCAACGATTATGAATGAAACGACAGCGCCCAAAGGATGCCCATTCATGACAAGTCCAATCCCGAAAGCAAGTAAGACAAACATCCCGATTCCGAAAAGTATAAGAAAAACGATAAGTCCCATACTTTTTGAACGCTCGGGCACGTGTTCTCCGTGTTTCACCGCATCCGCTAATGTTCTCATTTTTTCACGTAACTGCATATCTGCCAAGTTGCATCCCTCCTACTCTAATCCTACCATGTCTTGCTGTACATATTGAATAAATGACTTTCTATAGAAACTAAGCGTAGGCGCCTTAAAACGGGTAACCGAGCGCGTAGCGGGTTCAATGAAATACTTTATTTCACCCTATATAGTTGTTTGTTATGAAACTTTTCGAGAGTCTAAACGTACAAATATATGTAGAAAATGATGGAAAAGGGGGATTAAATGTCGAACGAATATAAAAATGAACGTAAAATAGATGAAATCGAACAGCTGTTAAAAGAATTGAAAGCTTCTGAAGAGGAAACTGCCGTCACGGTAGAAGAGGTTGAAAACCGTCCGACCGGATTTTGGCGTGTAGGAAAAGTTTTCTTTTCATTGTGGAAAAAGACATTCATCTCTATTGCACTGATTATACTGCTACTAATTGTTACGATCCCGTTTGCGACAATGCATTTTCTGAAATCGGGAAGTACATTTACGGAAAGTAAAGGTGCATTTCTTGAGCAAATCCAAGAATTGAACGAATTAGCAACAGCGGAAGCTTACACAAAAGTCGTCATCGAACGACAAGACAATACATTATTCGGACAAAGCATCGGCCTTAACTTGCCGGGTACTAAACGGCAATTGCTCGTCGTTGTTCCGGGTTCGATCAAAGCGGGAGTTGACTTGTCCGCGTTGACCGAAGAAGACATCGAGATGGATGAAGCGAATAAAACAGCTAAAATCACACTTCCTCCTGCATCATTTTTAGGTGGCGCAGAAATTTATTTTGATAAAGTCGAAGTGTACTCCTACGAAGGAGCATTCCGTGAGAAAGCGAATATTGAAGAGGCATACGAACTGGCTGAAGAAGCGAAAAAATTGATTTTGGAAGAAACGACTGGACAAGGTGTCTTGACGACGGCACAACAAAATGCAGAACGAACGCTACACGAAATGTTTTCATTTGCAGGCTATGACGTGGCAATTGAATTTAAGGAGTGATGCTATTGTTGGATAAAATCCGTTTCAAAAATGACTGGGATACAGTGCTCAAGAATGAATTCAATAAACCATATTATGTGGAACTCCATGCGTTTTTAACCAAAGAATATGAAGAGCGAACAATTTATCCACAAAAGGAAGAGTTATGGACCGCCTTCAAATTGACACCGTTCAATGATGTGAAAGTCGTTATTTTGGGACAAGACCCATACCACGGGCACGGTCAGGCACATGGGTTGAGTTTTTCAGTGAAACCGGGTGTGAAAATTCCACCGAGCCTTCGCAATCTATTCAAGGAACTCGAGACGGATATGGGGTGTCCACTTCCTGAAACGGGTACGCTAACAGGGTGGGCAAGTCAAGGCGTGCTGATGCTCAACACGGTCCTTACCGTTCGCGAAGGGGAAGCTCATTCCCACCGGGGGCAAGGGTGGGAAACGTTCACTGATGAATTGATCCACAAATTATCAAAGCGCGAAAAGCCTATTATTTTCATTTTATGGGGGCGCCCCGCGCAATTGAAGAAGAAGCACATTGACACATCGCGCCATGCAATTATCGAATCGGTTCATCCGAGTCCGCTTAGCGCACACCGGGGTTTCATCGGCAGTCGTCCATACTCACAAACCAACCAAATTTTAGAATCGTGGAATGAAGCACCAATCGACTGGTGTAAAACGAGCGACTCTCTGTAACTCGTAGAAAAACCGTGGTAAAGTTAGATGAAAAGAGGGTGGTGGCTGTGGCTGTCAATTGTTTTGAATGTCGCCACTTTTATGTGACATGGGACCCGCAGAATCCGCGCGGTTGCAGAGCACATGGTTTTAAAACCCGTGAATTGCCATCGGCCGTTGTCAAACGGTCGTCAGGTATGGACTGCCTATTAGTTGAGCGGAAAAAGGGAGATGGAAAAAGATGATTCCATACGACCGGATCATTTTAGAAATGGAACGTCAACTGTCAATCGCAAAACGAGCTGGAGAAGAGCGTACAATGCGAGAGGCACTGTCCGCCGTCAGATCACTTTGTGAGGTCGCGCTTGGCGACGAAGTAAAGCAGGAAAAGAAGATTGTTCCCAAAATGCTTTCGACTGGCAATGAAGTAAAGCCACTCACATCATTTGAAGGGACACTACTTGAAGAAGAGGACGCGAATGGCGGATCTATCTTTGATTTCTAAAGGAATAAGAAAGAGGGGGAAAACATGCCGTTTTTCATTATCGCGGGAGCTGTCAACGCCGCTATTGCTGTCGCATTCGGTGCTTTCGGTGCGCATGCGCTAAAAGATAGGTTATCGGAGCATTATTTAGCTATATGGGAAACCGCCGTTCAGTACCAGATGTTCCATGCACTTGGCCTCATCATTATCGGTGTACTAATGAGCAAATCAATACTCGGCCCAATTACGCAATTGAGTTGGGCGGGCTATTTAATTCTTGCGGGGATCATCATTTTCTCAGGCAGCCTGTACATACTCAGCCTATCGGGTATCGGTATCTTGGGCGCTATCACACCAATAGGCGGCGTTGCTTTCATCGCCGGCTGGATCATGCTGATTATTGCAGCTGTTAAATTTGGAAAGTAAGACGAGGGGAGTCACCCTTGTCTTTTTTTATTCAATTAAATGTCACAATAATGTAATTCTTGCTTTGTTGTTTTGGTATACTATATATGTAGACATAAAGAATCCTCTCAACAACGCTCAGCTACCCCAGTGAGGCGCCTTCGCTAGAGATTTTATAGAATCATTAGTTCAACATATATAATAGAAAAGGGAGGGGTTTCATTGGTTATAACACGCCCAAAGTCAAAACAATGGCTATTCGGGCTATTGCTGTTGCTTGTCCTTGTTAGTAACTTCCTCGTCTATCGTCTATCCATTATCCCGATGCCGGCGGATTCAAAAGGCGTGGTCATCGGTTCACTAATCGATTTTTTTATTGTTGCACCGCTTCTCATTATTGCGATGACCCGCAACAAAGGATTCAGCGTAAAACGGTTCATCACATTTATGGTACTTGGGATTGTTGCAGCACGTTTTGTCATTCCCGCTGCATACTTCAAGCCATTTGCGTTCATTCCTTATGCGGCAATTGGCTTCGAAGGGATTCTATTAGTTGCGGAAATTGGCCTTATTGTTCTTCTTTTGAAGCATGTGCCGACCATTGCTCGAGAAATAAAAGAAGGGAATACGAGTGTCTTGTTCGCATTTCCTGAAAAAGTAAAAGATAGAGTATCCGCTCAACCAGTTATTACACTAATTGCAGCTGAGGCACTCATGTTTTACTATGCGTTTGCATCATGGAAACAACAACCATCCATTCAAGAGAAAGCATTTTCTTTGCATCAGAAAACAAGCCTCATTGCATTCAATATCATGCTTATCCATGCAATTGTCATTGAAACACTCGGCTTTCATTGGTGGCTGCATGACAAATCAATCATTTTGTCGATTGTACTGCTCATTTTGAATATTTATTCGGTCATCTATGTCATCGCTGATATTCAAACAGTGCGACTTAATCCGCTTACAGTTGAAGATGATAGAATCCGGGTTTCCCTTGGACTTGGAAAGCGAATGGAAATTCCATTTGATGCTATCACTCGGATTGATTGGGGGGAAAAGGCGGCTTCTACTAACATAAAAGAAGAAGGGATAATTGATTTTATCGCCCGCGATTTTGAAGAACTGAAACCCCAATGTGTCATTCATTTCGATCAGCCACAACAGGCAACGCTGTTCCTCGGCATGAAAAAAGAATTTCATGCAGCTGCAATCCGCGTCGATGAGCTTGAAAGATTCCGGCTTACAGTTGAACAAAAAGTGGGGGAATAAAAAAGCCTTTCGCAGAGCCTTTAGTAGGCCTTGCGAAAGACTTTTTAAATTTGGATTACTGTTTAGTTCAAGCGCTTAGTGGCTTGAGTCATAAGTCAGCCCGGCTGCGCAGTAAGGAACGCCGCATAGCCATTTCAACTTATGGTTGTCGTCCCTGACCAAGGCGCTGTCGCTTTCCTTGTTTATGGCCGTTGTGGAAAATAACTAAGCTCGTCATCAAATTTCGCGAAATCGAAATAGATCATTGGAAACAGGTATCGATCCTTTGTCTTCAAATCACTAAGAATGACGTGGTCGCGGCCGGCCGCTTCCACAATACCACGTACAACTTTCGTATTTGAGCCCGCCTCCACAGCGTGTTCAAATGAAAAATGAAAAGTACCAGGCTTACCCCGGTTGAGTCGCAAAATGTTTTCAATGTATGATTCCTCTCGCGGGGGTGGAGCAGTCGGCCGCCCGCTAGGAATTGTCACTGGTGGTGGTCCGACATGTTGATTTTGATAGTTAGGGTTCCAATAATATTGAACCAATTTTTCATCCTTTCATCGTTTGATTTACACTCTTGGGCAATCCTGTTCAGTGGGAGAGAAAAAGCAATGCGCTTTGTATCTGCCGGTATTCCATTGGTTATACCACTGGGCAGGGCATTCCCCGGTCGGTTCGAAAAACCAGAGTGAGCGGCTTGCGGGATGGAAACGTTCGCCTGCAATTACCCGTCTTGCAAGTTTTTTATCCCGTTCACGTGCTCGTTGATAAAAATAAGACTTTGTCGTCGCCTCGAAACCTCCCGGAGACTGGAAGACCATATCCCTTAAGTTGCGGATATTCTTAAAGTCCAGACAATCCGAATACACGCGATTTACTCCCACATTACCAACCATAAGCATTCCCAAATTACCTTCACCTTCCGCTTCAGCACGCATTAATCGTGCAAGCAGCTCGACTTGCTCTTCAGTGGCTCGTATCGCTGGCACGGCACAACCCCCTTGCAACTACTTTATGCAGTATGTAATTCAAATATGTGAACAATAAAAAGAAGCCGCATACAAGATGCGACTTCACTTATATCACACAGTAAAGAATGATGCTTTTTTCTCGTCATCCATAAGTGTACCGACGAAGAACGAACCGAATTCAGCGTAGCGTGCGCTCACTTCATCAAAACGCATTTCATAAATGAGTTTCTTGAACTGGAGTACATCATCTGCAAACAGTGTTACACCCCATTCGTAATCGTCGAAACCGACAGACCCGGAAATGATTTGCTTCACTTTTCCTGCATAACTACGGCCGATTAAACCATGGCTGCGCATCAATCCTTTGCGTTTGTCCATATCGAGCATATACCAGTTGTCATCGCCATCGCGTTTTTTATCCATCGGGTAGAAACAGATATACGGTTTGCGAGGCAATTCAGGATACAAACGTCCGCGTACATACGGATTCTGGTATGGATCTTCATCGGAATCGCCACCAACGTAGTTCGACAGTTCAACGACCGAAACGTATGAATACGCAGGAATCGTGAAATCTGCAATTGCTAGCTTATTGAATTCTGCTTCAAGCTCTTGCAATTCATCCATTGTGGGACGTAAAGTCATCAGCATGAAATCCGCTTTTTGTCCAACAATTGTATAGAATGCGTGGCTGCCTGTTTTTTCGTCATCTGCTTTTTGAAGTTTCTCAAGGTAGACAAGGAATTCATCAACGGCAACTTGGCGCTCTTCTTTTGATAGTAATTTCCAAGAAGCCCAGTCCATTGAGCGTAAATCATGTAATACATACCATCCATCGAGTGTAGTAGCTGCTTCGTTCATTTTGTTTGCACTCCTTCGAATCGAATTATGTGTCCAGTTTAAGTGTAGCACAAACGAACAAAAAACAACCGTGACACGTGGCCCCGTCACGAATTTGACATGAACTGAATCTCTTTTAACACACGGGTGGTTGGTGTATGCTAGGAGCAAACGACTCCCCGAAAAGGTGGCATTAAAATGACGAATCTATTTGATGAAATAAAAACTACTTTGATTGCCAATAAAAAGAAGATTGTACTACCAGAAGGCACAGATTCCCGTGTCTTGGAGGCGGCATCCCGTCTGCATAGTGAAGGATTAGTGGAGCCGGTCTTGCTGGGCAATGAACTCTTGGTGAAGCAAGCGGCATTGGAAACGGGAGCTGAAATAGCGGGAATTACAATTATCGACCCAGTAAGCGCCCCTTATTTAGGAGAACTTGTTGAACAATTCGTCTTGCGTCGCAGTGGAAAAGCGACAGTTGAACAAGCACGTGAGCAAATTTTAGATGTCAATACATTCGGCACGATGCTTATTTACACAGGACGGGCGGATGGTCTTGTCAGCGGAGCTGCACATTCGACGGCTGATACAGTCCGACCGGCTCTTCAAATCATTAAGACAAAACCGGGTATTTCACGGACAAGCGGGGCGTTTATCATGATGAAAGGTGAGGAGCGTCTCGTTTTCGCGGATTGTGCCATCACAGTTGCGCCAACCGCACAGGAACTCGCGGAGATTGCAGTTGAAAGTGCAAAAACGGCTGGGGCATTCGGTATCGAACCGCGTATTGCAATGTTGTCTTTCTCGACGAAAGGATCGGCCGTAACAGAGGAAACGGTTAAAGTGGCAGAAGCTGTAAAAATTGTTGGAGCGCTTGCACCTGATTTAGTGATCGACGGGGAATTCCAGTTTGACGCTGCATATGTTCCCGCAATCGCAGCCAAAAAAGCACCGGATTCAATTATTCAAGGTGATGCAAATGTCTTCATATTCCCGTCGCTGGAAGCTGGGAACATCGGCTATAAAATGACGGAACGACTTGCCGGTTACGAAGCAATCGGACCGATTCTACAAGGATTAAACGCACCCGTAAATGACTTGTCCCGCGGTTGTTCCGCAGATGACGTCTATAAGCTTGCCCTTATCACCGCAGCACAAAGTCTATGAGCAGGAGAACGTTGAAATGACAAACTACGAAAAAGAATTACGTATACCCGAATGGCGTTTCATCGATGAATCGATGACGGCACGCACACGTTCTGCGCTGGAATCATTTGCAGCAGACGATACATTGTGTCACCTTGTCGGCCAAAAAGTCAGCATCCCGACCATCCGGACATGGGTCCATAATCGCACCATTGTCCTTGGCATCCAAGACCACCGACTTCCGCATATCGAAGAAGCGGTGTCGATGATTCAAACGGCTGGCTACACGCCGATTGTCCGCAATTCAGGCGGTCTAGCAGTCGTGTTGGACGAAGGCGTTCTCAATATATCAATCGTCCTATCTGAAAAAGACACTGCAATCGATATTCCAGCGGGTTATGAAGTGATGCTGGCATTCGTTCGCAAGCTATTCCCCGAGGCTGCCAATCAGATAGAAGCTTACGAAATCGTAGGGTCATATTGCCCCGGTTCTTACGATCTCAGCATCGGTGGACGTAAATTCGCCGGCATCTCACAGCGCAGACTACGCCAGGGGATTGCCATCCAAGTCTATTTATGCGTCGAAGGAAGTGGGGAGGAACGAGCCGCCTTCATCCGCGATTTATATGACACTGGCCTGCAAGGCGAAAAAACAAAATTCACATACCCCGTCATTGAACCTGAAGTGATGGCATCACTATCCGAACTGTTAGAAACACCAATCACCGTAAGCGACATTATTATCCGCATCCAACTGGCATTGCGCGAACTCACGGAAAACATTCAAATGGGAAGTTTCAAACCGGAAGAAATGGACTTATACACATTCTATTTAAACCGCGTCGTCGAACGCAACAATAAACTATTAACAAAGTAATAACAAACGGCCGTCCCCCGGAAATCGAGTGGGACAGTCTTTTTTTGTGCAATGAAAAACGGAGACTCACTATGTTTGCGACTCTCGGAAAAACCTCCCAAGGCCCGGGAGAAACTTTGCAACGTTTTCGGGCAACCCGCGCGCTCAAAGCAAGCACCGAAGCGATCAATCCACCAACCCGCGCGCTCAAAGCAAGCACCGAAGCGATCAATCCACCAACCCGCGCGCTCAAAGCAACCAACAAAACCTCCCGAAGCCCAATCAACCCCCATAAAAGAAAAAACCACCCATCAATGGTTGATGGGCGGTTCTTTCGATACTAGATTACCATTCTGTTCCATCTTAAAAACCGGTGCAGTGCGATCGTCTTCTCCGTTAAGTGTGACAAGGCGGCGTGCGCGGTTCATGATTTGGACAAATTGTTCATAATCGGAGCGCAAGGTTTTATTCTCCTGACGAAGTTTTTCAACCTCTTGCTCGAGATTTTCCGCCCGATCATTTGCAAGCTTCGCCGTATGCCGCCAACGTAATGACTCACTGTCGCCGACACCTGTATGGTGCATGCGGACGAGATAAGCGATAACGGTGTCCAGGGAAAGGGCTGATAATGGAACTGCCGCTTTACTATCTTCCTGTTCACCCTGTGAAGGGACATAAAGTTGTTGCCCGCGTCTTTTGAAATCTTTGCCGAGCACACGCATGGCTTGCTTGCGTTCTTTCTTTGCATCTTCTAGTTCTTTTTCATAGTCACGTCTGACAACGGCGTTCCATCTGAATCCGCAAGCTGCCGCCGTACGATTTAATGCGTCACCAACTTCTTCAAATGCACTCAGTTGTGTACTGCCTTCACGCACATGCCGTAAAACTGTGTCTGCTAGTAACGTATCATTTTCTTCAATCCAAGCATCCTGTCTAACTTTCACCATCTCCGTGCCTCCTGCCATGTTCATAGTTTCTTTCTACTGTCAGTGTGGACAGAGTTTCACGGTTTTATTCACAGGGTGAAAGCATTCTATCGATTTAAAAGTGGAATGAGTCTTTTTCATCTTCCTACAAAGCTCTTTATTGTTTATACTAAAGGGAATGAGTTGGAGGAGGTGCACGATGGAATATAGAGATGAAAAACTACCAGAAGAGAAAGTTTTCAAAGATCCGGTGCACCGTTACATCCACGTACGCGATAAAGTGATTTGGGATGTCATCGGTACACGTGAGTTTCAGCGACTCCGCCGGATTAAGCAATTGGGCACGACCTATCTCGTTTTCCACGGAGCTGAGCACAGCCGCTTCCATCACTCGTTGGGCGTTTACGAAATCGTTCGGCGCATCATCGACGACGGATTCAGTGGAAGACGTGAGTGGAACGATGACGAGCGACTTGTAACGCTTTGTGCAGCGCTCTTACATGATCTTGGGCATGGCCCTTTCTCACATGCGTTCGAAAAAGTATTCGATTTGGACCATGAATTATTCACACAACAGATACTGCTTGGCGACACCGAAGTAAATGCGGTACTCAAGCGTGTTGGGACTGAATTTCCGCAAAAAGTGGCAGACGTAATCGGCAAAACGTATCCTGACAAGCTTGTGGTCAGCCTTATTTCAAGTCAGATTGATGCGGACAGGATGGATTACTTGCAACGTGATGCCTATTTCACAGGTGTATCCTATGGCCATTTCGATATGGAACGTATTCTACGCGTCATGCGACCGACGGAGGAGCAGGCAGTTATTAAATATAGCGGTATGCACGCAGTTGAAGATTACATCATGAGCCGTTACCAAATGTATTGGCAAGTTTATTTTCATCCCGTATCACGCAGTGCGGAAGTCATTTTGACGAAAATATTGCATCGTGCCAAACAGTTATATGAAGCTAGCTATATATTTAAATTTGAGCCATTCCATTTCAAGTCGTTCTTTGACAGGACATTTGAGCTGGAAGATTATATTTCATTGGACGAAAGTATATTGCTGACTTATTTCCAAATGTGGATGAAAGAAGTTGACCCAATTTTATCGGACCTTTGCTATCGGTTCATCAACCGAAAATTGTTTCAGCATACAGAGTTTAATCCGGCGACGGAATATCGTAAAATTGGCGAACTGGAACAATTATTCAAAGAAGCGGGAATCGACCCCGCCTATTACCTCGTAGCGGATTCTTCATCCGACCTACCTTATGACTTTTACAGACCAGGTGAGGAAAGTGAACGATTGCCGATCTACTTACAAATGGCGACGGGCGAGCTAAGCGAATTGTCTAGGTCATCGGATATTGTGGATGCCATTTCAGGAAAGCGCCGGACAGACCATAAATTGTATTTCCCGGAAGATATATTGGAACAAGGAAAAGAGGGTAACCCTTTGTATAAGCAAATTTTGGACATGCTAAAAGGGTAGAAAGGAGTGGCATCTTGCTACAAGAACACGCTAGAATCGCGCAGTTCATTTCACTTGCGACTGAAGTGAACGGCCGAAAAAAGCTGCAAAAAATGGTTTTTATCGCAAAAAAGATGAATTTCCCATTCGCTGAAAAGTATGAGCTACATATGTACGGGCCCTATTCGGAAGAGTTGACCTTACGCATAGAAGAGCTTTGCGAAATGGGGTTCTTATCAGAACAATGTTCAGACAAAAAATCTTATATCCAATACACATACCATGTGTCGGATGAAGGAAAACAGTTCCTTGAAACAGCCGAACCGCCGCATGATAAATTGGCACAGTGCATCGAACGGATGAACGGCAAAAGCTCCCGCTTCCTAGAACTTGTATCGACGCTGCTCTACTTCGACCACTTAACAAAAGACGAGCAAATCGCCAAAGTTCACATCGTGAAAAATAAACTGAACTTCACCGAACAAGAAATGGATACTGCATTCACGTTTATCGACGAATTGCAACAAAGCACAGTGAATTGACAATCGAAGCTGCCTACTAGGGTGGCTTTTTGTGTGGCATTAATTGAAAACAAAAAAAGCCGGCAAGCGCCGACTCTTAATCCTTACTCAACATCACTTAAACGTTTTCCACCAAGCGCATAATTATTTTTCGTCATTTCTTCGATGAAAACAGTGATCTTTTCAGTCGGTGCTCCAGTTGTTTCAGAGACGGCCGCCGTCACTTTCTCGCAAAGTGCACGCTTCTGGTCCTCCGTGCGACCTTCAAGCATTTTTACCGTTATATATGGCATTCCATTTCCCCCTCTCCACCATTATCCGTTATAGTATATATACTATCAGAAATGGAGGGGACAGACGAATGGCAAATGAGCAGAAACCGAAACAGAAATTAGGTTTCACGATTATAAAGAATGATCCGACCGATGGACACAAAGGATTCGGCATCGGGGCATTGTCACTGGAAAACGTGTCACCTGTCATTGTTGACATCAATGAAGGAATCGCCAAAATTGAAATTGGTGCTATGCACGCAAGAAGCGATACGGAACGCGGTGTCAAATTCACGTTGAACCGTGAAGATTCCGAAGGTGGAAAACCATATTGGCTCGTCTGGGTCACAATCGATTTCAGAGAAGAAGGTCCATATTATGCAGGTGTCACCGCATGTGAAATGGTCGTCAATCGTGAAAAACGTCGTGGCTACAAAGTGCTTGCAGATCACGTGAACCGGATGGACAAATCGATGAAGCGTCACATTATCGTCGACCAGATGGATGACAAGTCGAAAAAAATCCTCGCCGAATTCCTAGAAAGTCATAATAAGGAAATGTGGGAACGCAGCGAACCGAAACTTCGCATCGATCTTGGCGTGGAATCACCCGGAATATGAACAACATGTGACATCTTTCGCATACTTTTGCTTCCAAGGTTGAATGTCAGCCTAAAACGAAGTAAACTAAAATCATGGCTTGCAGTTGTAAGCTAGGACAACCGGAATCGAATTTGTCCATCCGATTGGTGCATCTTTCAAACCCAAGCAAGATACCCTTTTCAACAGGACGCCGTGAACGGTAAAAAAGCTTTCCAACCTGACTCAACCCAGGTACGGAAAGCTTTTTTGATGGGAATAAATTGCCGAACAACACGCAATCGTCTAAATTAATACGCACCCCGCTCAATAAACGAGAAAAGCGATCAATCCCTCGCGCGCCCCGCTCAATAAACGAGAAAAGCGATCAATCCCTCGCGCGTCCCGCTCAATAAACGCGAGAAGCGATCAATCCCTCGCGCGTCCCGCTCAATAAACGCGAGAAGCGATCAATCCCTCCCGTGCGCCGCTCAATAAACACGATAAGCGATCAATCCTTCGCGCGTCCCGCTCAATAAACCCATAAACCGCTCAAACCAACCAACCTACACATCATCAATCAAAAAACGAAAACGGGAACAAGTCGAACTTTTTGCTATCGTTTTTACCCGAAGACCGTTTTTCCCTTAACGTTTTGTCCGTACATAACTTTTGTGGCATATTTTTCTCCTTCACATAGACAAGTCGTTGCTTTGAACACCCCTCAACTGCAATGCCGCCTGTTAAAACATCGATGACGACGCCATTGACGCCCTCAGGTGGGATGAATGGCTCGGGTTTTTGTCCCTCGTGTGCGGTTTCCATGAATTCAATCCAAATATTTTTAGATGCAGCTTTGTCCTGCTCATCCGTCAATTGTTCACCCACGTCATAGCCTGTCCAGATGCCGGCCGTTAGTGAAGGAGTGAAACCAATCAAGTACTGATCCGAAATCGTCGTTCCTGATTTCGCCGCGTACGGACGAGTCTGTTTTTGCCGCATCGACAAGCCGGTGGAAGACGTGTAATCATTGAATACAGGATCGAACATGCCCGTCATAAGATGAGTTAGAACGAATGCATCCTGTTCCGAGATAACATGTTTTTTGCTCTGTTTCGGATGTTCGTAGACTAATTTTCCTTCAGAGTCGGTAATCGATAAAATCGTCATCGGTTCAACCGCAGTCCCGCCTGAAGCAATCCGGTTATAGGCGTTCGTCATATCGGATAGCGTAACGATGGACGTACCCAACGCAACAGCCGGTGATGGGGGAAACTTCGCGTCAATGCCAAGACGATCTGCCATTGTTCCGAATTCTTTATAACCGATTTCTTCCAGTGTCTTTACCGCGAAAATATTGTCTGAAATGGCTAACGCCTGTGCAAGCGAAATGGGATGATCGGCGAATTTACCATTAAAATTCTTCGGTTCATACTCAGCATTTCCATCGTCATACGTAAAAATTGTCTTCTCAGTTGATAAGAAAGTCAGCGGATTAAAACCGTTCTCAAGCGCAGCAGCATACAATACAGGTTTCATCGCAGAACCTGGTTGACGTTTTGCCATCGTCGCGCGGTTGAATGGACTTTCCTTATAATCCACTCCGCCCACGAGCGATGTAACGGCCCCGGTCTCGGGTTCGATTGACATGAAACCGACTTGTAAGCCACTGTCCGGCATCCACTTTTCAATGACTTCTTCGGCAGTCTGCTGATGATGCTGGTCCAACGTCGTGCGAATCGTCCAGCCACCTTCAGCAGGATATCGACCTTTCTCCGTCAGCACTTTTTCTGCCTCTTTCCATACTTCATCAAGAAAATAGGGGGCGACCCGCTTTGAATCTGCCCATTCACGTGTCTTCAATGCAATTTGCTCATTCTTTGCTCTTGTTTCCTGCCGTTCTGTAATATATCCTTGTTCCTCCATGAGCGATAAAACAACGAGTTGACGTTCCCTCGACTTTTCGGGATTTTCAATGGGTGAATAAATAGAAGGTCCCTTTGCAATTGCGGTAATAATCGCCGATTCTTCAAGTGTAAGATCTTTCGCAGACTTTCCGAAATAAAACTTACTCGCCGCTTCAACGCCATACATCCCATGACCGAAGTAAACGATATTCAAATAGCCTTCCAAAATCGTTTCCTTATCGTAAAATACTTCCATCCGATAAGCATACAGGGCTTCATTAATTTTACGTTTCCACGTTTTTTCGTTTGTCAAATAAAGGTTACGAGCATACTGCATCGTAATCGTACTAGCACCTTCCGTTTTACTACCTGATTTTATATCTTTCAAAAGGGCCCCTGCAATCCTCCGATAATCAAGTCCATTGTGATCGTAAAAACGTTTGTCTTCTGTTGCGATAAAGGCGTCGATAAGGAACGGGGATATTTCATCAAGGTCAACCCAGTATCGTCGTTCTGCCGTAAAACGGTCGCCAATCTGTTTGCCGTTATTATCGAGAAACACGGAGGCTTTAGGTACAGTTAAAGAAGGTGCTCCCGTAATTTGTGCGTAGAGTCGAAGTGAAAGAAAGATGGTCAACACCGCTGTCAGCATCGTAATGATTAAGAGAATCGACCGTTTCAAAGTCGTACGCCTCTTTTTCTTTTTCACATAGACTGTCCGTTGCAAAGCATCACATCCCGTTTTAAGTCGTTGCATCTAGTATGCGACGCACGAGAGGAGATTAAACGGAAATTCATGAAAAACATCCAATGCTCGGAAGATTGATATGTAAGGTGGAAAAGAGCTATAATAAGAAGATATTTTCCAGAAAAGGCGGTGACCAGATGGAATCACGGAAAAACGTGACTATACGGCTCCATTCAACAATCCGTCATCCGGGACAAGACGAGGAAACGCACGACTTGCTTGCTATAGGAGAACTCATCGAAAAAGCAGGTACAGCCTATTTAAAATTTGAAGAAGAACAAAATGGGGATAAAGTCCGTACGACCGTCAAACTTAGTGCAGAAAACGCACTTATTATGCGCAACGGAGCGGTTACGATGCGACTTCCATTTCATCCAAGCGAAGTGAAAGCGGGGAATTTTGGGAGCGGACCTGCGGCATTCAACTTGGTCGTCAAAACGCATCGACTTGAATACAAGGAAGAAGTGAACGGTTCCGAAGGAAGATTCAGCGTGAACTATGCACTGCATGCAGATGGTTCACTACTTGGCGAACACGAACTAACGATTACCTATGCGGAGGGAAAACAATGAATGCAATTGAAAAAATTCAACATGAAGTGAAAACGGCATTGCGTCAAGCTGTAATTGAAGCGGGACTTGCTGCAGAGGCAGACATTCCGGACATTATGCTGGAAACACCCAAGAATAAGGAAAACGGCGACTATGCAACGAACATTGCAATGCAACTGACGAAAATTGCGAAAAAACCGCCACGCGCAATTGCAGAAGCGATTTTGGAAAAACTGAACACTTCCGGCACATCCATCAAATCGATTGAAATCGCAGGCCCCGGTTTTATGAATATTAAACTGAAAACGGATTTCTTAGGCGATATCGTGAAGACGGTTTTAGACCAAAGCGGAAATTACGGTCGATCCAATGCGGGCGAACATGAAAAAATTCAAGTTGAATTCGTCTCGGCAAACCCGACTGGCGACCTTCACTTAGGACACGCACGCGGAGCTTCATTAGGGGATTCCCTCTGCAATATCCTAGACTTTGCAGGATACGATGTTGCACGTGAGTATTATATAAACGACGCGGGCAATCAAGTACATAATCTCGCAAAATCCGTTGAAGTTCGTTATTTCCAGGCACTTGGAGTAGACAAAGAAATGCCTGAGGACAGCTATCGTGGGCCGGACATCATCGAACTAGGAAAGCAGCTTGTTGAAGAGTTCGGCGATAAATATGCCAACGTTCCTGAAGAAGAGCGTTACTCGTTTTTCCGTGCATACGGATTGCAGTATGAGTTGGAAAAACTGAAAAAAGACCTAGCAGATTTCCGTGTTTCATTTGACAATTGGTTTTCTGAAACATCGTTATACGAAGACGGTAAAATCGATGTTGCATTGAACAAACTACGCGAAAATGGCCATGTGTATGAAGAAGACGGTGCCACTTGGTTCCGCTCGACGACATTTGGGGACGATAAAGACCGCGTACTTATTAAAAACGACGGCACATACACATACTTGACACCCGATATTGCCTACCATGAAAACAAATTGTTCCGCGGTTTCGACAAACTGATCAATATTTGGGGTGCAGACCATCACGGCTATATTCCGCGTATGAAAGCGGCAATCGAGGCCCTCGGCTATAACCGTGACACGTTGGAAGTGAGCGTTGCACAAATGGTCCAGTTATACAAAGACGGAGAAAAGTTCAAGATGAGTAAACGGACAGGAAAAGCCGTCACATTACGTGAATTGGTCGAACTAGTAGGCTTGGATGCCACACGTTACTTCTTCGCAATGCGTTCAGGCGACTCGCAGATGGACTTTGACCTGGATCTTGCCATTTCGCAGTCCAATGAAAACCCGGTATACTACGCGCAATATGCACACGCACGGATCTCTTCGATTCTGCGACAAGCTGACGAAGCAGGCATATCCGCATCCGTAGAACATACCTCTTTACTGCAAGCTGAAAAAGAACTTGAATTATTGAAGAAAATAGGGGATTTCCCGAAAGTCATCAGCGATGCAGCAAGATTGCGTGCACCGCACCGTGTCACAACATACATCCAAGAACTCGCATCCACATTCCACAGCTTCTATAACGCTGAAAAAGTTTTGGATCCGGAAAATCGTGAACTATCAGCAGCGCGACTAGCACTGATTACAGCGGTCCGCACAACAATTGCAAACGCCTTGAAATTAGTCGGCGTCTCCGCACCGGAAAAAATGTAAAGTAAATCATCGACCGCCGCACATCCAGTGTGGCGGTTTTTTACGTGAATTACGCTGGTGATAGTTTCTGTATAGGGCTGTGAATGAGTGCGCACCGAAAAGTATTGATCGGAATACCGCCAAGAATGATCGCAAAGCTGCCTTGAATGATCGCAAACCACGTAGTAATGATCGCAACCCGACCGTTATTGATCGCGTACCACGGAACATTGATCGAAACCCGGCCATATTTGATCGCCCACCAATATACAAATACCGCCACCCCTCGACACACTCGAAATATATAGTATAATGAAACCGAACACCAACTACATACCAAAACGTAAAGGTGCCCCGCACTCAAAACGGGGTTAAAAGGGAAGCCGGTTCAATGCCGGCGCGGTCCCGCCACTGTAAGTGTGAGCAAGTCGCAAAAAGTCACTGGATTACTGAATCCGGGAAGACGCGACAAGCGTTGAGCACAAGCCAGGAGACCTGCCTTTGCGAATCAACCGTAAAACCTACGAGGATAGGATTGGTGAAAGTCAACGTAAATCAATCTGATTTTCACTGAAACCATTCTTCCGGCAACACGCGGAGGATTTTTTTTTGGAACAAACAGGAGGAATTAAACATGAAGAAGTTATGGCAATTAGGACTAATGGCTGTCCTAACCGTATTGCTGCTCGCAGCATGTGGCGGAACAGCAACAGATGACAAAAAGAAAGTAGACGACACGCCGAAAGAAGACGTAGTCAAAGCTGATTTCCCGATTACATTAACAGACGCTATTGGCAAAGAAATTACATTCGAAAAGGCTCCAGCGACAATTGTGTCCATGATGCCAAGCAACACGGAAATCCTTTTTGGACTTGGACTTGGAACTGAAATCGTAGGTGTCAATGACTTTGATAATTACCCTGCAGAAGCATTGGAAAAAGAAAAAATCGGCGGTATGGAATTTAACGTTGAAAAAATTGTTGCTATGAACCCTGAAATCGTCTTCGCACACGAATCTGGACTTTCAACGGGCGAAGAAGGCTTGCAACAAATCAGAGACGCGGGAATCCCTGTCTTCGTTGTGAAAAACGCAGCAAACTTTGAAGAAACATACAAAACGATTGAAACAATCGGTCAAGCAACAGGGAAAACAGAAGAAGCTACAAAAATCGTAAGCGATATGAAAGCGAAAGTGGAAGAAGTCGTCGCGAAAACGGCAAAAGCAGAAAACAAAAAAACGGTGTTTGTTGAAACATCTGACGCCCCTGAAATCTACACACCGGGAAAAAATACATTCATGCAAGAAATGTTGGATATGATTGGTGCGGAAAACGCAGTGTCAGAAGAAGGTTGGGTTATGATAGATCCCGAAGCGATTGTTGATAAAAATCCAGATGTCATCATCGTTATGTATAACTATGTACCGGATATTATTGAAAGCGTTAAAAAACGTGCCGGTTTCGATACCATTACAGCCGTTAAAGAAGATGCAGTCGTTCAAGTTGATGAAAACTTGACAAGCCGTACAGGCCCACGTCTGGCTGAAGGTCTTGAAGAAGTTGCGAAAGCCGTTTACCCTGAGGTTTTCGGTGAATAAATCAAGCGTTGCCTACATCGTATCCGCCGCCACACTCATAGTGGCGGTCTGGCTCGGTGTTTCAATCGGTACGGTGAAGTTACCGATTAGTACGTTATGGAATGGGTCGGCAGATGCAACGGCGACAACAATTCTATGGAAAATCCGCATGCCGCGCGTCGTACTTGCTGGACTTGTGGGTGCTTCTCTCGCAATCGCGGGGGCAGCTTTCCAAGGATTATTGAAAAACCCGCTTGCAGATCCATACACACTCGGAGTGTCATCCGGCGCCTCGGTCGGTGCTGTGGTGACACTCTTTTTCAGTATTTCCATCCCGTTCTTAGGCGCATATACGCTGCCCGTATTCAGTATGATCGGCGCCGCTCTGACCATGTTTCTTGTACTCGGTTTCGCCCGTCTTGTCGATCGTTCTATGAAAATGGAAACCATCATTTTAACAGGTATCATTTTCGGTTCATTCCTCGGCTCCGTCTTGTCGCTCATGATAGCGCTGACAGGGGAAGAGCTGCGACAGATCATCGGCTGGCTTCTAGGAAGCGTGTCGATGCGCGGCTGGAACTACATTACAATGATTTTACCGTTTGTTATCGTCGGTTCACTAATGCTGTGGTTCAATCGACGTGAATTGAATGCCATGCTTTTCGGCGAAGAACGGGCGCACCATTTAGGTGTCAATGTAAAGCGACGGAAATTCATGATTTTAATCGGCGGTTCAATTCTGACGGGCGCGGCTGTCGCTGTTTCAGGGACAATCGGTTTCATCGGTCTTGTCGTGCCGCATATGACGCGTCTGCTGTGGGGGTCGGATCACCGTCATCTGCTCACATTGTCATTCATGAACGGCGCAACACTGCTGATTATTTGTGATTTGATTGCCCGCACGATTATTTCACCGACGGAATTGCCGGTCGGCGTCATTACTGCATTCATCGGTGCGCCGGTTTTTGCATTCATCTTTTACAGACAAAGAAAGAAAGGGGCCATGTAACATGTTGCATGTCGAAAACGTAGCGGGCGGATACGGCAAAAAGAATATAGTGAAATCCGTCTCATTTCACGTCAATAAAGGCGAAATGCTCGGCATCCTCGGTCCGAATGGCAGTGGTAAGTCAACGCTTCTGAAGATCATTTCAGGGATTCTCCCCAAAACGCAAGGGACCGTCACCATCGATGGTAAAGACGCATCGAATTACAGTCAAAAAGAATTCGCGCGAAAAGTGGCCGTCTTGCCGCAACTCCATGCACATGCATTTTCCCACACGGTTCTGGAAACCGTTTCGCTCGGCAGATACCCGTACCAATCAGGCCTCTTTTCCTCTTGGTCGAACGAAGATGAACGTGCTGTTACAGAAGCTATAAAACATACGGCGATTACCCGCTACAAAGATACACATATCGAATTGCTATCAGGCGGCGAGCAACAGCGTGTGTTCGTTGCACAAGCACTCGCACAGGAAGCACCGATTTTATTGCTCGACGAACCGACGAACCACCTGGACATCGCTCACCAACAGCAATTGCTCGATACCATCCGCAAACAGGCGGTCGACAAAGGAATCACTGTCATCTCGGTATTTCACGACATCAACCTCGCTTCTTTATATTGCGATCGCCTATTGTTAATGAATAATGGTGAAGTTGCGAACATCGGATTGCCGCTGGATGTCGTCAAAGAAGAGGCGGTGCGCGCTGTCTACCAAGCACGCGTTAAGACGCAACCGCATCCTGAACTCGCAAAGCCGCAAATCACACTTTTATCCGACGCGGATGAAGAACTGAAGCCGTTCAGCGTGACGAAAGCGGATATTAGCATATCGTCGGATTATGTCGCGCTACATTCAGAAAAACCGCTTAAAACACTTTCTTCCGCCGTACATAATGCAGGGATGGGCTGGTTCCGGACATTCGTCAACCGCCATGTCGATGCTGATTACCATTGCGATGATGTCAAAGTAGAAATGGCGTCCTACCTTGAAGGGCAAGGGTTCCACGACACAGACACCGTCGGCATGATGACCGCAGTCACGACGCAACATGCGGAAGTCGAAGAATACCATGCGGATTTTGGCAGTGTCATTATCGTCGTAACAGCAGGTGTCGGTAACGCGGTCGATGTATCTGAAGCACTGACACGCGACCGCGAACACCGCATCGGGACCATCAATACATGGGTCATTGTCAATGGACAGTTGCCCGACGAAGCCTTCATTCAAGCGATGATCACGGCGACAGAAGCAAAAGCCAAAGCGTTGCAGACCGAAAAAGTATTGGACCCGCTTACAGGCACAATCGCAACCGGGACTTCAACGGATAGTTTGCTTGTCGCCGCAACTCAGCAAGGCGAGCATCTGCCGTACGCTGGCCCGATCACTGAACTTGGAAAACGGATTGGCCACGGCGTTTACGATTGCACCGTACGGGCGATTCAAGCTTATAAGAAAGCGAAAGGGTGGACAAATTGATACCTGCACATTTCATCGCCATCGCCGTCGGTTTTCTTCTCGACCGCATCATTGGAGATCCGCCGAAATGGCCGCATCCTGTTCGATGGATTGGCGCGTTCATAACCAAATGCACAACCATGTTGAATAAAGGACGGAACCGCACACTAAAAGGGGCATTCGTTCTTTTCATAACTGTCGTCATTGTATCGATCATCGTCTTTTCCCTCGTAGGAATCGCGTATACTGTCAGTCCGCTAATAGGTATCCTCGTAGAAGGGGTGCTGATCGCCATCGGACTTGCACAGAAAAGTTTGCGGAGTGCCGCACTCGATGTGTATAAGCCGCTTGCTGCTGGGGATTTACCGGAAGCACGGACTAAACTGTCATGGATTGTCGGTCGTGATACGGAAAAGTTGAAAGAAAGCGACATTACACGCGGTGTCATCGAAACCGTCTCCGAAAACACATCGGACGGCATTACAGCACCTCTTTTTTGGGCGTTTCTATTAGGCGCACCAGGCTTATGGATCTACAAAACGGTGAATACGCTGGATTCAATGATTGGTCATAAAGACGAACGTTTTCAGAAGTTCGGTACTTTTTCCGCACGCGCGGACGACGTCTTAAATTTCATTCCGGCACGGATCACAGGACTACTTATTCTTTTATACACGCCGAATGAAGGAAAGGTACCGTTTGGTAAGCGGTTGAAGGGATGGAGCCAGGATTCCAGACGCCATCCAAGTCCGAATAGCGGATTCCTGGAAGCTGCTACCGCCTGGCAACTAGGTGTCAAACTAGGTGGAAAAAGTACCTATCGTGGCGTCGTTTCCAATAGACCGGAACTAGGTCCGGGCACGGTTCCACTCACTGCGGCGCATATTCAATCAGCTATCACACAAATGCATTCAGTATCCATTGTCTTTTGGATCATGATGGCTGTAGTTGGGATGATGATCTATGCAGTTGCCTAATCACGGAGCAAATCCACACCATGTATACGCGAAACTCGGTATCGAGCCGCCGGATACCCTATTGGATTTTAGTGAAAATGTCAATCCAGCTGGTCCACCGCAAGCCGTTAGCGACAGCTGGCCCGCGCTGCTCTCGAAACTGTCTGCCTACCCGGATCCGTTCGGAGAACCTTTCCTATCAGCAGCGGCAAATTTTCACGGCGTTTCTACCCCGTATTTATTCGCAGGGAACGGGGCTGCGGAGTTGCTCGCGCTTATCGCGGAACGCTATCAAGGCAAAAAGGCGCTCATCGTGCACCCGACATTTTCCGAGTATGAAGCGACATTGACTGCGAAGAATGTCGAAGTCATCCAGATTATCGCATCGGAAACGGACGGCTTCGACTTGCCGCTTGCAACGATTTTGGAAAAAATGAAAGAAGTATCCGTTTTGTATCTATGCACGCCCAATAATCCCACTGGTCGCTTGCCGACACGGGACCAATTACAAACGATTGTCCGTCGCGGTGCAGAAGTGGATTGTGACTGTGTATTTGACGAAGCGTTCATCGATTTTGTGGATGAATCCCTGTCTTTCATTCCCGAAGTAGAAAACTATCCACATGTCACAGTTGTCCGGTCCATGACTAAAATGTACGCTATTCCTGGAATTCGACTCGGCTATGTCGTTGCAAGCCCAAGTATCATAATGGACATTAAAGCCCGCGCGCCGCATTGGAACGTCAATGGAATCGCGGCACAAATCGGGGCAGTTTGTTTGCGGGAAGAAACGTATCGGCAACAAGTCATTCACCAAAGTACAGTTGAACGACAACGTTTAACTGAATTTCTACGGCGACACGGCTGCACAGTGACGGATTCCGTTGCAAATTTCCTGTCATTTAAGCCGGGACCGCATCAGCAAGCAAGTAAACTGTTCCAAGATTTATTGCAACAGGGAATCGTACTCAGACACTCTGAAAACTTCCTCGGAATGGATGGACACTGGTTACGCGTCGGCATGAAGAAAGAAGCGGAGATGACACGATTGAAAGAGGTGTTGGCTATATGGTTCGCGGAAAACTGACAGTCATTATAGGCGGTGTGCGAAGTGGAAAAAGTGCGTACGCCGAAAAAATGCTTGTTGACGAAGCCAGCCACGTGGCAGGACGCCTCGTGTACATCGCATCGGGCACAGCGACGGATGCTGAAATGCAGGCACGCATCGATAGGCACAAACAAGACCGTGCCGAAATCGATTGTACAACGATTGAACAACCTGTGGAACTAGCGGGAGTTGTGCCATCCATTCAACAAGGTGATTTGGTTTTATGGGATTGCTTGACCACATGGCTTGCAAATGAATTGTACAGCGGATGGGAAACCGCAACGCCTTGCATCAGCGAACCAGGCTGTATGGAACAGAAAGAAGCACAACTCTATGAAACAATTAATGACATTCTCGCAAAAACGTCACATCTAGTCATCGTTTCCAATGAAGTGCTGGATGAATTACCGTCAACCTACATGGAAACACGTACGTACAGTAAATGGATCGGTCGCATACACCAAAAGCTTGTAGCACAGGCGGACGAAGCAATTGAAATTGATTATGGTCTGGCAACGGATTGGAAAAACGGACAGCGGGAGGTACTTGCATGAATGGATTGATTGTATTAGGCACAGCATCCGATACAGGGAAAACACTGATTGCTACAGCGTTATGCCGCCTATTAGCCGACGAAGGCGTTTGCGTTACGCCGTTCAAATCGCAAAACATGTCCCGCTTTTCATCGATAACGCAAAACGGTGAAGAAATGAGCCGCGCGCAATTCATCCAAGCACATGCCGCTCGAACCGTTCCGTCCATTTACATGAATCCGATATTGCTGAAACCGGGCCAGGATATGAAATCGGAAGTGCTCATTTTCGGGAAAAAACTCGGTCTTCTCGGGGGGATAGCATACCGGGAACAATTTTTCGAACAAGGCATCAAAGCCATCCATCTAGCACTTGCTAAGCTTGGCGAAACATATGAAACCATCATTATTGAAGGTGCCGGAAGCCCCGCGGAAGTGAATCTCAATGATAGGGAAATCGTCAATATGCGCGTCGCGGAAATTGCGGATGTACCCGCTATATTGGTCGCCGACATCGACCGCGGGGGTGCTATTGCGTCGATTGTCGGCACCTTGCAACTTCTTCCACCTGCACATCGATCGCGCGTTAAAGCGATTATTATCAATAAATTCCACGGAGACGTAACTCTATTTCAAGACGGCATTGATTTCATCGAATCCTACACGGGAATACCGGTTGCGGGCGTGATTCCATTCAAAGCGAATCACGGCATTGAGGAAGAAGACGTGGACCGCCCCGTCATCCCAGCACTCACAGGCGTCGATGTCTATGCTGAATGGGCAGCGCATGTGAAAGTGAATCTGGATTGGCCGCTCGTCAAGCGAATCATCGCACAACCAGGCGGTGTAACATGAACGGTATTTTACTGGCGCTTCAATTTTTCACCGCCATTCCAGTCAAGAAAGAATTACCGCTTGGTCGAAAAGAAGTCACGGCAATGTACGTCGCACTGCCTTTTGTAGGCGCGGCAATCGGTCTTGTCATGTACGCCGTCTCGGTGTTGCTGTTGATCAATCTGCATACCGGCACATTGCTCGCGGCTGTATTCGTCGTCTTAACGGCAATTTTCCTGACAGGTGGCTTGCACTTGGACGGCTGGGCGGACGCCGGGGATGCATTCTTTTCCTACAAGGATCGAGCGAAGCGACTGGAAATATTGGATGATCCGCGGCTCGGCGCTTTCGGCACAATGGCTCTCGTCTTGTTGCTCATCGTTAAAATTGCCTTGTTGAATGAAATCCTGATGCGCGGTACGGCAAGTCTCGTATTCTTCATCATGATTCCTTTGTTGGCACGCGCTGGAATGAATGTATATTTCACAACTGTAGGACTTGCTAAAGACAAAGGGATTGCCCATTTCTTCAAAGAGAAGATGGACATGAAATTCGTCGTCGTTCTGTCGTTAAGTACAACTGTGTTGGCTTTAGTCATCCTCGGTTTCATTGTGGAAAGTGTTTTCATTCCGATAACATTATTTGGCGTTCTGGCAGTTGCACTTTACATCTATCGTCGATGGTCGATCCGTCATTTCGGCGGCGTATCAGGTGACTTATGCGGGGCATTCATCGAAGGAATGGAGGCGGTATTATGGCTGACAGTTTTGTTCTTCATCTAGTGCGTCACTTACCGACTCAAGGCAATGAAGACCGGAAATACATCGGCTGGACCGACGAACCTATTTTGGAATCGGCTAAAGCGGTCCATCCACTGGCACTTGCCCGATTTGTTTGCGGAAGCGATTTACTAAGGGCCCGTCAGACGGCCGCACTTTATTTTCCGAATGAAAGGTACAAGGAGGATTGCAATTTCCGGGAATGCAATTTTGGTGAATTTGAAGGGAAAACCTATGCGGACCTTGAAAAGGATACAGATTACCGGCAATGGATTGACGACCCTTACGCAAATGCACCAAGGGGTGGGGAAAGCTTGGTTGAAGTCGAAAATCGTGTAATGTCGGCACTCAAAATGGTACCGAAAGACGCAATTATCGTGACGCATGGCGGTCCGATTCGCATCATTCTAACGAAATTTTCACCTATCCAAAACGAGTTTTGGTCATGGAAGATTCCACGTGGATACTGTTACCGTCTTGAATGGGAAAATCAGCGGGCGTTCAAGGAGGGACAAGCATGCATATCTATATCGGCGGTGCCCACAACGGCAAACGGCACTATGTAAGAACAAAATTTGCACATGAAAAACTGGCATGGTTTGATGGCGAATTACCTGAAACGGATACCTTCATCAACCATAAAATCGTCATCGCGGGCCTCGAAAACTGGCTTGCGCAAACGGATTTGGATGAACAACAAGCTATCGAGCATATCATGAGAGTACAAAAGGATCGTAGCGTTATCATCATTTTGACCGACATCGGACGGGGTATTGTACCGATGGATGCTGATCAGCGCAAGTTGCGGGACACTTGCGGACGGCTCTATCAACGATTAATTGCCGAAGCGGATGAAGTGACGCGCATTTGGTATGGTCTCGCACAAACAGTGAAGAAAAGGGGAGAAAAACAATGAAAATTTACACGCGAACAGGGGATAAGGGGAAAACAGGTTTGATCGGTGGACGTGTCGATAAAGACAGTTTGCGCGTCGAAGCATACGGCACAATGGACGAATTAAATTCGTTTGTAGGAAAAGCAATGATTGAACTTGACGCAAAGACTTTCGCAGATATACTTGCAGATTTGGAAGCGATTCAACACGAATTATTCGACGGCGGAAATGACCTTGCAAACGTCATGAAAGAGCGACACTACAAACTGACCGATGAACCAATCGAAGTACTTGAACAACGTATCGATACATTAATGGAAGAAGCACCGCCGCTAGAGCGATTCATCCTACCGGGCGGCTCACCGGGGGCAGCGTCACTCCATATTGCACGCACTATCGCAAGACGCGCAGAACGGCAAACGGTGACGCTTATGAAGGCGGAAGATGATGTTCCTGCAACTGTCCAACGGTATTTAAACAGACTATCGGATTACTTCTTCGTTGCAGCGCGGATTGTCAACGCACGCCTTCAAGTAAAGGACATCGAATACGTCCGTAGCGCAAAAGTATTCCGTACAGAAGACACAAAAAAGAAAAAGGATAACTAAGTCATGAAGCTCAAACGACTTACTTTAACAGCGCTGTTCGCAGCGTTATGCGTCATAGGGGGACTCATCAAAATCCCGTCCGGCATCGGTTCGCTCGCACTCGACACAGTTCCAGCGCTCGTATCCGCCGCATTCCTGCCCCCTGTTTTCGCAGGGACTGCCGCCATGCTTGGACACGCAGCGTCAGCCATGAACGCGGGATTTCCCTTAGGACCCTTGCATGTAATTATCGCGCTTGAAATGTTCGTCATTGTCATCGCTTTTGCCCGTCTGCATAAGGCGGGGCATGACTTGTTGAAATGGGTATTTTTCATAGTAGCAAATGGATTGCTCGCGCCATTGCCATTCTACTTCCTAATCTCACCGGCATTTTTCATCGGTTCATTGCCATTTTTACTACTGGCAACAATCGTAAACGCGGTTATTGCGGCAGTTGTCATGCCAGTTATTCAACAAGCATTTGCAACTAGAAAGGGTCAACTGCGATGAGAAATGCAATCGATATCGGCGGCGATTTCATCGTGACCACTGATAATTCGGGGGGAATCGGCGAAAAGGCAGCCGATATTGTGCGTGTACCCGACCGCGTCACCGCTTATTTTGCCGCGCGCGTCGCTCTACTCGAACAATGGGCTGCCAATGCCCAACCCATCACCATACTTATCCATAACTTCAGCGGTAGCGAAAGTTGGGAAGAGTACAAAGCGGGTGTCAAGGATTTATTTCACGAGGCGGGCATTCCAACGCCCTCAATCAGCGGCAGCACGGAAACAAATATGCAGCTTCTCCAATCCGCGATGGCCGTCACGATGATCGGCAAACGGACAGCGGCTCCAGCTTTGGGAAAAAGTAAGTGGTTTACATACGGCACACCCCTCGTTGGCAATGAAGTACAAAACCGCACGGGAGAAATCGCATCCGTCAGTACTTTGCGTAAAGCAATTCAACACGGAATCGTCCAACAAATCTGGCCGGTTGGCTCGCGGGGCATCTTGGAAGAAGTCCGCACAATAACAGGAAATCACAAATCGCAAATCGAGACGATACTAGACACCACCAAATCAGCAGGCCCGTCAACCGTAGTTCTCTTAGCAATTGCCAAGACACAAATTGAACAAGCAATAAAGCATTTCGGCACCCTTTTGAATGAACTACAAATCCATCAGTAAAACCTGCATCCGCAGGTTTTTTTGTTTGGAATGAAGTTAGGTTGGCCTGCGCGCTCAAAGAATCCATCGAAGCGATCAATCGCATGCACCGCGCGCTCAAATATGCCGCCGAAGCGATCAATCGCATGCACCGCGCGCTCAAATATGCCGCCGAAGCGATCAATCGCATGCACCGCGCGCTCAAATATGCCGCCGAAGCGATCAATCGCCCGGCCCGCGCGCTCAAATATGCCGCCGAAGCGATCAATCACACCACACCCACACCCCCCAAAATCCCCCTCACCCACACCGAAAACTCAAAACTACCAAAACTTATCATTGACTGAACGCTCATTCATAATTTAAACTATGAATAGAGTATCGACAGAGTAGTTATTTTCAACTACACTATTCATAACGTTTAAACAAATGAAAGGGGAGAAAATGAATGGAGCCACTATTAATAGCCAACTGGGTATTATTCTTAACAGTTGTCGCTTACGCGCTCGCATTGTTCACATATGTACTTAAAACAAGAACACAATGGATCAAACTTGGACGGAAAGAAGAATTTGATAACAATGTAGGCGAACGACTCCGGAAAATTTGGGTCTTCGTATTCGGCCAAAAGAAACTATTGAAAGATAAGAAGAGTGGAGCCATCCACGTGATGTTCTTTTACGGATTCCTGCTCGTTCAATTCGGGGCAATCGATTTAATCTGGAAAGGGTTGAAACCAGGCTCGCATTTACCACTTGGTCCGGTTTACCCGTATTTCACATTCTTCCAAGAAACTGTCGTATTCATGATTCTTGTCGCATGTGTGTGGGCTTTCCACCGTCGTTACGTTGAGAAGCTTGTTCGTCTTAAACGCGGCTGGAAATCAGGTCTTGTCCTTATTTTCATCGGCTCGCTTATGCTTTCAACGCTTGTCGCAAACGGTATGAACATGATTTGGCAAGGACACGAAGCAACTTGGACTGAACCTGTTGCATCTGTCATTTCGATGGTGTTCGGTGCAATGCCGACAGCAGCCGTTGTCACGGTATTCTTCATCGCTTGGTGGATTCACTTACTGAGCTTGCTGTCATTCCTTGTCTATGTACCGCAAGGCAAACACGCCCACTTGATCGCAGGACCAGCAAACGTTTATTTCCATCGACTTGATAATGCCGGCAGACTGAAGCCAATCGATTTTGAAGCACTTGAAAGTGAAAATGAAGAAGACATCCCGCCACTTGGTGTAGGGACAATCACTGATTTCACACAACTGCAAATGATCGACTTTTACGCATGTGTTGAATGTGGACGTTGTACGAATATGTGTCCAGCAACTGGGACAGGCAAAATGCTGTCACCGATGGACCTCATTACGAAACTACGCGATAACCTGACAAATACAGGTGCGCTTGTCACTAAACAACAACCGTGGGTACCGAAGATGGCATTCGGTAACACAAAAGGGAACCAAATCGCACTCGCTGCTGGACTTGAAGGCGCGACGATGGATGACATCTACAACCCGTCACTAATCGGCGACGTCATTACAGAAGAGGAAATTTGGGCGTGCACAACATGCCGTAACTGTGAAGACCAATGTCCGGTCATGAACGAACACGTTGACAAAATCATTGACCTTCGCCGTTATCTTGTTATGACGGAAGGGAAAATGGACCCGGATGCACAACGCGCGATGACGAACATCGAACGTCAAGGAAATCCATGGGGCCTTAACCGGAAAGAAAAAGAAAACTGGCGCGAGGAACGTCCGGATCTTCATATTCCGACGGTAAAAGAATTGAAAAAAGCGGATGAAGAATTCGAGTACCTCTTTTGGGTCGGCTCGATGGGTGCATTCGATAGTCGTTCACAAAAGATTGCCCTTTCATTTGCACATCTTATGAACGAAGCGGGCGTCAAGTTCGCCATTCTTGGGAATAAAGAGAAGAACTCTGGAGATACACCGCGTCGACTAGGGAATGAGTTTTTATTCCAAGAACTGGCGACCTCTAACATCGAAGAGTTCGAAAAAAATAACGTTACAAAAATTGTTACGATTGACCCGCATGCCTACAACATCTTTAAAAATGAATACCCGGATTTCGGATTCAATGCAGAAGTCATTCATCACACAGAAATGCTGTATGATCTCGTTGTGCAAGGGAAACTGAAACCGGAACATGCAATCGATGAAACCGTCGTCTTCCATGACTCTTGTTATCTCGGAAGATACAACGACGTCTATGACCCGCCACGTGAAATCTTGAAAACCATTCCGGGCGTCAACCTTGTGGAGATGAAACGGAATCGTCAAGACGCAATGTGCTGTGGTGCAGGTGGAGGACTTATGTGGATGGAAGAAGATACAGGCCACCGCATTAACGTAGCTCGGACGGAACAAGCACTTGAAGTTAGTCCCGGCATTATCTCATCTGGTTGCCCGTATTGCCTGACAATGTTGTCAGATGGTACAAAAGCAGTCGAAGTTGAAGATAAAGTTGGCACTTACGATATCGCCGAACTACTAGAACGTTCTATTTTCGGTGAAGACTGGAAACCTGTTTTAGAAGAAGAATCGAAAACTATTTCACAATAAGTATGTTGCGACAATTTTGAAAGTCCGCTATACTGATAGATAGTAGATGACATATGATGGGAGTGGAAACACTCCCTTTTTCTTCACATTTCCGTTGAGCGAGCGTTCAGTCGCTTTGCTTAATTGAAAATGAAAACGCTATCAAAAATGGTATTGGAGGCGAATGGAATGACGAAAACAGTCATTATAGATGGAGCACGGACCCCTTTTGCAAAATTGGGCGGCGCATTAATGTCGTTGACTGCAAGTGATTTGGGCGGCATCGCTATTAAAGAAGCGTTGAATCGTTCAGGTGTCAAAGAAGACGAAATCGACGAAGTCATCATCGGAAATGTACTGCAAGCAGGTCAAGGCCAAATTCCTTCCAGACAAGCCGCGACGAAAGCGGGCATACCATGGTCCGTGAAAACGGAAACCGTCAACAAAGTTTGTGCATCAGGCATGCGCAGTGTCACACTTGGCGACCAACTTATCCGCCTCGGAGACGAAGAAGTAATTGTTGCGGGCGGCATGGAATCGATGTCCAATGCACCTTACTATTTACCAAAAGGTCGCTTTGGATTAAAAATGGGGGACACACAACTTATCGACGGCATGGTGTTCGACGGGCTTTCTTGTTCATTCTCACCGGATCACGTCCATATGGGTACATACGGTAATTTAACAGCAGACGAATTTTCATTGTCACGACAAACGCAGGATGAATGGTCGTTACGGAGCCATGAACGCGCATTACAAGCAATTGACGCAGGGATTTTCGCAGAAGAAATAATCCCGGTTGACGTCAAGCAACGCAAAGGGGATCCCATAAAAGTTGATACTGACGAAGCGCCGCGCCGTGATACATCACTCGAAACACTCGCTAAACTACGTCCGGCTTTCGGTAAAGACGGTACAATCACGGCGGGTAACGCACCGGGCGTCAATGACGGGGCATGTGCACTTGTCTTGATGAATGAAGAGCGTGCCGCGAAAGAAGGAAAAACACCACTTGCGACAATTATCGGTCATGCGGAAGTTGCCATTGAACCGCAGAACTTCCCGCAAACACCAGGACTCGTCATCAACGAAATTTTGAAAGAGACCGGTAAAACGCTCGAAGAAATCGACCTGTTTGAAATTAACGAAGCGTTCGCGGCAGTAGCGCTCGCAAGTTCACAAATTGCAAAAATTGACCCTGAAAAAGTCAACGTCAATGGTGGAGCGGTCGCACTTGGACATCCAATCGGAGCAAGCGGGGCACGCATCATCCTAACACTCGCATACGAGCTTAAACGCCGTGGCGGTGGAATCGGCATTGCGGCGATTTGTTCGGGTGGAGGCCAAGGCGACGCAATTATGATAGAAGTAGCAAAATCATAAACGTAACGGGGGAATAAACATATGGACATAAAAAAAATCATGGTCATCGGTGCAGGACAAATGGGCGGCGGAATCGCACAAGTTTGCGCACAAGCCGGCTTCGACGTGAAATTAAATGACATCAAAGAAGAATCTTACGCAAAAGGGCTCGCAGTCATTACGAAAAACTTGTCCCGCAACGTAGAAAAAGGACGCATGACAGAAGATGAAAAAGCGAAAACGCTCGGTCGCATCACTAAGTCATTCGATCTAGACGATGCAGCAGACGTCGACCTAGTTATCGAAGCAGCCGTTGAAAACATGGATATCAAGCGTACAATTTTCGGGCAACTCGATAAAATTGCACCTGCACATACAATTCTTGCATCCAACACATCTTCATTACCCATTACGGAAATCGCGGCAGCAACCAATCGCCCCGAAAAAGTAATCGGTATGCACTTCATGAATCCGGTACCCGTCATGAAACTCGTTGAAATCATCCGCGGTCTTGCAACGGCAGATGAAGTTTACCAAGCAGTAGAAGACATGACGAACAAATTAGCGAAAGTACCCGTCGAAGTGAATGACTTCCCGGGGTTCGTCGCAAACCGCATTCTTATGCCGATGATCAACGAAGCCATCTACACACTTTATGAAGGTGTGGCAAAAGAAGAAGCAATCGACGAAGTCATGAGGCTCGGCATGAATCATCCAATGGGCCCGCTTCAACTTGCAGATTTCATCGGACTCGACACATGCCTCTACATCATGGAAACCTTACATGAAGGATTCGGCGACTCCAAATACCGCCCATGTCCATTGCTTAGAAAATATGTAAAAGCAGGATGGCTCGGTAAAAAGTCAGGTCGTGGCTTCTACGTTTACAACTAATCGGAAGTTCAAAAAAACGGGTGGATGTAAAACGACAGGCCATCTTTTTTGAACCCTTAACTAAAGGAGCACAAACTCAATGGATTTACAGTTCACCCAAGAACAGCAGATGATGCGCGACATGGTTAAAAACTTTGCGAAGACGGAAATAGAGCCTTTCATTCCTAGAATGGAAGCGGGCGAATTTCCACGTGAAGTGTTGAAAAAAATGGCTGCACTCGGACTGATGGGCATCACCGTTCCTGAAGAACGTGGCGGAGCGGGTATGGATTTCGTCTCCTATATTACGGCGATCCACGAACTATCCAAAGTGAGCGCAGTCGTTGGTGTCATCCTTTCCGTCCATACATCGGTCGGTACTAATCCAATCATGTATTTTGGCAATGAAGAGCAGAAAAACCGCTACTTGACGAAAATGGCAAGCGGCGAATACCTTGGTGCATTCTGTCTAACAGAATCCTCAGCAGGGTCGGACGCGGGGTCATTGAAAACACGTGCTGTAAAAAAAGAGGACCACTACGTACTCAACGGTTCAAAAATGTTCATCACAAATGGTGGGGAAGCGGACGTTTACATCGTTTTTGCCTCCACAGAACCCGCAAAAGGAACGTACGGCATCACAGCATTCATTGTCGATAAAAACACGCCGGGTCTCATCATCGGAAAAGATGAACAAAAAATGGGCCTTCACGGTTCGCGGACTGTCCAACTAACTTTCGAAGATATGAAAGTACCAATAGAAAATAGACTCGGCGCTGAAGGCGAAGGATTCAAAATCGCCATGGCAAATCTAGATGTCGGTCGTATCGGAATCGCAGCGCAAGCACTCGGTATTGCAGAAGCAGCACTCGAAGCGGCGATAGACTATGCGAAACAACGTGTGCAATTCGGTAAACCAATCGCAGCCCAACAAGGCGTCGGCTTTAAACTTGCGGACATGGCAACAGCCGTCGAAGCATCCCGGTTACTCGTTTACCGCGCTGCCCAGCTTCGGTCGGAAGGCCTACCTTGCGGAAAAGAAGCATCGATGGCGAAACTATTCGCTTCCCAAACCGCAGTCGACTGTTCAACCGAAGCCATCCAAGTATTCGGCGGCTACGGCTTTACAGAAGACTACCCAGTCGAACGCTATTTCCGCGACGCCAAAGTAACGCAGATTTACGAAGGAACAAGCGAAATCCAACGCATCGTCATTTCAAAACATTTGACGAAGTAAATGCACCGGGTGTTCGCACTCCCCTGCCCAAGAAACACCAGTGTAGGAGTCAAACGGGGTAGCCGAAGCAATAAGACAAGAAACGCACCACCTCTAGGCTTATTGCGAGAGGCATCCCCTGCGACGAAGCGGTCTAAAGTAGGAAATCTATACCTGCTCTCAAGCTACATACAACTAAAAACAAGGTGGGAAACCAAATGAACTTCAAACTATCAGAAGAACACGAAATGATCCGCAAAATGGTACGCGACTTCGCAGAAAAAGAAGTAGCACCATCAGCTGCAGAACGAGACGAAGAAGAACGATTCGACATGGACATCTTCAAAAAAATGGGCGAACTCGGCCTAACAGGTATTCCATGGCCTGAAGAATACGGCGGCATCGGCAGTGACTACCTTGCATACGTTATCGCAGTAGAAGAACTTTCACGTGTATGCGCATCAACGGGCGTCACACTTTCAGCACATACATCACTAGGCGGATGGCCAATCTTCAAATTCGGAACAGAAGAACAGAAACAGAAATACCTTCGTCCAATGGCAGAAGGAACGAAAATTGGTGCATACGGCCTAACTGAACCAAGTGCAGGATCTGATGCAGGATCCATGCGTACGAGCGCAAAACGCGACGGCGACGACTACATTTTGAATGGCTCGAAAATCTTCATTACAAACGGTGGCATCGCAGATACATACGTCGTTTTCGCAGTAACAGATCCCGAGTCAAAACATAAAGGAACTAGTGCATTCATCATCGAAAAAGACTTCCCAGGCTTCTCGGTCGGTAAAAAAGAGCGGAAACTCGGCATCCGTTCATCACCTACTACTGAAATCATTTTCGACAACTGCCGTGTACCAAAAGAAAACCTACTTGGTGAAGAAGGCCAAGGTTTCATCATTGCTATGAAAACACTCGACGGCGGACGAAACGGCATCGCGGCGCAAGCAGTCGGTATCGCTCAAGGTGCACTTGATGCGGCAGTCGGCTATGCAAAAGAGCGCGTTCAGTTCGGCAAACCAATCGCAGTCAACCAAGGTGTCGGCTTCAAACTAGCGGATATGGCTACATCAATCGAGGCGTCACGACTTCTTACATACCAAGCGGCATGGCTTGAGTCGAACAACTTGCCTTACGGAAAAGAATCCGCAATGGCGAAACTGATGGCCGGCGATACAGCAATGAAAACAACAACAGAGGCGGTTCAAGTATTCGGAGGCTACGGTTACACGAAAGACTATCCTGTTGAACGCTTCATGCGCGATGCGAAAATCACACAAATCTACGAAGGAACGCAAGAAGTCCAACGTCTCGTTATCTCCCGCATGTTAACAAAATGATCGGGGGAACTTGAATGGATACAAAACGTGAAGTGAAATCGTCTATAAAAGATGAAAGTCTTATCGAAAAACGACGTGAACAGATGATCCGGGGGGCGGTGAAGCTGTTCAAAGAAAAAGGGTTCCATCGTGCGACGACCCGTGAAATTGCGAAAGCGGCGGGTTTCAGCATCGGAACGCTTTACGAATACATCCGGACGAAGGAAGATGTACTTTACCTAGTCTGTGACAGCATTTACAACGAAGTGAATACGCGTCTTTCCGCACTCGCTATCCAAGACGGTACAATCGAAGGGCTCAAAGCAGCCATCAAGCAGTACTTCAACTTAATTGACAACATGTCAGATGAATTCGTCGTTATGTATCAGGAATCGAAGTCATTGCCGAAAGACGCATTGCAATACGTTTTAACAAAAGAGATGGAAATGGTAGCCTTATTCGAAAATCTAATTCAGTCATGTGTGCAATCGGGAGAATTGCATATCGCTGATGAAGAAGTCGGCATCGCAGCGCACCACGTCGTCGTTCAAGGACAGATGTGGGCGTTCCGCAGATGGGCATTGCATAAAACGTATACAATCGAAGAATACATTGATATTCAGACGGCGCAGCTTTTCAAAGGGCTGCAAGGGGAACCGTCGAAATCATAAGCAGTATAGATTTCAAATATGAACGTTTATTAAAGCAAAAGGGGTGTTCCATATATGGCAACAGTCGAAATTTACGAACCGAAGAATCACATCCGATTTGTCACTGCATCAAGTCTATTCGATGGGCACGATGCATCCATCAATATCATGCGCCGCATTTTACAAGCTAGCGGAGCAGAAGTCATTCATCTAGGACACAATCGTTCTGTTGAAGAAGTAGTCAATGCGGCAATCCAGGAAGACGTCCAAGGTATCGCGATTTCGTCTTACCAAGGCGGTCACGTTGAATACTTTAAATACATGTACGACCTTCTTGAGGAAAAAGGTGCGCCACAGATCCGCATTTACGGCGGAGGCGGAGGAGTCATCATTCCGAAAGAAATAAAAGAACTGCATGACTACGGCGTATCATGGATCTTCTCACCGGAAGATGGCCGCAAAATGGGCCTTCAAGGCATGATCAACCGCATGCTGGAAGAATGTGATTTCCTTACTGCAGTGGATAACGAAATTAATTATCTTGACCAAGTGAGTACGGACAAACCGGAAGTGCTCGCAAACCTTATTTCGTATGCAGAAGAAATGTACGACCAAAACGATGCGGAAGCAAATCGTTTAATCGAAAAAGCCCGTTCACTTTCCAAAAATACGCCAGTCCTAGGAATTACGGGTACAGGTGGGGCAGGGAAAAGTTCTCTGACTGACGAATTAATTCGGAGATTCCTGCACGATTTATCGGACAAAAAAGTGGCAATCATCTCCATTGACCCCACAAAACAAAAAACGGGTGGCGCACTTCTTGGCGACCGAATTCGTATGAATGCCATCTTCAATAACCGCGTCTTCATGCGCAGCCTCGCAACACGCGGATCGCGGACAGAACTGTCAGGAGCACTTAGAGACGTGCTCGATATCGTGAAAACAGCTGGTTTTGACCTGATTATTGTCGAAACAAGCGGGATTGGCCAAGGGGATGCCCAAATCACCGAAGTATCCGATGCATCTATGTATGTTATGACAAGCGAATTCGGAGCGCCTACACAACTCGAGAAAATCGATATGATCGACTTTGCAGACCTTATCGTCATTAACAAATTTGAGCGTAAAGGATCAGAAGATGCGCTTCGCCAGGTCCAAAAGCAGTATCAGCGTAGTCATCTTTTATTCGACAAGGAACTGGACACGATGCCTGTTTACGGCACGATTGCAAGCCAGTTCAACGACAAAGGGACGAATTCGCTTTTCGCAGCCCTCGTCACTGTGTTGAATGAAAAATGCGGACTCGACTGGGAAACGTCATATGCACAATTCGTAAAAACGCAAAAACAGAATGTCATCATTCCAAACGAACGTCACCACTACTTACGCGAAATCGCAGGTACAGTGCGTGATTACCATAAAAAGTCCGGCCAACAAGTCGACTTCGCACGCCGTTTGTTCCAGCTGGAAGGCGCAATCGAAGTTGTCAATGAAAAATCACCTAATGATGCACTTACGTCTTCACTTCAATCACTTGCTGACGGCGTTCGCGACGAACTTTCCGCCGAATCAAAACGGATACTGGCAAACTGGGAACAGCTAAAAGAAGCCTATGCCGGTGACGAATTCGTTACGAAAGTACGCGACAAGGAATTGCGGACAATTTTAACAACAACAAGCCTATCCGGATTGAAGATACCGAAAGTGGCGCTGCCTAAATTCAAAGATTACGGGGAAATCCTTCGCTGGGTCTACAAGGAAAACGTGCCTGGTTCGTATCCGTATACAGCGGGCGTGTTCCCGTTCAAACGTGAAGGCGAAGATCCAAAACGCCAATTCGCAGGCGAAGGAACGCCCGAACGGACAAATCGACGTTTCCATTACTTATCGAAAGACGATGACGCAAAACGCCTATCGACAGCATTCGACTCCGTAACGTTATACGGTGAAGATCCTGATGAACGTCCTGATATCTACGGAAAAGTCGGAGAATCCGGTGTAAGCATCTGCACACTCGAAGACATGAAGAAATTGTATGCAGGTTTCGACCTATGCGCACCTGCAACCTCCGTGTCAATGACCATCAATGGTCCCGCACCGATTATTCTTGCCATGTTCATGAATACGGCAGTGGATCAGCAAGTGCGTCGCAAAGAGGAAGAAATCGGGCGCACACTGACGGTTGAAGAATTTACTGAAATGCGCGAAGCAACTCTCCAAGTTGTACGTGGAACTGTGCAAGCGGATATCTTGAAAGAAGACCAGGGGCAGAATACATGTATTTTCTCGACAGAATTTGCACTCCGCATGATGGGGGATATCCAGCAATATTTCATCGACCAAAAAGTACGGAATTACTACTCGGTTTCGATTTCGGGCTATCACATCGCGGAAGCGGGCGCAAATCCGATATCACAACTGGCATTTACACTGGCAAACGGTTTCACATACGTTGAGTATTATTTGAGCCGTGGCATGGATATTAATGACTTTGCACCAAATCTGTCATTCTTCTTCTCAAATGGTCTTGACCCCGAGTACACTGTTATCGGCCGTGTCGCACGTCGTATCTGGGCCGTGACAATGCGTGAGAAATACGGTGCCAATGAACGTAGCCAGAAATTGAAGTACCATGTCCAAACATCTGGACGTAGCTTGCACGCGCAGGAAATCGATTTCAATGATATCCGTACAACGCTTCAAGCACTTATGGCACTTCAAGATAACTGTAACTCGCTTCATACAAACGCATACGACGAAGCAATCACAACACCGACGGAAGAATCGGTCCGTCGCGCAATGGCCATCCAAATGATTATCACAAAAGAACTAGGCCTTGCGAAAAATGAAAACCCGCTTCAAGGTGCATTCATCATCGAAGAACTGACGGATCTTGTCGAAGAATCTGTATTGACGGAATTCGATCGCCTTAACGACCGCGGCGGCGTACTTGGTTCAATGGAAACACAATACCAACGCGGCAAAATTCAAGAAGAATCGATGCATTACGAGATGAAAAAACATACAGGCGAGTTACCGATCATCGGCGTGAACACGTATTTGAATCCAAATCCGCCATCCACAGATGACATCGATAATATGGAACTCGCACGTGCAACAAAAGAAGAGAAAGAAACACAAATCACCAACTTACGAGCATTCCAACGGACACATGAGGAACAAACGGCAGATGCGCTGAAAAAGCTGAAGGAAGTAGCTGTTTCAGGCGGCAATATATTTGCGGAGCTTATGGAATCTGTAAAAGTTGCAAGCCTAGGTCAAATCACCAACGCACTTTATGAAGTCGGCGGGCAATATAGACGGAATATGTAAGAATAGTTTTGATTAGAAAAATCCACAAGGGCGTAGGTTCCTTGTGGATTTTTACATTCTGCTATGGGACAATGAATACTATATAAGAAGGTTCAAAAGTAAGTGCAACTACAATCCGAAAGAGGCGTTGCCATGAAATTACATCAACATATTTTCATTATCGTGGTCCTTGTTATCCTCACTATTTTGTTATACGATAAAGGTTTCGGAGCCGTTCCATTTTTACTTGCTGCACTCTATCTGGGTTTTATTTCCATGAAAGAACTGAAACACTTCAAAAAGAGTAAAAGAATGTAGCATAATCGGGACAATACTGTTTATAATGGTAGGTATGCTTGTGTTTAGAGAAAGGACGAATGTCAATTGAATATCCATGAAATGACAAAAGACCAACTAAAAGAAGAATCCCTTATTAATATTGCCTTTGAGGTTTTGAATGAAACGCGTCAACCACTTACATTAATACAGCTAATGGATGCAATCCGTAAGTTGAACGGTATCACAGAAAAACAAATGAAACAAAAGATGCAACAATTCTATACAGATATGAATATCGATGGAAGATTCCTTGCTATCAATGATAACCGCTGGGGCTTGCGCGAGTGGTACCCGGTTGACCAAATCGAAGTCGAAACGGCTCCTGTTGTAAAAGTTCGCAAAAAGAAAAAGAAAAAGAAAGATGAACTTGAAGATGAGGATATCGAAGAAGACGATGAGGACGAGGATGAATTGTTCGATGAGGACTTCGATGAATTGGTTGATGACGAAGATGACGAAGATGATGATGACGACGACGAAGATGAAGTCGTAGAAATCGAAGCGGATCTTATTGAACCTGATGACGAACTTGAAATTATCCCTGATGACGAAGAGTTGGAAATCGATGAAGAAGATGAGGACGACGAAGAAGAAGAGGAAGAGGAATAATCTCTTGACATCGTCGGCTTGCCGCTATAAGATTTTACTGGGCCCTTAAAAAGGACAAAATGAAACAATGCATATGCGCTCCTCCTGTAGCAGAGACTACAGATGGGGCGCTTTTTGATTTTTTCAGCTTCTAACTAAAAAGATGACGGAGGAGAAAAATATGACAAAGTATATTTTCGTAACAGGTGGAGTCGTTTCATCACTCGGTAAAGGAATCAATGCGGCATCACTTGGACGTCTGTTGAAAAGTCGCGGGCTTCAAGTGACTATCCAAAAATTCGACCCATACATTAACGTCGATCCAAGAATGATGAGCCCTCTCCAACATGGTGAAGTATTTGTAACTGAAGATGGTGCGGAAACAGATCTTGACCTTGGTCACTATGAACGTTTCATCGACATCAAATTGAACAAGTTTTCTAACGTCACGATGGGGAAAGTATACTCTTCCGTATTGAATAAAGAACGACGTGGTGAATACAAAGGCGCAACCGTCCAAGTCATCCCACATATTACAAATGAAATCAAAAACCTCATCGAACGTGCCGGTAAAGAAACACATGCTGACGTTGTCATAACAGAAATCGGCGGCAGTGTAGGCGACATCGAATCTCTTCCATACTTAGAAGCGCTCCGTCAAATGAAAGCGGACCATGGAAAAAATGATGTCATGTATATCCATAACACACTTATTCCGTACCTAGCGGCGGCTGGCGAGCTGAAAACGAAGCCGACACAGCATAGCGTTAAAGAATTGCGAAGCCTCGGCATTCAACCAAATATGATTGTTGTCCGTAGTGAATACTCAGTTCCGCAAGAAATGAAAGACAAAATCGCATTGTTCTGCAACATTAAGCCGACTGAAGTAATCGAAGCACTTGATGCAGAAACGTTATATGAAGTTCCTTTACGTTTGAATGAGCAAAACATGGACAAGATTGTAGTGGATTTCCTAGAGCTTGAAACGGCAGAACCAGATTTGACAGAAGTGAAAGAACTTGTAAACCTAGTGAAATCACTTTCGACATCCGTTCGTATTGCTCTTGTCGGAAAATATGTCGAGTTGCCGGACGCTTACATTTCAGCAGTCGAATCCCTTCGCCACGCGGGTTACGGTTTCGATGCGGAAATCGATTTGAAATGGATCAATGCCGAAGAAGTAACTGCACAAAACGTTGCTGAACTATTAGCGGACGTAGACGGCATCGTAGTACCAGCTGGTTTCGGAGATCGCGGAGTCGACGGGAAAATCGAAGCAATCACATACGCACGTACAAACCGCGTTCCTTTTTTCGGAATTGGTCTTGGAATGCAATTGGCAGCTGTTGAATTTGCACGCAATGTACTCGGCTTGAAAAACGCAAACTCTGCCGAATTCGACAAAGAAACAGAAGACAAAATCATCGAAAACCATCCTGACAGTGACGGAAGCTGCGATCATGACGACTACTTCCGACTTGGCCTATACCCTTGTAAATTAAAAGATGGTACAAAAACAAAAGAGGCTTACGGCGAAGAATTGGTTTACGAACGTCACCGTCACCGCTTTGAATTTAATAATGCCTACCGTGAGCAATTCGAAGAAGCAGGATTCGTCAGTTCAGGAATCAGCCCTGACGACCAACTCGTTGAAATCATGGAACTGAAAGATCATCCATACTTCATCGGCTGCCAATTCCATGCCGAATTCGCTTCACGCCCAACACGTCCACAACCTTTGATCCGTGAATTCATCCGCGCATCAATCGACAATCAAAAGAAATAATTTGCATACAAACTGCAGAATCCCATTCGAAGGAATGGAATTCTGCAGTTTTTTTCATGTTCGCGCTCAATCCATCGCCCCGCGCGCTCAAAGCATCCAGTTACGCGCTCAAAGAGGTGCCCCACGCGCTCAAAGCACCCAGTTACGCGCTCAAAGAAGTGCCCCGCGCGCTCAAAGCATCCAGTTACGCGCTCAAAGAAGTGCCCCGCGCGCTCAAAGCATCCAGTTACGCGCTCAAAGAAGTGCCCCGCGCGCTCAAAGCATCCAATATCGCGCTCAAAGAAGTGCCCCGCGCGCTCAAAGCACCCAGTTACGCGCTTAAAGAAGTGCCCCGCGCGCTCAAAGCATCCAGTTACGCGCTCAAAGAAGTGCCCCGCCCACTAGAACTAACCAACAAAAAAGCCGTCCAGAAGAAGGTATCCCCTCATCCAAACAGCTCATTCCTCGAAACCCCATCAGTCATCCTTCACCATATCATCATACTCCATCTTCAATGCTTCATAAACGAACAGAGCGGCAAGCGCATGCGGTTGCACGATACGACCGCCATCTTCATCCGGCAATAGCCCTTTCATCAGGCCAGTGGAAATATATGTATAAGAAAGAGTAGCGAGTTCGTTATCCTCACCGGGTTTATCCGCCGCAAGCGTTGCAAATGGGATGAACCGACTCGCAAGAACGTGCGCGAGTTCAAGTGCATCTGAATCTGTCGCAAAACGAGTCAATATCCATACGCGATCTGCTGAACTAATTTCCATTCCAACCCTATAACGGACTGCGCCGCAAAATTGTTCAGCACCCTGTAACGCATTTTCAGTTACCGCGTCTAATCCATTAAAGCCCGCAAAAATCACACGACCTTCACCGATTGTCGCTTGAGCCAAGAGTCGCGCAGTCTCTTCAATCATACTGTCTTCATTCGCAACAATTCGCTGCAGAAGCCCCCCGATTTGTGTGGTTAACATTTTCACGGAAAATCACCTCCTATCTAGTATCTGTTTCTATTATTTTATCATTTTTAGTCCTATCAATGTTGAATGAACGATTCTATGTAATCTCCAGCGAAGGCGCCTAACTGGGGTAGCTGAAGCAATAAGACTGACAGCGGTCCTTTGTCTGGCTTATTGCGGGAGACATCCCCAAGCGCCGAGCGTTGTTGAGGGGATTTCTTTATCTCATCATACACATTAGTAAAAAAGTGGAATAAATAGAATCTAAGAAACTTTTTCATTCAAAATAAAGGGTTTTACAACTTTATTGTCAAATAAGGTATAAATGAGCTTAAAGGGGAAAGAGGGCATGTGAATGAGAAAACTGTTAATCGTAGATGACCAATCAGGCATCCGACTTCTGCTTGACGAAGTGTTTAAGAAAGAAGGGTTTGTGACTCGACTTGCAGCCAATGGGGCGGAAGCACTTGAGGCCGTTCAAGATGAAGTACCGGGCTGTGTATTACTGGATATGAAAATGCCCGGTATTGATGGTATTGAAGTATTAAAAAGCCTGAAAAAGAATTGGCCTGATTTGCCAGTTATCATGATGACGGCATATGGCGAAATTGAACTGACTGAAGACGCATTGAAACTGGGTGCAGTGAAATATTTTACGAAGCCTTTCGATATTTATGAAGTGCGCGATGCAGTCAATGCGCTATTTGTAAACTGACAAAACAGGCAGTGGTAAACACTGTCTGTTTTTGTTATGATAATGGAGGTATATAAGTGAAAGATGACTTTATTATAGATAGTTCAATTTCCGAAGGAGGAATTTGCATGGCACTTGTTTCGATGAAAGAAATGATGATTAAAGGGAAAAAAGAAGGATATGCAATTGGTCAATTCAATATCAATAATCTGGAGTACACACAGGCTATTCTACAAGCCGCGCAGGAAGAGCAATCGCCCGTCATCCTTGGTGTTTCAGAAGGTGCAGCACGATATATTGGTGGATTTACAACAGTTGTCCACATCGTGAAGGGCCTTATGATTGACTATAAAATTACTGTTCCCGTTGCCATCCATTTGGATCATGGCTCAAGCTATGAAAAATGTGTTGAAGCGATTGACGCGGGTTTCACTTCCGTTATGATTGACGCTTCAGCTAAACCGCTTGCGGAAAATATTGAAATTACAAAAAGTGTTGTTGAATATGCTCATGCACGTTCTGTTTCTGTGGAAGCGGAACTAGGTGTCGTAGGCGGCCAGGAAGACGATACGATTGCGGAAGGCGTTATCTATGCGGATCCGGCAGAATGCAAACAACTTGTGGATAATACAGGAATTGATTGCCTAGCGCCTGCACTTGGCTCCGTACATGGACCGTATAAAGGTGAACCGAACCTTGGATTCGAAGAGATGGAGGAAATCTCGAAACAATCCGACTTACCACTCGTCTTACATGGTGGAACAGGAATCCCGACGAAAGATATCCAACGTTCTATTTCACTAGGCACGTCTAAAATAAATGTCAATACAGAAAACCAAATTGAAGGAACGAAAGCTGTTCGCGAAAAACTTGCTGCGGATGCCGAAGTATACGATCCACGGAAATACTTGACGCCGATGCGCGATGCCATTAAAAAAACGGTTATCGGCAAAATGCGTGAATTCGGAAGCTCGCAAAAAGCGTAAAAACGATTGGGGAAAGGAAGGGGGAAGCATCCGATGAAGATGTATTCCCTTCTTTTCCATTCCAAATTAGGGGGAGCTATTCATGAAGTTTTTCATTGACACAGCAAATTTCGAAGAGATTAAAGAAGCGCATAGTTGGGGCATTTTATCAGGCGTTACAACAAATCCATCCCTGGTGGCTAAAGAAGATGTACCCTTCCACGAACGTTTACGTGAAATCGCAGCACTCGTTCCCGGGTCTGTCAGTGCGGAAGTTATCGCCCTAGATGCAAAAGGAATGATTGAAGAAGGACGCGAACTTGCGAAAATCGCTCCGAATATTACTGTGAAACTACCAATGACGCCTGAAGGACTGAAAGCTTGTTCCGTGTTCAGAAATGAAGGTATTAAAACGAATGTCACACTAATTTTCAGTGCAAACCAAGCACTTCTAGCCGCGCGTGCAGGTGCTACATACGTGTCGCCGTTCCTAGGTAGACTCGATGACATCGGGCAAGATGGTATAAATTTGATCGGAACGATTGCAGATATTTTCACCATTCACGACATGGATACGGAAATTATCGCAGCATCAATCCGCAGTCCTCAGCATATAACAGATGCAGCGCTTCAAGGGGCCCATATTGCAACTACGCCGTTCAAAGTGCTGACACAGCTTTTCAAACACCCGCTGACGGACAAAGGGATTGAAGCATTTCTTGCCGACTGGGAAACTAGAAAGAACAAGTAATGCACTAAAGGAGAAGTTTTATGGATGTTTATAAAATAAAAGGCGGTAAACCACTACAAGGAACGATTAAAGTGAGTGGTGCAAAAAACAGTGCTGTCGCCCTTATTCCTGCCTCAATCTTGGCGGATTCACTCGTAACGATCGAGGGATTACCGGAGATTTCAGATGTAGCAATCCTTCAGGAGTTATTGGAGGACATCGGTGGGAAAGTGGATTTTGATGCTGGGAAAATGAGTATTGATCCAACGAATATGATTGCTATGCCTCTTCCAAACGGCAACGTGAAAAAACTTCGTGCATCTTATTATTTAATGGGTGCAATGCTTGGAAGATTCAAGAACGCGGTCATTGGGTTGCCGGGTGGCTGCCATTTAGGCCCGCGCCCGATTGATCAGCATATCAAAGGCTTTGAAGCACTCGGAGCGAAAGTAACAAATGAGCATGGCGCCATCTATTTACGTGCAGAGGAACTTCGCGGCGCTAAAATTTACTTGGACGTTGTCAGCGTTGGCGCGACTATCAATATTATGCTTGCAGCGGTCCTGGCAAAAGGACGCACGACAATTGAAAACGCCGCAAAAGAACCTGAGATTGTAGATGTAGCAACTTTACTATCGAACATGGGCGCTAACATTAAAGGTGCTGGAACGAACGTGATCCGGATTGAAGGTGTCGAAAAGCTCCACGGAACAAAGCATACGATTATCCCGGATCGAATTGAAGCGGGTACGTTTATGATTATGGCTGCGACTGCAGGCGATGGAATTACAATTGATAATGTTATCCCGTTCCATGTGGAAGCGCTGACGGCGAAGTTGCGTGAAATGGGCGTTAATATCGTTGAAGGTGAAGAACAGATCTTTATTCCGAAGTCGGAGAACTTGCATGCAGTCGATGTGAAAACGCTCGTCTATCCAGGTTTTCCAACAGACTTGCAGCAACCATTTTCCGTTCTACTTACACAGGCAATCGGATCATCAGTTATAACGGATACAGTATATTCCGCCCGTTTCAAGCAGCTTGACGAGTTGCGTAGGATGAATGCAGATGCACGAGTTGAAGGTCGGGCAGCAATTTTGTCAGGACCAACACCTCTCCAAGCAGCCACTGTTCGTGCTTCCGATCTGCGTGCAGGCGCAGCGCTTGTTATTGCAGGACTCATCGCAGATGGGGAAACGGAAGTACAGGAAATTCAACATATCGAACGTGGATACAGTTCATTAATCGCAAAACTCCAAGGAATCGGGGCGGATATTCGAAAAATATCTATTCCTGAAAAACCGGCCGCTGACAAATGAAGGGCCAAGTGCTACAAAAGATTATGCTATAATTAAATTGAGCACTAAAACTTACGGGTTCACCGTGAAACGGGAGGAACAAAAATGGAACGCAGTTTATCGATGGAATTAGTTCGTGTCACAGAAGCGGCAGCAGTTTCAGCTGCACGCTGGATGGGACGCGGTTTGAAGAATGAAGCGGACGACGCAGCAACTACTGCAATGCGTACAGTTTTTGATACGATCCCAATGCAAGGTATCGTTGTAATTGGCGAAGGCGAGATGGATGAAGCGCCGATGCTATATATAGGTGAAGAACTCGGAACGGGTACCGGTCCTTTAGTGGACGTAGCGGTAGATCCTCTTGAAGGAACAAATATTGTTGCGGCGGGCGGCTGGAATGCACTTGCTGTTATAGCAATCGCCGATAAAGGCAATCTTCTTCACGCACCGGATATGTATATGGATAAAATTGCAGTCGGCCCTGCTGCGGTCGGTAAAGTTGATATTGACGCATCCGTAACAGACAATCTTCACGCTGTTGCTAAGGCGAAAAATAAAGACATCGGTGACGTTGTTGCCACTGTTTTGAATAGAGAACGTCATGCAGGAATCATTGAAGAAATCCGTGCTGCAGGCGCACGCATCAAACTCATCAACGACGGCGATGTTGCAGCTGCCATTAATACGGCATTCGACGATACGGGAGTAGACATCTTGTTCGGACTTGGCGGTGCACCGGAAGGCGTTATCGCGGCGGTTGGACTCAAATGTCTTGGCGGCGAAATCCAAGGTCGTCTCGTACCTTCAGATGATGCAGAACGCGAACGTTGCGAGAAGATGGGCATCGATGTAAGCAAAGTGCTTTACATGGACGACCTTGTCAAAGGGGACGATGCAATCTTTGCTGCAACAGGTGTAACTGACGGTGAATTACTTCGCGGTGTACAATTTAAAGGCGGATATAGTGAGACGCACTCACTTGTCATGCGTTCCAAATCGGGCACAGTCCGATTCGTGGAAGGTCGTCACAGCATGAAGAAAAAACCTCTGCTCGTTATGCAAGACTGAATACCTCATCGCCTGGCTAACCGCCGGGCGTCTTCCTTTATGCAGGAATAACCTGTATAACGCTTACCGAATGATTAGAAAACCTCTACCCGTATACCCATCAACTAAAAGAGTGGTGCGAAAAATGACAATACTGACGCTGTCGGCGCTGGAAAATATGACATTAAAAGAGTTATATGCCCTCGCTAAAGAATATAAAATTGCTTATTACAGCAAACTAACTAAAAGAGAACTAATCTTCTCAATACTAAAGACAAGAGCTGAGCAGGAAGGGTATTTCTTCATGGAAGGGGTTCTTGAAATCATCCAATCGGAAGGTTACGGATTCCTACGCCCAATCAATTACTCCCCAAGCTCTGAAGATATTTATATATCCGCTTCACAAATCCGCCGTTTCGATCTTCGCAATGGTGATAAAGTCGCGGGGAAAGTTCGTCCTCCGAAGGAATCGGAACGCTATTATGGACTCCTTCAAGTGGAAGCAGTAAATGGTGAAGATCCCGAAGTGGCACGCGAACGTGTACATTTTCCTGCACTTACACCGCTTTATCCCGATCGTCATATTAAACTTGAAACAGATCCAGCCAAGTTATCGACACGTATCATGGACCTCGTGTCACCTGTAGGTTTCGGTCAACGCGGTTTAATCGTCGCCCCGCCTAAAGCAGGGAAAACGTTGTTATTGAAAGAAATTGCGAATTCCATCACAACGAATCATCCAGATGCGGAGCTTATCGTATTGTTAATCGATGAACGTCCGGAAGAAGTAACCGATATCGAGCGTTCCGTCAAAGCCGATGTCGTCAGTTCAACGTTTGATGAAGTACCCGAAAATCACGTAAAAGTGGCGGAACTCGTACTGGAACGTGCAATGCGACTCGTCGAGCATAAACGCGATGTCGTCATCTTAATGGACTCTATCACGCGACTTGCACGGGCATACAACCTTATCATTCCGCCAAGCGGACGTACACTTTCCGGCGGTATCGATCCAGCTGCATTCCACCGGCCAAAACGTTTCTTCGGAGCAGCTCGTAATCTCGAAGAAGGTGGAAGTTTAACAATACTTGCAACTGCACTGATTGACACGGGTTCACGTATGGATGAAGTTATCTACGAAGAGTTCAAAGGGACAGGCAACATGGAACTCCACCTGGATCGCCATCTTGCAGAACGCCGAATCTTCCCGGCACTCGACATCCGCCGCTCAGGCACCCGGAAAGAAGAACTACTTATTCCACCCGACCAAATCGAAAGACTGTGGGCAATCCGTAAAACATTCTCAGACTCGCACGACTTTGCAGAACGTTTCCTAAAGAAACTACGTCAAACAAAAACCAACGAAGAATTCTTTGACAAACTCAACGAGGACATGAAAAACCAACGAGGCGGCAAAGGATTATTATAATGAACTGACCGGCACTGGGTGTGATACAAACCAGCGCAGGCGCCTTAACAGGGGTAGCCGAAGCAATAAGACTGACGGCGCAGCTGTCCGGCTTATTGCGGGAGGCATCCCCAAGCGCCACAGCGGATTCAATGGAAACCCTTTATTTCAATATGAAATCCACATTTGAAAAAGTTGCAAAGCAGAAGACAATTTGGTATACTAAACGTATATGGTAAATGCCATCTGCTGCATATACGGCTGACATTAACGGGTCGTGTAAGGCATCAGTCTTTGCAATATCCCTATAATACAAACTCTGTTCCAGATGGTCCAGGGCGAGAGGAGAGAGATTGATGAAAGCAGGAATTCATCCAGCTTATAAAGTTGCAACTGTCACTTGTTCATGTGGAAACACATTCGAAACAGGTTCTGTAAAAGATGATATCCGAATTGAAGTTTGTTCGGACTGTCACCCATTCTACACTGGACGCCAAAAATTTGCTCAAGCGGACGGCCGTGTCGACCGTTTCAACAAAAAATATGGCCTCAAAGAAGAAGGTCGCGAAGAAGAGTAATTTCTTCTCAATACCCGTCAGGTGCTCAAGCGCCGGGCGGGTATTTTCTTTGTGAAATCAATCCAATAACATACTATAAGTTTAAATAAAAGACGTCCAATTCAACAACTTTTCGGGTATGATAAGAATTCATAAACCAACAAGAAAAAACGCTATATATTCGGCACTATTTATTTAGATTTAATCAAGTAGATACCTCACCAATATAACGAATAAATCTAGCGACAAAGCGATGTTGGAATAACATTCTATTTGTTAAGTACCGACTATATAGACGATTATAAATGAACGGAAGGGGAACAACCATGTACGTAACTATGCAAGGCGGCTGGATTGAAGTGATATGTGGCAGTATGTTTTCGGGGAAATCGGAAGAATTGATTCGCCGGATCAGACGGTCCCAGTTCGCCAAACAAAAAATAGCAGTGTTCAAACCGGAAATCGATGACCGCTACAGTGAAGAAGCCGTCGTTAGCCATGATGGCACCACAGTCATTGCAAGCCCCATTGCAAACTCAACCGATATCCGTGAATTCATCCGCGAAGACTATGACGTCATCGCCATCGATGAAGCACAATTCTTCGATGACGGCATTGTCGACGTAGTAATGGAATTGGCAGATCGTGGATTCCGGGTAATCGTCGCCGGGCTCGACCAGGACTTCCGAGGCGAACCCTTCGGACCGATGCCAAGGCTGATGGCAATCGCTGAACTCGTAACTAAACTGCAAGCCGTTTGCACAGTATGCGGCTCACCTTCAAGCAGAACACAACGGCTCATTAACGGAACGCCAGCAGGCTATGCCGACCCGGTTATCCTTGTCGGAGCTGCAGAAGCATACGAGCCAAGATGCCGCAACCATCACCAAGTCCCCAAAGGCATTTCCGCCGCAGCAACCGCTGAAAGCTAATTCCTGATTTAGCCCGTCCAACAACCATGGACGGGCTTTCTTATGAAGAGGTGTTTGTGGGATTTGGCGGAGAATGTTGCGAAGTTCCCGCTCGAACGTTATGTAGTCGCGCTCAAACATTGCGAGTCCGCGCTCAAACACTGCAAGTCCGCGCTCAAACATTGCGAGTTTGCGCTCAAACACCGCGAGTTCGCGCTCAAACACCGCGAGTTCGCGCTCAAACACCGCGAGTCCGCGCTCAAACATTACGAGTTCGCGCTCAAACATTGCGAGTCCGCGCTCAAACACTGCGAGTCCGCGCTCAAACACCGCGAGTTCGCGCTCAAACATTGCGAGTCCGCGCTCAAACACCGCGAGTTCGCGCTCAAACATTGCGAGTTCGCGCTCAAACACCGCGAGTTCGCGCTCAAACACTGCAAGTCCGCGCTCAAACATTGCGAGTTCGCGCTCAAACACCGCGAGTTCGCGCTCAAACACTGCGAGTCCGCGCTCAAACATTGCGAGTTCGCGCTCAAACATTGCGAGTTCGCGCTCAAACACTGCAAGTCCGCGCTCAAACACCGCGAGTCCGCGCTCAAACATTGTGGGTCCGTGCTCAAACACCGCGAGTCCCCGCTTAAACGCTAAGAGGTAACGCCCAAACGCAAACAATCAGCAAAAAAACTGTATTTACTGCACCAATTCCCGTACAATGAACGTACAAAATAGTCCTGAAAATGAGGTGTACACAATGTTTGATAGACTTCAAGCAGTAGAAGACCGATACGACCAGTTAACCGAGATGCTCAGTGATCCGGATGTTGTAAGCGACATTACGAAGCTACGTGAATACTCCAAAGAACAATCCGGTATGCAAAAAACGGTGGAAACCTATCGTGAATACAAGGACATCAAAACACAATTGGAAAACGCGAAAGACATGCTAAACGAGCCGCTTGACGAGGAAATGAAAGAACTTGTCAAAATGGAAGTGACCGAACTCAGTGAACAAATTGAGACACTTGAAGCGCAGTTGAAAGTATTGCTGATCCCGAAAGACCCGAATGACAACAAAAACGTCATTATGGAAATCCGCGGAGCAGCTGGTGGTGACGAGGCCGCACTATTCGCGGGTAACCTATTCCGCATGTACAGCCGCTACGCTGAAATGAACAACTGGAAAGTGGAAGTAATGGATTCCTCGCCAACAGAACTGGGCGGTTTCAAAGAAATCATTTTCCTCATCAATGGCAATGGTGCCTATTCCAAACTGAAATTCGAAAACGGCGCACACCGCGTACAGCGTGTACCGGAAACGGAATCGGGCGGAAGAACCCATACATCTACAGCCACCGTCGCTTGTTTACCAGAAGCAGAAGAAGTCGAAATCAATATCCATGAAAAAGATATCCGAACAGACACATTTGCATCATCAGGCCCAGGCGGTCAATCCGTCAACACAACAATGTCTGCCGTCCGCCTTACGCATTTACCAACTGGCATCACCGTCTCCATCCAAGACGAGAAATCACAGATTAAAAACAAAGAAAAAGCGATGAAAGTCCTTCGTGCCCGTATTTCCGATAAATTCACGCAAGAAGCACAAGCTAAATACGATGAAAAACGGAAATCCGCTGTCGGAACAGGTGACCGTTCTGAACGGATACGTACGTATAATTTCCCGCAAAACCGTGTGACTGATCATCGCATCGGTTTGACAATTCAAAAACTCGATCAGATTATCGAAGGCAAATTGGATGAAGTCATCGACACGCTCATTATGGAAGAGCAGGCTCATCGCCTAGAAAGTTTGGATCGCAATGACTGAAAAAATGTACGAGTCGCTAAATAGGGCCTCTTCTTTATTGACGGAAAAAGGGCTTGAACCACATACAGCGCGAATTCTAATGGAATTCATCACACAAAAAACGGGTGCAGCATTTCTTGTTGACTTGCGGGAACCGCTAAGTGAAGAACAACATAAAGCCTTTTGGGATAAAACTGGTGAACTGCTGGAAGGAAAGCCCGTTCAATATGTGATAGGTCAGGAATACTTCTACGGTCACCGTTTCGAGGTCAATGAACACGTCCTCATCCCGCGTCCCGAAACAGAAGAACTTGTTTACGAAGCTATCAAGCGCAGCCAAAAAATCTTCGATCATAAAGCAATCAAAGTTGCTGATATCGGCACTGGTAGCGGGGCCATCGGGGTTTCATTCAAAAAAGAGTGGCCTGAAGCAATTGTCACCGCAACGGACATCAGCGACCAATCCCTGAATGTTGCAAAGCACAACGCTGCGGCACTAGGCGCTGAAATCCGCTTCCTACAAGGCGATCTTGCGGCACCCATCATGCAAGAAAAATGGGATGTCGTCTTATCGAACCCGCCTTATATTGCGCATGACGAAGCCGAGCAAATGGCAGACACCGTCCTCAATCACGAACCGCATCATGCGTTATTTGCGGATGAAGACGGACTCTACTTCTATAGGAAACTAGCAAAAACATTGCCGCCGATTATGAATAAACCTGCCCTTATTGGCGTGGAAATTGGCTATTTGCAAGGACTTGCTGTGCATAAGTTATTCGCAGAAGCCTTCCCGGAAGCGGTTATCGAAACGGTAAAGGATATCAACGGCAAAGATCGAATGATATTTTGCGAGACTTGTGTATAAACCCTCCCCACTTTGGTAACAATGCAGAGTAGGAGGGGATAGACATGTTACAAGATTATGAGATTATCAAAACAAAAACTAGACTTGAAAAGGTTATGCCCTATATAGAATTCATTATTGTGCTCATTATCATCCAGTCCTTAGTGACGTTGTTCACAACAGGCCCTGTCGATGAAGAATCAATCCGATTCCGTCTGCTTGCCCACTCGGATGCGCCAGCTGACCAGCAAGTTAAAGAAGCGATCCAACGTGAAATTGCGCCACTTATCAACAATGCGGTAAATAAGTCTCAAACAAAAGAAGAGCTTGGGGATAACTTAGCGGCACTCGAAACATCGATTCTTGAAGTAGCAAATTCAATGGCGAATGGCATGACTGTCACACTTGAGCGCTCTGATGCACTATTCCCGGCGAAGCGATCGGGCTTTGTCGTCCATCCACAAGCGGCGTACGATGCATATATTTTAACAATTGGAAGTGGACGTGGGGATAACTGGTGGTGTGCACTATTTCCGAAGCTGTGTTTTCCAGATAAAACTGAAAAAGAAGAAGAGGAAGAAGTCACTTTTTTCGTCTGGGAGTGGATAAAAGGGCTGTTCGCATGAAGTTACCAACAACTATTGTGGATAAACAGTAGAAATTGTGTATAAGGAGGGGTTTATCGAATGGAAACGAAAGTAACTTCCGTGGATAACTTTATGGATAACAAAAATAATTATAAACAAGCTGTGGATATATTAAGAGATGGAGATGTTGTCGCCTTTCCGACGGAGACGGTTTACGGTCTCGGCGCGCTTGCAACGAACGAACAAGCTGTGCAAAAGATCTTCAAAGCGAAAGGAAGACCATCCGACAATCCGCTGATCGTACATATTGGTACTATAGAAGACGTTCAAAAATATGCATCTGGTATAACAGAGGACGCCGAAAAACTGATGACTGCTTTCTGGCCGGGTCCACTTACAATCGTCCTTCACAAAACTCCGGGCGTTATCGCTCCGAATGTAACACCTGGCGTTGAAACGGTGGGTATCCGTATGCCCGATCATCCCGTAGCGCTTGGTCTTCTGCGGGCACTTGGCGGTCCACTTGCCGCACCAAGCGCAAATCGCAGCGGTAAGCCGAGTCCGACTGAGGCGGCGCATGTTCACGCGGATTTGAACGGTTTCATCCCGCTGATTTTAGACGGGGGACAGACAGGAGTCGGCGTCGAATCCACCGTTCTTGACATGACCGTTACACCACCCGCTATTTTGAGGCCGGGTGGTGTAACGCGGGAAATGATTGAAAACGTTATCGGTCCCGTGCAGATGGAAAGTAAGGTGGTGGATGACCAAGCTCCCCGGGCTCCTGGCATGAAATACATGCACTATGCGCCATCCGCACCTCTTTTTGTCATCGCACCCGATGAACATGAAATCAGGAAAGCGGTTGCCGCCCTTCAAAATGAAGGTGAAAAAGTTGCTGTTATCGGTCCGGATGAATTCGATATTCCCGATGCCGATTGGTATTTTGCAAGTGGCCCTCTTCATGACAATGAAAAAATGGCTGCTAACTTGTACCGGGCGCTTCGCCAATGTGACTTGACGGATGCGAACAGCATTTTGGCTGTAGAGACGGACATGACGGGTGTCGGTGCCGCGGTCATGAATCGATTGACAAAAGCAGCGGACGGTAAACGGTATATAAACAAAACAAAATAAGCATGGCCTCCCCGCACACCGCATAGGATGGACAACGTGGCTGTAAGGTTGTATAAGTTTGAACTTATGCCACTAACGGGGAGGTTTCACAATGATTGAGTTGTTTGCAGCCGTCGTTACAAGCATCGATATAATTATCGTCTTTATGTTCTTGCGGATAAAGAAAGGGAAATTGGTCCTTGCATTATGGACAGCCATGTTCAATATGATCTTCCCTTTACTCGGATTTCTGGCAGGTGAACTTTCCGCTCAAATTTTCACGGCGTGGAGTACTATATTGTCCGGATTATTACTGGCCTTGATAGGTATACATATGTTGTTGCAAACCGATGAGGATAATTCATCAATCGGTCGTATGCCCCCTTTTTTAATCGCGCTTGCAGTGTGCATGGACACTTTTTCGGTAAGTGTGTCATTTGGCATGCTTCATATGAATAAAATCTTGTTTATTCTCGCATCGGGTTTCTTTTCCTTCACGTTAGGTTATGGTACCCTCCTGTTTAAAAGGAAAGTAAGAATGGCAAGTGGAAAAGGATTAAGGATTTTTGCAGGGGTGGCATTACTTGCGATGGGCATATTATCATTCGTTCGATGAAATTAATTATTTTTTTCGCATAGATTTCAGTTATTCCATAGGAAGTGGGTAATTAAGTTGAATATTTATTTCATTTGTACAGGAAATACATGTAGAAGCCCGATGGCGGAGGCTATTTTGAGAGCCAAAGATAATATGGAAATAAAAGTTCGTTCAGCTGGTCTTCATGCAAGCCCCGGGATACCGATTTCAAGCTATTCAAAACGCCTTATAGAGGAAGCTGGAATGCCGTATTCACCGCTTTCAAGACGCATTTCAAGCGAAGACATTGAATGGGCAGACCTCATTTTAACAATGACAGAAGGGCATAAATACGCGCTTCTTCAACTGTATCCCGAAGTTTTACAGAAAGCATTTACATTAAGGGAATATGTACAACTTGATGAAAGAAAAGACGTGCAAGATCCGTTCGGCGGTGATATCGAATTGTATCGCCATGCATTTAGAGAACTTACAGCGAATATCGACGTGCTTGAACGGAAACTGATGGAGCATTGATAAGAATTCAGCCTCAATTTACGTTGAGGCTGTGTTTTTTTTGTAGATAAATGATAGAATGAGTTGTAAGTATATTAAGAAAAGAGGGACGCAGTGAAAATCGCGATATCATCAGATCATGGCGGCAATAATCTTCGCCGTGAAATCATCGAATTATTAGCTGAGCTTGGTGTAGAATTTGAAGACTTAGGACCGTCAACAGACGACTCTGTCGACTACCCAGACTTTGCAACACCTGTTGCTGAAGGCGTAGCGTCGGGTAAATATGACCGCGGCATCCTTATTTGCGGAACAGGCATCGGTATGTCGATTGCGGCGAATAAAGTAAAAGGAATACGCTGTGCACTTGTCCATGACGTCTTCAGTGCAAAAGCCACAAGAGAACATAACGATTCCAACGTCCTTGCAATGGGTGAACGTGTAATCGGCGCAGGCCTAGCAAGGGAAATCGTCTCAGCTTGGGTAAAGACACCATTTGCAGGCGGAAGACATGAACGTAGAATCGGTAAATTAATGGATTTGGATAGCTGATACAAACAAGCAAAAAGGATGGGTGAGCAGAAATGGACGCATTCAATCTATGGAAGCTTCAACTTGAACAACTACTAACGGAAATGGCCGAGCAGACAAGTTTTGTTCCAGGATCATTATTTGTCGTCGGCTGCTCGACTTCTGAAATTAAAGGTAGCCGTATCGGAACCGGCGGCGCATTGGCTATCGGAGAAGCGCTCTATGAACCTCTTAAGAGATTTGCTGATAAACACGATATGTTCCTCGCTTTCCAAGGCTGCGAACATATCAACAGAGCGCTGACAATTGAACGCGAGGCAGCAAGGAAATTCAACTTAGAGCCTGTAAGCGTAATTCCGCAAGTATATGCGGGCGGATCGATGTCTACATATGCGTATCAGCAAATGACTGACCCGGTCGTCGTGGAAGCAATCCGGGCAGACGCAGGGATTGATATTGGACAAACACTAATTGGCATGCATCTTAAACCGGTGCCGGTACCATTACGTACATCAGTCAAGAAAATAGGTGATGCAATTGTTACGGTTGCTACAACAAGGCCCAAATTGATTGGCGGAGAACGTGCGGTTTATAAAATAGAGACAGAAGGGGAATGAGAACATGGAATTGAACAATGTGAAACGTGAAGATGAAGCGGTATACAAAGCGATTATGGCAGAAAAAGGACGTCAACAATCAAATATTGAGCTAATTGCATCTGAGAACTTTGTTTCTGTTGCAGTAATGGAAGCACAAGGATCAGTACTTACGAACAAATATGCAGAAGGTTACCCAGGTAAACGCTACTACGGTGGTTGTGAGCACGTCGATGTCGTTGAAAACATCGCCCGTGATCGTCTGAAAGAAATTTTCGGCGCAGAACACGCAAACGTTCAACCGCATTCGGGTGCGCAAGCGAATATGGCTGTATACTTCACTGCCCTCAAACCAGGAGACACAGTTCTCGGCATGAACCTTTCCCATGGCGGTCACTTGACGCACGGAAGTCCTGTCAATTTCTCAGGTGAACTATACAACTTCGTCGAATACGGTGTTGGTAAAGAAGACGAGAAAATCGACTATGAAGATGTACGCCAAAAAGCGCTTGAACACAAGCCGAAAATGATCGTATCAGGCGCAAGTGCCTATTCACGAGAAATCGACTTTGCTAAATTCCGTGAAATTGCGGACGAAGTCGGTGCGTATCTATTCGTTGACATGGCGCACATCGCTGGACTAGTCGCTGTCGGTGAGCATCCAAATCCAGTTCCGCATGCACATTTTGTGACGTCTACAACACACAAAACACTACGCGGCCCACGCGGCGGTCTGATTCTTTGTAAAGAAGAATTTGCAAAGAAAATCGACAAATCAATTTTTCCAGGCGTACAGGGCGGCCCTCTTATGCATGTCATCGCAGCAAAAGCGGTCGCATTCGGAGAAGCTCAGCAACCTGAATTCAAAACATATATCCAACAAGTGAAAAGCAATGCAAGAACACTTGCTGAAGCCTTAATGGCGGAAGGCATCGATATCGTTTCAGGTGGTACGGACAACCATCTTATGCTTATTAACCTGCGTTCACTCAACCTTACTGGTAAAGTGGCAGAGCATGTTCTCGATGAAGTAGGCATCACTGCCAATAAAAACACAATTCCGTTCGATACAGAAAGCCCATTTGTCACATCAGGCATCCGTATCGGTACACCAGCTGTGACAACACGCGGTTTCAAAGAAGAAGAAATGAAAGAAATCGCATCCATCATCGCGAAACTTCTTAAAAACCACGAAGACGAAGACACGAAAAAGGAAGCGCATGAGCGAGTGGCAGCATTAACAAGTAAATTCCCTCTATACGCATAATTTTGGAATGGAATAAGCCGCTATCCTTTGATAGTGGCTTATTCCATAAACTTCACTATAGCGGATTCTATCTAATTTCCAGCGGAAGGCATCCCCAAGCGCCGGGCGTTGTTAAAAGGACTCTTTACGTCAACATAAATACGAATCTAAAAAGGGGGGACTACAATGGAAAATCTTCAACCAGATAATGAGGAAAAAGCCACATTACTTGATTGGCTAAGACGATTCGGTAGCCGCTTCCAAACTGGATTCATCGTCACGGATCCATCTCTGAAAGACAATCCCGTTGTGTTTGTCAATGAAGCATTCACTGTCATCACGGGGTACACTTACGAAGAAGTACATGGACAAAACTTACGCTTTTTACAAGGCGAAGATACTGACATGGATTTCATAAAAGAAATTGATCAGAAACTAGAAAATGCTTTGCCTGTAAACGCAGAAGTTCTTAATTATAAAAAAAATGGGACCCCGTTTTGGAATGAACTTGTCATCCAACCCCTTGTTGACGGAAAAGGGGAAGTTCTGTTCAATGCATCCTTTAGCCTCGATGTAACGAATCGGAAAAAAGACGAATTCCTGCTCAAAATACAAGAGAAAATATTTACCGGCATGAACGAAAAAAAACAGTTGAGTGACCTGCTACAAGATATCTGCCATTTCGTTGAGTCGTTCTATCCAACAGGCTCTGTCTGTTCAATCCTTTTCAAAGAAAAAGATGATAGTTGGTATATCGGAGCCGCTGATACTGTGCCGGATCGACTACTTGGAGAAATAATGGCCAGTCCGAAGATGGGCAATAATTATAAAGCTGATGATGTAATCGTCTTGGAAAATATTCAAGAAGATAGCGAACAAAACAAAGATTCAGCTGCGAATCCAATACATAACTTCCAATCGAATTGGTCCGTACCGATTATGAATGATAAAGAAGCCATGAACGGCTTACTAACAGTCTTTATGAAGAAGAAAGAGGCACCAACACAAACGCAACTGCAATTTATGAAGAGCTTGGCACCCTTAATTCAAATGACAAGAATGCATTATACGCAGCAGGCGGAGTACCGCAGACTAGCCTTTACAAATCCGGAAACGGGATTACCGAACCGTCATGCATCTTTGGACCAGCTTAAACAGAACAGTCAAAAAGGTTACAACTATTTCGTTGCCGTTGTGGAACCTGGCGAGTACTCCAAAATTGTTGACTTATATGGGCGTGGAGCTGCAGATGAGCTATTCATCCAACTTGGAAAGCGGATTGAAAAAATCGGGAAAGGTAAACCGGACTTTGTTGGAAGATTTTCAAGCGGTGCATTGATGGTAACGAACAAAATCAAACCCGATGCAGAAAAGTATTACATTTTGAAGATAAAAGAAATTGTCTCAAATCCATTCATCATTGCAGGGGAAGAAATGTTCATCACATTGAAAGTTGGCATATCGCTATCTAATCAAAATGAGAAAAATGAAGAAGAACTGCTAAGAAGAGCAGATATCGCAGCTTCGGAAGCGAAGAAAAAACCAGGCACTGCAACCGCATTCTATGAGGATTTGCAAAATGAAATCATCAGTAAGGAAATGACGATTTTCAACGAGTTGTCGAAAGCACTCACTGCAAATGAAATTGACATCCATCTTCAACCCAAAGTCAACTTGAAAGACGGAAGCATCATCGGTTTCGAAGCACTTGCACGATGGAACTCCCCGGTTCTTGGTCAAGTACCTCCTAGTTTGTTTATTTTAGCAGCTGAAAATATGGGTAAAATAATAGAACTTGAAATTGGTGTGTTATCCAAGGTGATGGAATGGCAGAAAAAGCGAGAAGAGATGGGGAAAAAACAAGTTAAAGTTGCAGTTAATATTTCAGTCCTTCATTTCTTTGACACATCTTTTATCGGTATGCTGAAAAAGCTCTTGTGCAAGTATTCAATCCAGTCCAACTGTATCGTCCTTGAAATGACCGAAAGTATTGGCCTCGTTGACTTTGCGCGTGCAAAACTGATTTTTGAACAACTGACCGCAGAAGGCTTTGAAATTTCCGTCGATGATTTCGGTATTGGATTTTCTTCACTCAGTTATTTGACGCAACTTCCAGTCAGTGAGTTGAAAATCGATCGCAGCTTCATTCAAGCGCTCGATGAACCCGCTACACATGCGGTGGTGAGAACAATCATCCAACTGGCGGAAAACTTGAACCTGTCAACTGTCGCCGAAGGTATTGAAGAAGAGCGCCATATTGAAGTCCTCCGTTTACTTGGCTGTAAAATCGGCCAGGGATTCTATTATTACAAGCCGATGCCATTGACTGAAATCGATCAATTACCAGGAATGGAGTAAGTTACCGGGGGAGTCGGAAGTCTGCGGTGCCAGAATCGTTTCGTATCTGTTATAATGAACAGGACATTCCCAAAGGAGCGATACTTAATGCCGAAAATACATGTTTTTGACCACCCACTTATCCAACACAAAATGACGTACATACGTGACACGAACACGGGTACAAAGGAATTCCGTGAGCTAGTCGACGAAGTTGCAACCCTTATGGCCTATGAAATTACGCGCGATCTTCCACTTAAAGAAGTAAGTGTAGAAACACCAGTTTGTACAGCGAAAACGAATATACTTGCAGGTAAAAAACTAGGCATCGTCCCAATTCTCCGCGCAGGAATCGGCATGGTAGATGGGATTCTGAAACTAATTCCGGCAGCTAAAGTGGGTCATGTCGGTTTGTTCCGTGACCCGAAAACATTGCAGCCTGTTGAATACTTTGTGAAACTTCCTTCCGACGTATCGGAACGCGATTTCATCCTCGTTGATCCGATGCTCGCAACGGGCGGAACTGCAATTGCCGCAGCCGATTCATTGAAAAGCCGTGGCGCGAAAAACATTAAGTTTATGTGCTTGATTGCTGCACCGGAAGGCGTAAAAGCGATGACGGAAGCACATCCTGATGTAGACATTTATATCGCGGGACTTGATGAAAAGCTTGATGAAAAAGGTTACATTGTACCGGGCCTCGGCGACGCAGGGGACAGACTTTTTGGAACAAAATGACGTGGAAGGCGTGAATGTTTTGAAACGTAAATGGAAAGTGATGACTATTTTCGGTACAAGACCGGAAGCGATTAAAATGGCACCACTCGTACTTGAACTCGAAAAGCATACAGATGACATTGAATCGATTGTCACAGTAACGGCACAACATCGCCAAATGCTTGACCAAGTGCTAGAAACGTTCGGCATTGTACCTGACTATGACCTTAATATCATGAAAGATCGGCAAACGCTAGTCGATGTTGCAACGCGAGGACTTGAAGGACTTGACCGAATCATGAAAGAAGCGCAACCGGATATTGTCCTTGTACACGGTGATACATCGACAACATTTATCGGCAGTTTAGCCGCCTTTTACAACCGAATTTCAGTCGGGCATGTCGAAGCAGGGCTTCGCACGTGGAATAAATACTCTCCTTATCCTGAAGAGATGAACCGCCAACTGACGGGTGTAATCGCAGATCTTCACTTTTCACCTACGGAAAAATCGGCGCATAACCTGCTAGCTGAGGGAAAACAAGAGGATCGTATTTACGTAACTGGAAATACAGCAATCGATGCATTACAAACAACGGTACGCGAAGAATACGCACACCCCGTACTCGATAAAATCGGTTCGGACAAGCTCATTCTGCTAACTGCACATCGCCGTGAAAACCTCGGCGACCCAATGCGCAATATGTTCCGTGCTATCAATCGGTTATTGGCTAAACACGATGACATTCAAGTCATCTACCCGGTTCATATGAATCCTGCAGTCCGTGAAGTGGCGAACGAATTACTAGGCGACAACGACCGCATTCATCTAATCGAACCACTCGAGGTACTCGATTTCCATAACTTCGCGGCCCGCTCCCATATCATTTTGACAGACTCGGGCGGAATCCAAGAAGAGGCTCCATCCCTCGGGAAACCCGTAATCGTTCTGCGCGACACAACAGAACGTCCCGAAGGAATCGAAGCCGGCACACTAAAACTCGCCGGCACCGATGAAGAAACAATCTTCACATTGACAGATGAACTTCTTACAAATGAAGAAGAATACGACAAAATGGCACATGCCTCCAATCCATACGGAGATGGACAAGCATCAGCCCGAATCGTCGAAGCCCTCAAGAAATACCTATCATCAGTTCAATGAACAAAACAAAGACGACCGTCACTAATCGGTCGTCTTTGTTTTTGGAAAAGGGCGCGGCGAAACAGTCATGGCAAATCGGCAAACTGTAAGGGCAATCGCCGGAACTGTCATGGCAAATGAAGAAACTGTAAGGGCGCGGCGAAACAGTCATGGCAAATCGGCAAACTGTAAGGACAATCGCCGGAACTGTCATGGCAAATGGAAAAACTGTAAGGGCGCGGCGAAACAGTCATGGCAAATCGGCAAACTGTAAGGACAATCGCCGGAACTGTCACGGCAAATGGAAAAACTGTAAGGACAATCCACAAAACTATCACGACGATCAAAAAAACTATCCTGCCTACCAAGGGAATTCCCTTATTAATCCACACCACTTCTTCCAAAACAAGCGGTAAACTAACAAACCCAATACAAATTTGTCGTTTGTTTGACAAAGTGAGGAGTTTGTGAAGAATTTCACGGGAATCAATTGACATCAAAATTCCCCTATTGTATGCTTACGAAGGGTAAGAATGATAGGTGTTTCATACATATGGAACTTGGTAAAAATCAGATTTCAACGAAGTTCTATCATCCTTTCACGAATCACCCAGTATGCAGTAGGGTGCGTTTCTTTATCTCGTATGGAAACAACGTGCCCAGGTGAATGCATATTGATGATTGATTCATTTGCATCTTTATAAGTATCAACCTTTTCTACGTCTAGACCAATTGCTGACTAGACTGTGAAACGGGAATGCAACTCCTTGTATTTTGCTTACAGCTAATCTTTCTTTTGGAAGGATTGGCGACACACTGTACAATCGAAATAAAAATTAGGAGAATCACCTACTATGCAAACTTTGCAAGATATTCATAAACGGCAAAAGAAAGTTCTCTTTTTTTTGCTCGCATTGTTCGTTCTAGGTTGGGGTTTTACTGATTTCAAACAAGTTTTCGCAGGTTTAATCCTAGGAAGTTTGTTCGGATTGTATAATTTCTGGATTCTTATCCGTAGAATGGAAAGATTTGACCGTACAATTACGGAAGGAAAAGGAAGAGCCTCTCTTGGGACGGCAATGCGTTTTGCATCCGGAGTGGCTGTGGCTGCAATTGCAATTTCGTTGCCGGAACACTTTGACTTGGTCGGCGCAGTGATCGGTCTAATGATTCCATACATCCTGTTAGTGGCTGATAGGATACTATTTCACACGAAACACTATTAATCCGATTGTGAAAGGGAGGTGAACGAAACTTGAACCATGAAAATCCGTTATACACGGCTTTCCAAGGCACAGCTTTCGAAATGACTTTCAACTTATCGAACGTTTTGATGCTTTTTGTAACCTGCTTAATCGTCTTTTTACTCGCATTCTTCTCTACGCGGAATATGAAAGTGAAACCGACAGGCATGCAGAACTTCATGGAGTGGATCATGGACTTCGTAAAAGGAATCATCAAGAACAACATGGACTGGAAAACAGGCGGACGATTCCATGTACTTGGAATAACGTTAATTATGTTTGTTTTCGTAGCAAACGTCCTTGGACTTCCATTCGCAATTACATGGGATCATCAACTTTGGTGGAAATCACCAACAGCAGATCCAGTCGTTACAATGACACTTGCTGCGATGGTTATCGGTTTATCGCACTACTACGGTATCAAACTTCTTGGATTCAAAGAGTATGGGAAAGGGTTCTTCAAACCACTTCCGTTCTTGTTCCCCTTGAAGATTATCGAAGAATTTGCAAACACGTTGACACTTGGTCTGCGTCTTTACGGTAACATTTATGCAGGTGAGATTTTAATTGGTCTTCTTGCATCGCTCGGAGCTTCCAGTGCAGTCGGTTTCGCCGGCGCAATAGTTCCAGCACTCGCTTGGCAAGGTTTCTCGATTTTCATCGGCGCAATCCAAGCATTTATCTTTGTTATGTTAACGATGGTCTATATGGCACACAAAATCGATACAGACCATTAAACATATACTACCCGCTTAGGTGGGCGAAATTACAAAAAACATGAGAATATTAGGAGGAAATTATACTATGGTAGGTTCAGTAGGTTTATTAGCAGCAGCAATCGCAATCGGTCTTGCAGCACTAGGCGCGGGTATTGGTAACGGTATGATCGTTTCGAAAACAGTTGAAGGAATCGCTCGTCAACCAGAAGCACGCGGCGTACTTCAAACAACAATGTTCATCGGGGTAGCACTAGTTGAGGCCCTTCCGATCATCGCAGTAGTTGTAGCGTTCATCGTTTTGAACAAATAATTTGTAAGTTAACAGTACAAAATGGCGAAGTGTGCAAGTTGAAATCCTTCGCCATTCCTTTATGTTTTTACCCAGCACGTCATGAAGTAGAATGTAATGAACGATTTTCATATTAAAAAAGATGTATAAGCTTTTGAAGGGAGTGAAACAATCGTGTTTTTGGATACCTTCGTCCTACTGGCTGCAGATGCGCCCAGTCAAGGATTTTTGGCAGCTTTGAATAAAAGACTGAACCTCGGCGATATTCTAGTTACACTCATATTTTTCATGATCCTAATGTTTCTTCTTAAGAAGTTTGCATGGGGACCACTTATGGGTATCATGGACCAACGCGCGGAGTTGATCGCAAATGAAATCAGTGCGGCTGAACAAAGTCGTTCGGAATCACACAAACTTCTTGAAGAACAACGTAATTTGTTGAAAGAAGCACGTGAAAATGCACAGTCGATTGTTGAAAATGCTCGTAACCAAGGTGAAGCACAACGCGCAGAGCTTATGGCGACTGCACGTGCAGAAGTGAATCGCATGAAAGAGTCAGCTACAATCGAAATCGCTACAGAGAAAGACAAAGCAGTTGCAGCAGTTCGTGAAGAATTCGTTTCCCTTTCAATCCTTGCAGCGTCTAAAGTTCTTGGTAAAGAAATTTCCGAGGAAGATAATCGCGCATTGATCGAAGAAACGATTACGAAGGCAGGCGAAGGGCGATGAGCCAATCGGTTGCAGCGAAACGTTATGCGCTCGCATTGTTCGAGTTAGCACAAAAAAATGGACAAACAGGTTCGGTTCAAGAAGACCTTGTAGAACTAAAAAAAGTCTTCCAAACAAATAAGGAACTCGGGCAATTGCTTGAATCTCCGAAGTTTCCAATCGCAAAAAAGAAGCAATTACTTACAGATTCGTTAACTGCTATTAGCCCACTTGTCCTAAATACGTTATTCCTTCTATTAGACAGAAAACGTATGGATGAAGTTGTGAATATCATTGATGAGTTTCATGCATATGCAGATGAAGCGGCTGGCGTTGCTCGGGCGAAAGTGTATTCAACACGACCGCTTTCGGCAGAAGAAAGCCAAGCAATTTCCATCGCATTTGCTAAAAAAGTAGGTAAGCAATCATTAAAAATTGAAAATATCATTGATCCAAGCCTGATTGGCGGCATTCGTCTTCAAATCGGCAACCAGATCTACGACAGCAGCGTAAGTTCTAAACTTAATCGCCTGAAACGGGATCTAATCGGATCATAAATCTGAAATTTGAGGGGTGACATACATGAGCATCAAAGCTGAGGAAATCAGTGTTCTCATAAAACAGCAGATTGAAAATTATCAATCTGAGATGAAAGTTAGCGATGTTGGTACAGTTATCACGATTGGTGACGGTATCGCACGTGCTCATGGCCTCGACAATGTCATGGCCGGAGAACTATTAGAGTTCTCAAATGGTGTTCTTGGTATGGCGCAAAACTTGGAAGCCAACAACGTTGGTATCATCATCCTTGGCCCATACCTAGACATTAAAGAAGGCGATGAAGTACGTCGAACTGGCCGCATCATGGAAGTACCAGTCGGAGAAGAATTGATTGGCCGCGTAGTAAATCCAATAGGTATGCCTGTTGATGGACTTGGCCCAATCGCTACGACTAAAACACGTCCAATCGAAAGCCCAGCACAAGGGGTTATGGCACGTAAATCTGTACACGAACCACTACAAACTGGCATCAAGGCGATTGACGCACTTGTACCAATTGGTCGTGGACAACGTGAATTGATCATCGGTGACCGTCAAACAGGTAAAACAACTGTTGCGATTGACACAATCCTTAACCAAGCTGACCAAGACATGATCTGTATCTATGTCGCAATCGGTCAAAAAGAATCGACAGTCCGTGGTGTTGTTGAAACACTTCGTAAAAACGGCGCACTTGACTATACAATCGTCGTAACGGCTTCCGCTTCACAACCTGCTCCACTTCTATACTTGGCTCCATATGCAGGTATTACAATGGCTGAAGAATTCATGTTCCAAGGCAAGCACGTCCTGATTGTTTATGATGACCTATCTAAACAAGCAGCGGCTTACCGTGAACTTTCATTGCTACTTCGCCGCCCACCAGGCCGTGAAGCATACCCAGGTGACGTTTTCTACCTACACTCCCGTTTACTCGAGCGTGCAGCGAAATTGAACGACACACTTGGTGCTGGTTCAATCACAGCATTGCCATTCGTTGAAACACAAGCAGGGGATATCTCCGCTTATATTCCAACAAACGTAATTTCGATTACGGATGGTCAAATCTTCCTTCAATCCGACCTATTCTTCTCGGGTGTACGTCCTGCCATTAACGCAGGTCTATCCGTATCTCGTGTAGGTGGTTCAGCGCAAATTAAGGCAATGAAGAAAGTTGCGGGTACGCTTCGTCTTGACTTAGCAGCATTCCGTGAACTAGAAGCATTCTCTCAATTTGGTTCTGATTTGGATCCGATTACAGCAGCTAAACTTGCTCGCGGTGCGCGCACAGTTGAAGTGTTGAAACAAGATCTTAACAAGCCGCTTAAAGTGGAATATCAAGTTATCATTCTTTATGCATTGACACGTGGTTTCCTTGATGACGTTGAGATTAAAGACATCCTACGTTTCGAAAGTGAAATCAACAGCTGGCTTGAATCCAACCACACTGAAGTTTTAGAGCACATTCGCAAGACGAAAGAACTTCCAAAAGACGACTTGATGGCAGAAGCGATCAACGCGTTCAAGAAAAACTTTGTCCCGTCTGTGTAAGTGAGGAAATAGATTCGACAAAATACGTCAACCTATTTCTTTAACAAAAAAACGATAAGGTGGTGAAATGCCAATGGTATCATTACGCGATATAGAAAATCGTATTAAATCGACGAAAAAGACAAGTCAGATTACAAGAGCGATGCAAATGGTTTCCGCTTCTAAATTGAGCCGTGCTGAGGTCAACGCAAAAGCGTTTGTTCCGTACATGGAAAAAATTCAAGAAGTCGTTGGAGCAATTGCAGCAGGAACGCGTGACTCAGGTCACCCGATGTTAGTGTCACGCCCAGTCAAAAAGACGGGTTATATCGTCATCACATCGGACCGCGGACTTGTTGGGGCTTATAACAGTCATATCCTACGTGCCGCAAAACGTGCAATCGATTCACGTCACTCTTCTAAAGAAGAAGTGATGATCATTGCAATCGGTCGACACGGTAAAGACTTCTTTACACGCCTAGGATTTAACGTAGTTGAAAGCCTTATCGGTCTATCCGACCATCCTTCTTTCGGTGAAATAAAAGAAACCGCGAACCGTGCTGTTGGCATGTTCACAGACAGCGAATATGATGAGTTGTACTTATACTACAGCCACTTCGTCTCCGCTATTTCGAATGAAGTGACGGAAAAGAAATTACTTCCGCTCACGGATATCGTATCGTCTTCCGCATCGACTTCGTATGAGTTTGAACCTTCAGGCGAAGCAATACTTGAAGTACTTCTACCGCAATACGCGGAAAGTCTCATCTTCGGAGCAGTACTTGACGGGAAAGCGAGTGAACATGCTTCCAGTATGACAGCTATGAAAACTGCAACAGATAATGCAGCTGAACTAATAGATTCGTTAACACTTTCATTCAACCGTGCAAGACAAGCCGCGATTACTCAACAAATTACAGAGATTGTCGGCGGCGTCGCAGCTCTTGAATAACGGTGGATAATGTATGGCAAAGAGTAAGACAGGAGGGAAAAGTATGAATAAAGGACATGTTCTTCAAGTAATGGGTCCAGTTGTTGACGTCAAGTTCCAAGACGGCCAACTTCCTACAATCTATAATGCATTGACAGTCCAGATTGAACGTCCGAACGCTGAGCCTGAAACGTTGACGCTTGAAGTCGCGTTACACCTCGGGGACGATTCCGTACGTACGATTGCCATGTCATCTACAGATGGCTTGCAACGTGGCACTGTTGTAAATGACTCAGGTGCTGCAATTTCAGTTCCAGTTGGGGATCTTACACTTGGACGCGTATTTAACGTACTTGGTGAAATTATTGACCTTGGGGAAGAGGTACCGGCTTCAGAACGCCGCGACCCAATCCATCGTCCAGCTCCAGTATTTGAAAATCTTTCTACTTCAGTGGAGATTCTTGAAACAGGTATTAAAGTGGTTGACTTACTTGCTCCATACATCAAAGGTGGTAAAATCGGCCTCTTCGGTGGTGCGGGTGTAGGTAAAACCGTTCTAATCCAAGAATTGATCAACAACATCGCACAAGAACACGGTGGTATTTCCGTATTCGCAGGTGTTGGTGAACGTACACGTGAAGGTAACGACTTGTTCTATGAAATGACAGATTCAGGCGTTATTAAGAAAACAGCTATGGTATTCGGTCAAATGAATGAGCCACCAGGCGCGCGTATGCGTGTTGCACTTACGGGTCTTACAATGGCAGAATATTTCCGTGACGAACAGGGCGCGGACGTTCTTCTGTTCATCGACAATATTTACCGTTATACGCAAGCTGGATCTGAAGTTTCCGCACTACTCGGCCGTATGCCATCAGCAGTTGGTTATCAGCCGACACTAGCAACGGAAATGGGTCTTTTACAAGAACGTATCACATCGACAAACGTCGGTTCTGTTACGTCAATCCAAGCAATTTATGTACCAGCCGATGACTATACGGACCCAGCTCCGGCTACGACATTTGCTCACCTTGATGCAACGACTAACCTTGAACGTAAACTATCCGAAATGGGTATTTATCCAGCGGTTGACCCACTTGCTTCAAGTTCACGTGCACTTAGCCCGGAAATCGTTGGCGAAGAGCATTACAATATCGCACGTCAAGTGCAATCAACACTTCAACGCTACCGCGAACTTCAAGATATCATCGCGATTCTTGGTATGGACGAGCTTGGAGAAGAAGACAAACTTGTTGTTGGACGCGCACGCCGCATCCAGTTCTTCTTATCACAAAACTTCCACGTGGCAGAACAGTTCACAGGACAAAAGGGATCTTATGTACCTGTAGCTGAAACGATTAAAGGATTTGGAGCAATTCTTGAAGGCCGTTACGATCACCTTCCAGAAGATGCTTTCCGCCTAGTCGGCCGCATTGAAGAAGTTATTGAAAAAGCGAAAAGTTTGGGCGTAGAAGTTTAATTCAATTCAATTCAGCAGGATTCAAATCCCTGCCAAATTCGCTAATGTGAATTTGATTTTAAGGGACCAGGAGGGGAAAAAATGAAGACAATTAAAGTCAATATCGTCACTCCCGACGGCCCTGTTTGTGAAACTGATGCGAGCATGATCATCGCTGTTACCGAAACAGGTGAACTTGGGATACTTCCCGGCCATATCGCAATGGTGGCACCACTTAAAATTGCTGCACTTCGCCTACAAAAGGAAGGCTCAACACAACATATAGCCGTTCACGGTGGTTTTCTTGAAGTCCGTCCGGATGTAGTTACTGTTTTAGCACAAAGTGCAGAAATATCTACCACAATTGATATCGAACGTGCAAAAATAGCTGCGAATCGCGCAGAAGAAGCACTTCGTTCAACTGATAAGGACACTGATTTCAATTTAGCTGAACTTGAATTGAAACGTGCCCAAAATCGAATTAACGTCTTTGAAGGCAAACTATAAAACTTGTTGAGAATAGCGGACAGAGGGGAAGCATTTCTTCTGTCCGCTTTTTTCTTCATAACTGAAGGAGGTAGATGTATGGGTAACATGTTTGGGTTTCAACCCTTGCTTGCAATCTTATCCCACATCTTTTTCATTGCCATTTCATTTTATGCATTACAAGCAATTATGCCGGAAAAAATCATTAAAAAAAATAAAGTTTTCCAGACACAGTTACTATTCATATTAGTAAGTGTTTTAATCGGATCGGCCGTATCAAATTTCTTTTTAGAGCTATCCTATTGGTCAGGTAGAGTTCCTGCCATGTTTAGTTAATGCGATACTTGTTATCGCCATTTATACAAAAAAGTGTTTCAATTTGCATAAGCGGCGATGACATAGAATCTATATCCGCGGAAAAACGACATGTTTGTCGATACAATTCAACGGGAACATAAACTATAGGTAAAATGTCGTCAAAGAAAAGGAATAGCTAATCTGACACAAAACGTCAAATGTGTACATAATATAGACTACTTGGCAATCAGCCGAAATGTAGCTCGGACGCAACTTGTTATGAACGTGTCAGTGCTGTAAAATAGTATATGTTTTACTACGCAATTAATAATCATAATCACTGAATAGATGACGACATCATGTTTAAATACAACTCAGGAGTCGGAGGGACTTATTTTGGATAAAATCATCATAAATGGTGGACGTGTGCTAAATGGTAAAGTACGGGTCGAGGGCGCAAAAAATGCTGTATTGCCGGTGATGGCAGCAGCTTTGCTTGCTTCTACCGGGGTGAACGTCATTCGGGACGTACCGAATTTATCGGATGTAGGAACGATTAAAGAAGTACTTAAAAGTTTGAACGCGGAAGTGGATTACTTCCCAAGAACTGATGAAGTAATTATCGATTCATCGGGAATTTTGTCGAGCGAGGCACAATTTGAGTATGTACGAAAAATGCGTGCATCCATTCTCGTAATGGGACCACTTCTTGCACGTAACGGTTTTGCACGAGTAGCATTACCTGGAGGTTGCGCGATTGGTTCACGTCCGATTGATCAACACTTAAAAGGATTTGAAGCAATGGGCGCAGAAATCACTTTCGGCCACGGCCATGTCGAGGCGAAAGTGGAAGACGGCTTAAAAGGCGCGAAAATATACTTGGATTTCCCAAGTGTTGGTGCTACGGAAAATATTATGACAGCGGCAGCATTGGCAAAAGGAACAACAGTTATTGAAAATGCTGCTAAAGAACCTGAAATTGTAGATCTTGCCAACTTTATCAACGAAATGGGCGGAAAAGTTGTAGGTGCAGGAACGGATTCGATTCGCATCGAAGGTGTATCAAAATTATACGGTACAACGCATCATATTATTCCAGACCGTATTGAAACAGGCACATTCATGGTGGCTGCTGCAATTACAGGCGGCGATGTTACAATCGAAAACGCCGTACCTGAACATAACGCAGCATTAATTTCAAAACTGGGCGAAATGGGCGTTGAAATTACGGACCTTGACGAGGGCGTTCGTATCCGTGCGCAACATCCATTAAAAGCAGTAGACCTAAAAACAATGCCGCACCCGGGATTCCCGACAGATATGCAATCACAAATGATGGCACTCATGCTAACAACAACAGGCACGAGCGTCATGACTGAAACAGTATTCGAAAATCGGTTCATGCACGTGGAAGAGTTCCGTCGCATGAACGCAGCTGTAAAGATAGAAGGTAGATCTGTCATCATCTCTGGACCCTCTGAGTTACAAGGTGCAGAAGTAGCGGCAACCGACCTTAGAGCAGCTGCTGCACTCATTCTTGCCGGTCTCGTAGCAGAAGGCGTGACGCGTGTAACCGAATTGGAACACTTAGATCGCGGTTATGTGAATTTCCATCACAAGCTCGCGGCACTTGGGGCGGATATCATCCGTGTCTCCCCTGAAAAGCAACCAAAACAAACGCCACAATTCGCTTAATGTACAACGGTATTTCATTAGAAAAGGCTGTAGACCTATATGTCTATAGTCTTTTTTTGTATTTAGATAATGTATGTATAAAAGAAGAACCAGTTCATATAATCAAGTATGGACAAACTACTAGCTGTTTTATTCATAATCTTATTATTTTTTATCCCGGTTTTATTGAAACAACCTCCTGAAGTCCTTAAAACACTTGAGGATAAGAAAGAGGAATCGTGCCCGGTCTACATAACAGTTGCCGGAATGGACAAGCCAATCTTGCTCGAAGAATACGTAGTGGGAGTTGTATCTGCAGAAATGCCGGCAACGTTCCACAGTGAGGCACTCAAGGCGCAGGCAATTGCAGCACGCACCTATGCGCTACGCACGACGGATGGCGGCAAGAAAGAGATAGCTGCCGATGTCTCCGCTCAAGTGTTTTACAACAAATCCAAAAGAAAGGAACGATGGGGAAAAGAATTCAAGAAAAATGAAAAAAAGATTCAAAATGCAGTACAAGCAACAGCAGGTGATGTAGTCGTCTATAACGATGAAATGATTACCGCCATGTTCTTCTCTACATCTAATGGTAAAACGGAAACTGCAGAAAATTACAGCGGCAATGATATTTCCTACTTAGAAACCGTCGACAGCCCAGGGGAAAAGGAAGTCGCACCCAAAGTGGAACGAAAGACGGAAATGACTCTTGCTAAATGGAACAAGGCACTAGGTACAAACTGGAATGCAGATATGTTCAGGTCACTAAAGCTTATTCGCAATCAAACAGGACGCGTCCAAAAAGCAGAAACAAAAGGCTTCGAGTCAACCGGACGAGAAATGCGTGAACTACTGGGACTAGCCTCGACGGACTTCAATATTGCATTCGATCTTACGAACAACATTGTCCATGTCACTACGACAGGATATGGTCATGGCGTCGGTATGAGTCAGTACGGAGCGGAGGCATATGCGAAAAAAGGTTGGAAGGCAGAAAAGATTCTTTCACACTATTATTCCGGCACTGCATTAAAAAAATTTAAATTACCAGAAACAGAATGTTTAAAATCACCTTGACTTGCGAACAATAGCTAGTGAGGTGATGACAATGCGAGAAGAAAAACCGAATTCCCCTTCTCAGAAGAACAAGAGTGCAAAGACAAAAAGCTGGCTTTGGCCGATAGTCTATTCGGGTATCGCGATCGTCTTCGTCGGCATGATCTGGGGTTATAACGCATTCATGAAAGAAGATTCTCCAGGCATGGCAGACGTTGCAGGAAAAGACGCGGACAAGGGTGTAACTGTCGAAACAAATGCAGCAAAGGAGTCGCTTCAGTATCCATTTACGGAAGCACTTCTGGACGACGCAATAATCCTACAGGAATATTACGATGTGGAAGCCGATGATGAGATGCGCGAAAGTGCCCTACTCGTCTTCAATCAGGTCTACATGACCAACTCAGGCGTATCAATTTCAGTGAAAGACGAACCATTCGAAGTTGTAGCATCACTCAGCGGAAAAGTGGAAGCAATCATTTCAGATGCCTTCAAAGGAAATGAAATCGTCCTAACACACGCCAACGGACTCAAAACGATTTATCGTTCTGTCACTGGGATTCTCGTTAAAGAAGGCGATGAAGTAACCCAAGGACAAGCACTCGCTTCAACAACAGCAAATGAATGGAATCCCGCGGCAGGCACCCATCTGCATTTCGAAGTACAAAAAGACGGAATCGCCGTCAACCCGCGCTCATTCCTAGCATTTTAACAATTAACATTCAGCCATTCCTAACATCCAGGGAGTGGCCTTTTTTTGTCTTGGGAAATAAATCCCCATGGAACGGGGAGGGTGCTCAAATATCGCCGAAAGCGATCAATCAAGAAACCCGCGCGCTCAAATATCGCCGAAAGCGATCAATCAAGAAT
>NZ_UXAV01000017.1:145009-159129 GCF_900609045.1 Filibacter tadaridae
ATAAATCCCCATGGAACGGGGAGGGTGCTCAAATATCGCCGAAAGCGATCAATCAAGAAACCCGCGCGCTCAAATATCGCCGAAAGCGATCAATCAAGAAACCCGCGCGCTCAAATATCGCCGAAAGCGATCAATCAAGAAACCCGCGCGCTCAATCAGCCGCAGAAAGCGATCAATCAAGAAACCCGCGCGCTCAAATGTCGCCGAAAGCGATCAATCAAGAATCCCGCGCGCTCAAATCCCATCGAAAAAGGTCAATCCCTCTCCACATCCCCGCCATACACAAGCCGAACGCGCATATCCGCTAACTCGACCGCATAAGATAAAGGAAGAATAGGAGCTGACAGGAAAGGAAGAGGGCGTGCACGAACAAATACGGAGGCGATGCGTGCGACTCGGGGAAATGTTGCTGGAAACCGGACTTACCGTTCGGGCACTGGCGAAAGCGACAGGCTATTCGAAAAGTACAGTCCACAAAGACCTAACGGAGCGTTTACCCAACGTCGACGTGGACTTGTCGGAAGAGGTCGGCAAAATACTCGCCTATCATAAGTCTGTCAGACATTTACGGGGCGGCGAAGCGACACGGATAAAGTGGATGAACGAAACAAAGAAAGTCGGTAATTGAAAAAAGAAAAGCGACAGCGCCTGTACAGCCCCGAAAAGCGCTGGAAGGCCTTAAGATAAAGGCGCACTTTGCCTTTAACTTAAGGATTGAAGCGACTCGAGGGGCTAGGCGTTGGACCTAAACAACAATCCAGATGGCAAACGTATACTTTCCAATCTCACAAAATAGACGGCATCGCATGAAAGGCGCGGGCTGTCTATTTTTGTGCCATAGAATAAAGTAGCATTTCCCTATAGGAATCCCGCACGTACTACATATCAAAATATAGCTCCAAAGTATGTTCATTGGTGCTAAACTATGGTAAAATTTTTAGTTAGAGAGAAAAGACTAAAAAAGAAAATCCAATGCTGTAGTTGGAAGGGGAAAAGGAAATAATGTTTTCAAAAGATATCGGAATTGACCTTGGTACGGCCAATGTCCTTATACATGTAAAAGGCAGTGGAATCGTACTCAATGAGCCTTCCGTTGTAGCCATCGATAAAAAGACGAACAAAGTGCTTGCCGTTGGGGAAGAAGCACGGCAAATGGTCGGAAGAACCCCTGGCAATATTATTGCAATCAGACCCATGAAAGACGGTGTCATTGCAGACTTTGATGTTACAGAAGCGATGCTAAGCTTTTTTATAAATAAATTAAATGTCAAAGGCTTTTTAACTAAACCACGTATTCTTATCTGTTGTCCTACGAACATTACAAGCGTGGAGCAGAAAGCGATTCGCCAAGCTGCCGAAAAATCGGGCGGCAAAAAGATTTATCTCGAAGAAGAACCAAAAGTTGCAGCAATCGGCGCTGGAATGGATATTTTTCTACCAAGTGGCAACATGGTCGTGGATATTGGCGGCGGTACAACAGATGTTGCCGTCTTATCAATGGGGGACATCGTTACATCGGAGTCCATTAACGTTGCAGGTAACACGTTTGACAACGACATTACACTTTACATTAAAAAACAATATAAATTACTCATTGGAGAACGAACAGCAGAAAATATTAAAATCGATATCGGTTCTGTTTTCTCAGGTGGACAAGATAAAACTATGGATATTAGAGGCCGTGATATGGCGACGGGATTGCCACGTACAATCACCATTACATCCAAAGAAATCGGCGAAGCGTTGAAAGAATCGGTTAAACTAATTGTTCATGCAGCAAAAAACGTTCTTGAAAAGACTCCCCCGGAACTATCAGCCGACATAATCGATCGTGGTGTGTTTCTAACAGGCGGTGGGGCTCTTTTACACGGTATCGATCAGCTGCTTGCTGAAGAATTGAAAGTTCCCGTCTTTATCGCAGATAATCCATTGGATTGTGTTGCAATTGGGACAGGCATCTTATTGGAAAATATCGATAAAGTAATAAGGAAATCCTAACTTTTTTCTGTACCTATTCTACAAGGAGATGACTGCATGTTTAAAGGATTTTATACGGTAGGTTCAGGCATGATCGCCCAACAACGGCGTATGGAAATGCTGACGAATAATATTGCCAACGCCAATACACCGGGATTCAAGGCTGAACAATCATCAATCAGATCTTTTCCAGAAATGTACCTATCAAGTATCGAAACTGCACGAATTCCAACAGAAAATGGCTTTCAGATGAAAGGTTTATCACCAGTAGGCCCCATTTCAACAGGCGTTTACATGCAGGAAACAATACCGCTATTTGCACAAGGTCAATTGAAGGAAACGGAATTAACGACCGATATAGCACTTGTTGACGGATTCTTACCAACTGATGCAGAAACAGGCATACAAGGAGCCCTCTTTTTCAGATTGGAAAGAGAAGATGGCCGTGAGATGTATACTAAAAACGGGAATTTCACGTTGGACGCGGCGGGTTTCCTGACAAACGCAACAGGAAATTACATACTTGATGAAAACGGCCAACGGATTGCACTGCAAAATGATGGCTTTCGCGTGACTGAACAAGGTGTCATCATGGAAGGGGAAACAGCTGTCGCAACACTCGGTGTTTCATTCGCAGCACGACCTGACATGCTTATGAAACAAGGGAATGGTACTTTCGTGACGGAAGACGGTGAAGTTTTACCGGGAACGGATGACGCCACTTATTCCATGAAACAAGGCTTTCTTGAAGGCTCAAACGTCGATGCAGCAAGGTCGATGACAGATATGCTTACCGCGTACCGTGCATTCGAGGCAAACCAAAAAATCCTCCAAGCCTATGACCGAAGTATGGAAAAAACGGTGAATGAAGTTGGACGTGTCAACTGATGACAGGCGAATCCAAAAAGGGGCGGTATACATGATACGCACAATGACGACGGCAACAAATACATTGGCTCAATTGCAAAGTCAAATCGACATCATCGGCAATAACTTGGCAAACGTATCCACCAACGGATTTAAAGCAAATGAAGCGAAATTCCAAGAACTATTATACCAGCAATTCAATAACGATAAAGCGGACACGGCGCAACGCCAATCACCCGCAGGAATCCGTTACGGTTCAGGAGCAGTCCTTGGCCAATCCCAAATGAATTGGAAAGTAGGCACTTTGCAAACGACAGGACGGCAACTCGACTTCGCATTGACATCGCCCAAACAATACTTCAACGTCATCATGCCGGGTGATGAAGGAGAGCAGACCGTCTATACACGGCAAGGGAATTTCTACGTATCGCCAATCGACAATGGACAAGTGATGCTAGTAAACGGTGATGGATATCCAATTGCAAACGCACAAGGACAGCCAATTACATTCGCAGATGACGTTAAAAACTATACAGTTCAACCAGGCGGGAATTTGAAAGTAACGCACGCAAACGGAACTATGGATACAATTAGTCTGGGTGTTACGTTGATGGAACGTCCAAATCTCATGACCCATCTGTCAGGAACGTACATTGGTGTTCCTGCTAATATGGCGGAGCTTGGCGTCACGGAAGCAGACATAATGACTGAAATGCAAGGTGCTGCACGTTCGGTCATCGGATTGGAAAACAATGCGCTCGAAGCATCCAATGTTGACTACCAAAAAGAAATGACAAATCTTATCAATGTGCAACGGTCGTATCAGTTCAACGCGCGTGCAGTCACATTAGCAGACCAAATGCTTGGTCTCATCAATGGCATCCGATAAGTTAGGTCATGTAGGGAGTACACAATTATGACAGATGAAAAACAGAAGGATTTACAATTAAATATAGCCGGAAATACGGAAGTTAAGAACGCCACATCACGATTGGAACAAAGGAAACTGCGCCAAACTCCGGAACAAAAAAAGGTAGAGAAAGATATAGAAGGAAAAAGTGAACTCAAAAAGCAATCATGGGTCCAAATACGATTACTTCCTATTTGGCTTCGAGTAGTTCTCGTTCTTCTATTACTCGCAGCAACGGTGACGCTTGGTTTAACAATCGGTTATGGTACAATTGGCGACGGGAATTCTGCGGACGTGCTTAAAAAAGAAACGTGGACCCATATTATCGATATCATAAGCGGGAAGGAGTCGTAAAGACTCCTTTGCATTTAACTTCGACATCCAAGGGTTCAGGTCGCCCCTACCCAGGCGTTGTCGCTTTTCATGATCCAGCTCCAACGCCTAGTGGCTCGGGTCATAAGCCAGCCCGAACGATGCGGAAAAAGCGCCGCTTCGTCGTTCTGTCTTATGCCTGTCGCCCCTACCCAGGCGTTGTCGCTATTCATGATCCAGCTCCAACGCCTAGTGGCTCGGGTCATAAGCCAGACCGAACGATGCGGAAAAAGCGCCGCTTCGTCGTTCTGTCTTATGCCTGTCGCCCCTACCCAGGCGTTGTCGCTTTTCATTATTATAATTTGTTGGAGGGATGGACATGCTAACAACAGAACAGATACAAGCTATTTTGCCACATCGTTATCCGTTTCTTATGGTCGATCGTATTTTAGAGGTTGAAGAAGGTAAACGTGCGGTAGGCATTAAAAATGTAACTATTAACGAAGATTTTTTCAATGGACATTTTCCAGGTTATCCAGTCATGCCGGGTGTTCTTATTGTCGAGGCGCTTGCCCAAGTAGGTGCAGTTGCGCTGCTGAAGAAAGAGGAGAACAAAGGGCGTCTCGCCTTTTTTGCGGGTATTGACAACTGCCGTTTTAAAAAACAAGTTACGCCAGGAGACACATTGCGTCTAGAAGTCGAAATAACGAGACTTCGTGGAACGATTGGTAAAGGGAAAGCGATTGCAACAGTCGATGGAGAAATTGCATGTGAAACTGAAATTACATTTGCACTTGGCCCTGTTGTAAGTAAAAATGACTAAATTTGCACATGGTTTGGAATTTCGATACAATAGTTAGAACGATGTTATCGCCAATAGGGCAAAGAATACCTAAAGTAGGAGGTTTCAAATCAGCATGTTCAAAGATCTATCTCCAAATATAAAAAGTAGTATAACGAGGTCCATCACGCAAACCTTCGAACAATATATGAGCAATATCGGATGGAGCGAAGAAAAGTTCAGCATCGATGCATATATGGCGGATTGGCGCGAGTACATTACAACGAAAGCACTTTGGTATTCAAAAGTTCCGGATGACTTGAAGTTAGATCCGAAATTCCATGAAGACCTTGCCCAGCGCATAAATGAAGTGATTGCGCGAATCCTTGGCGATCCACCATCCGAAGAACAAATCGTAACCATCCAGCTCATGCAGGAAGCGCTGAATACCCATTATGAGTATGACTGTAAAGCGGAAGCAGTATACGTCGAAACATTGCTAAAAGAACAAATGGATTCTTTTTTTAAAAATTGATGTGCAAAAAAAACGAATAACGATTTATACATTTTTAACTTTTAAATAGTAACGGATAATTCCCTTCTTTCTGTGCAACCTACGAAGTATCATACCAATCTAACCTGTATGATAAACGGCTTGTGGAGAGGAGGGAATCTTTTCATGTTAAAAAAAGTGATACCAATCATTTTCATATCAGGGCTGGTTCTAACAGCATGTGGGAACGACGATGCAGTCCCGGACAACAACGAAACACCGATGGAAAACATGGACGATCGTGAAAAGGACTGGACACCGGATGCAGATAACAAGCGTGGCGGTGCAGACCTTGATGGAATCGAAGAGGGCCAAGACAACAACGGCACAGAAGAAGGCATCATCAATGATAACAACGGCGTAAATAATGGAGTTATCAACGATGACAGCGATACCATGAATGGCGGTACCACGAACAACGGAACAGATGATGGGATCATTGATGAAAACACAACCACTCCAAACGAAAGTGGCAATGATACCGATATGGACCAAAAAGACAAGAATGGAAACAATCGCTAACCGCAAGCCGCGAAGAAAAGCCGCCCCAATAATGGAGGCGGCTTTTCTATGGATTCAAACTAAATAAATCAACGTCCAAACAGCGTTATTCAGCCTGATCGATATCTTTTTTCAAACGAGGACGTGATCGCATATCCGATTCAAAACGTTTTAACAACTGATCACCTTCTAATCCTTCGCCGATCAATTCCTCAAGTAACTGTTCCGCATATTGCGAACGTGCACGTTTCAAACGCCCCTTCATTAACACGGAAACATTATCACCCATTTGCTTCACGGCATCAATAGCCACGCGGAATCCAGCCGGTTCATTTTCAGGATAAGAAATCACAACCTTCGTCTCAAGCAGTTCACCATCCTCCATCCATCGCTCAAACCGTTCTTGATATTTTTTATCAATGAACATCTCTAAAATCCACATACGGTGGCTATTTTCCTGATTAATAATAATGCCATCTGTAAGAGGAAAGTTTTCCAATTGGTCTTCATGTAATACCTGGATGGATATCATTTTAAAACTTTTCAGTGCAACCACCTCAACCTTTTTCCTTTAAGTATAGCATAGGTCTACCAATTCCTCAGAAAGATCCAAACATGCCAAAGCTGAGTTATCTGTCAACAGGATAAATTCTCCAAACACTTGCCCCGTCTGACAAAATCCCTAATTACATAAAATAGTTGGTGTCGAAAAGTAGGTTTTAGGCCCGTAAAATGACTGAAAACCGGGATTTGGCACTTTGCACGATTTACACCCTATCAAGTACGATGAACACAATCAACCAGTAAAGGAGGAAAGCCATTGAATCAGGTTGCACTTGTTGGGCGAATAACGAAAGATCCGATCTTGCGAAGAATCTCGGAAGGCAGGATGCAAACCAGCATTATTCTCGCTGTAAACAGGAACTTTAAAAACCAGAATGGAGAAGTGGATACCGATTTCGTACTTTGTACAATGTGGGGAAAGACAGCGGAAAATACAGCGAAACATTGCGGTAAAGGGTCGCTGATTGGTGTGGGAGGAAGAATCCAGTCTAGAACTTATGAACGGGAAGACAAAAGCCGTGTCTATGTGACAGAGGTGATTGGCGAGGATATCCGTTTCATCTCTACAAAAGAAAGAAAAAATACCAATCTATACGGTGAACCTGCAGTAACTGAGCAACAACAGGAAGAAAGTAACGCGAAGCAACATTTCAACTTACCCGAACGAGAAAAAGAAGGGTTACCAATCTTTTAACCGGGATCTACCGTACATAATGCCCGGACAAATCCAAGCAGTAAAAAAGGGGGAGAGGGCACCGGAAAACAGGCCGGAGCGATGACAAAACTGAAAATGACTATTAACGAAGATCATCTCTGGGAGAGAATATGAGGAAACAAGCCAATGATCAGTAGCGGGTGGGGATCCGCGAAAGTCTAGTACACGTAAATATTCATAAAAACAATTTAACTAGTTAAGTTGAACAAATGATTCTATTTAATCTCCGGAGAAGGCATATTCAAGCGCCGAGCGGTGTTAGAAGGATTCTTTAAGTCAACATAACTCGTTAAACATACAAAGGGAAATGCCGGTGGGGACCGGTAAACTTACGCCATTGCATTATAGTATAAAATGGCCTGGAAATGGAGACCACTTCCGCTTCCAGGTTATCTAACTCCATAATCTATTCGAAAGGAAGTGAGGATACATGACCGCCCTTGAAAAAGATGTCATTCGAATGGAATTGCAAGTAGGACAGCTAATACGGATTGTGGCAAATCTCAACGACCGGCTCAATCAAATGGAAGAAATAGAGGAGAGAATAAACAGAATGGAAATTAAGAAAAAACGGCTGGCAAAACAACTATGAAAAAAGGAATTCAGGATAACAACAAAAAAGGTCCCCCAATCACTAGAGTTCAAAAGAAACTGTAATGAGTAGGGACCTGATCTTCATTTACTTCATTCATTGTTAGTTGTTAAATGATAAAAGATCATCCAACTCAGTATCCGATAGTTCGGTCAACCACTGACTTGATTGGATAAGATCAGCCGACAACGCCGCTTTTTCAACGAGCATCTTATCAATCTTTTCTTCAATCGTCCCAATCGTCACGAACTTATGGACGTGGACAAACTTTGTCTGGCCGATCCGATATGCGCGGTCAGTAGCCTGGTTTTCAACGGCAGGGTTCCACCAACGATCCGCGTGCAAGACATGATTTGCACCTGTTAAGTTCAAACCGGTACCACCGGCTTTTAGAGAGAGGATGAAAATAGGGAACTCCTTCTCCTGGAACGCTTCGACGAGGCGGTCACGTTGTCCTTTAGGCATGCTGCCGGTAAGGAATGGGACGTCTATGCCATGAAGCTCCGACAAACAGTGTCGAATCAGTTGCCCCATGCCAATATATTGTGTGAATATGATACATTGCTCCTGGTTGCCAGCAATTTCTGCCGCCATCGTCACAATCCGTTTTAATTTACTGGAACGAGTGAGCATCTCTGCCGCTGGAGTATGCGGCTCTTTCAGGAACAATGCAGGGTGATTACATAATTGTTTCAATCGGCTTAACATCTTCAAGATAAGCCCTTTCTTTTCAAAACCATTCAACGTTTGCAACTTGAACTTGGTTTCATCCAAGAAACTTTCGTAGAGGGCGGCTTGCTCAGTCGTTAACGGACAATATTCATTTTGCTCAAGCTTTTTAGGCAAATTCAACTGTAAATCAGGATCACTTTTTGTTCTTCGTAACAAGAATGGACGGATTTTGGCCCGAAGTTTCCGTTTATCCGCTTCAGAATCATCCCGCTCAATCGGAATGATGAAGTCATCCGTGAAATTACGGAAATTACCGAAATAGCCTTTATGGATAAAGTCGAAAATTGCCCATAGCTCCGACAACCGATTCTCAATAGGTGTACCCGTCAAAGCGATATGATGCTTACCGCGAAGTTTACGAATAACGCGAGATTGCTTCGTCTGCATGTTTTTGATGTTTTGTGCTTCATCAAGTGTAATACTTGCAAATTCAGTTTCTGCAAGCATTTCCCCATCTTGTGATGCAGTACCATACGTTGTCAATACAACGTCAGGTTTCAACTGATCGATAAGCGTTATGAACTGCTCGTCTTTTGCACGCGTAGGTCCGTAATGTGTATGAATGGACAACGTTGGCGCAAAACGTTCAATTTCTTTCTGCCAGTTACCTAGAACGCTTGTCGGACAGACAATAAGCGAAGGACTTTCTGTATCGCTTCTTGAATGGATGTTAAGTAAATACGAAATAAGCTGTACCGTTTTACCAAGCCCCATATCATCGGCAAGGCATGCACCGAACTGATTGTCGCGCATAAAAACAAGCCAATTGTAGCCATCTTCTTGATAAGGGCGGAGCTCAGTTTTCAAATCTTTCGAAACGCCGGCGGGAGGAAGGCCTTTCTTATCGGAAAGCATTTCCATGTACCCACGTAGCGATTGTTGCATACTGAATTGGAACAATGGGTCATCCATTTCTTCGTCTTCTTCAAGCGGAATGATTTCTTCCGGAACATCTTGAAAGAGAAGATCTTTTACAGTCCATTCACCCGCATCAGCCTGGTCCATTAAATCACGGATTTTACGCAGCCAAAGTGGATCGATATGAAACCATTCATCACCTGAACGGATGTATTCACGATTTTCATCAACAAGTTTACGGAATGTCTCCTGATCGATATTTTTACCCGCAAGAGAAAAGTTCCAGTCAAAAGATAGCACTTCATCAAGACCTGTTGCAGATTTATAGGATTGCACACCCGCATTCGTCCTTACCCTTATTTTGGATTCAGTTACTGACTTTAACCAAGCAGGTAGGATAACGGGGTAACCGAATGATTGGAATAACGGCAAATCATCTTTGATGAAATTACGTACTTCCGGATCCGACATTGGAACGGAAAGGAAACTTTCACCAACCTCAACATCTATTGAGCTAAGAAATGAAGCCATTTCAGATTGCTTCATGACAACTTCAGCCGCATATGGCTTCCATTTTGCAGGAAGAGCATCAATAGCACTTGCGTTCAATTTCCGGACAGCAGGTGTCCAATGTGCACCTCTTTCTCCAAAGATGACCGTTTCAAGTAACCACTCATTATCCGAGTCAAGTTCAGGCTCTGTAAGTCGGAAAGCTACACGAATAGGCATCGCCGAAACGGTTTCACCCGGCCAACCATACTTTCGTAAATGAGGAAGAAGCGCAGAAATCTGGTCAGGATGAATGGCTGATTCGGCTATTTTTCCACGTACCGCTAAGCTAATCAGCATAGCAGCTTCTTCAGAAATACCGGCTTTTTCTGCATTGATCAGGATGCTTGTACCATCCATTTCTGCAAAGTTCCACAAATCAGCATCCGTCCACGCTTCAGCCGCCTCACGGACGGAAAGCAGTTGCTGATTGTCATCATTCGTTAGCCCTTCGAAGGCTACATACGGATGGACAGCAGAAAACGATTGAAGAAGCTGATCTGCACGCAAATGAACTTCAGTACCATCTATTTCAGTAAGTAAACCGAACAATGCACGTTCATTGTTGAAAAAAAGGAAGGATATGAGTAAATTCGGTTCCACCGGATATCCCCGGTCATCTTCAGCCATAACGGAGAAGCTCCCATTTTCCATCAGTTTGAACGACAATCGGAAAACGCGGTCCATCGTAAATGTTTCATTCATAAATTCAGATTCCCTTTCTCCATCTCTTCCATCAATGCACGCAGTCGGCGATTTTTTTCGCGCACTGTATCGATATAGCGATTCCAGAAGTCGATTTTCCCGCTTTTCTTGGAGCCGGTCTTCATCTTCTTGAATAGTTTCACGGCTCGACGATAACTTTGCCTATTCTTTTCGGATATGAACGACATGGCATACATATGAAGCAGGGGTAGAACAGCGGCAGGATCTTCCGAAAGCGCTAGCTTCAAACCACCTTCTTCTGCTCGATCGTAAGACACGCCATACCGATGCATTAGCGCAGCCCACTCAGAGAAGCGTTCTCGTTCGACAAGGAAATCAGCGAAAACTTCGACACCCGAATTCCCATAATGGGAAAACAAGCCTTCCCGTGCTTCTTCAGGAAAATCAGCGGCCTCGAATAAGCCATCAATTTTGCGCACAAAGTGAGGCCGATCGGCAAGGGGGACTGCATTGTTAACATAGTCACCAATATAAGGAAGTAACGCTTGCATAATAATAGCGAGTGATTCGGTATCGTCGTCAAGCTCCGCAAGTTCTGCTAATGGTAACCAAATGGACACCGTCTCAGCAGACACATGGTCAACAAGTACAGCCAGCTCGTCCCGTTCTCCTTGAATGAGATGGAAAAAAGCAATGAAAATAATTGCTTCTTCAGAGGAGTCATCTTTAAGAATGGCAAGTTCACCATTTCGAACAGCTATATTCGGATAAAGGTTTTGCCAAAATAGTCGATAGACGCGGAAACGTTCGTTGAATAATCCAGTCTTTCCTAATGCAAATGTCCGTACTAAATCTTTCAATCGTTCATGGAAAGCATCGGCTTCAAATAATTTCGGCTTTATACCGACGGAATTCAACCCATCATGAAGTTTTCCAAGTTGTTCGGTCAGCCAGTTTTTCACATACCATTTTCCATAGAAAAAGGCAGATGTATCCTCACCGAGATGATCGTAAACATAAGCCCAAGCAGCGTCGAGCACATGCAGTCTATAATAAAGTTCAAAAAGAGGCTTCCATTCCCATTCATAAGGGGAAAGCGAAACTGCTTTTTGGTCTATCAAAGAAGTTTCATGGATGAAAACACCAGGATTCTCAGCCAAATCAATCTTGCGCAGTGGATGCGTAAGACGCGACAACACGTCAATCCACGCATCAGGCGTCCTATCGGCAATAGTAAGCGCCAGTTGTTGGGTTTCTGTACTTCTCCATTCATGAAGCCAATCCGTCAACGAGCTGAACTGTGAATAGAGATGGAACACAGCGGCGGCACGATGTGAGCACCAACCGTCACGCCCGCAAGTGCAATCTGCAGCAGACTTTGGGAAAAACAAACGGACTTGTTGTGGATGGACATCCATTATCGTTGCAAGGACAGTTTCATCTATATCAGCATTCGTATACGAGCCGACTGCATTGTTCCTGACAAATGTTACAGCTTTACGGATTTCCTGCGCCTCACCCGGCACGCCCGGACGGCATGAATCCATAATGGCATCCATAAAGTCAGCAATTTCACTTTCATACAAGTAAGAAACACGTTCTACAGTCATTTGCATCGGACCACTCCTTCAAAAAAGCATTCCTTCTATTATAACGCTTAATGTCGGCGTCCGTAAACGATGTTATTCCTTTTCTTGTTTTTCAGTGAAATTCTGGAACAATGTTAAGATGGATTTAATGGAATTAAGGAAATTACGGCGATCTTTTTCAGTCAACGTGTTGACAAACACAACCAATTCTCGAAGTTCAGCATTCTCTTCAAACAACTGCCTATGCTGGTCAACAAAGTGATCCATGTATCTCGCTCTTGCTTCCTGTGTTTTAAACGGTTGACCCACCTTAGGATTCCCGACAGACTTTAATGGCGTACCAATGATCATTGCAAGAAAATAATCGTCTGGAATATTAAATGTCTTTTTAATGGATAGTAGAAACTCAGATGTAATATCACGTTCGTTACGTTCATAATTCGAAAGAGCAGCCGGTGTAATATTTAAAGCGCGTGCAGCTTCAAATTGTCGTATTTTCAAATGCTCTTCTCTAAACTCTTTAAATTGTGTACCAAAAATCATAGCTATATCGCTCCTACTTTTTCACAACCGTATAAAAGAAATAGGGAAATGAACAAGAAACCAACAAAATGTTTATTTTTATTTACAATTCGTTGGTTTTGTCAAAGTAATTGAATCATTTTGTAAGAATTATAGATATAATGTCACTAGTTTAAATTGATACTTTACTATTATGGATGGGGGCTATGCATTTGGAGAATTTTGTGTTCTATGTACCTGATTTAAAAAAACGCCTTAATTCCAATTACATAAATCAAAGACAGACGTTTTCGGAAACATTAAATTCAACAAACGAGATAATTTACGTGCCCGAAGAGAATAGGTTGTATCTCATATCAGTTGAATTTGAACAGGTGCAGTTTCAACTCGTTTTACTTGATTTTCTACAAAACAATGTTTTGTTCATAAAAAAGAAAGGTAGCCCAGGTGATATGAATGAAGAGATATACAAATTACTATCTTCGTTTAAAATTGATTTCTTACCGAAACAGATGTCTTTCATAATGGAACGTTCAGCAAAACTGGATGTAGACGAAATATAATGAAAAAAAGAGCAAAGTATTACTGATTTTCATGCACACAATGCCTCCAATTGTGATAGAATAAGAATAATAGTATGAATTTTCAGTATCTAGGAGGGTGAACGATGTTATCAGTGCAACGGATGACACCATTTTTCACAAGTCAAGAAGATTTCCGACTACGCCTAGTGTTTGCTTATCAGTATCTATCTATCTTAAAAGAAGGAGAAGTATACCAATTTGTTCCGACAGAAGGAAAAGAAATTGTCATCAACATGAAAAGCTTACAAGTGGAAAATCTCGGAGAGGTATTTGTTTTTCAACGCGGCAGTCGTTTTATTCGCCTGCCACTCTATCAATTACTACTCATCTCAGATCTTCACACGCACCTAACATTCATAATTGAAGGAAAGGTGAAAATGGAAATAGACATCCCTGAGGTAGTGCTGCTGGAAGCGATTGAAATTATCAACCGGTTGGAAGCGGAAAACAGATTACGAATGATTGACTATGCTCTCGACAACAAAAATCAACTCATGTTCAATGAATTGACGGAAGGACTGTAGCAAAATTGATAATAAGTCAGTAAAAACACCTGTCGTTTAATCCAACGATAGGTGTTTTTTCGTTTATTCATTTATCGGCGCCCAATAAACCGGTAGAACCGCTCAATAACCAGGAGAAGTGATCAATCCAAGTGTTGAACCGCTCAATAACCAGGAGAAGCGATTAATCCATGTGCTGGAGCGCTCAATAACCAGTAGAAGCGATCAATCCAAGTGTTGAAGCGCTCAATAACCGGGAGAAGCGATCAATCCATGTGTTGAAGCGCTCAATAACCGGGAGAAGCGATCAATCCATGTGTTGGAGCGCTCAATAACCAATAGAAG
>NZ_UXAV01000037.1 GCF_900609045.1 Filibacter tadaridae
AGAAGATGAAGTAATCAATCCAAGTTCTTTGACGAAATTCCGAAAGCTTCGCCTACAGGATATTAATCTATTGGATCTGTTAATTGAAAAAACAATCGGAATCGCATTGGATCATGGCCTCATCGAAGGTGCATCCATCATTGTGGATGCTACACACACCAAGGCTAGGTATAATCAAAAATCACCGAAAATGTTCCTGATGGAAAAATCGAAACTGTTGCGTAAAGCTGTATACAAAGTGGATGAAAAGATGAAAGAAAAGTTCCCACAAAAACCTACAAATGATGAATTGGCCGACGAATTGGAATATACCCGAAAAGTCATTCAAGCCGTAGAAAATGAAGAGGCTCTCTGCCAATACCCAAAAGTAAAAGAGAAACTCAACTACCTAAAAGAAGTGGTCGAAGACCACGAGGAACGTCTTTCATACTCGGACGACCCCGATGCACGGGTGGGACATAAAACGGCAGATTCCTCTTTTTTCGGATACAAAACACATATGGCGATGAATGAGGAGCGGCTAATCACAGCGGCAGTCATGACCACAGGAGAAAAAACCGACGGAAAATATCTACAGTCCCTAATCAAAAAAAGTAGGAAAACGGGAATGACCATCGATACAGTCATCGGCGACAAAGCTTATTCAGAAAAAGAGAACATCCAATACGCCAATAAAAATGACCTTAAACTGGTCGCGAGTTTAAATGGAACAGTCACACAAGGATTCAGAAAAAAAGAAAACGAGTTCGAATTTAACAAGGATGCCGGCATGTATGTCTGTAAAGCTGGCCACATCGCCTTCAAAAAAATCATAATCGGCAAAAATAGACATGGAAAGAATCCTCGTGATACCTATTTCTTTGACGTGGAAAAATGTAAAGTGTGCCCACTTAGAGAGGGGTGTTACAAAGACGGTGCCAAAAGCAAATCCTATTCCACCACGATTAAGTCGACGGAACATACAGAGCAGGAGGCTTTCCAAGAAAGCGACTATTTCAAAATGAAAATGAAAGAGCGCTACAAAATCGAAGCCAAAAATAGTGAATTAAAGCACAGACACGGGTTTGAAACAGCATCTTCCCCGGGTCTATTCGGCCTGCAAATACAAGGGGCCACCGCCATATTCGCTGTAAATATGAAGCGAATCCAAACCCTACTCAAGGAAAAAGTGAGCTAAAAGGAAGTAGGAAAGGTGACTAATTTCCAAAATGGATGGAAATTAGTCGCTTTTTTTTGTCTAACAACCGAACTGTTCCCTGAAAGGTTAGTTTTTCAGTGGCCTCGAAGTTCACTGTCAGTCTTATTGCTTCGGCTACCCCTTTAAGGGGCTTTCGCTGGTTTGTAGAAATAGAATTCAGTCTTCAAAAAGCAATCGTTCTTCGTCACGACTATGTATTTCATTGACGACAATCAGTGCGTGGAACTTGTGAAGGACTGCTGGACTTAAATTCTTGGTTTTACGAAGTTCCTCAATGTCTTTTACAATAATGCGGAGCAAATCATGATCGCGTGTGAGTTGAACGATGGCATCATTCAATTCAGGCTTCAGTTCTTTGATTTCCTTATAAAAACCTTCTTCTTCTGAATCCGCATGACTGATGACACGTGATTTCCAGAATTCGATTAGATCATCCGCGGCTTTGTTGGCGACTTCTAATTCGCCTTGCTTTAAAAGATCCATCATACCTGCCGTTTTTTGTATCGCACCTGAAAGTCCGCCCTCATGTATCGCGTGATGAGAAAATAATTGCTTCAATGCTGGTCCTGACATTTCAATCATCCTTTCAACGAGCTTTTCTTTAGGATACCAGAATTCCGACGGTTTTGGAATGAAACTCATTCACATTTCAAATGAATTTTGTAGTAACTACTGCTTTACCGCTTGCTACTTCGACTTCTACGAAGGCTCCGTTAACAAACGTCATCTGCGGTGGCATATGGCCGATATCTGCATCATAGACAATAGGCACGCCTGTAAGCTCAGCAAGCCTTTCCATCGCATCGATATCTGTAAAACCATCTACTGCGATACCTGCCGCCGTTCTGCCGAATATAATTCCTGAGGTATGCGTAAACCAACCCGCGTTATAAAGCTGAAGAATTGATCGATAGAAATCGGGTGCATTCATTTCACAGTTTTCAATTACCCATACGATTTTTTCGTTTGGAATAAAGTTGTCCCTGAATGCTTGGACATTTCCAAATGGCGTGCCGATAAGATGACGAATTGTGTCAATACAGCCTGACAAGATGCGGCCTTCGAAACGGACAGGCATATCGTCGACCGTCTTCCATGATGTATCTGTATCCAAGTTGAAAACGTACGGCTCAGAGGATACGGTATGTTGCCATTCAGACTGGAACTTTTCGGACGACTGTTGGATTACCGTATCTCCGACAGATGCAGTTAGCATTTCCATAAACTTGGACGTCACTTCATCCCACTTATCGCTTCTTAAGTCGACGAAGTTTGTACCATGGGCTGTGGCAATCCCTGTCAATAAGGTGAGAGGCAAAAGAAGTGTACTCGTGTCTGAGTAGCCAATTAGCCATTTTGGATCCAACTTGCCAAAATCGATGGCCGGTAAAATTTCAAGTAAAAGCTCCCCGCCCCACGGTGGAATGATAACTTGGATGTCTTCGTCGCCCATCATCGCCATAAATTCTGAAATGCGAAGTTCTCCTGGGGCAGATGTCAATTTTTCAGAAGTCCATGCCGTTTCCCCAAGTTTCACTGCGTATCCTCTTTGTTCAAATTGATGGGCAGCTTTGCGCAATAGATGATGCAGTTCACTCTTTACGCCTGACGATAGTGCAGTGACACCAACTGTACCGCCTTGTTGCAACGGCTTAGGATAACGGATCATTGTCATTGTCGATCTCCCTCTTTCTTCTTTAATTCTGATAATCGGATAATGTAATCATCCATGTTTTTTTCTAATCGGTCAACCTGCCAAGACCAGAAGGCACTTCCACAAATTGACTCTTACCTACATGCTTTGGATTCCTACATTCCCTGGCAATTAAAATAACCTCCGATTGAAAAAAATCAATCGGGGGTTATTGCAGTCTTCGATTTACGCGTAGCGACGATATACCTTGTTCCTATCGTACGAATAGACAATTTGTTTACCATCAACGGTTGTTTCTAGATGCACAATCCGTCCCCATAATTGATAAATATAAGGGAGTACGTTTTCTAAATAGTGCACATCCAGTTCTGATTCTTCAAATCTATGCACTAGATATAATTCTCCGTTTCGCAAGTAATCTCCATTTTCAACTACAATATATGGAAAACCACCATTCACACGCATAGCGACTAGCTGATCTCTTACGTTTTCATAGTCTTTCGTGGTGACAAGGTAATTATCACCTTTCTTTTCAAATAAATATAAATCTTCTTGTTGAATCAGCTCTTTTGTTAAATAGTTTCGAATGAAGGAGGCGTCTGATTCTATTTCCCTTACCTCAAAAATCTTTTCTCTGCCTTTATTCGGTTCAATCCCGAGTTTTTTCATTTGCTCGGTTGGGTGATTGTACCTTTTTTCAATATCCTCATACATTTTTACGCCAAGATAATAAGGATTAATAGTTGTTTTTGAAGGCTGAACGACATTCGCGTTCAACTTGGCGAATTCTATCGTTTCAGCCGTCGTTAAGTTCATTTCTCGTAGGATTCGTTGATGCCAAAAGGAAGCCCAGCCTTCATTCATAATTTTCGTTTCAAGCTGTGGCCAAAAATAAAGCATTTCCTCTCTCATCATCGTTAAAATATCACGTTGCCATTCTTCCAGTTCACTGCTGTTCTCCAAAATGAAATATAATAAGTCTTTTTCAGGTTTAGGGGGTGTTTTACGCGGCTTTTGTATTGTTGGTTTCTCGTCTCCGGATTCTTTGCGATCTAAGTTCCATAAATCGTCATAAGGTGTACCTTTTACGGACCTATTTTCATTTGTAGTTTGCCGATATTTAGCATCCCGTCTTTCATCCCTGAAGAGTGAAGGATCAATATGTTCTTGTATAGCCAATACAGCGTTTAAAAAGTTTTCAACTTCCACTTTCCCATATATCGTTTCATAATTTGCAATACGTTCAGCTGTTGCTGTCATACTTTCCACCATGTCCCGTCTTGTATTGGAAAAACGGACATTTTTCTTGAAAAAGTCACTATGGGCAAGAACGTGGGCAATAATAAGCTTATTCTGGATTAAACTGTTCGAATCGAGCAAAAATGCATAGCAGGGATTCGAATTGATGACAAGTTCGTATATTTGACTTAGCCCAAGGTCATATTGCAGCTTCATTTTATGAAATTGCTTTCCGAAGCTCCAATGCGTAAACCGTGTTGGCATGCCGTAAGCACCGATTGTATAGATAACGTCAGCGGGACATACTTCATAACGCATCGGAAAAAAGTCAAGGCCGAAACCAGTCGCAATTTCCGTAATCTCGTCAATCGCACGATGAAGATTCTTTAACTCTGTCAATCGAACCCCTCCGTATTTTTTTGGAAAAAGCTGTTCAATGCATAAAAGACATCTCGCTTCCCTTTCAATATATAATGACGGAACTTCGGATCATCAATTTTTTTAAAGGCGGACATCATTGTGGAGAATCGATTATAAGCATTCACTTCTCCGTAACCGAACATACTGGAAACCTCCATAAGCTCATGAACGAGTTGTATACATTTAGCGTTGTCAGATGACATATTTTCACCATCTGAAAAGTGAAAAGGATATATATTATAACGCGCCGGATTGTATTTTTCTCCAATAAGCTCCAATGCTTTCTCATAGGCGGATGAACAGATTGTGCCGCCACTTTCCCCTTTTGAAAAGAAATCTTTTTCCGTAACGACTTTCGCTTCAGTATGATGAGCGATGAATTCAATTTCTACAGATGCGTATTTTGAATGTAAAAACTTCGTCATCCAGAAAAAGAAACTTCTGGCGATGTACTTTTCCGTCGCACCCATTGATGCACTTGTATCCATCATGGCAAGGACAACCGCTTTTGACTCAGGTTTATGAACTTCATTCCACGTTTTAAATCGCAAATCATCGTTATGGATCGGCATGATTTCCGCTTTTCCTTTTATTGCATTTCGTTTTATAGCTGACAAAATCGTTTGTTTTTTATCGATATTGCCAGTCAGACCTATTTTTCTTACATCATTGAATTCGATTTTATCAGCTGTTATTTCTGCTTGCTCTTTTTGCTGCAAATTCGGTAACTCCAGGTTTTCAAATAGGACATCTTCCAACTCGGCGATGGAGACCTCTGCTTCATAGAAATCTTGCCCAGGCTGATCTCCAGCTTCTTTTCCCCCACCTGCACCGCTTTTCTCCTGCCCTTTGCCACTTGCGACTACATCGCCTACTTTACTATCCCCATCCCCTTGTCCTACATGTTTGGATTTGTCGTGATTGTAGCGGATTTTGTACTCATCCAGGGATCGTATGGGTATTTTAATCACTTCGCGGCCATTTGACATGACAATACTTTCCTCGCTAATCAGATCCGGCAAATTATTATGAATGGCTTCTTTCACTTTATCCATATGACGTTTTTGATCTTGGTGACCTTTACGATGGAGTGACCAGTTTTCCTGTGAGACGATAAAATGACCCTTTTGTTTTTCGTTCATTTTCATCCACACCCATCTTTATCTGTATATTTTATTCATCACCTTCAACTAACTTTTACCTGCATAATTTTAGAAAAAAACAAGACCAATGCATCATCAGTCTTGTTTTTTCTGCTACCCATGGTTATCGATTCAACAGGCTACCGACATAACGCAGCAAGTCATTGGCTGAATTGGCATTATAGCCATGCTCGTCTATAAGCCTTGCAACTACTTCGTTCACCTTTTTAAGATGCGCCTCATCCGGTGTTGTAGATGAAGTGGTTATTTTAACAACATCTTTTAAATCCGTGAACAACTTCTTTTGAATAGCTTCCCGTAAACGATCATGGGAATTATAGTCAAAATTCTTACCGTTTCTCGCAAATGCTGAAATCCGAATGAGAATTTCTTCACGAAACGCTTTTTTCGCATTTTCTGAGATTCCAATCTGTTCTTCGATGGAGCGCATGAGTTTTTCGTCCGGTTTCATTTCCTCACCCGTCAGCACATCTCTCAGTCGATTTCTGTTGCAAAAAGCTTCTACATTATCAAGATAATTGTTCATCAAGTTTTTCGCAGATTCTTCATAGGAATAAACGAATGCTTTCTGAACTTCTTTTTTGGCGATTTCATCATACTCTTTTCTCGCAATCGAAATATAGTTCATATACGCTTCCCGGTCTTCTTCTGAAATGGAGGCATGTTGGTCTAGCCCCTCTTTCAATGAACGCAGCACATCAAGTGCATTAATCGAAGGAATTTCCTTCCGAATGATAGCTGAAGAAATCCGATTGATGACATAACGTGGATCAATACCTTTCATGCCTTCATTCGGGAACTCATTCTTCAATTCCTCTACATCCACTTGGTTAAGGCCTTCCACACTTTCTCCATCATATAGCCGCATTTTCTTAACTATGTCGACCCCTTGCTTTTTAGCGTCTTCCAGTCTTGTCAATATCGAGAAAATCGAGGCAACTTTTAAGGCGTGCGGTGCAATATGAACATGTGCGATATCACTTTCATTGATCATCTTTTCATATATACGTTCTTCCTGACTTACCTTAAGATTATAAGGAATTGGCATCACGATAATTCTTGAGTGCAGGGCTTCATTCTTTTTATTGGCAATAAAAGAGCGATACTCCGTTTCGTTCGTGTGCGCAACAATCAGCTCATCGGCACTTATTAACGCAAACCTGCCCGCTTTGAAATTCCCTTCCTGTGTCAGCGATAACAAATGCCATAGGAACTTCTCATCTAGCTTCAATATTTCTTGGAATTCCATTAGGCCCCTGTTCGCTTTGTTCAACTCACCGTCAAACCGATAGGCACGCGGATCCGATTCCGATCCAAATTCGGCAATCGTTGAAAAGTCAATACTTCCTGTCAAATCGGCAATATCCTGGGATTTCGGGTCAGAAGGGGTAAATGTTCCGATTCCGACTCGCTTATCCTCTGAGAAAAAAATACGTTCTACGCGTACGTCTTCAATGCGGTTATCATATTCTTTTTCAAGGTACATCGTGTTCAGTGGCGATAAACTGCCTTCAATACGAATGCCATATTCTTCGAAAAAGTCTTTACGTAAATGATTGGGAATCAAGTGAAGCGGGTCTTCATACATCGGGCAGCCTTTAATAGCGTATACGGCTCCCTCGTCTGTTTTGGAGTAGCTTTCAAGACCGCGTTTCAGCAATGTTACGATTGTGGATTTCCCGCCACTCACAGGTCCCATTAATAATAGAATACGTTTACGAACATCGAGTCTTTTGGCTGCGGGGTGGAAATATTCTTCAACGAGTCTTTCGACGGCATCTTCAAGCCCAAAAATCTCTTCTCCGAAAAAGTGATACATATTTTTCCCATTTCTCTCGGTTAAACCCGAACTTTTAATCATATTGTAAACACGCGCATGTGCAGTTTGTGCTACTTCTTTTCTTTCTTTTACGATATCCAAGTATTCCGCGAATGTGCCTTCCCATTTCAGCTTGTTTTCTTCTTCTCTGAAGCTTTTCACTCTGTTTAAAATATCCATCCTTTTCCCTCCATTCAGGGCATGGTTTTCTCCATAGTATGCATCCTGAAAGATAATGATGACGGATAACCAGAAATGGAAAAGACAAAAGACACGGACCTAAAAGGTCGCGTGTCTTTTGTTAACTGTCTATTTTCACATACCCGGTGCCGGTTTCAACCAATCGAAGTCTTGTTTGGGGAGCTGAACAGTTTTGCGACGATGAATCCGGCTACGAAGGTTACGATGCTGATTATGATGGATGCTCCACCTGTCGGTATCCCTGGAAAGATAACGACGATTGAACCGATGATCAGACCGATGATTGCGGCAAATGTAACATATGTGAAGTTGCTCAACAAAAAGCTGATCACTTTACTGCTTACGATAAAACCAACAATCACGCCCGCCCCGATAACGGCGATGATGGGCAAGTTCAAATTCGATAATGCGCCGATGGCTGTTGAATAGACACCCAACAGAAGTAGAACGAATGAACCGCTGATTCCCGGTAGAAGCATAGCCATACTTCCTGCCCAACCTGCAAAGAAAAGACCAATTGCATTTGAGCTCGTCAATTCCGTGATGGGTGTTGAATCCAGCGGTTTGATGAAGGCTGTTGATGCGAGCAGTACGCCTATGACAACAATAAGTAAAATATGCCCTGCTTTAAAGTTTTTCTTCGCATCTGCTTGCTTCGCAATAAACGGAATCACACCAATAATGAGTCCAAGGAAAAAGAATTGTGTGGGTACATGATGGTTTTCAAGCAAATACTCAATCACCCTACTTAGCGAGAGCAGTGCCACTACAATTCCTATGCCTAGGGGCAAAAGAAAACCGATTTGTTTTTTCCAATTGCGGCTGAAAAAACCGCTGATCGATGCTAAAAGTTCATCGTAAATCCCTAATATAAATGCGATGGTTCCCCCACTTACTCCAGGAATCAGGTCACTAATCCCCATAAAAAATCCACGATATAAATTTCTCCACTGCATACCTGTTGTTCCTCCATTTTCGGTTGAATACTACTAGTATATCATCATTAACCTATTACTAGAATCAGGAATTTAATTGGCATTTAAATGTAAACCTTTTTATCGTTCATATCGAAACCAATATTAAAACTAAAAGGACCCGGGCAGATCTGAAGTCTGCTCGGGTCTTTCCGCTTTTAACCAATATGTGTTTTATTACGATGTTGTTCAATAGCTTCCATGCGAGCGTCGTACTCTTCCACTGTCATGTCATGTTCGATGAAGTAACGGTTGCGTGGATGTGTCCGGCATTCATCGGAACAACTGCGCATATATAAATGCTCATTTTCTTCTGAAGAAATGATTTTTGCGTTACATACTGGATTTGCACAGTTTACATAGCGCTCACATGCAGTGCCGTCAAAGTGATCACGTCCAACGACTACATGCTCCACTTGATTGACAGGAACTGTAATACGTTCGTCAAATACATAACACTGTCCATCCCAAAGCTGGCCTTTAGCGACTTCATCTTTGCCGTATGTGACAATCCCGCCGTGCAACTGACCGACATCTTCGAAACCTTCACGGACAAGCCATCCTGAAAATTTCTCACAACGAATTCCGCCCGTACAATACGTTAGGATTTTCTTGCCCTCGAATTGCTCTTTGTTGTCACGGATCCATTCGGGCAGATCCCGGAAGTTTTCAATATCGGGACGAACTGCACCACGGAAATGTCCGATATCAAATTCATAATCGTTACGTGCGTCAATTACAACCGTATCTTCTTCTTGCATCTTTTTGAAAAACTCTTCAGGACTCAAATAGTTACCTGTAAGTTCATTCGGGTTGATGTCGTCTTCAAGACTTAAGTTGACGATTTCTTTTTTTGCCCGTACATGCATTTTTTTAAACGCATGTCCTTCCGCTTCGTCGATTTTAAAAACAACATCGGCAAAACGTTCATCGCTTCTTAATAACTCCACATACGCATCGGTCTGTTCGACAGTTCCCGAACATGTACCATTGATGCCTTCAGTACTGATTAAAATACGACCTTTCAGACCGATTTCTTTACAACCCGCCAAATGTTCAGCCGCAAACGTTTCAGGATCTTCCACTGGTACGTATTTGTAATAGAGAAGAACTCTATACGTGTTTTTTTCCATACTTTCCAACCACCTTGTCTTTTATAATTGCATGTTATAGTCAACAACCGGATCGGATCATTCACAATTAAATGTAAACATACAAAAGCAAACCCCGCATTTGCAAGATCCGGGACGCAAATAGTATATCACATTCATCAATTTTGAAAAAGGGCTTTTCGTTCAAATTAGGACTTCCCCTTACGCCGGCAGGATGCAGGTGTGCAGCCTTCCGTTTATGAAATTGTAGCAGTACCCGGCATCGGATTCTGCTATACAGTTTGTTCTACAGGTAGTCTCCCCTATTACAAATTAGTAATTGAAAAGAATATTTTCCGAAACTTGTAATAGGCTGTTGGTTATGAAATTCATTTCTTGTATACTTGTACTATTATGATTGGTTTTTCGACATTTTATACTCATTCTTCGAAACTATTTGTAGAATGAGCCCGTCTAATCTTTTATAACAAGTAAAGGAGACCTCCCTATGAAAAGATCGTCTTGGAAACACCGCTCAACCTGGATAGATATCACTTTTTCAATTGCACTTGTCGCACTTACCATTGCTGCCATCTATCTTGTCACTTTATCCACAAAGGAAGATTCAGCTTCTGCAACTGAAAACAAAAAAAGTGCTGCAGAACCAACACCTATTATCGTTAAAACAATAAACTCCAATTACCCAGGCATCAAAATCATCACAGAGACATCAAATGATCCATTCTCTCCTTTTGCCATTCAATATCCACAAAGTTTACATAGCTCATTTAACAAAGAAGTTTCCGCTTACATAACGAAAGCGAAGCGGGAGTACATAGCTGCAATGAAAAAAACTAAAGAACAAGGTAGAAAGCTTACCGGTGAATTGAATATTTCGTTTGAAACGCTTTTACATCCTTCAGGAAATTATTCTTTTGTCGTTGTCACAAACACTTTAACAGGGAGGGCGAATGGCAAGACTGCAATTCTGTCTTTCCATCTCAATCCTGAAACTGGAAAAAGCATTACACTTGCAGATGTTTTAGGACATGATCTGCTACACCTTGAAAAACTATCCGAATTAGTACGCAATGCAATCGTTGATGATCCAGGTTTAAAAGAGAAATTAGTACCCAAGAACGTCCAAAACCATACAAAGCCACTATGGAAAAACTTCAGTAACTTTACGATTACCGATGAATCACTCATCTTTTATTTCAAAGAGAATGGAATTGCGGCAAAATCAGCGGGACCGCCAATCATCGCGATTCCGATTGACAAAGTAAGTGATTTGCTTGCGGATGAATTTAAAGTAAAAGTAGAATCGGTTCCAGAAAAAACGGTGACTGAAAAAACGGTGACTGAAAAACAAGATGTTAAGGAAGAAATCACTACGCCTCCTGCAAAAACTGAACCACCTGTCGAAAAAACGGACGATAGTACTGATACAGTAGTTCCTCCAGAAACGCATGTAAAAAAAATTGCGCTCACATTCGACGACGGACCCGACCCAAAAGTGACGATGCAAATTCTAGCAACACTGAATAAGTATAATGCCAAAGCAACATTTTTCATGCTTGGAAGTCGGGTGGAATACTACCCTGAAATAGCGAAAAAAGTTCAAGAAGCCGGTCATGAATTGGGGAATCACACATGGAACCATCCCGATTTAACAAAAGTCGGGTTGGAAAAAGTGCGTAGTGAAATTACGAGCACTTCTACCATTATCGAAAAAGTGACTGGTCAAAAAGTATCTGTGTTTAGACCACCCTACGGTGCCGTGAATAAGTCCGTGCGTGCTCAAACGGACTTGCCCGTCACGTTATGGGATGTCGATACGTTGGATTGGAAACACCGTGATTCTGTTAAACTACTAGCTAATATAAAAAGCGCAAAAAAAGACGGCAGTATCGTCTTAATGCATGATATTCATCAGTCAACTGCTGACGGACTCGATTCAGTGCTTGCTTATTTACAAAGCGAGGGATATGAATTCGTAACTGTTACAGAATTGAAATAAGCAAAATCCCTGAGACCATATCGTACTGTTCTCGGGGATTTTTGTTATACACATTATAGAACAGGTCTGTTATACTTTAAATATAACAAGTGAAGGAGGTTGCCCTGCATTGTTTATCAAAATTGAGCCGGGTCTGGATTTACCGATTTACAGCCAACTTGTTAATCAGCTAGTGGATGCAGTTGCACGAAAAAAGTTGACTGGAGGCGATACCCTACCTTCTGTCCGATCACTTGCGGCAGACCTCGGTATGAATATGCATACAGTCAATAAGGCTTACCACGAGCTCGAGAAGAAAGGTATCATCCGTATTGTCCCTAAGTCGGGAGCCATTATTAACGATCTTACGCAACTGGAAATAAGTGAAATCCAACTCGAAAGAATCTCGCTCGAAATTCGTCCACTACTAACTGAGGCCATCGTTCTCGGTATGGAGCCTGCGGATATCATCAATTTAACATCAGCCATTATTTCTGATATCAAAGGAGGTTAAAAAATGCCACTTACTATTTTTCTCATTATCATCGGTTTCATTACCGTTTTGCAATCTGCTACTCCGTTTCTATTGAAGCGGACAATTGCGTTCGGCGTCACTATTCCAGAGGGTCATACAGACAATCGGACAATCGCCTCCTATAAAAAAACGTATACAATGACCGTCCTAGTAACCGGGATCTTTTCTCTTGCAGGCTATTATGTATGGGCAACAACTGATTCCCTCGCAGAAGAACAAGTCGTTTTGACCGGGCTTGTAATCCAGTTCGGCATTCTTTTTCTCAGCATGGGTCTGTATCTTTTATTCCACGCCAAAACGACTCGATTAAAGCAATCACAAAACTGGGGCTCAGACTTAAAACAAGTCCGAATTGCTGATTTGGCAATACGATCAAAAGATGAAATGCTTCCTTCGTCTATATATGCGCTACCGATGATTATCACGGTCGGCCTTATCGCATATACAGCAACACAATATTCATCTATACCGGACCTTATCCCTACACATTGGGGTCCCTCTGGTAAACCCGATGCATTTAGTCAAAAGACGCCTTTTTCAGTCATCGCACTCTTGCTTATCCTGCTTGTTATGCAAGGGATGATGCTTGTTATTAATGTGTTCACGAAGCGGTCAGGTATTAAGCTGAATGCAGCAAAAAGCAAAACCTCTAAAGTACAACAGCTGTCTTTCAGAAAATACACGAGTTGGTTTTTATTTATCACAAGTGTTCTTGTCACTGTTCTTTTCGGATTTCTTCAACTGACAACAATCCATGAAGGACTCGGAAATACAGCACTTATGCTTGCCATGCCCCTCGGTTTCCTATTGCTTATCTTACTTGGAACCGCAGTTTATGCCTTCAAAGTTGGTCAAAGTGGTTCACGGATTGATGTTTCCTTTGATGATACCTCTACTGCCGGAATTACGGACGTAGATGACGATAAATACTGGAAAGCAGGTGTCTTCTATGTGAACAAAAATGACCCTTCCATCTTTGTTGAAAAAAGATTCGGTGTGGGTTGGACAATCAATTTCGCAAAACCTGCCGGCTATTTCATCCTATTCGTTCCTGTGGTAATCATTTTGCTTATCGCGTTCTTACTATGAACCCTTTAGAAACGCCCATATTTAAATGGGCGTTTCTATCTGTTTTTGATTGTCTGTCCCAGTTTTTGATATCACCACAAAAATAGCTTGTAGAGAGATGGATATCGTCTCTCTACAAGCTATTTTAGTACAAACCTACGTTCTTTCGTTTACGGCATTTCATCGACCACAATATCCGGTTCAATCTTATTCACTTTATTATTTTTCGCTTTCACAAAGAACATCACTGATAAAATGACAGTCAAAATAATTCCAAGTATAAATGAAAGTTTCAAATCCAAGTTAAATCCGATTTTCTGATTTAAGATATAAACAAATACCATATAGGTTATAAATAGCGCGGGTATTAAGGACACAAAGTAGTTTTTCCCTTTAATGAATAGATACATGGTTGCAATCCATAATGCGATCGCCGCGGTCGCTTGGTTGGCCCAAGAGAAGTATCTCCATAATATGTTAAAATCAATTTGCGTTAGCAAAGCAGATACTGCAAATAACGGCAGTGCAATCATCAAACGTTTCACTACTTTTTTCTGATCAATTTTCAAATAGTCTGCAATGATTGAACGTGCAGCACGGAACGCCGTATCTCCTGAAGTAATCGGTAATACGATAGCTCCCAATACCGCAATCGTTCCACCAATCGCACCAAGTAATGTCATCGATACTTCATTGACAACTGATGAAGGTGTACCTGTTTTGATGAATTCACTTAATGTTTGGCCATCCAGCAGACTCATTGCCGCTGCAGCCCAGATCATCGCAATTACAGCTTCTGTAATCATCATGCCATAAAATACATAACGCCCTTGTGATTCTTTCTCGACTGTTCGGGAGATAATTGGTGATTGTGTCGCATGAAAACCAGATAGAGCGCCACAAGTAATTGTAAAGAACAGGATTGGGAAAATCGGAACATTATCTGGATGCAAGTTCGCAAATGTCAATTCCGGAATCTTGTAATCCGAAAATAGTAGAGCTCCCCCAACGCCGATTGTACCAATTAATAGTACCGCACCGAAATAGGGATACAGTCTACCGATAACCTTGTCTATTGGCAGAATGGTAGATAGGAAGTAATAAGCAAAAATAACAGTAATCAATATCCATATTGCTACCTTGCCATTCATTAATATCGCTAATAAAGATGCCGGCGTCGTAACAAATACTGTTCCGACTAACAAAAGAAGCAGAAGTGCGAAAATATTTACAATATGCTTCGAAACGCTCCCTAGGAATTTCCCTGCCAGTTCTGGAATATGAGCGCCTTTATTGCGAATGGAAATCATGCCTGTTAAATAGTCATGCACACCTCCGGCGAAAATCGCACCAAAAACAATCCATAAAAAAGCGACAGGACCAAATAACGCCCCCATAATCGGACCAAAAATCGGACCTGTACCAGCTATGTTCAATAGTTGGATTAGCGCGTTTTTCTGTTTGTTCATCGGCACATAGTCTATACCATCTGCATTGACATAGGCGGGCGTTTTCCTCGCATCATTGGGATTAAAAATCTTTTCAATGAATTTTCCATACACAAAATAGCCAATCACTAAAAGTACAATTGCGCTTATAAATGTAACCATCCGAACTCCCCTTTCAAAATTGTATACCACATGAATAGTATACATAAAATTTTCTGAAAAGGTAGTCATCAAATGAAATATGGTAGCTTAAAAGAATAGCGTACCAATACCTTTCCCTCTGATTTGGTGACATCGCCGGAATTCGCCTTTATAATTTTCCGCATTAGGAACGAGTCCTAACTTTATTGTCCTAGCGTTCAATATACTTGACGGGGCGATTTTTATTTGTATTAATCTTCCCAAAAAAAGAAAAAAGCTGCACATGGCAACTTTTCTACTTTCAAAACTTTTATTCAGCTAAAAACGCTTGTACTATGAAGTGGTTGTACTCTTGCTTTAGGATCAATATGTGATTTAGCATGGTTCACTGCAATAGGTGCTTCACCTAATCCAACTGCTATCAATTTCACTTTTCCATCATAATTGGTGATATCCCCTGCTGCATAAATGCCTTCGATGTTCGTTTCCATACGCGTATTCACTTTTATGGAGTTACGATCCATTTCAAAGCCCCATTCTTTCAAAGAACCAAGGGAAGAGATGTTACCGTAGTTGACGATTAGATGCTCAACAGGTAACCGTTCTTCCGTTCCCTCTTTGTCAGCAAGAATGACACCGCGGACAATACCGTCATTGCCTTCAATGACTTTAATAGCACGGGAAGTCAGTACATTCACCTTCGACTCCATTAACTGATTAACACTCGTTTCATGGGCTGTGAATCGCTCACGGCGATGAACAAGCGTCACAGATGCCGCGATATCTTCAAGCATAAGTGCCCAATCCACTGCAGAGTCTCCACCACCACATACGAGTACATTTTTATCTTTAAAACTTTCCAAGTCTTTTATGCTGTAATGAAGTGTTTTCCCTTCAAAGCTTATTTCTTCCGGTAAACCGATTTTACGTGGTTGAAATGCGCCAATACCGGCAGTGATCAAAATCGTACGTGTTAAGTGAACACCTTTGTCCGTTTTCAACACAAAATGATCGCCATCACGCGTTGCCGTAAGAGCTGTTTCGCCCAGAAGAATCTCGGGTTTTGAGTAATGCGCCTGTGTCACTAGGTTTGCGACAAACTCTTTTGCTAGAATTTTAGGGAATCCCCCAACATCATATATATACTTTTCCGGGTACAGTTCAATGAGCTGTCCTCCAAGTTGCGGCAAGCTATCAATGATTTTAACCGACATTTCACGCATCCCGGCATAGAAAGAAGCGAAAAGACCAGTCGGCCCTCCCCCGATTATTGTTATATCTACGATTTCGTTAGTCATGAGCAAACACTCCATTTACGTTAGTCTGTTTTGTATGAATGGACATCATACACGTCCTTATATACTCTACACATTATCTTACAGAATGTAAAAAAATACACGTATTCTGATTGATTTCTAAAGGCGCTTGGTCTGAGTTGACTTTAGATTCCTGTGCCCTACATACCTTTTTCCCTCAAACTAACAAAGAGGAAATTAACCGATTCGATTTTTGATAGGAAAGTGAAAGAAAGCCCACTGACATCGGACTGTCAGTGGGCATTTCTACATTGATTAATCTTCTAGATGTGTTTTACAAAATTCGAGAACAACCGCTTCTTCCTCGTTTTCAAGTTCGAAATCAAGTGCTTTTTCAGTTGCACGTTCGAAAAAGTGGTAGGATGCAATTCGTTCCACATTATCATCTACCTTGAAAAGTACACGAAGTCCAGTTCCTCCATCGGCATATAGTTCATCATCTTCGTCTAAATTAATATACAGACGGAATTCATAGCGTTCTCCCGTTAAGATGCCCGTCGGATCAGTCATTTTATTCACAGTATACTCGTTTATTTCCATCATCAAATCAACCTCTCAATACCAAATTCTTTTCTCTGAGCGATACTCGCTATAGTCCATAGTACAACATCTTACCAAGAAAGGGGAATCATTCAACCTATTTTCATTTTTCAGTATGAAAAACAGCTAGAAAGGGTGATTGTGTCAGTCTTTTTTAAAAGGGACGGATATTTCTTTTGCAATTTTTCGGAACATCGTGAACAATAGAAAAGAACAATCGTTTACTACACCATATTTAGGGGGAACCACGATGATTACATTTGACGAATATCAGTATGCAAGACCCAGTATGCAGGAGATAAAAGAGCGTTTTGATACTCTACTGGAAAAATTCCGTTCGGCAAGTTCATACAAGGAACAAAACGATGTAATGGAAGAGATCAATGCAATCGGTAACGACTATTCAACTCAATCAAATCTTGCTTATATCCGTTCTTCTATCGATACAAATGATGAATTTTATCAGAAAGAACGAGATTACTTTGATGACATTGGTCCTGAATACCAAGAACTTGAAACCGCTTATTACAAAGAGTTAGTCTCTACGCCATTTAGAGCTGATCTGGAAGCAAAGTGGGGAACGCAATTGTTTGCCCTCGCGGATAACTCTATAAAATCATTTTCAACAGAAGTCTTACCGTTATTACAGCAAGAAAACAAACTTTCGTCTGAATACTCTAAACTGGTCGCTTCCGCACAAATTGAATTTGATGGAAAAACGTTGACTCTAGCCCAAATGGGACCCTATGCAGAGTCAAAGGACCGCTCAGTACGAAAGGCTGCAATGGAAGCTTCATACTCGTTTTATGAAAAAAATGGCGAAAAGTTCGATACGATCTACGATAAACTGGTGAAGCTACGACACGAAATCGCAACAAAACTCGGTTACAAAAACTTTGTGGAACTTGGCTATGTCCGTATGAACCGTATTGATTATAATGCGGATATGGTGAAAAAGTTCCGGGATCAAGTACGCGATCATATCGTTCCTCTGGCGAGTCGTCTATATAAGCGGCAAGCTGAGCGGATCGGCGTCGATACGTTGAAGTTTTACGATCAATCGCTCGACTTCCTTACAGGGAATGCAACTCCTAAAGGCCCTGCGGAATGGATTATTGAAAATGGAAAACAGATGTATGCGGAACTGTCACCTGAAACCGATACATTTTTCAAATTCATGACTGACAAGAAACTATTGGACGTAGAAGCGAAAAAAGGCAAAGAAGCAGGAGGCTATTGTACGTACATTGATAATTACGAGTCTCCTTTCATCTTTTCCAATTTCAACGGGACTTCGGGAGATATCGACGTACTTACGCATGAAGCAGGACATGCTTTCCAAGTATACTCCAGCCGCAATATCGGCATCCCGGAATATATGTGGCCTACTCACGAAGGGGCAGAAATCCACTCTATGAGTATGGAATTTTTCACATGGCCTTGGATGGAGTTATTCTTTAAAGACGAGACAGAGAAGTACAAGTTTGCACACTTAAGCAGTGGTCTACTCTTTTTACCATACGGTGTTGCTGTTGATGAATTCCAACATATCGTTTACGAAAACCCTGAAATGACACCTGCAGAACGGAAAGCAGCATGGAAAAAGATTGAGTCAATCTATTTGCCGAACCGTGATTATGATGGTATCCACTATTTGGAGTCCGGTGCTGTGTGGCAAAGGCAAGGGCATATTTACGAATCTCCATTCTATTATATCGATTACACGCTTGCGCAAATATGTGCATTCCAATTTTGGAAACGTTCCCTGGAAGACCGCGAAGAAGCATGGAAAGATTATTTACATCTTTGTACGCTTGGCGGCTCAAAATCGTTTACAAAGCTTGTCGCAGAAGCGAACCTCATTTCACCGTTTGAAGAAGGTTGTGTTGAATCCGTCATCGGTACAATCGAGTCATGGCTCGATTCAGTTGACGATAAAGCATTATAAGACTGAATACAAAAAAGACCGCTTAAATCAGCAGCGGTCTTTTTGCTTTTAAATAGGAGCGATAGCGTTACCTTCAGCATCGATTTGCTACAATATAGGTTGAACTAATGATTCCATTCAACACCGCTTCAGCACTGGGAATGCCTCCCGTGATAAGTTTATATTGATAGTCATTTGTCCAAACTACTTAGTTACTTATCCGCAGTGCAACTTTTCCAAACTGCTTACTATCCTCGACGTATTTAAACGCCTCAATTGCTTCATCCAACTCAAAGACTTTATCGACAACAGGACGTGTCTTGTATTTTTCAATATGCGCAAGCATGTTGCGAAGTTCTTCACGGCTGCCCATTGTTGAACCGAACAATTGATATTGCCCATAAAAGAATGCCCGTAAATCCAAATCAACTGTATCATCTGTCGTAGCACCAAACACAACGATCCTACCGCCCTTTTTCAAGATGGCCAATGAACGATTGAACGTCGCTCGTCCAACACTCTCAATAACGAGGTCAATCTCTTCATCCGCCAGTTCCTTTTTCCAATCCCCATTTGTATCAATTGCTTTATCTACACCTAATTCAATTGCTTTTTTTCTTTTTTCTTCACTTCGCGACGTTACAAGTACACGAGCCCCGCAATTTTTGGCAAATGAAATAAGATACGTCGCCACACCACTACCAGCACCGGGAATGAAAACGGTTTGCGATTCTTTCAACTCACCTTTTGTAAATAATGCACGATAACCCGTTAATGCAGAAAGTGATAGAACAGCCGCTTCCTCCCATGTTAAGAAATCCGGCTTCTTCTCGACTTGTTCTGCAGAAATGACAATTTTACTAGCAAACGTGCCATTATCGGGCATTCCTAGAATATCGAATTCTTCCGGTGGAGCGTCACTGTTGGCATACCAACGAAGGGCGGGATTAATGATCACTTCATCTCCGACTGAAAACATTGTCACGCCTTCTCCTACTGCCTCGATTACACCCGCGCCGTCAGACCCCAGCGTCAACGCATCAGCGGCGTCTCCTCTTCTATCTGGTATGTAGAGGTCCCGACGATTCACCCCCGCTGCACGAAGGGCTACAACGACTTCCCCACTCCCGGCGACCGGCTCTTTCATTTCAGCGATTTTCAGATTTCCCGATTGATGGACAACTGCTTTCATATCCCTCATCCCTTTCTCTTAATGTGCGTAAATCTATTTCTTTCATCATACCTAAGTTACGCTCATTCTCATAGTATTCGGATTAATGGATTCAAAAAAACAGGGAGCAATCCGCCCCCTGTGACATACTTCATTTATTCTTCTGACAGTAGTGTGACAACTACGATTTCGGGTTGATTGAACAAACGGATAGGCATAATACTATTTCCTATCCCACGACTGATGACCATCCGGCTATTGTTCAATTCATGGATGCCAGCTGTATATTTCGGGAACCAGCCTTGCCCAGGCGATAAAAGACCACCCAATCCAGGAATACGGAATTGTCCACCATGCGCATGCCCACTAAATGTCACATCAATTTCATTTTGAGAATAGACCGCAAATAGCTCAGGTCTATGCGACAGCAGTAGTTTGAACATATGTGGTGGCACCTCTTGAAAAGCCTGCGAAATTGAAGCCTTGACTGCCTCATCATCTTCTAGCTCACTTGCTAAAGGGTCTTCTATTCCACCGATTGCTAATTCGTCTCCTGAGGCAGTACGAATTATTTTCGCCTCATCCGTCAATACATGAACGCCTAGTTCTTTAAGTGCAGTTTTAATCGTATCTACATCTTTGACTGCAATCTCATGATTTCCTGTTACATAATAAATAGGTGCAACTGATTGTAGCTCTTCAATTAAAATTAGACTTTGTTTCAAATCATACCGATTGCTGTCGATGAAATCACCAGTTACGAATATCACGTCGGGTTCTACATCTTTTACTTTCCCGACAACTCCTGCATGACGTTCCCCAAACTTGGCATCATGTAAATCAGACAGTTGTACAATCCGATAGTTATTGAAGGATTCTGGGACTTTTTCTGACATAATTTCATAATGTGTCACACCGATTGTCGTATTCCCTTTATAAATGAAAAAACCGATGAAACAAACTACCAGTAAAATCAATAGCCATTTCCGCATGTAATACTCACATCCTCGCCCAATGACGCGGCTTCATCTGCAAAGTTCTTTTGTTTGTTACAACCAACGTTTTTTCAACTTGGCAAGTTCTAATAATTCCAGAACTTCTTTCTTCGGCAGTTCAGTTGCAATTGCAAGTAGCTCGCGTTCTGCAAGTCTTCTACCTCTTCCACTTCTATAACGATCTTTGTTATTGGAATCCAACTCTGCATATAACTCCGTTGTTCGCTCATTTTCTACATGTTCACTCGATATATTTTCACGTAGCTTGTCATACAACATTTCAATGTTTGAAGAACCACTATCTTTAAATGTCTTTGTTGTTTTTGTATTACCGAGAATCATTTCGTCAGTTGATACATTAAATCGATCTGAGATTCTAGCAATCCATGCAGCGGAAGGCGCATTTTTACCTTTTTCCCAATCCTTGATGCGACTTGCTGAGGTTCCGATTGCAGTCCCGAAAGCCATCATCGATAAACCTCGTTGTTCTCTCAATGTTTTTAGACGTATACCAAAATCCTCTTTACTCCAGTCGTTCATACTATTTCCTCCTCGTATTAAATAGTTCATTAACTCTATTATTTTTTAAAGAGGAGGTTCTGTCAATCTATTTTTTTATTTTTCTATCAAACTTTTTAATAGCCTGTCTCCTGCCTGTTGTAATTTTCCTCGTTTTTCGACAAGTATGCAGTTATGATATCCTCGTTCGTAAAACCAAGCTGACTAGCAATCGCTCCATAATGAATCCAAATCTCTTTGTATGCCTCCATTGTCAATTCGTGGAGGAAACGGTTAATCACTTCAATCGTCTTCAAGAAAAGTTGTGTCAAGTCCCCTTCCACTTCTCCAGCAGGCCAATAGTCAAGATTGTCAAAGTTTTTTTCGATTCCCAATGATAAAAGAAAATGAATCGAATCTACATACTCTTCCAGTATTACTTTATCTTCAGAAGGACCTTTGACGCTCCAAAATTTGAAGCAACGTGTTTCATTTGCAAGTTCTGCCAGTTCGATTAGCAAAGCGAGCCCTTTTTCTTTAAACACATCCGCTTCCCCAACCCGATTTTGTTGTATAAAAGTGTCCAGTTCACGCTGCATGGAAAACAACTTTGTCAATTTCATAAAAAAACCTCCATTATTTCTACTTATCTTGAAACCAAAGTACATCCTCATCCGTAGTAAAGAGTACTACATGAATTGCGAGGGTGATTTAGTATGGCATTAGTAATCCGTTTTATCATTATCGCCTTTATCATCTACTTGTTTTACCGCGGGATTCGTTATTTAACAGATCCAAAACGTAAACTCGATGACGCATATGAGGCAGGGCGTTATTATTTCTATGATGATATGAAAAATGCACGAAAGAATTTCTTCATTACGTATAAAGGCGCACTTTTTGAAGGAGAAAAGTATTTAGGAACCACTGATGTCTCAATTGATGTAATTTCTATTTTTGTTTGGGGAAAGGACGAGACAAAACTCCAAGGTTTCACGAAAGATGATTTTCATTTTTTATCTTCTGAAATCCTTTCAAATTATCCCGAAGCAGAAATTAGTTGGAAAAATCCGATTGAAAAATTAATGAAGAGCTAGAAAATCGGAATAGCAATGAATTTAAGCCCTATGATATCTAGGGCTTTTTCTTATGCTTGTATACTTCCTGGTATTCTTGCACCGAGAAGGTAGAGAATACCGAAAACGTAAAGAAGCGCCAAAATGAGAAAGCCCACTCGGAACGATGTATGTCTTGTCTTATGGCGGAATGTCTGCATGCCGAAATACGCGCCAATGCCGCCGCCAATCAGTGCTAATAGCCAAAGATTCTTTTCAGGAATACGCTGGCCTTTCCGTTTCGCCTGTCTTTTATCGATTCCCATTGCGGCAAATGCCCAAATGGACATGAGTAAAACCCAATAAAGAATTACAGTTTGCATAGTACCCCCCCTCTTTCATCCTCTTCTATTTTACATGATATTACCTTATCAAACGAATTAAAAAAGCCGCCACGCAACCCGAATTGCTCCGGTGTGTGTGGCGGCTTATAGTTCAGTTTTTATTTTGCAACTGATTTTTTTGCTACATCTGCAAGCTGTGTAAACGCTTGTGCGTCTGTCACTGCAAGATCTGCAAGCATTTTACGGTTTACGTCAATGCCAGCCACTTTCAATCCGTGCATAAGTGTGCTGTATGATAGGCCATTGATACGTGCAGCCGCATTGATACGAGTGATCCAAAGTCTGCGGAAATCCCGTTTTCTTTGGCGACGGTCACGATATGCATAGTTAAATGATTTCATAACCTGTTGGTTTGCTACTTTATAAAGTCTATGTTTTGAACCGTAATAACCTTTTGCTAATTTCAATACCCGATTACGACGCTTGCGCGACACTGTTCCACCTTTTACGCGTGGCATAGTTCATTACCTCCTGCTTTTCTGTTCGATTAGTTGTTTACTTATTTCATGTACGTGATCATTTGGCGAATGCGTTTGAAATCGCCTGACGAAACGAGTGAAGCTTTACGCAGGTGGCGTTTTGCTTTTGTCGATTTGTTTGCAAAAAGGTGACTTGTGTAAGCACGTCCACGTTTCAGTTTACCGCTACCGGTTTTTTTGAAACGCTTCGCGGAGCCGCGGTGAGTTTTCATTTTTGGCATGATCTGTTCCTCCTAAATCTTTCGTTGTTACTGTTTCTCTGCAGTCGGAGCAAGCACTAGGAACATGCTGCGACCTTCCATCTTCGGCCGTTGTTCAACCGTCGATACGTCTTTGCACGCTTCTGCGAAACGATCAAGAACACGCTGTCCGATTTCTTTGTGCGTAATTGCACGCCCGCGGAAACGGATTGAGCATTTTACTTTATCGCCTTTTTCAAGGAACTTGATGGCGTTCCGTAATTTCGTCTGAAAATCGTGATCATCGATAGTCGGGCTTAACCGAACTTCTTTGAGTAGGATAATTTTCTGATTCTTACGTACTTCACGGTCCTTTTTCTGTTGCTCAAATTTGAACTTCCCATAGTCCATGATACGAGCTACTGGGGGTTTCGCTTGCGGAGCGACAAGGACGAGATCCAAATTCACACGAGTAGCAATTTCAAGTGCCTCGTTGCGGGATTTGATTCCGAGCTGTTCGCCGTTATGGTCGATAATGCGCAGCTCGCGGGCACGGATGCCCTCATTTACGTACATGTCTTTGCTAATAGTAATCCACCTCCGAATATTGTCTCGCGAATACATGGTTTGGGTATACCGTCCGATTGGGCGGGCTCCCGTAGGTCCATCCATTAAAAAAAGGTAGACAAATTAGATTGTCTACCCGCGTATGTGTACGTGCATTTGAAATGCACGGCACGTTCACTTATGTGCTGACCTGTTAACAACGTTATGCGTCAATCAGGTGAGAAGCGGGTAGCCTCTTCTTATACCACAAACTGTATTCAGTCATTACTAACCTTATTTACTTTATCATGGGGCATAGTTTTTGTCAACCTTTGAATTTAGAAAGTAAATGAAGATGTCCATTGAACACGCTTCGACGCTTGGGGATGCCTCCCGCAATAAGCCGGACAGAAGTTCACTGTCAGTCTTATTGCTTCGGCTACCCCTTTAAGGCGCCTTCGCTGGTTTGCATCACATACTCGGTGCCGGTTTCTGACACCATTTGCGCACTTCAAATTGCGGCAGAAGCTAGCATCGGATTAAAATCATTTTAGAAAGTTACTTCTTCTTTCAGTATAGCAAGGAATTCGTCAAATGGCATGCTTTGCGAGTTCTGTTCGCCGTATTTGCGTACATTTACTTCGCCTGATTCCATTTCTTTATCGCCTAGAACGAGCATGTACGGTACTTTTTGCATTTGTGCTTCTCGGATTTTGTAACCAATTTTCTCGTCCCGTTCATCCAGATCCACGCGGAAGCCATTTGCGATTAATTTCTCGCGTACGCCGCTTGCGTAGTCAAAATGGGCATCTGGGGAAACTGGAATCACTTCTACTTGGACCGGAGCAAGCCATGTCGGGAATGCGCCTTTGTATTCCTCGATAAGGAATGCGACGAAACGTTCCATTGTCGAAACAACACCACGGTGAATAACGACTGGACGGTGTTGTTTTCCGTCTTCGCCAACATACGTTAAGTCAAAACGTTCCGGCTGTAAAAAGTCAAGTTGTGCAGTAGAAAGTGTTTCTTCCATACCAATAGCCGTTTTCACCTGAACGTCCAACTTCGGTCCATAAAATGCTGCTTCTCCAATCGCCTCGACATAATCTATGCCCATTTCATCCATCGTTTCTTTTAATAAGCGCTGTGCATGTTCCCACATTTTATCGTCATCAAAATACTTCTCCGTATCCGCTGGGTCGCGGTAAGACAAACGGAATGAGTAATCGGTAATATTAAAATCTCTATAAACATCAATAATCAGCTCAACTACGCGACGAAATTCATCTTTAATTTGGTCTGGCCGCACAAAAATATGCGCATCATTCAATGTCATACCACGAACACGTTGCAACCCTGATAATGCACCCGACATTTCATAGCGGTGCATCATTCCAAGTTCAGCAATCCGAACAGGCAAGTTCCGGTATGAATGAATACCATTTTTGTAAATCATCATATGGTGCGGGCAGTTCATCGGGCGCAATACTAAATCTTCATTGTCCATGCTCATAACTGGGAACATACCATCTTGATAATGGCCCCAGTGTCCCGACGTTTCATACAAGGCTTTGCTACCAAGTATCGGTGTATAGACGTGGTCATAGCCAAGCCTTTGTTCTTTATCTACAATATACCGTTCGATAATGCGTCGGATTGTCGCACCTTTTGGTAACCATAGCGGTAGGCCCTGACCTACTTTTTGTGAGTTCATGAACAAATCAAGTTCTTTACCTATTTTACGGTGATCACGCTCTTTCGCTTCTTCAAGAAGGCGTAGATGTTCTTTCAAATCTTCTTTTTTGAAAAATGCAGTTCCATAAATGCGTTGAAGCATTTTGTTATCTGAATTCCCACGCCAGTATGCTCCAGCAATACTTAGCAATTTAAACTCTTTTAATTTACCTGTTGATGGAACGTGAACGCCGCGGCAAAGATCGAAGAAATCACCTTGTTCGTAGATTGTCACTTGCTCGCCTTCAGGTATTACTTCTAGAAGTTCAATTTTGTATTCATCATCGATTTCTTTGAAGCGCTTTTCTGCTTCTTCACGGGAAACTTCATAACGAACGACTGGAATATTTTCATTGATAATTTTTTTCATTTCTTTTTCAAGTTCAGGCAAGTCTTCTGCAGTGATTGGTTCCGGAGAATCGATATCGTAATAAAATCCGTTATCAATCGCAGGACCGATACCTAGTTTCGCATTAGGAAATTTACGTTTTACTGCTTGTGCAAGAAGATGGGCAGTACTATGGCGTAGAATTTCAAGTGCCTCCGGAGATTGCGGTGTAATGATTGCAATGTCACCGTCTTCTGTAATGGGTGTCTTCAAATCGATTAGTTTGTCCCCCAATTTACCTGCAACTGCACTTTTGCGTAGTCCCGGGCTGATGGAAGCTGCTACATCTTCAGTCGATGTGCCTTGTGGGAATTCCTTTACTGCACCGTCTGGAAATTTTAATTTGATCATGTCTGACATTTTTATACACTCCTCTTTTTTCTTTTTTGGACAACAAAAAAGCCCCATCCCTGGAAAGGGACGAAGCTTTCGCTCGCGGTTCCACCCTTGTTTCTTCAAACCAATCGTTAACAAGCGTCCGACTGCTAGATCTGGACGAAAGTCATTGGAATGATGAAGCTTTGCATCGGCTAACGGGCCGGAACCGTCGACAGTTACTTCTATTTTTCACAGTCGCTGCTTCGAGGTGGTAAATCGGTCGTCTTTATCCTGCAGGGCTTCCAGCCAATGGCCCCGTTCTCTTTAGGTCGACAAATCGAATATTGTCCTCTTCTACGCATTTAACATTTTCTTATTGAAACAATTGTACTGAAGTTAGATAGGAAATGCAAGGCTTGAATGGACAAGATATTAGTCATCCGGATTCCGGCGATTTTCCCCTTCAAGTTGAACAGGGCTGCTGACCGTGCGGATTCTTTCCATGATACGTGCAGCTTTTAGTACTTCCTTCTCCCCTTTTTGCGTATACGTTAAATGATCTTCCAATTCGCTATAATTTTTATTTGATGTAAAAAACGTCGGTAACTTTTCGGCCATCCTGTATTGCAATATCGTTCCGAGCACTTCGTCACGAGTCCAGGCTGACATAGATTCCGCCCCGATATCATCGAGCATGAGAACTTTTGCATTTTTAACAAATTCAATTTTTTCATTCAATGTTTGATCTTGAATGGACTGCTTCATATCCCGCAAAAACTCCGGAACGTACACGGCAACCGTGCGAATCCGCCTGTTGGCTAGTTCATTTGCCAATGCCCCAAGGATGAAGGATTTCCCGATTCCGAATTTACCATAAATGTATAAACCACGCTCTGGTAGTTTTCCAGTTTCATCAAAAACATTCAAGAAGTTCTTTGCAGCACGGACAGCCGCAACTCTGCTGTCATCATAAAACATATCTATATTTTGTAGTTTTGCTTCCATAACGTCTTTTTGCATGTACATGCTATCAACCATCCTTGAAACCGCGCGACTATCTTCATCTAACAGTTTGGTTGGACATTTCGTGTATTGTAGATCTATAAGCCCGCCGGAAAATACCAGTTTCGGTTCTGATCCCTTTAAGACATTTATGCAGCTGGAAAGATTAGTACATTTTCCGCACGCGTGCGAAGCCGTCGCGTATTCGTACAATTTGCCGAGGCCCCGGTCGACCATCTCTTTATCGATTCCATCTGCATGCTCTTCTAGGAATTGTTGGACTCCTGGACTTTCCATCACTTCTTTTCGCAACGCTTCATAACGTGCTGCAAAAGCCGGAGCTTTAACAACGCGTTTTAATGTTTCCTTTATCGGTTCCAACTCAATCCACCCCATTTCCTGTAACGCCAAGTTCTTCTAAAAGTTTACGACGTTCTTCCGCAATATCCGCCGCCTCTTTTGAAGACACTTTCTTTTTCTTGTCTTCTTTTTTATAAAACCATTCAGGCACTTTCTCTTCACGTACAGGCTTCCTTCTCGCTGGTTGTTTCTGGCCTTCTTTAAGCCATTTCATATATTGGTCATGCTCTTTCCGTGAAATGTCCAATGCAGCCTTTGCCGTCTCAATTTCTTTGGCCATCCAGTGAGAAGCGATTCGTTCAACAAACTTGTTAACGATTTTCATATCATTACGCAGTAACACATATTGCAAAAGGACGTTGACGACTCCTGCTGGTAATCCATGTGTATGAATCAGTCGTTCCGCAAGTTGAGTATCGACCGGTAGTGGCTCTTTTCCGGTGATGTCCCGTAGCATCTCAATGGGCGTTGTATTTTCAAGATAGTAAACCAATTCCTCGTCCCGCGTCAACTGTTTTCCAGTTTGTTTGGGTGGTTCTTGGACATATACTTTGTTCAATACAGGCGCTTCTTTTGAGACGTTCATCTTGTAAAATTCCGCAGCGGATTTCCTTAAACGATCCACAGGTAATCCAAGATCTTCATCAAGCGCCATCATGACCACTTTCTGCATATCAAGTGGTGTAAGTGAATAAAGAAAAGCCAGCTTTTCAATAATTTCTCTAGATACTGCATTTAAAGCAGATAGGGGAATCATTTGTTCCGTTAGTCCTGAACGTAGAAGGTCAAAGTCAAAATCCCTGTTCACGAACGGAATCCCTTCATGTTCAACTCTTCCTTCAAGTTTCCATGCATCATCAAGATCTCCGTTATGCCCCATTTGAAATGGCGTGTAAACATCAAGAAAAGATCGTGAAACCTCTTCATGGCCTTTAATATCCAACGATTCCAATGTAAATCTGGCACGTAAATTCCGATAGGATTGTTCCCCGATCTTACTGAATAGAAACGTCGATAGTAGCGGGTCTGTAAAAAATGCTTTCGCATCTAAGGGTGGAAGTAATTCATAGATGAACGTCCGGATATCCCCGTCTTTTTTTCTATATGTACGCAATAACCCGATTGCTTCGAGCGATATGCGCGCTTCAAAAACTCTGCCGAGAGGCATCGTTAATATATTCATCAGGTGATAATGATTATAAGTCTGTCCATTTTCACGCTCTGCATCTGCCCAAAACGTCATGAATAAACCCATGGCGTCAGGTCCGATGAGCGGTTGGTAGAACAATGTAAGAAGCTGCCGGTCATAGTCCGAGAATGTTTGCGGCAATCGTATGTTGTATGCATCAACAGGTTGTAATTCTTTATAGAGGGCCGCCACTACTACTCACCTTCTCCTTATTCATTCTAGATTTTCACTCATTTTCAGTGCGCTTTTGTAGATTCTTTAACTCTTCGATAAAAACAGATACATCTTTATATTGGCGATAAACTGAGGCGAATCTGACATAGGCAACTTCATCTACATCCGCTAATCGCTTCATAACCATTTCGCCTACATCATCCGAATTGACATCCACTATACCAGCGCTACGCAATTCTTTCTCAATTGAAAAGACGATGTTTTTAAGGTCTTCCAAGGGAACGGAACGTTTTTCACACGCCCGAATAAGTCCTCTCAGTACTTTCTCCCCGCTAAACTCTTCACGTGAACCGTCTTTCTTCACAATCGTTAAGGGCATTTCCTCCACCTTTTCAAATGTCGTGAAGCGGAATGCACATCGTTCGCACTCCCGCCGGCGACGGATGGATTTATTCTCTTCGGCTGACCTGGAATCGACGACCCGGGTACCATTATACTGGCAAGCTGGACATATCATATGAGGATCCTCCGCTTTTCATTTATAGTAACTTGATTGTAACAGAAATCGTATCTGAAATCGAAAGTCGGGGATGCGTTCCCTTTTCGGACGGCAAAAAGCTGCCACGTAGGTCATATGACTCGACCTGCGCAGCAGCTTAAAACGGTATCACGCGTTCACTTTTGTTTTTAGCGCTTTTGCTACCTTTTTCGTTAAATCTACAACACGTGCAGAGTAGCCCCATTCATTATCATACCATGCGAGTACTTTTACTTTACGGTCACCCATGACAATTGTCGAAAGGCCGTCAATCGTCGCAGATTCAGTCGTTGTATTGAAATCAATCGATACTAGCGGCTCCATAGTGAAGCGAATAATACCCGCCATCGACCCTTCAGCCACTTCTTTAAATGCATCATTGATTGTTTCAACCGTAACATCCTGCTTTAGGTCGACAACTAGGTCCACTAACGATACATTCGGTGTCGGCACACGTAATGCCATACCGTGAATCTTACCTTCAAGTTCAGGAAGAACAAGCGATAATGCTTTCGCGGCTCCTGTAGAAGTCGGAATGATTGATTGTGCACATGCACGTGCACGGCGAAGATCCTTATGGGGATTATCCAAGTTCTTCTGATCATTCGTGTAGGCATGTACTGTCGTCATAAGACCATTTACAATCCCGAATTTATCATTAAGTACTTTCACTACTGGTGCCAGACAATTTGTCGTGCAACTAGCGTTTGAAATGACATCATGTTTTTCGATGTCCAGCTTGTCTTCGTTTACGCCCATTACAATTGTGATATCTTCATTTTTACCTGGCGCAGATAGAATGACCTTTTTTGCTCCCGCATCAAGATGAAGTGCAGCCTTGTCACGTGCGTTGAATTTCCCTGTTGCTTCGATAACAATATCGATGCCAAGCTCTTTCCAAGGAAGTTTTGATGGGTCTCTATCAGCTACAATCTGTACACGTTTTCCGTTAACAATGATTGCATTTTCTTCTACAAGTACTTCACCATCGAATAGACCGTGATTCGTATCGTACTTTATAAGATGGGCCAGTGTTTCGGCTGGATACGACGCATTTATTGCGACGATTGTTACGTCTTTCTCCATGATCATCTGGCGAAAAACCATCCGACCGATTCTTCCAAATCCGTTTATTGCAATTGAAGTTGACATGGGTTGATCCTCCTGCATGTATGTTATACTTTATATCGTTTATCCGCTGATTAGTATAACACATTTTAATACTTAGTGTAGCTTTCATAATGAGAATATGAATGTTCCACTTTTCAGACTTAGTCTATGGTCGCGCTTCCCAATTGGTGAGGATTCGTTCGAGTTGCAACTCTGTTTCTTCAATTGATCCATTATTGGCAAGAACAGCATCTGCACCCTCTTCTTTTACTACTATTGAAAGTTGAGATTGTATCCGCATATTTGCTTCGTCTTCCGTTAGATTATTTCTAGTCATAAGCCGTTCTCTTTGTATTTCCGGCGTTACGGATACGACAATTATTTTATCGACAAACGATTGCAATTTACTTTCGAATAGAAGCGGGATATCCATAATGACTGTTTGTGCGCCATTTGAAAGCCACGATTCCTTTTGCCTAAGCATCTCTTTACGTATGGCTGGGTGAATGATGCTATTTAATTTGTTTCGATCCGCTTCATTTCCGAAAATACGTTCACCTAGCCTCGCGCGATTAAGCGATCCATCCTCATTGATGACTGCGGCTCCGAACTGCTTCTCTATTTCCAGTAGGACAGCACTGCCTGGTCCCACAACCAACCGCGCTATTTCATCTGCATCGACGATAGGAAAGCCTCTTTTTTTCAACATGGTGGAGACTGTACTCTTACCGCTCGCGATACTTCCCGTCAATCCGATTATCATCTAGAAGCCCCCCTTGTTACTGTCAGTCACTTTTGGCATTTCGGACAATAGACAGATGTCCTCCCTGCAATTTTCACACTTTTAGTCGGCATCCCGCAGTTATAGCAGACTTTTCTTCCATACATTTTAAGCCGATCTTGCATCGTTCCTGCTTCACCGTTTATATTCCGGTAGTCTGAAATGGTACTTCCACCTGCATCGATACTTTCTTGCAAGATGGCTACTATGACTTGAAACAATTCAATTTTTCGTTTCAGACTAATCCGCTCAGTCGTTCTTGCTGGATGGATTTTCATCTTAAAAAGTGCTTCGGTTGCATAGATATTCCCGCATCCAGACAAGACTTGACCATCCATAATCACTTCTTTAATTGGTTTTCGCGCGTACTTCGGTGTAGCTGCCAACTCAAGGAAATGACCAACGGCTTCTTCATCGAACGGTTCAGGAGCCATTTTCAATAAAGGTGGATATTCGGCTTCGCACCCAATCAGCCGGAGCTCCCCGAACCTGCGGATATCCGAATAGACAAGGAGTCCGCCATCTTCCATCGTGAATAGTACATGAATATGATTACGGAATTTCGTTTCTGTCACGTCTTCAATCGAGTTAACGTTGAACCAAGCCCCCGACATCCCTAAATGACTAACGAGAAGACAGCTGTTACCGTCTTTTATTAAGTTGAAGTAAATGTATTTACTTCGTCTCGTAATCGCTTTAATCGTCATTCCAATCAAGTCATTTGTGAAATTTGCAGTGGTCATACCTTTTACAATGGCTTCTTTACCAAGTTCTTTTGACTTCATCACTATTTCGGACACATTCACTTCCTGGATCGTCCGTCCAACCGCCACAGGTGCAAGTGCACGAACGACCCCTTCCACTTCCGGTAGTTCAGGCATGTCCATCCCTCACTTCGTGTCGTACCAAGATAATCCGAAGGCCCAATCGACTTTTAGCGGCACATCAAGCGCTAGTGCCGATTCCATCACTTCAGGTACGATTAATTTAAGTTTCTCGATTTCATCTTCAGGCGCTTCGAAGATCAATTCATCATGTACTTGCAGAAGCATACGTGTTTGTAAACCCTCTGCTTCAATTCTTGCCGCCATATCAATCATTGCTTTTTTTATGATGTCTGCAGCACTTCCCTGGATTGGCGTATTCATCGCTGTCCGTTCTGCAAAACTTCTCAAGTTAAAATTCGAGCTTGTGATTTCCGGCAAGTAACGTCTACGATTCATAAGTGTCGTCACATAGCCTTTCATTTTCGCATCTACGACAATATCATCCATATACTGTTTCACGCCCGGGAAGCTGGCAAGATACGTATCGATGAACTTGGCTGCATCTTTTCGAGTAATGTCAAGACTTTGTGAAAGTCCGTAATCGCTAATCCCGTAGACAATTCCGAAGTTAACCGCTTTTGCAGCCCTTCGCATATCGGATGTCACTTCTTCAGTTGACACGCCGAATACATCCATTGCCGTTTGTGTATGGATATCAGCATCGGCACGGAACGCTTCAATCAGCTTTTCATCTTGCGACATATGTGCTAACACACGTAGTTCGATTTGTGAGTAGTCCGCTGCAAATAAATACCACCCCGGTTCAGACGGAACGAATGCTGCACGAATTTTACGGCCTTCTTCAAGTCGCACAGGGATGTTTTGCAAGTTCGGATTAATAGAACTGAGCCGCCCTGTTTGCGTAAGCGCCTGTTGGAAGCGTGTATGAATCTTGCCATCTTCATGGATTTCTTTCAAAAGCCCCTCGATATAAGTCGAATTCAGTTTGCCAAGTTGGCGGTAATTTAATATATGACCGATGATTTCATGCTGGCTTTCAAGTTTTTCCAGGACATCAGCTGCAGTTGAATAACCGGTTTTTGTCTTTTTGATCGGTGTAAGACCTATCTTGTCAAATAGTATGACACCCAGTTGTTTCGGTGAATTAATATTGAATTTCTCACCAGCGATGTCATAGATATCAGCTTCTAATTTGGCCAATTTCACTGAAAGTTCTTCACCAATCGCACGAAGTGTATCTCTGTCCACTTTGACACCTGTCGATTCCATTTTTCCAAGGATTTTTGCAAGTGGCAATTCAAGCTCCTCGTATAGTTCAAATTGATCATTCGCCTTCAATTTCTCTTCGATGATTGGACGCAGTTTCCAGATTGCTTGTACTTTTCTTCCTGCATGTTCCGCCACCGCTTCTTGCGCCGGGATTGACTTCTTAGCGCCTTTTCCGTAAACAAATTCATCTTGCTGAACATCAGTATATTCAAATTCGCGTGCAACAGACGCGACGTCTGTATAGGAAGTTGACGGGTTTACAATATAAGTCGCAAGCAGAAGATCAAATTCAATACCTTCAATAGCCATTCCTTGGTTTGCAAGGGAAGCAAGTGCCGATTTCGAATCGGATGTGTACTTCTTGTTGTCCGGATTTTGCAACCATTTTTTAAAAGCATCCGATTCTTTTGCAACTGCAAACGACATATAAAGAACCTGATTGTCGTCGGCAAGGCCGATTCCGATAATGTCAGCGGTTAAGTAGTTTTCATCCATCATTTCAATATGAATGGCCATTTCATCGGTAAAGTCTTCATCGGTCGGGTTAGTCAAGACGCCCACATCGATGGCTTGTTGTGGTTCGATTGCTTTCTGTGGTGCAATTTTTTCAAGGAGCGTTTTAAATTTAAGCTCTTGGTAAATATCCGCCACTTGCTCCATATCCGGCCCATCATACGATAGGTTTTCTACTGAAATCGTAATAGGTGCATTTACTTCGATTGTCGCAAGCTCCTTGCTCATGTACGCTTGTTGTTCATTTTCAACTAAGTTTTCTTTTAACTTTTTGGCTGTAATTTTATCAATGGCTTTGTAGACATTTTCGACAGAGCCATATTCTTTTAGCAATTTCAGTGCCGTTTTTTCGCCAACGCCCGGAACGCCTGGAATATTATCGGACGCATCACCCATAAGGCCTTTCATATCGATGATTTGGGGCGGTTCGATACCATACTTCTCCATGACATGAAGAGGCGTATACTTTTCGATATCCGTCATCCCTTTGCGGGTGATGAATACCGTTGTATGCTCACTTGCAAGTTGCGTCAAGTCTTTATCTCCTGAAATGACCACCACTTCTGATTTATCTACTTCGCTCAGTTGACTAAGCGTTCCGATAATGTCGTCCGCTTCATAATTATCCAATTCGTATTGAGGAATATTATAGGCAGTCAATAGTTTACGCAGGTAAGGAAATTGTTCGGATAGTTCCGGCGGCGTTTTCTGGCGACCCCCTTTATACTCTCCGAATGTCTTATGTCTAAATGTAGTTTTCCCAGCATCCCAAGCAACCAGGATATGTGTCGGTTTCTCATCTGCTAGAATATTTTGTAGCATCATTGTAAAGCCATACACTGCATTTGTATGGATCCCACTGTCATTTGTCAATAAAGGCAATGCGAAAAATGCCCGGTACGCAAGACTATTCCCATCAAGTAATACAATCTTCTTTTTCGTCATGTAAATTCCACTCCCATCAAAAAAACGTCATTTACATTTATCTTACCACGTTGGCAAGTTTAAATGAAAATGACGTCCCTTGTTCATATGCCTATATTATGTCCTTTACTCCAAGTAGCCTGTTAGTGTCTTCGCGTATGGCGAATCAGCTGGGATAATAATCATTGTGTCTTCACCAATCGTCTTCGTATATGACTGGAGTGTGCGATACAAATTATAAAACTCAGGATCCTTCGAAAATGCGTTGTTGTATATTTTTGCTGCTTCAGATTCACCTTCAGCATGGATGATAGCTGCTTCTCTTTTCGCTTTTGCAAGCATTTCCTGCACTTCTCGATCTGTTTCCGCTTCAATCCGTCGCTTATCAGCGTCCCCTTCGGAAAGATACGTTTGTGCAGTTGATTCACGTTCTGAAATCATTCTTGTATAGATGGACTGCTCGTTTTCTTCAGGTAGGTCGATGCGTTTCATACGTACATCGACGACTTCAATTCCAAAGTTCCCTTCGTTCAGAAAACTATTTACACGATCTGTCACACGGTCATTCAAACTACCGCGGGAAGAGTTCTCATCATTAACTACATCAACGTAATTAAGCTGACCGAGTTCCGTACGAACGACGGAGTAGATGAATTCTTCCATCCGAGCCTCAGCATTCACAATGTTTCTTGCATTCGTTATCATTTTTTCGGGATTTGTGATTCTCCAAACAGCATAATTATCGATAATAATTCGCTTCTTATCCTTTGTATTGATTTCCTCTTCCGATACGTTATGCGTCATATGACTCTTTGGTAATGTGATTACAGTTTGAACAAACGGTATTTTCATATTGATGCCCGGTTCTTTGACAATGCGTTTAATTTCCCCGAACTGCCGTACGACTCGGTATTCGTCTTCTTTCACGATGTAAACATTCGCTAGTAAAATGATTAAAACCGCAAAAATGGCTGTTAGTATAACTGTCAGCTTTGCATATTTTTTAAATCCAAAAGGGGCTTTAGGCGTCTTATGTGCGTCAGTTGATTTCGGTGTTTTTTTCTGCCCTTGCTTTGCTTGTTGCCGTTCAGCGAACTTTTCCTCAATACTTTTGAATGGATTATTATCATTCGCCATTAGTTATCGCCCCCTTCAGTAGTAGATGATTCTGGTGGCGGTGTTTGGTTTTCCAATTGCTGCAACGGTAAATATTTCACCGTTTCACCGTTATCATTCATAATATAAATCTTAGCTTTCGGCAATACTTGCTCAAGCGTCTCAATGATAAGTCTTTGGCGTGTGATTGCTTTGTTTTTCGCATACTCGGCATGTAAATTGGTGAAAAGCGCCACGTCCCCGCGTGCCTGTTCAATTCGTGCGGTTTTTTGACCAAGCGCCCGTGATTTGATGGCATCACGTTCACCAATTGCCTCGTTTTTCTTCTTATTCACGTACTTCTTCGCTTCGTTTATTTTCGTGGCTTTCGTTTCGCGGGCGTCCGTCACTGCTGTAAATGCTGCACGGACTTCTGCATTCGGCAATTCTACATCTTGCAACTTCACGCCTTGAATTGCAATACCGATATCATACTTTCCAATCAGTGACGCAAGGAGTTCCCGCGTCTGCGCCTCAATCTCCGCTTTACCATCCGTTAGGGCGGCATCTATCGTTGAACTGCCAATGACAGAACGGATGGATGCGGATGTTGCATCAGCCAAGATTTCTTTTGGATTTTGTGAGTTAAATAAATACTTTTGCGGCTCGGCGATTTTCCATTGGACGATTAAGTCAGTCAAAACAATGTATTCATCCCCTGTAATCATTTTCGTTTCCTTGTCGTATGATACAAGTTCTCCGCTTTTGTCTTGCTTATAGCCAAATTGTAGACTGAATGTTTCCTTCGAAAGTATTTCCGTCTGTTGGATAGGCCAAGGTAATTTGAAATGTAATCCAGAGTCTGTAACCGTCGTGTCCGCTTTACCAAAAGTGATGACAACTGCCTGTTCAGACTCGTCAACTGTGTACCATGTCGTGAACGCGACAAGAATAAGCAATAAACCCGCAATCGCCATGCCAATAGTTATTAAAATTCGGCGTGTACTCATAGATAGATAAGCCCCTTTCTTTTATGTATTAATCTCTTATACGGTATGGACTACTAGAAAGTTTCATTGAATCCACGAAGCGCCGAAGCGTGTTCAACGGAATTTTTTATTCCAACTTAAATCCGCAAAAAAACAACCCAATTAAGATGGATTGTTCAATAGTCCTGCTTTTTTGGTAAATGGATTTGGAAGGTTGTCCCGACTCCAATTTCACTTTCCACATCAACAGTGCCATTATGAGATTCGATAAGATGTTTCACGATGGCAAGACCGAGTCCTGTTCCGCCTGAATCACGGCTTCTTGCACGGTCTACACGATAGAAACGTTCGAATAATCTTGGTAATTCCAAGTGTTCAATTCCAATACCCTCATCGCTGATTTCGATTCGTATGCGTTCATTAGCATCCGTAACTGATATCGTAATCGTCTTATTCTCCGAAGAGTAATTAATGGCGTTCGTTAAAAGATTTACCATTACTTGAACCAAACGGACAATATCCCCTTCAATAGTGATATGCCCAGGTATATTCGTGATTGTTTTCATCTTTTTTTGTTCCAGATTTCTTGAAACTGCGCTTAATGCATCATCAATTACATCCTTCATATCGACTGTAGCATATTGAAGTGTAAATCCTTCACTTTCCATTCCCGACAAGGCTAGTAAATCATCGATTAATAAATGTAAACGGTCACTTTCTTTTTGGATAATCCCAAGAAACATCTTCATAACAGCGGGGTCATCCATCGCACCTTCCAACAGTGTTTCAGTAAATCCTTTAATGGATGTAACGGGCGTGCGAAGTTCGTGTGATACATTTGCAACAAAGTCTTTCCTTACTTTTTCTAACCTTATCAGCTTCGTTATATCATGCATGACTACGACAATGCCGAGCCAATTCCCATGCCTACCAATGACAGGTGCACCATAAACACTTACGTAAGCCGTAGAATTTTCGCCATCCAACTGAACTTGACTTTCATGCACTTGCTCAGTCATGAAGACATCATCTATTAGCGTTTCAACAACAGGTGGCAAACCGATTTCCTTGTATGTCATTCCCATTATACTTTTTTTCGATAATCCAAATGTTTTTTCAAGTACACCATTTACTAGATTGACTGTTCCACCGCGTCCAAACATAAGCAGCCCACTTCCCATACTTTCAACAAGCGTCTTTAACCGCTCGTTTTCCATCGTGCGAAGTAACGACATTTCCTGTAAATTGCTCGCAATCTTGTTAATGGCAATCGAAAGTTCATTATCATATTCAGGCCCATTCATCCGGGTCCTAGCAAGATAGTCCCCTTCTGCAATTCGAACAGCTATTCTCGTGATTTCATCAATAGGCTTTGCATATTGTAACATCATTCGGGCAGCAACAAATAAAGAGATTAGGAACGCGACAACTAGTACGGTTATAAGATATAACCAGTAATGATGCTGAATCGTAAGATCGGTATTTCCCGCGAATAATGGGAAAAACTGTCCCAATACAATTCCTAGACCAGTCAATAGAACAGAAAGTAGAATAGCACAGGCAAGCACTAGACGAGCGTAAAGACCACTCTTCACCCTTTTTGCTCCTCAAACTTATAGCCAATTCCTCTGATTGTTTTAATGAAAAGCGGTTTCTTCGTATTCTCTTCTATTTTTTCACGTAAATGACTGACGTGAACATCCACAATACGTGTGTCTCCCACAAAATCGTATTTCCACACTGCCGCCATCAGTTGATCACGTGACAAAACACGATTTTTATTTTGCATAAAGTAGACAAGTAATTCAAACTCTTTCGGAGTGAATTCCAATTCTGTTGTATCTAGAAAGGCTTCATATTGTTCAGGATGAATAGTCAGAGAACGTGAACGTAGAATTCCACTTGTATCATTCCGATTCGACCAATCCACACTTCTTCTCAATACGGCTTTAACACGCGCTACCACTTCGCGTGGGCTGAATGGTTTTGTCATATAATCGTCGGCACCGATTTCAAGCCCTAGAACTTTGTCAAATTCATCTCCTTTCGCTGTCAACATGATGATTGGAATAGCCAGTCCTTTTTTCCTTATCGTTTTACAAACATCAATGCCATCCATCTTCGGAAGCATGAGATCCAGTAGAATAAGGTCTGGATTTTCGGTCTCAACCTTACTAACTGCATCTTCCCCATCCACGGCGGCCACTGTATCAAACCCGGCTTGTTCCAGATTATACTCAAGCAATGTGCGAATAGATTCTTCATCATCTACAATTAATATCTTTTTGGTTTCCAAATCGTTCATCTGTTTCTCACCCCTATTAGAAATTGTCCATTGTCTGTGAAGTGAGACGTTCTTCCACTTTTGGTGGTACGACTACTAATGTTCCTAAGATCACAAGTTCTTCTTGCTCGTTATGTGCTTCAATTGAAACCTTCACCTCATTGGCTTCTTTATCCACATGAATTATTTCCAATAGGAAGTTTATGGTCGCATAATGATAGACCGGTTTTGGAAAGGAAATTTGCTGTTCCACAATATGTGAACCAGGACCTGGAAAATACTTTGAAATCGCAGAAGTCATAATTCCTGTCAACATGATAGTTGGAACAATCGGTTTCTTGTAAATTGTTCGTGTGGCGTAATCATGTTGAATATAAAGTGGGTTACCATCATTCGTTAGCCCAAGGTATAACAATAGATCCCTGTCTTCTATTTTTTCGGTTAACTTTAACTTTTCACCAACATTTATCTCTTCAATTTTTCGACCTAGCCGTCTTTTTTTTCCTAAAATCAACAGTATTCCCCCTTTGAATGTATTACATAGAGTCTACCAATAATCAAAAAAAAAATCGAGTGGCTTTCGCCACCCGATTACTTTTTGATTATACTAGAACTTTCATAACCTCTTTAACAGCTTCAGCAGATTTTGCAAGTTCTGCTTTTTCGTCAGTAGTCAATTCAAGTTCAATAATTTTTTCAATACCGTTTGCGCCAAGTACTGTTGGCACGCCAATGTAGATTCCATCGAGACCATATTCACCTTCAAGGAAGGCGATGGATGGAAGAACACGTTTTTGGTCTTTTAAGATTGCTTCTGCCATTTCAACAAGTGATGCTGCAGGTGCATAGTAAGCCGAACCGTTGCCCAATAGGTTAACGATTTCCGCTCCACCTTTACGTGTACGATCTACAATTTCTTCAAGACGTTCCGCTGAAATCAAAGTTTCCAACGGGATACCCCCTGCATATGAATAGCGTACTAAAGGAACCATGCTATCACCGTGACCACCAAGTACGAAACCAGTTACATCTTTAACAGACATGTTCAGTTCTTGCGCAACAAACGTACGGAAACGTGCGGTATCAAGTACGCCCGATTGGCCAATAACACGCTCTTTGGGAAGCCCTGATTCTTTGTATACCGTATATGTCATTGCATCAACAGGATTCGTTAGCACGATAATTGTTGTGTTTGGCGAATATTTTACAATTTCGCCTGTGATTGCCTTCATCACTTTTTGGTTCGTTTGAACAAGGTCATCACGGCTCATACCCGGTTTACGTGCAATACCAGCTGTAATGATGACGATGTCGGATTCTTTTGTATCCGAGTAGTCTGAAGTTCCAATGATATTTACATCGAAACCCTGTACTGGAGCCGCCTCAAGCATGTCAAGCGCTTTTCCTTTTGTTGGGTTTTCCATTTGTGGAATATCAACTAGCACTACATCACAAAGTTCTTTTTGCGCCAAAAGAAATGCTGTAGTTGCACCCGTGAAACCAGAACCGATAACTGAGATTTTTTTACGTTGCATTGTCATGAGTAAACTCTCCTTTTACTGTAGGTTCAAAAAAATGAGAGGGGAAAACAAGTTCCCCTCTCATTTATTAACTTGGCTTTCGTAGATGTTTACTTTAAAAAGGATTACGTTGTATCTTAGAGGTTTTTGATCAATTCATCTGCGAACTCAGAAGTTTTCACTTCTGTAGCACCGTCCATAAGACGTGCAAAGTCATATGTTACAACTTTTGAAACAATCGTTTTTTCGATTGAAGTCGTAATCATACGCGCCGCTTCATTCCATCCAAGGTGTTCAAGCATTAAAACACCCGAAAGAATAAGTGATGAAGGATTTACTTTATCAAGACCTGCATATTTTGGAGCAGTGCCATGCGTTGCTTCGAAGATAGCATGTCCTGATACATAGTTGATATTCGCTCCAGGTGCAATACCAATACCGCCAACTTGTGCAGCAAGTGCATCGGAAATATAGTCACCATTCAAGTTCATTGTTGCAACTACATCAAATTCTTTTGGACGAGTCAAAATTTGTTGCAAGAAGATGTCAGCGATCGCATCTTTTACAATGATTTTGCCAGCTGCTTCAGCCTCTGCTTGTGCTTTGTTCGCAGCATCAGTGCCGTCAGCGTCTTTAATTGCATCGTATTGGTTCCAAGTGAATACTTTATCGCCGAACTCTTGCTCAGCAACTTCATAGCCCCAGTTTTTGAACGCGCCTTCAGTGAACTTCATGATGTTCCCTTTATGAACAAGCGTCAATGATTTACGGCCTTCTTTGATGATGTATTCAAGAGCTGAACGCACTAAACGTTTTGTACCCTCTTCAGAAATAGGTTTGATACCAAGTCCTGATGTTTCAGGGAAACGGATTTTATCGACACCCATTTCGTTTTGTAAGAAGTTCAATAATTTCTTAGCATCATCAGAACCTTGTTGGTATTCGATTCCTGCATAGATATCTTCTGTATTTTCACGGAAAATAACCATGTCACAGTCTTCAGGACGCTTGACAGGTGATGGTACACCTTCAAAGTAGCGAACTGGGCGCAAGCATGTATAAAGATCCAATTCTTGACGAAGTGCAACGTTCAATGAACGGAAGCCTCCACCGATTGGAGTTGTAAGTGGACCTTTAATAGCGATCAAATATTCATCAATCGTATCAAGTGTTTCTTGTGGAAGCCATTCGCCAGTTTCGTTGAATGCTTTCTCCCCAGCAAGAACTTCTTTCCATTCAAGCTTCTTCTTGCCATCATACGCTTTGTCGACTGCCGCTTCAAGAACGCGTGAAGCTGCATGCCAAATGTCAGGACCTGTACCGTCACCGATAATATAAGGGATTGTTGCTTGATCTGGAACGTTTAAAACACCGTTATCTACTGTAATTTTAGCCATTAAATAATTCCTCCTAAATTCAAAATCATAGGGCCGACATAAGAATATGTCGCCCCATTTCATTTATTTCTTAGCGGTTTTCAATTGAAACGTATTTTTGCATTCCGGGTCCAGTGTATTCTGCACGTGGACGGATTAGTCTATTATTCGCATATTGCTCAAGAATATGTGCAATCCAGCCAGAAACACGGGAAACTGCAAAAATAGGTGTAAATAGATCATGATCGATATCTAGTGAATGATAAACAGATGCTGAATAGAAATCGACGTTCGGCGGTAAATTCTTTTCGCCAGTAACGATTTCTTCGATTTTAGTAGACATGTTGTACCATTTTTCTTCGCCACGAAGTTCAGTCAAACGTTTTGACATTTCACGAAGATGCTTCGCGCGTGGATCACCTTTGCGGTATACACGATGTCCAAAGCCCATGATTTTTACTTTATTGTCAAGTTTTTCACGAATATACGATTCAACATTTTCTTCAGAACCGATTTCCATCAACATTTTCATGACTTGCTCATTTGCTCCACCATGAAGAGGTCCTTTAAGTGCGCCGATTGCAGCTGTTACACCAGAATACATATCGGAAAGTGTAGCTACACAAACACGTGCAGTGAAAGTGGATGCATTCAATTCATGATCTGCATGAAGAACAAGCGCCTTGTTGAATGCCTCAACAGCAATCTCTTTCGGTTCTTCGCCTGTTAGCATGTACATGAAGTTTGCAGCGTAACCGAGTTCCTCTTTAGGAGCAACTGGCTCAAGGCCTTTACGAATGCGACCGAATGCAGTTACAAGTGTAGCCATTTTCGCTTGAAGCTTAATCGCTTTACCGTAGTTTGCTTCTTCGGACATATCTTCTGCATTTTCATCGTATAATCCGAGAAGAGAGACTGCTGTACGTAATGCCGCCATCGGATGTACGTCATTAATTGGGTATGTTTTAAATGATTCGAGAACTTCTTTCGGAACTGCCATGTTAGCTGCAAGTTGTTTTTTCAGCTCAGCAAGCTCGTCCTCTTTCGGCAAACGTTGGTGCCATAGTAAATATACTACTTCTTCGAAGCTCGCATTTACTGCAAGATCGTCAATGTCATAGCCGACGTATGTAAGTGTGTCATCAATGATGGAACTGATGGCGGACTGTGTCGCTACGACTCCTTCCAACCCTTTGGTTGTTGTCATATAAATCGCTCCTTCTTCCAGTATAGCCACTTTAATCCCCACGAACGGAAATGTGGCCAGTCTGCTAGTCATTATAAACTGAATCAATCGCGCCTTGGCGTGATTGCGTCCAGATTTTGAATTGAGCTTGCTCAATTGATTCCCTTCAAAATCTGTGACATCCGCCGGAAGCTTAACCTGATTCAGCAGGGGTTTGAACCCCCACCGAATTGAATGCATATCTAGCATTCATCCCGCCACTTATGGAAGTGGGGGAATTCTGCTGGATTAAGTTAAAATACTTACATCACTCATTATAATCAATTTTGTCTGCTTTGTGAATGGAAACGCTTGTTTTTCTTATAAGTATAATGAAAAAGGGGACTATACATGTCAAAAAAGCATAACTGGCAACAGACTTTTTGGACCTTCATTGTAAAATGGTCGCCAGTCATTTTAACCATCATTCTCCTAATTCTAGTCCCACCGGCAGCAATCGCAGTAATCGCTGCCTACTTCACCGCACCTTTGCTATCAGCAGTTCGTTCTGTAACGAAGCTACCACTTACAATTGCTACGCTTGCTGTTATGTCACTTATATTGCTTATATCTGTTTCATTCATATTCTTCGCAGTTAGTGGGCTTATTGACACAATTCCGGCAGTCGAACGACATGTTGCACCCTTTACGAAAACTACGGATATCCCCGGAAAGTTATTTACTTTTTTAGAAGATAAAGTTGTTGAATATGGACATGCGCTACTGGAATACGCAGTCACAATGTTTCGAACTATATTTCAACAGCTGTTTAGTTCGTTCATTTTTCTTGTCGCTTATTTCTTTTCATTACGTGAATCTGGAAAAAACCGTTTCTGGTTCCTTGTTTATTTTCCACGCAAGATTCGCAAGTCTGCAAAGCGGATTTTTACTGAATCCGGAAAACTTATTGGAACTTTTGTAGCCGTGGAAGCACGTTTGTTTTTCCTTACTTTCTTAATCATTTCAATTGGATTTGCATTCTTGCAGTTTAAATCTCCGGTCGGTAACGCATTTATCATCTCGCTTGTAGATAGCCTTCCGTTTCTTGGTATCGGCTTATTTCTAATACCGATGATCGCTTTCTTTATCTATACTGGAAATTTGTTTGTCGGCATTTCACTAATTTTGCTTTACTTGCTTACGATGATTACCCGTCAAATGGCCGAATCGTATATGTGGGCATCTGCATTTCAGGTCAAGCCAATCCATGCGTTTTTCATTACAGCCTGTTCGTTTTATCTATTCGGGTTAGCTGGAATCCTATTGTCGCCATTTCTATTATTCGCAGCTATGAAAGTCAAACGGCATTCCCTATTCACCTCATGACGATTTGTCCGTTTTTCATTTTTCGATAAATCCATTTTTGAATGAAAGGTCGAATCAGATTTCGTGGCCCTTTGAAAAGAAGCAGAAAACCAACAATATCGGTAATGAATCCGGGCATCAGCAATAGTATTCCTCCGAAAAAGATACAAACGCTGTCAATTAATGCATTTCCGGGCGTTTCCATTGTCGTCATTCGATTTTTCAAATCATTCCATGCTTTCATTCCCTGACGCTTTGCAAAATAAGCGCCCCCGATTCCCGTAAGTAGGATGATTGCAATCGTCGGGAAAAGGCCAAGCGTCTGTCCCGAATAAATCAGCAAAGCAAGTTCAGTTGTTGGAACAATGATGAACAGAAGTAGTATCCACCTCAATTAAATCCCTACCTTCGAAGAAGACCGCTTACCGATGCTTTCGGAAGCGGTCTATACGTTTTCAACTCTTTAAAGAACGCTTGCGTGTCCGTTGTATATTACCCCGGATTCAGCATCCATCGTTACATCAGTACCATGTCGAAAGAGTTTTGTAGCATCTTTGACACCGACAATAACTGGTATGCCAAGACTTAGTCCAACAACCGCGGCATGACTCGTCAAACCGCCTTCTTCTGCTATAAGACCACTACATTTCTCGATCGCCGGCATCATTTCTCTGTCAGAACCATTTGTAACCAAAATCGCACCTTCAGTGTCATAAGCCAATGCTTCTTTTGCATTTTTTGCGACAACAACTCGTCCATAAGCAACCTTTTTGCCGATTCCCTGGCCACGTGCAAGTAAATCGCCGATGACGTGTATTTTCATCAAATTCGTTGTACCTGCTTCGCCGACCGGAACTCCGGCTGTGATAATTACGACGTCGCCGTGGCCAACGTATTGATGCTTAACACTTTCTTCAACCGATTCCTGAAGAATCCCGTCGATAGATGACATTTTTTCACCAACGATTGGATAGACACCCCATACAAGTGATAGCTTTTTCGAACAATTGACAGAAGATGTAACCGCTATAACCGGACATCCCGGACGGTATTTAGCAATCATTTTGGCAGTATGACCGCTTTCCGTAGGGGCAAGAATCGCCTTCACTTTTAAGTTAATAGCTGTATAAGCTGCCGCTTGTCCAATAGATTCAGTCATATTACCATGTTTTTCGCGACGCCGAGTTGAAACAACTGAACGATAATCGATGGCCGCTTCCGTAGTCTGCGCAATACGATCCATCGTCTGAACAGATTCAACCGGGTAAAGCCCAGCAGCCGTTTCTCCTGAAAGCATGATAGCGTCTGTTCCGTCAAAAATGGCATTCGCTACATCACTCGCTTCTGCACGGGTGGGGCGCGGATTGCGTTGCATAGAATCGAGCATTTGCGTAGCTGTGATTACCGGTTTTCCTGCCTGATTACATTTTTCAATCAGTTTCTTTTGAACAAGCGGTACTTCTTCAGGTGGAATCTCTACACCTAAATCACCGCGTGCAACCATCAGTCCATCAGAAACCATAACGATTTCGTCGATATTATCGACACCTTCACGATTTTCGATTTTCGGGATGATTTGTAGATGTGAGCCGCCATTTTTTTCAAGTAAACTGCGGATTTCCATTACATCTGAAGCTCTTCTCACAAAAGAGGCAGCTATGAAGTCAACGCCTTCTCTTACTCCAAAAAGGATGTCTTTGGCATCTTTTTCCGTCATTCCCGGCAACTGAACAGAAACGCCTGGTACGTTTACGCCTTTTTTATTTTTTAAAGCACCCGAGTTAACGACAACTGTATGAATAAGACCGTTCGCCTCGTCTTTTCCGACAACTTCCAATTCTATCAAGCCGTCGTCCAGCAAAATTAGTGAGCCTTTGTCAACGTCTTCGATAAGTTTTTCGTAACTTACGGAAAAGACATCCTCATTCCCAATCACTTCAGTCATTGAAATATCGATATGTTGACCGGTCACAAGGTTTATCTGACCGTCTTTCATGGAGTGTGTACGGATTTCCGGTCCTTTTGTATCAAGTAGGATTCCAATAACTTTCCCTTTTGAACGTGCGGCTTCCTTGATCCTATCGATACGGACTTTATGCTCCTCATGATCTCCATGGGAAAAATTCAATCGAGCCACGTTCATACCTGCATCGATAAGCCCCTCAAGTTGTTCTACAGATTCGCTTGCAGGACCAATCGTACATACTATTTTCGTTTTCCTCATACACGTTCGCCTCTTTTTTCTAAAATTTAGATGGATAGTTCTTTGGAAAGTTTATACATAGCTATATCCATTACGTCCGATTTTTCGAATACGTCGATTAAATTATAGTCTATCACCTGATGATTTCGGATGCCAATCGCAACGCCTCCGCGTCCTTCTTTCAGCATCTCGACTGCCCTTGCACCATACTGACTTGCAATAACCCGATCCCGTGCAGAAGGTGAGCCACCGCGTTGAATATGCCCAAGTACGGATACACGCGTTTCAATCCCTTGTTGTAGCAATAGCTCCGCCAATTCGTTCGCAGACATGACTCCTTCAGCCACGATGATGATACTATGTTTCTTTCCGCGGTCAGTCCCGCTTTTAAGCCTATCAACAATTGCTGGTATTTCATATTTTTCTTCAGGAATAAGAACTGTTTCCGCACCACCCGCAAGTCCTGCCCACAGCGCAAGATGTCCTGCATTCCTACCCATCACTTCAATGATGAATGTACGTTCATGGGAGGTAGCTGTATCCCGGATTTTATCGATTGCGTCAATAACTGTATTCAACGCAGTGTCAAAACCAATCGTGAATTGTGTACCATTTATATCATTATCAATAGTCGCCGGCACACATACACAAGGAAATCCAAGGGCTGTTAATTCAAGTGCCCCTCTGAATGAGCCATCCCCACCGATAATAACAAGTCCTTCGATTCCATTCGACTCCAACTGATCTAACGCCTTTTTGCGACCTTCTACTGTCTTGAATTCTGGACAACGCGCTGAACGAAGCATCGTACCACCCCGTTGAATAATGTCCCCTACTGAACCAAGCTGGAGAAGCTCCATTCTCCCTTCGATTAAACCCTGATAACCATTGTAAACACCCGCAACTTCTAGCTTCTCAAAGATTGCTTTCCTGACAACCGCCCGCACAGCTGCGTTCATGCCGGGAGCGTCTCCGCCACTCGTTAAAACAGCGATTTTTTTCATGTTATCCACCCTTTACTTGGACTTTTATGAAACACGAAAGGATGCGGTCATCCGCACCCTTTTTTCATTCCGAAAATACGCCGATACCGCGGAATTTCATGTATCTATCCTCGACAAGTTCTCTGCCATCCAATAACCTCAATTTTTCCAACGAATGACGGATAGCCTTTCCGATATGTACGGATTGAACTTTCGGATCACGGTGGGCACCGCCCGTAACTTCTGGAATAATCTCATCTATAATTCCCATTTCCTTTAAATCAGGTGCTGTAATTTTCATCGCTTCGGCCGCTTGTTTGGCAAGACTGGAATCCTTCCAAAGTATGGTAGCAGCGCCTTCAGGTGAGATTACTGAATACGTTGAGTGCTCAAGCATATGAATATGATTTGCGACACCTAGCGCAAGAGCACCTCCGCTTCCTCCCTCTCCGATAACGATTGAGACAACAGGCACTTGAAGTCCAGCCATTTCAACGAGGTTGCGTGCGATAGCTTCGCTCTGCCCCCGCTCTTCAGCAGCTTTTCCAGGAAAAGCCCCTTTTGTATCGATGAAACAAATAATAGGACGACCAAATTTTTCCGCCTGTTTCATCAGACGCAATGCCTTGCGGTAACCCTCAGGATGAGGCATGCCGAAATTCCGTTTCACATTTTCTTTCGTATCTTTCCCTCTTTGATGCCCAATAATCGTGACGGGTCTACCATCAAAAGCAGCAATTCCGCCCACTATCGCAGCATCGTCACCATAGAATCGATCACCGTGTAATTGCATAAAGTCCTCAAACAGCTCTTTTATATAATCGAGCGTTGTCGGTCGGGCCGGATGCCTTGCAACTTGGACACGGTCCCACGGTTCCATATTCCCATAAATTTCTTCTTCCAAGTTTTTCAGTCGATTATTAAGTGTCTTAATTTCGCCTGACAAATCAACGGAATTAGCCGCGGTAAACTCTTCAAGTTCGTTTATTTTTTCTCGCAACTTTACAATAGGTTCCTCAAATGCCATCGTTTTACTCATATTAAATGACCTCCTTTTGATGAAGTCGCACGATTTTAGCTAGCGCCTCTTTCATATCAGCCCGATGGATGACTGCATCCAACTGCCCATGATCAAGAAGAAATTCTGCGGTTTGAAAATCTTCAGGAAGTTTTTCTCTAACGGTTTGTTCGATTACACGTCGACCCGCAAACCCAATAAGTGCTTTCGGTTCAGCAATATTAATGTCACCGACTGAAGCAAAGCTTGCCGATACGCCGCCCGTTGTCGGATATGTCATAACGGATATATATAAGTTTTCTTTTTCTGCATGACGATTGAGTGCAACACTTGTTTTTGCCATTTGCATAAGCGATAAGACGCCTTCTTGCATACGAGCACCGCCGCTTGCTGAAAAAATGATCATTGGAATGCCTAGATCCGTCGCTTTTTCAATTGCACGCGTAATTTTTTCACCAACAACCGATCCCATTGAGCCCATACGGAAGTGTGAATCCATTATAGCCACAGCTACATCATTTCCATCAATTTTGCCAGTCCCGGTCAATACGGCCTCGTTCAGACCAGTTTTCAATGCATCCGATGATACTTTTTCTGTATATGCGGGAAAATGCAACGGATTTTCTGTTTTCAAGTGATTGTCAATCGATTCAAAAGTACCTTCATCAAATAAGCAATTCACCCGTTCGGAAGCCGTCATTTTATAATGATGATCGCATTTCGGACAGACTTTTAATGACTTCGCCAAATCTTTTGTTAGAACTACATGTTTGCATGCTGGGCATTTCGTCATAATTCCTTCCGGCACATCATTTTTTGCGTCAGCGGAAGGTATTGTCATAGTCCGCTTCTTTTTGTTTTTCGTAAAAATATCACGTATCATTCTATTCGTTCCCCTCTTTCTCCTTCAACAAGCTCAATCCATTCAAAATAGGCTTCCAGCGTTGTCACTTCATCACCTATTAGAAGGTTTGTAAGTAATTTTTTCACGACTTGATTTTCTTGAACACTTGTCATTTCATCGAATCGAACCCGGCTATATTGTTTTAATAAAAACCAGATTTTCAGCGATAATCGATTGTCCGACGCTACAACCATTTCTCTAATGATATCTTCACGAAGGATTGCTCCTTCTGTCTCTATTTTCATCAGAAGGCTTGCCCATACAGGCAACGCCCGCGATGCATCACTTGCACAAACGGCAGAAATCGCCGCTGTTTCATGCATTCGCCTCGTATTTTGTACATCAAGTACTGACTCAGGTTGTTGCATAATGAACGCCGCTAAAACCTCAACAAGTTGATGTTTCCTGAAATCTGCAAGGAAAGTGCCTTCCCCGCGTCTCGTTTCTATTAAACCAAGTAGCTCTAAACTGCGCAACGCCTCGCGTATAGTCGATCTTCCGGCTTGAAGGCGTTCAGACAATTCGCGTTCTGATGGTATTTTTCCACCCGTTTGAATACCTTCTTCTTTAATAAGCGATTTAAGCTCCTCGACGATGTCAAGAAACATTTTCGATGGCGGTTTTGGATTACCCATTCGTAAACCCCTCTAGGAATTCCCATTTTAAAGAGTGGTCTGACCACTCTTTACTACAAGCATACAGAAAACAGTACATCACGTAAAGCGAAAACTGATTGCCTTGAAAATGAATTCGAATTCCCAACTTAAGCTATGACAAAAGGCTTGCCTTATCGGCAAACCTTCACCTATTTTTCGTCTGTTGGACAAGTATCTGCACCTTGCCGCCACGCTTCTCTAGTGTCCCATCGATATGAATCATGGACATTTCAACAAGGTCACTACTTGATGTGGCATACTGTTTCGGAAAAAATGTGCAAGAAATTTCACCTGTCTCGTCTTGGACAGTAACAAATGCCATCGCTTCCCCTTTTTTCGTCCGAATTCGTTTGATTTCCATAACCAGTCCCACTATTTTCACAAATCCTTGTTCACCAGTTTCCGCAATATCCGTATACGTTTCATTAGCCGTTTTTTTCGCTTCTCCAGCTGGGTGCTCAGATAGATAAAAACCCAACACTTCCCTTTCATATTCAAGAAGCGCCATACGCGGCATTGTGCCCCCCGGGGAATACTTTGGTCGCGCTACAGCAGGCATCAAGTCACTTAAAAGATCCTCACCGTCATCAGGTCGGATGAATAACGCATGCGCAATGGCGGCATCGATAGAAGCAAGTAATACAGCACGCGATTCACCAAAAACATCAAGCGCACCAGCTTTTATAAGCGGTTGAATCGCTTTTTCTGTAAAAATATCACTCCCAAGCGACGCAGCCATATCGAATAGGTTTTTCCATTTTCCGGTTGAATGCCTTGCCTCTTTCAGCGCCTTGTAAAATGTGGGTGTTACGCCTTTAATAGCTCCTAGCCCGATACGGATTGAACTGTGGTCAACCGTATACATATATTGACTATGATTGACGGAAGGAGGAAGCACAGAAACACCATGCGCTTCAGCCTCGCGTAATAGTGCCATCGTTTTATCGTTATTTCCGGTCATTGAAGAAAGTAGCGCTGCATAGAAATAGGCCGTTTCGTTCGCCTTCAAAAAAGCAAGTCGATAGGAGATAAGCGAATAAGCGACAGCGTGGCTTTTTGGAAATCCGTAATCTGCAAACTTTACTATTAAATCATAAACTTCAGTAGCTGCCTTTTCGGTAAAACCATTTTGAATGGCACTTTGCGTGAAATGTATTCGTTCTTGTTGAAGAATTTCCCGTTTCTTCTTACTGACCGCCCTTCTCAACAAGTCCGCTTCTCCCATTGTAAAGCCTGCAAATTGAACTGCTATTTGCATGATTTGTTCTTGGTATACAATGACACCATATGTTTCTGACAAAATCGGTTCTAGTAGCGGATGGAGGTACGAAGCTTTTTCCTCACCATTTTTTCTCCGGCTATACAGCGGAATATTCTCCATTGGGCCTGGGCGATACAATGCTGTAATGGCAAATATATCTTCAAAACTATTCGGACGTATTAATCGCAAGGCATTACGCATGCCGTCCGATTCAAATTGGAAGATGCCTGTCATATCTCCAGTCCTAAATAACGTAAATGTCGATTCATCATCAAGGGGAATGGCTTCAAAATTAATCTGAACGCCTTTGTCATAGCTAATCATTGCCCTAATCCTATCCAACAATGTTAGGTTCCGGAGTCCAAGAAAATCCATTTTGAGAAGACCTCGCTCTTCCACATCACCCATCGGCCATTGTGTAAGATAGATATCATCCGCACCATTTTGCAGGGGTACCACTTCGACAAGCGGAACAGGGGACAGTATGACGCCTGCAGCATGTGTCGATGCATTACGGGGCAATCCCTCAAGTGTCTGTGCAGCCTTTAGCCATCGACTCCTTATCGGGTCAATGGCTATCCAATCGAGAACTGCCTTCGACTCACCAATAGCTTCCTCAAGTGTAATCCGTGATCTGCTCGGAATTTCTTTTGATAGGAACGCCATTTCTTCATTCGAAAAGTCAAATACCCGTGCAACATTTCGTGCAACCGAACGCGCAGAAAGCGTTCCAAATGTAATAATTTGAGCGACATATGCCTGTCCATACTTCCGAGCTACATACTCAATCACTTCCGAGCGTCGATTGTCTGCAAAATCGATATCGATATCCGGTAATGTCACTCGGCCCGGATTAAGAAAACGTTCAAAAATCAGGCCATATTTTATTGGATCCACGTCTGTTATACCAAGAGCGAACGCGACAAGTGAACCTGCTGAAGACCCACGACCGGGTCCTGTCAATATATTGTTGTCAGCAGAATAGCGCATAAAGTCTTCAACAATCAAAAAGTAATCAGCAAAGCCCATCTTCGTAATGACGTCAATTTCGTAACGAAGTCGTGCTTCATACTGTTTTTCTATCGTACCCAGTCGTTTTTTCAATCCAACCATACAATTTTTTGCTAATAACGATGGTGCTGTTTCACCTTCCGGAACCGGAAAAATTGGCATAAGCTGTTCATTCGGCGGTAAATCAGCATTGCATGTTAGAAGGATGTCGGCCATATTTTCCAGCCACTTGTGTTTACCTATAAACCATTCTTTGATTTCCTGTTCTTCAGGAACATATGCATCATTATGTATATTTTTCGGTCTTGACGGATCGTTCAGTTTGTAGCCTGTTCTGATTGCTTCCGCCACCTCGTATGCAAAGGCATCTTCTTTATCAAGATAACGGGATTCATAAACAGCAGCAATTGATAAACCCAAAGCGCTCGCACTGTTTTCAATCGTTTCTTCTTCAAAATGCACGACGCCACCTGGTCTACTGACTCCGACAACAAGTGAATCTTTTCCAACGCGATTAATAAGTAAGGAAAGTGTATCTACCCAATTTACGCCTTCCCATGATTTGTCTGTTATTGAGACAAGAAGAATGCAGCCTTTGCTGTATGCACCTAGCCATTGTAAGGGAAGTGTTTCAAATTCTTTTGTAGAAACCGCACTGCTTATTTTCAACAAATTCCGGAAACCCTCATCGTCTTTAGCATAGACGTAGGCGAAGACAGATTTGCCTTTTTCAATTTCAATGTAAATGGACAATCCGAAGACTGGACGAATCCCCTGTTTTTGCATTACCTTATAAAATGAGCGAGCGCCATATAATTTTGAATTGACAATGGCAACAGCAGTAGCCCCTCTTCTTTTTAGAAGTGGGGCTAGCGTATCAAGCTTTATGATTCCACGCAGAAGGTCTGCACCAGTAACAATTTGCGGATACATAAGTTCCAATGAAATCCCTCCGCTTCTAGTTCGTCGCACATAATTCTTCTAGTTTTCGAACGACTTCATCAGCTTCGTCCCATGAATACACAGATGCCCCGGCAGCTAATGGGTGACCCCCCCCACCATACTGGGCCGCCAATGAATTGATAATCGGACCTTTTGAACGTAAACGCACACGGATTTGGTCCTCTTCTTCAATGAAAATTGTCCATGCACAAATCCCTTTAACATCCCCTAACGAACCGATGAGTAAAGATGTTTCGGCGGCCGTTACATCGAACTTTTCAAGCGTCGACTTATCCAATTTAATAAAGGCTGCTCCATTGTCATCCATCAAGAAATTCTGGTAGATATAGCCTTGCAGATGAAGCAACTTGCGATCGACTTCATACATACCTGCAAATAGCTTTGTTCTATCGAAATTGTATTTAATTAAACGACTCGCTAGTTCAAATGTTTTATCAGTCGTGCTTGGGAACATGAATCGACCTGTATCCCCTACAATACCGGCAAACAAAAGGCGTGCCGCTTCATCTGTCATTTTCCAGCCATAAGACTTTTCCCCTTCATCGAATAACGAGGTAATTATTTCAGAAGTTGAGCTTGCAGAAGTATCGACCCATCTCATATCACCATAAGGATCCACGTCAGGATGATGGTCAATTTTAAGAAGCATGTCGCCTTCAGTGTAAAACTCTCCATCGATTCGTTCTGTATTCCCCGTATCGGTGATGATGACAAGCGCTCCCTGATAATTCGATTGGTTTACTGTATCTTGAAAGGCTAGGTAGTCAAGGGAAGCTTCTTGTGTACCTGCTGCATATACTTTTTTGTCAGGATAATTTGCTTTTATCAATTCCTTTAAGCCTACCTGGGAGCCATACGCATCCGGATCAGGTCTTACATGGCGGTGAATAATGATTGTTTCATACTTTTCAATTGTGTCTATGATTTGTCTTTTCAATTCGGATTCCTCCAAGCTTAGATATATTCCAGTCGCAATTCATTCCAAAAGCCGCTACAATGTAGGGAGTTCCGTATTCAATGGAGGGCTATCATGGACAAACTAAATCTAATTTTCGTATTTCTAATTATCGTTGCTGCAGTATTTTATTTCTATTTTAAAACAAGACAATTCCGCACGCGTCATATGTTCCCTATTCGCAAAAAAATGTATGCGAGTATGTCAGGAGCATCGCTTGGCGGATTACTTATCTCTTTCGGATTCAATCAGCTTGTTTTGTTTAATGGAGTTACAACGTATATCATTGCAGCTATTTTCATCCTGCTCGGTGCATATGTCCTTGTTTTCAACTTTCGGGCATATAAACATTATAAACATTTCGTCGATGAAGAGACGGACCTGAACGCAAACTGATGCCCATTAGAGGCATCAGTTTTTTCATTACCAGTTTTTCTATTATCGCTCAAATAACTGATACATAATCATAGCTTTAGCTACAAGTTCGCCTTCCGACAGAATGTCGAAATCCACTTTAACAAAGCGACGGCTCATATGAAGAATACGAGGTTCAATAAAAACTACACTTCCCAGCTGTATATGTTTGATGAAATAAATCGTCATATTCTCGGGAACACTTTCCCCTCGCTTACGCATTTTCACAGCACGGTTACCCGCTTCAGTTAAGAGAGTTGTTAATGCTCCATATGATAATGAACCTAGTTGGTTAGTCATTTGCGGGATAACCGTAAATTCAGCGGTCAAGGGCTCGTCAGGCACCGTCTTTATTTGGTTTTTCACAATATCATCTATCGTTTCCCCTTGTTGTGGTTGACGTTGCGCCATCTGCATAGCTTTCAAAACATCCTGCCTGCTGATGATGCCCGCAAGCATGCCCGTATCCGTTACAACTGGCATAAGATCGATACCTTCCCAAATCATGCTATGCCCGGCAGAAGCGACACTCATCTTCGCAGTGACTGTAATTGGGCGGCGCGTCATCACTTTCTCAATCAATTCCGTTTCAGGCTTTCCGATGGCATCTCTGGTGGTAATGATGCCTACAAGCTTACCAGAATGTTCGATAACTGGAAAACCGGTATGCGTTGTTTTATGGTTTACTTCATTAAAAACTTTCACTGTCTCTTTCGATAGAAAGGAGATTGTTTCCGCTAACGGTGTTAAAATATCTTCAACCAATAAAATCTCTTTTTCAATCAATTGGTCATAAATTGCACGATTTAACATCGTTGCAACGGTGAATGTATCGTAACTTGTTGAAATTATTGGGAGTTCTAGTTCATCCGCCAACTTCTTTATATCTTCAGATGCATCGAAGCCACCTGTTACGAGCACTGCTGCACCAGTTAAAAGAGCTGTTTTCTGTGCTTTAAAACGATTCCCGACAATCAAAAGGCTACCTGCATCGATGTAACGCATCATATCATCTAATTGCATCGCACCAATAACAAACTTCGTTAATGTTTTATGTAAGCCTCCACGTCCGCCTAACACTGTTCCGTCAACAATATTAAGTACTTCAGCAAATGTAAGTCGTTCGATATTCTCTTTCTTTTTCTTTTCAATACGAATTGTACCGACACGTTCAATCGTATTGACGATTTTTTGATTTTCCGCTTCCTTAATTGCGCGATAAGCGGTTCCATCACTTACAGAAAGCGCTTTTGCGACCTGTCGGACGGAAATTTTCTCTCCAACAGAGAGCCCCTCGATATATCGCAATATCAATTCATGTTTTGTCGCCATATCTTCACCTTTTCCCTATGATGCTCTTATGTTCATTCTACCACAAGACGCACCGGAAAAGCGTGAGGAGCCTACTTGGATACACTTACGGATGATTCACTTGATAAGAACCTTCCCGCCTTTCTGCATTGGCCAAGGAAATAATAAAGACAGAGGTGGCTGGGATAGCCACAAGGAGAATATATAAGAAGGTACCATTTCAACAAGTTGAGCCTATAGGATTTCGCATGTTAACAAAAAACCGATTGAATAAGGGGTTCAAATATCGAATAATTCCCCAGGCTCCATTATTTTCACTTCATGCTTTTCTGCAAGTCGTTTGAAATCGTTCGGGTCTTGTTCAATTGGCGGAAATGTATTGAAATGGATTGGTACGGCTAGCTTCGGATTCAGTAGTTCGACTGCATATGCAGCATCTTGCGGTCCCATCGTAAAATTATCACCAATTGGCAGGAATGCGACATCAATCGGATGACGTTTACCAATCATCTCCATATCCCCGAATATAGCCGTATCCCCAGCGTGATAAATTGTTTTCCCTTCTGCTGTAAACAAAATCCCAGCCGGCATGCCTGTGTAGATGATTTCATTTGTATCAGTTGTATAGGAAGAACTGTGAAATGCTTGCGTATACTTGACAGTGCCGAAGTCGAATTCACAAGCACCGCCGAGATTCATCCCATGTGTCTTCACACCCTGCCATCCTAAGTAGACCGCTAACTCGTTCGGGGCAACCACGAGTGCATCGCTTGCTTTGGCAATCGCAACTGTGTCACCTACATGATCGTTATGGCCATGTGTTAACAGAATAATATCAGGTTTTTCATTTTCTACAACGAGGTCCGTCAATTTATTGCCCGTGATGAATGGGTCGATAAGAATTGTTTTTGTTCCTACTTTTATTTTCACTATGGAATGTCCATGATATGAAATTTGCATGTTGATCATCCTCCTGGTATTCGTTTATTCAGTCTATAGTATATAAAGTTCGCTAAATAACCGCTAATCCCTCTTTTTTGTTATGCTAGTACTATTCGAATTGGAGGTAATAGAAATGAGTAAAGTTAAAGAAATACAAGCATTTTTACGTAAAGAAAACTTGGATGCAGCATTCATCACAACACCGGATAACGTGTTCTACGTATCTGGTTTCCATAGCGACCCGCATGAACGTCTTCTTGGCGTGATGGTATTTAAGGATGCAGAGCCATTTATTATTTGCCCTTTCATGGAAGTTCCTGATGTAAAAGCGACAGGTTGGTCTTTTGATGCAGTTGGTCATGAAGATACACAAGATGCTTGGGAAGTTGTCATGGAGGCCGTTCGTAAACGTGGACCCGTGCCCGCTACAATCGCGATTGAGAAATCACATTTGACAGTCGAAAGATTAGAACGCATGGAACAACTTTTTGAAGGCACAAAATTCGCAGCACTTGATGAACAGCTAAATACGATGCGCAAAATCAAAAGCGAAGATGAGCTTGTAAATTTACGCAAAGCGGCGGAACTTGCAGATTATGCAATTGAAGTAGGTTGTAAAGAAATTGCTGAAGGCAAAACAGAACTCGAAATCCTTATGGCCATCGAGTTTGAAATGAAAAGAAAAGGTGCACAGAAAATGTCTTTCGATACAATGGTCCTTTCCGGATTAAAAACGGCATCTCCCCATGGAACACCAGGAGATCGTAAAATCCAAAAAGGTGATTTCATCCTTTTCGATCTTGGTGTCGTTTACAACGGCTACTGTTCAGACATTACAAGAACTGTGGCGTTTGGCGAACCAACCGACAAAATGCGTGAAGTCTATGATACAGTTAGAAAAGCGGAGCAAGCTGCGGTCGACTTAGTACGTCCCGGGGTCAAAGCAATGGAAATCGATAAAGCAGCCAGGGATGTTATTGACGCCGCTGGATACGGAAAGTACTTTACACATCGGATTGGCCATGGGCTTGGAATCTCAGTCCATGAATATCCATCAATCACAGGAACGAACGAGCTTGTTTTGGAAGAAGGCATGGTCTTTACAATCGAGCCAGGTATCTACCACCCTGAAATTACAGGTGTACGAATTGAAGATGACGTCGTCGTTACAGCAGATGGTGTAGAAGTACTCACAAAATTCCCGAAAGAACTACAAATAATTAAAGACTAAAAAAAAGAAAAGCGACAGCGCCTTGAAAGGGGCGACAGGCATAAGACGGAACTGCAAAGCGGCGCCCTTTGCCCGGGAAGGATGCAGTTCAATCCTTCCTAGCAGGGCTGGCTTATGACCCGAGCCCCTAGGCGCTGGAGCTGGATCATAAAAAGGGCTAACCACAAGTGGTTAGCCCTTTTACTTCTTATTATTTATTCAATAACGTTGCAGCTGCTACGTACTCAAGTCCTTGGTCGTCAGCTACAGCTTTATATGTAACATGACCTTCCATTGTGTTAATGCCTTTTTGAAGAGCTTCATTGTCTAGACATGCTTGTTTATATCCTTTGTTCGCAATTTGAAGCGCGTAAGGAACTGTAACGTTTGTTAATCCCATTGTAGAAGTACGTGGTACTGCTCCAGGCATATTCGCTACTGCGTAATGAACAACGCCATGCTTTTCATAAGTAGGCTCATCATGCGTAGTTACACGATCAGATGTCGCAAAAATTCCACCTTGGTCAATAGCGATGTCAACAAGAACTGATCCTGGTTTCATCGATTTAACCATTTCTTCTGAAACAAGTTTCGGCGCTTTAGCTCCTGGGATCAAAACAGCACCAATAACAAGGTCCGAATCTTTAACGGATTCAGCGATATTGAATGGATTCGAAACAAGTGTTTGAACATCATTACCGAAGATTTCGTCCAATTGACGAAGACGATCAACAGATAAGTCAAGTACAGTAACTTGTGCTCCCATACCGATTGCGATACGTGCTGCATTCGTACCTGCTTGTCCTCCACCAATAACTGTAACTTTACCGCGAGAAACACCTGGTATGCCTGATAGAAGAATACCTTTTCCGCCTTGGATTTTCTCAAGATATTGTGCACCGATTTGCGTCGCCATACGTCCAGCAACTTCACTCATTGGTGCTAGTAACGGAAGTGAACGGTTTGGAAGTTGTACTGTTTCATAAGCAATCCCGATAACTTTGCTATCAAGAAGCGCTTTAGTCAATTCAACTTCAGGTGCTAAGTGTAAATACGTGAATAGTATTAGACCCTCTTTAAAATGAGTATATTCAGATGCGACTGGCTCTTTAACTTTCATTACCATTTCTACATCCCATGCTTCTTTTGCAGATGAAACAATTGTCGCTCCTGCTCCAACATAATCCTCATCAGTGAAACTTGAGCCGATACCAGCACCTGTTTCGATAAGGACTTCATGACCTGCAGTTTTCAGATTGAAAGCTCCAGCCGGTGTCATTGCGACCCGGTTTTCATTATTCTTAACTTCTTTTGGAACACCTATACGCATTGTTATTCCTCCTAAAAAAATGATTATTCGTTGGTTATACACTCTTTTTCATGCATACCAATGTATCTTTAATCTTATCAGAAATTAAATGTTTTTGCTCCATTTAATTATTTCGCAGAATTATCAAATAGGGTAGTGGACTATTACTGAATTTAATTTGTGCATATACTATAGAAATCATGCGTGATAGACATCAAAAACACTTAGGGAGAACTAGCATAAGTGCCCTCTAAGTAGAGTGGTAGCCAAGGTGATAAGACTGGCGGTGATTTTCCGCCTATTTTATATAGACATTCAACCGTTTATTAATATTGAAGTTTCTCTATATATCTTCCTTTTTTTCTGCAGATTAAAAGGATTTTTGACTTTGTTTATCGAAGTAGTACTAATAAGTAACTATGAATGGAGTGGTAGGTATGGCACTAGTTTACAACCAAATCCTTGTCGCAGTTGACGGATCGAAGGAATCAGAATGGGCCTTTAGGAAAGCGGTGGCCATCGCGGATAGAAACGAGGCAACATTGAACTTGATCAATATCATCGATACACGCTCTTATGCAGCGGTTGAGGCATATGATCGCTCTATTGCAGAACGCGCACAAAAGTTTGCAGAAGATTTATTATCGGATTACAAGGCAGAGGCAGAAAAAGCTGGCGTACAAAACGTCAATATCATTGTCGAATATGGATCACCGAAAACAATGATTTCCCGTGACATTTCGAAAAAGTTGGAAGCGGATCTTATCATTTGTGGAGCGACTGGTTTGAACGCGGTAGAACGCTTCCTGATTGGTAGTGTTTCCGAACATATCGTACGTTCTGCAAATTGCGACGTTCTTGTTGTACGTACACCCGAAGATGTACCCACTATTAACGGGCAGTAAAAACCCCTATAATTTAATTTCAATCTTGTTGAAACTGTTAAAAAAAGAGGTCTCCTTTATCCATAGTGGATAAGTGGGACCTCTCTTTTTGAACCGTTACCATTATAAGCCGATAACCCTGATGGTATCACGCGCAATCATTACTTCCTCATTGGTCGGGATGATCAACACTTTAACTGGTGAATACGGAAAGCTTATATAGACTTCCTTTTTACGAATATCATTTAAATCCGGATCAAAATAAACACCCATGAATTCTAGACCTTCTAACACTTTCTTACGAATAACCGTACTATTTTCACCAATACCAGCCGTAAAAATAATCGCGTCGACTCCGCCCATCCTCGCAGCATAAGAACCTATGTATTTATGTATTCTGTCGGCAAATACATCAAGTGCGAGCTGCGCACGAACATTTCCTTTTGTCGCCTCAATTTCAATATCACGGAGATCGCTGGAAAACCCAGACATCGCAAGCATGCCCGACTGCTTATTCAACACATTTAATACATCTTCAACCGACATCCCTGTTTGTTCCATAATATAGGGAATGAGAGCTGGATCAATATTTCCTGAACGTGTGCCCATTGTCACGCCAGCAAGGGGTGTAAAGCCCATCGACGTATCAAGTGACTTGCCCCCCTCGACAGCAGCGATACTTGCGCCGTTTCCTAGATGGCAAGAGATGAGTCGAGTGTCTTCAAGGGGACGATTCAACATATGTGCCGCACGTTGTGTCACATATTTATGGCTCGTACCATGGAAACCATATTTACGGATTCCATACTTTTCATAATACTCATAAGGCAATGGATAAAGAAAAGAACTTTCGGGCATCGTTTGGTGGAATGCCGTATCAAAAACTGCAACCGTCGGCACATTCGGCAATACATTTTTAAATTCTCTAATACCGACAACATTTGCGGGATTATGCAGAGGCGCAAGTTCTGACAATTCTTCGATATGGGCTATCACATTATCATCAATAAGGACGGCATCGCTAAAAACCTCACCACCATGTACGACACGATGTCCAATTCCATCAATTTCATCCAAGGATTGAACAATTCCTTCACTGACAAGCATCTTTAACAGCATAGCAACCGCTTCGGCATGGTTCATAATGTCCCCTATTTTTTCCACACTAGTTTGCTCATGCTTTAATGTAAAAACAGACTCGGATAAGCCAATCCGTTCAACTAGTCCGGATACGACTATCTTTTCTTCCGGCATTTGAAGAACCTGAAATTTCAATGATGAACTTCCTGCATTTACCGCTAAAATATTCTGCATATAGAACGCCCCTTTTAGACCGATCTCTACTTCTACTTTTCATGTACGTCTGATTAAAATGAACTATTATTCAGCTGCCCACGCATCCATTTTTTGAAGGAAAAGCGCCATTGCTTTTTTATCCGTCATTGTGGGAACCTTTGCTAATAGTACATCTTGTGTTTTATTCATTTCAGGAAATGGCTTTTGCAATATTAATATACTTTTTGCATGTGTTGCGTTTTTAAAGAGTGATTCAGGCAGTTGTATGATTGCCCGAATTATTGTTTGTTTCTTTAAAAATGGATGCAATAACGTAGATTGGTCCGATTCAAATAAGTTTGCCGGAACGATGAATAATGCATAGCCACCTGGTTTTGTATGTTTCATGGATTGTTCGATAAATAGATGATGCGCATATGCATGCCCTTTACTTGGCATTAATTCATACTCGAGTGCATTTTCATCATCAGGATAATAACCGACAGGCAAATCACTTACAGTAATGTCTACCGGGTCCACCATAAGTGGTCTTAGTGCATCTTGAATATAGAATGTTACAGAATGCTCAACTAGTTCAGCTGTTACAGCAGCTAACCGAGTAAGAATATCGTCAATCTCAACAGCACTCGCCGAAACATTATTTCCAATTGCATTCATGACTGTAAACAACAAATTACCTGTTCCTGTCGCCGGGTCGAATAATGTTATATTCTCTTCGCCAGCAGTAAGTTTTCCAGCAATGTGACCTAGAAGCATACCGATTGAATCTGGGGTCATTTGGTGATGTGGCTGTGCATTCTGTTTCATACCTTTTAGTACAGCGAGCTGAATACCCCTACGGATATCCTCTTTTGAGACGCCATCTTCCAACCTCGGCATCTCGTCACCCGCTATCCACTTTTCACAGGCTTCTATAGCAGCCTCGAGATAAATCATCTCCGTAGATTCGGCATACGTATCTATATATGAAAAAATCTTTTCTGTGTTTGTCATTATATTCATCCCTTAATTTATAAAACCCACCCGTCTCCGAGTGGGTTTCCATAATTATTTCTTAGTTCACTTTGAAAGTTTTTTTACTGCCTCTATCGCATTTTCATAGTCGGGATGGTCTGTTCCCTCACCGACGTATTCTACGTAAGAAACCTTGTCGTCTTTATCAATAACAAAGACAGAACGTGCTAATAGACGAAGCTCTTTAATCACGACACCATACGCTTCACCGAATGATAAATCGCGATGATCGGATACGATTTGTACATTATCAAGACCTTCAGCAGCACACCATCTTGCTTGAGCAAATGGTAAATCAGCTGAGACAGTCAATAAAAATACATCCTCACCGAGTGACGCAACTTCCTCATTGAACTTCCGCGTTTGTGAAGAGCAAACACCCGTGTCGATTGAAGGGATGACACTAATTAGACGTGTTTTACCTTTCGAATCGGCGAGCGTCACTGCACTCAAATCATTAGCAAGTACTGTAAAGTCCGGTGCTTTGTCCCCTACTGCAACTTCTTTTCCGAGCAATGTAACAGGATTGTTCATGAATGTAACGTTAGCCATTAAAGACGCCTCCTTTTCTATTCTATCTTACTAAATGACTGATCCACTTTGCAACTTTTGTAGATCATTTTGATTTTGATAACTGACTTGCATTTCTTTTTCATAGGTTTGCTCATGAATGACAATGGTATCAGCAAACAAGTCATGCAAAGCCTCTTTTTTCGGCATGAATAAAACAAGCAGATAAGGGAGGACAAGCGTTTTTGATATGAATCGTCCGACTACTTCACGGAAAAGTACTGAACTCCATGAAAGTCTATCGCCATTTTCCGAAACAACCTTAATGCCCATAATCATCTTGCCGACAGTTTGCTGCAAAAACTTCGTCATCATTGTAAAGTAAAGCAGTAGTAATAGCAATGCGGTTATTTTATACGGACTGAACAGTAGGAATGACGGGCTTGATATGTCGATATGCGCCACCCTAAAGATTGGTTTTACCACAATTCCACTAATCGCAGCAATGACTAAAAGATCGATTGTATACGCCCAAAATCGTATCCAGAAGCCAGCGTATTTTGCCCTGAACTGTCCAGGCTGGCGCTTATCGGAATTTTCTACGAGATTCGACTGTTCTTCAATATGTTCAGACATCGTATCACTCCTTATCTCTCACCGTATAGATACATCATCCGCGGTGCGTTGTAGTCAGAAAGCAATTTGCCAATCAATTCGGATTCTACGTTACCGCCAAGTAGATTCCCCGCTTTGACACCAAACAATGAGCCCAAACTATCCATAGTTGTATATTCGAAAACAGTTGCATTTTGAAGGTCGTAATCTTCTTTCATCGCACCAATAACATCATCTACTTTGCCATAATCGTCGGCTAGACCTGCCTCGATTGCTTGACGACCATTCATAATTCTGCCGTCTGCAATTTTTTTCACATCGGCTTCTGTCATGCCGCGCCCTTCTTCAATAATATCGACGAAACGTTCATAAGAATCATTGATCATCTCTTGAAGCATCGCCCGTTCTTCATCTTTCATAGGACGAGATCCGCTCATGATGTCTTTATAAGGACCTGTTTTAATCGTATTAAAGTCAATCCCATATTTCTCAGCAAGTTTTGAGTAATTAACGCTTTCCATAATGACGCCGATTGAGCCCGTAATTGTTTCATGATTAACAAAAATCTTATCCGCTGGTGCAGAAACATAATAACCACCAGATGCAGCCATCCCTCCCATTGAAACATATAACGGGATTTCTCTTGTTGTTTGGATTTCTTGAATCGCGTCATATATATCCGCAGATTCCACAACTCCGCCACCAGGCGAATTTACGCGTAAAATAACACCTTTTACATTTTCATCAACCAGTATCTCATCCAACTGATTCATGAAAAACTGATGGTTATAGCCGGCGGGTGAAAAGATAGACGATGCTGTACCCATATCCTGTATGACGCCATCCAATGTCAGAACAGCAATTTTATCATTGCCGGTCCCTTCCTCGATTACCGTTTCTTCATAACCTGAGGCTGACGTACTTATCATTTCATCAAAGAAACTGCTGAAATCTCTTGTGAATATGTACGATAATGTATTAACCCCTATCGAAACAAAAATAAGTACTGCCGCGACGACGATGGCAATCCACCGTTTCATTGTCATTTAAATTCCTCCTTTTATACCTACACTGTTCTATACGTTAATCTGTCCGAAATGTTTCACTATATGCTAAAATAGAGGTATTGATTTCGGAAGGGGTGTCTACTGTGTCTGAAAGGTCGTCTGTTTTTATCTATAGTAAACATGATAAAGAATCACTCGATAAAAAGTCTAAAGTAGAAGATGCTTTAATCCATGAAGGATTTACAATGACATCTGAAGATAAAACTGCAAATATCATCATCAGTATCGGGAGTGATGGATCATTCCTTCAAGCTATCCGGAAAACTGGTTTCAGACAGGATTGTCTATATGCCGGTATATCATTAACAGGCAAGCATGGACTTTACTGTGATTTCAATTATACCAATCTTTATGAAATGACACAGGCTATTCGGAATGCTGAATTGGAAGTGAGGCGTTATCCGTTAATAGAGGTGGCGATTGATAACCACCAACCATTCTATTGTCTAAATGAGTTCAGTATTCGGTCGAACATTATTCGGACATTCGCCCTTGATGTTCACATAGACGAGTTGTTATTTGAAACGTTCCTAGGCGATGGGCTAATTATTTCAACACCAACTGGAAGTACTGCATACAATAAGTCAGTAAATGGTTCTGTTGTCGATCCCCTTTTACGTTGTTTCCAAGTTACGGAACTTGCATCCGTGAATACGAATAAGTACCGTACGCTCGGATCACCGTTCATCATGAGCGGTGACCGGAAACTTCGTCTACACGTCCACCAAGACGGTAACGACTTCCCATCCATGGCCGCGGATAATGAAGCGCTAGGCATCCATCAAGTCGAAAATGTGGACATTAGATTAAGTGATCGAACAATTAAAACGGTGAAACTAAAAGACAATTCATTCTGGGAAAAAGTGCAGCGCATATACTTATGATTGAAAAAGGGCCATCTCAATTAAAGATGGCTCTTTCGTTTTTTCAGTGCTTCCGAAATTGTCGTAAAAGTAAATAAGAGTAGCGCTGCCCATATGAAACTGAACGAGATTAAATCAATTTTGCCGAACGTCTCTCCATAAATGATAACGCCAAGGAAAAGCATCATCGTCGGTGCAATGTATTGAAGGAAGCCAATCATGAATAACGGTATTCTCTGAGCACCTTTTGCGAACATGACAAGTGGAATCGCAGTTGCGGCTCCCGTGAAAATAAGAAGAATGTTTGTTTTTAAATCGGTATGTAGAAAAACAGCTTTGCCTTCTGCGAATAACCAGATGTAAAAACCAATTGCAATGGGTAAGACAAAAAGTGTTTCAATCGTCATTCCACGAAGCGCATCCAGTTGAATCTTCTTTTTCGCAAAACCATAAATCGCAAAAGTAATTGCTAAAGCGAATGAGACCCAAGGTAATTGACCATAAGAAACCGTTAAAATGATAACACCTATTATCGCAAGTAGGAAAGCGACTTGTTGTGCACGTGAAAGCTTTTCTTTCAAGAAAAATATTCCGAGTAAAACTGAAACAAGCGGATTAATATAATACCCTAGACTTGTTTGGACAAGATGATTGTGATTGACTGCCCATATGTAAATGAACCAGTTACTTGAAACAAGGACGGATGCCGCGAATAATAACCAAAAGTCACGTTGCGACCGCCAAAGTGTTTTCATATCACCCACCAAATGACGTCCGTTTTTCATAAGAAGTACGAGTAACAAAGTCGAAACGAATGACCAAACAATCCGACTGATTAAGATTTCCCCGCTGGCAACATGTTCGAGGCTCTTCCAATATATCGGTAGCACTCCCCAGATGACATACGCACCAATCGCCCAAAGGACACCGCTTTTCTCTGTCTGCATAACGACGTCCTCCTTTTATTTAGATTACCGAAATAATAAACTAATTATAGTAGCAATCGTAGGAAAGGTAAAGAATGAAAAGAATAGCCATTCATGCAACGGGAATAATCCCTTTAGCATGAATGGCTTTACACCGTTTACTTTTTGTTGTTTTTTCCTCTTAATTGCACACGCATAATTTTTCCGGATGCCGTTTTCGGCAATTCATTTATGAATTCAATTTCCCGTGGATATTTATAAGGCGCTGTCCATTTTTTCACATGATCTTGTAATACTTTTACAAGGCCTTCTTCGTTCTTTCTTCTGGAATCGCGTAACACAATAAACGCCTTTACAATATTACCCCGTATTTCATCCGGACTTGCAACAACTGCACATTCACGAACAGCTGGATGTTTTGTCAACGCATCCTCCACTTCGAACGGTCCGATTGTATAGCCTGAGCTAATAATAATATCGTCTCCTCGACCTTCGAACCAGAAATAACCGTCTTCATCCATCTTGGCACGATCTCCTGTAACATAGTATTCACCGCGGAATTGCATGGAGGTTCTTTCTGGATCTTTCAAATACTCCTTGAAAAGCGCTGGCGTCGAAACATGTACAGCAATGTCCCCTACTTCCCCCGCCTTACTTTTATTTCCTTCGTCATCAATAATATCTACACGATTGCCAGGAGTCGGTTTCCCCATTGAACCTGGTCTTGCATCCATCCCCAGCATTGTACCGACTAATAACGTATTTTCAGTTTGTCCATAGCCGTCTCTCACTGGTAATGAAAATGTCCTGTCAAAGATATCGATAACTTCGCGATTAAGTGGCTCCCCTGCTGACACGGCACTACGAATGGAAGAAAGATCAAATTCACCCAGGTTCTCAAGTTTTGCGATAAAGCGATATTCTGTTGGTGTGCAGCATAGAACGTTCACTTTATAGGTATTGATCAGGTTTAAATAAGTCGTTGCGTCAAATTTCCCATCATAGACAAGACCCGTTGCACCACTGCCAAGAACTGAAAGGAACGGTGTCCAAATCCACTTTTGCCATCCTGGTGCAGCAGTTGCCCAAACAGTATCTCCTTCTTTAATACCCAACCAATTAGGTGCTGCTGTCCGTAAATGGGCAAATCCCCAGCCATGTGTATGTACCACGCCTTTCGGTTTTCCTGTAGTTCCAGATGTGTATGATAGGAATGCCATGTCCGAACTTTTTGTATCAGGTGAAGTGAAGTCAGCAGATGCTGTTTTCATTTGTTCCGTTAACGAGATTTGTCCTTCTTTTGCACTTCCTACAATGAACAATTTAACGTTATCCATATTTTTCACTTCATCGAACTGATTGGAAAATGCATCGTATGCAACAATGGCTTTTGCATCGCTATGGAGTAAGCGATAGTCAATATCTGTACTCCTCAACATTTCTGAACTCGGAATAACGGCAATCCCTGCTTTCAGTGCACCAATGTATGTTATATAAGCTTCAATTAAACGTGGGATCATGACAAGGACTACATCTCCACTTTTCAGTCCTTGTTCTGTAAACACATTTGCTACCCTGTTCGCAGATTCCATTAATTCATCATATGTAATCTCTATCTTTTCTCCCTTTGCATTCACGTAAAGAAGCGCTTTCTTTCCAGCACCTGTCGCATACTTTTCAAACTCACTAACAATGTTGTAATTCAACGGTGCAATTAGCTCATCACGATTCATAATAAGTTCCCCCTTTGTTGTATGGATTCATTATACTAAAAATAATTTGATAATTCAAAAGCGATTTTAATTTCGAATGAAAAATGAATTTTTTTCTTCAATTATTCCATACTAATCGGGAAAAAGTAAAAAGCCGTTCCGGGATAAATCCCGGAACAGCTTTTCATTTACTTATTACTGTTGTCCGCCGTTCATTTGTGACTGAGCCTGACGCACTAATCGCTTTGTGATTTCTCCGCCTACGGATCCGTTGGCACGCGATGATGCATCTGGTCCAAGTTGTACACCAAAGTCTTGTGCAATTTCATACTTCATTTGGTCAAGTGCTTGTTGTACGCCTGGGACTAAAAGTTGGTTTGAGTTACCGTTGTTATTGCTGTTTGCCATGATTACCACCTCCTTGTGCATATAGAATGGTCGGTTTCGAAAATTTCATACACAAGTATTTACTGGTAATTTATTCATGGCTTATAATAACTCATCAAATGCATCGACTTGATGAAGTGGCAATTCGATGATGGTCCGCTTTTCAACGGCTTCTTCAATCATTGGTTCAAAGTCGGTGAAGCTTTCATAGTAGGCGACTTTTTCAAGTTTGGGCTTTGTTTTAGGACTTGAAGGTGTAAATATTGTACAGCAATCTTCATAAGGTCTGATTGAAATATCGTATGTCCCGATTTTTTGAGCGATATCAATAATATCCAATTTGTCTGAAGCGATAAGTGGTCGCAAAATAGGCGTTGCCGTCACTGCATTGATGGCTGTTAGGCTTTCTAGTGTCTGACTCGCTACTTGACCTAGGCTTTCTCCCGTAATAATGCCAAGCGCTCCCGCCTTTTCACGTACTTTATCCGCAATTTGAAGCATTAACCTGCGTGTTGTCGTCATCGTCACATTTTCGGGTACTTGTTTTGTGATTGTTTGTTGTATTTCCGTGAATGGAATTATATGAAGACGGACCGAAGCGCCAAACGTACTTAATGTAGCAGCTAGATCGATTACTTTTTGCTGTGCCATGTCACTTGTAAACGGTGGGCTTGCAAAATGGATTGCATCTATTGATACACCGCGCTTCATCATTAAGTATCCTGCAACCGGACTGTCGATCCCACCTGAGAGCATTAGAATTGAATGGCCATTTGATCCAACAGGCATTCCTCCCGCACCTTCATATATATGAGATGTAAGAAATGCTCCTTCTTCTCTTATTTCCACTTTTAACATGATATCGGGTTTTTTCATCTTTACGACTAACTCGGGAAAGTTACGTAGTACATACGAGCCGACTTCCTGTTGCAACGCATTTGTATCGAGCGGAAACGATTTGTCTGTCCGTTTAACTTCAACTTTGAACGTCTTTCCATCAGTTTCTCCAGTGTTAATGACAGCTAGCGCTTTTTCTTTAATCGCTTCAAGTGTTGGTTCACATTTTGCAACCGGACTAAATGATTGGATGCCGAAAACATGTGGTAGCCTTGCAATCGCTTCCTTCATGTCATTTTGGTCATCCGCAAAGAGAAACATGCGGTCACGTTCCGATTTAATAACAATCGTTTTTAAATCGTTTAACGCATCTTTTATATTGTTCCTTAATTGTTTTACAAATACTTTTCGGTTACGGCCTTTTAACGACATTTCACCATACCGGATTAGTAGCTCATTCCATTCCATTGTGTTTCCCCCTTTTGAGTAATTGTATAAAGCGAGTAAAAACTGTTTCAAATTCCATCACTTGTTGTTCGGTGGTTGTTGTTCCGAGACTAATGCGGACCACGCCCTTTTTATAAACCTCGGGTAAACCAATTGCTTCTATAACATGTCCCACACTTTTATTTTTTGAAGAACATGCACTGGAGGTCGATAGGATAATCTCGTTTTCCTGAAAAAAGTTGACAGCCACTTCTCCTTTAATTTCAGCAAAAGCAATGGTTGTAATATGCGGGGCGGCCTGCTCGGGCGCGAGAATAACAACATTGTCGAATCGCTTCAAAAAGTTGACTAAACGACTACGCAAGTGCAAAAAGTTTTTTTGTGGCAGCTCTTGTATACTGATTCGCATCGCTTTTGCAAGCGCAACGGCATTCGGCACACTTACCGTTCCACTACGAATCCCTTGTTCTTGTCCACCTCCAAAGTTAATCGCCTCGGGTGTTAACCCTTGCCTTACTGCGAGGAGGCCAGAACCTTTTATACCATTGATTTTATGAGCAGAAATAGTGATTGCATCAGGTCCTTCTCCACCCAATGAAATGGACAACTTGCCGAAACTTTGCACAGCATCCGAATGGAATACTGCCCTTGAATTCTCTTTAATGATACGTGCACATTCTGCAATTGGCTGAATCGTACCTATCTCATTATTCACATGCATAATACTTACTAAGTTTGTCTCTTTTCGCAGTTTCGCTTGTAATTCGTCAACGGAAATTAATCCTTGCTTATTCACCGATAAATAATCGACTTCAAATCCTTGTGTTTCGAGGTAGGCTACCGCATTCAAAACAGAAGAATGTTCAACTTTTGTTGTGATGATATGCTTGCTTCGTAAGCTATTCTTTTTTGCAAAGCCAATAATCGCCAAATTATTTGCCTCGGTACCTCCTGAAGTGAAGATCACTTCGCCTTTCACAGCCCCTAAAAGTGATACAATTTGCTCTCTCGACCTTGTTAGAAGAGCTTCTGCTTCCTTACCGGCAGCATGTAGGGATGCAGGGTTTGCAAAAAAACGTTTATTCACTTCCATGAATGAGGCAAGAACACGTTCGTCAGGCGCGGTTGTTGCACTATTATCAAAATAGATCATCCCGTACCTTCCTTTCTTAGCATAATATATTATTTGATATAAAGTATTTTCTTCAAACCCACTTCGGCGTTTATATAAAAAAGCGTGACAAAGCCACCCGCACTTAGATGCCGGTGGCTTTTCCAAAATAAACTCTTAAGCATGTTCTTTCACTAACTCTTCAATTTTCTTCATAGCGCCTGGTTCAGCTTGCTCGACCGCAGTTGCGGCCTCTTCCAAAGCTTTTGCATAGCGAAATTGTCTGAATGAATCTTCAGCTTCCATAAGGTGGGCATGCATCGAAGGGTTTGATGCCCGATATCTATTTCCATACTGAATAATCCACTCAATCAGCATAACATTTTCAAGTAATTCATCGACTTTCAGACATAAATCGTCTACTACATTTTCAGCAGTCGCCAAGTAGGAATCAACAAGCGCCATATTTAAAGGAACTTCCTGCAAGCTTTGCGTCACGATATAAATCTGTTCGTCCGCTTCTTCAAGTCGCGCTTCCATCTCATCAGGTATACCTGGAATATTTCCTCTATGTAGCAAACGGTCTGCATTTTGCAATTTACGGGCTAACACGCCCAACTGGTCCCGAACATTATTTTCATCAATTCGTAAGTTTTTAATACGGTCTGTGAATCGATCCTGTTCTTCGTCGATTTGTTCAACCTCTTCTGAAATACTGTGCAGTTCTTCCCGTAAACTTGAATAGGCAGATGCCTGCCCCTCGATTCGATTGGCAAGAACTTCAAATCGTTTGCTAAGCGTGTCCAGTTTTTTAAGTGATAGTTGTGGAATCTGGGCTTCTTTTTCATCCAATCTGTAACTTTGTTGAACAAATGCTGTTTCATTTGCAATTTCTTTTGTCAGCGTCATGCTCTCTGAAAGCCTTTCAGCAACTTCGTGATAGTACTCGTCTACGTAATGTTTAGCATTTACCTCATTTTCAAGTAAATCATAATAAGAATCGATTCGTTCATTAATTTCACTTATCCCTTGTTGAACTGTTTCTATTTGAAGTGCAGACATTTTCACCATATATTCTTCGATTTCGGTTTCAATCGCACTAAGATGTGAAGTCAAACCAAGATGTTGTAAGTAATATGCCTGCTCTTCCATTTCTCTCGTCCCATTTCGAAGCTCACGGATAGATGCGGGTATTTTACTTTGCATTTCTGTTAGTAGCGACGGGATCTCGTGGATAAGAACAAATAGGCGATTTCCTTGCTCAGATAAGGAAATTACAATCTCACGCGCAAGTAAGTAATTACCATTTTCCGTTAACTCGTTATATTCTTCGAATTTCGGATTAAACGATTCAAGTTCTTTTTCAAGAGGATCAGCCGTTACACCGAAAGAATGAAGGTGTGCAAGAACCGTTTTTCTTGCTGCACGATGTTTTTCTTTAAGTGTTTCCATTTCGATTCGATTTTTCTCTTCACTTCCGACAAGTTCGTTTAATTCGTACAAGATTGCATTCATTCTTTTATCGCAAATGTGGATTTTCTCTTGAAGTTCTTTTTCCATCTTAGATGCTTTCCCATATCGGAACCGGTCGACCATGTCTTCGATGTCGAATAACAACGAATCCATTTTCGGCATATGTTCATCCGTAACTTCTGCCCATTCCGTTCTCCAGCGTTCAAATTTTTCCTCGGTTTCACCAGTCATGTTCAGCTGTTTTACTTTCGTCATCTCTTCTAAGATTGGTTTATGTTGAATTTGAAGCTTTTCTTGTTCCAACCTTCCGATTTCCCGGAGATGTTTTCGCCTGAATAAAAAAGCGATTGTTATCACTACGATTAGTATTATAATTGGAATGATGAATTTTACCATCGTGGTCCTCCTATTCCCGAGTCACTGTGCCATGATATTATCCTATATACTACCACGTTTTTCGACTAATGGTTGCGAAAATATGCGATTTATAGGATAAAAACTATTTTTATGTACTTCACGCTTTATTTTTTGTGAAAAAACGCATTAAAATGTAGAATCTACTTATATACTATATACGTTGATCTAATAAGTCTATTTAATCTCCAGCGAAGGCGCCTCACTGGGGTAGCCGAGCGTTGTTGGGAAGATTCTTTATGTCAACATATTTAGTTCACGAATGGGGGCGCTTTAAATGTTCACACAGATTTATTACACTGGAAATAGTACGGAAAAGTATAGTCAGTTGGCAAAGCAAATGGATGCTTTGCTCACTGGAGAGAAGAATAGGTATGCAAATTTAAGCAATGCATCTGCGCTTCTAAATCAATTTTTCGATCGCATCAACTGGGTTGGTTTCTATTTGATGGATGAAGATGAACTTGTTTTGGGACCTTTCCAAGGTTTGCCTGCATGTATTCGGATTCCTCTTGGAAAAGGGGTTTGTGGAATTGCAGCAGTAAATGGGAAAACTATCATTGTTCCCGATGTAAATGCATTCCCAGGGCATATCGCTTGTGATAGCGCATCGCAGTCGGAAATTGTCGTGCCTCTGCGGAAGAATGGTGAAGTTCTTGGTGTGCTCGATATTGACAGTCCTGAATTAGATCGCTTTTCCGAAGCCGATTTGGCAGGACTTGAACTAGTTGTTGAAGTGCTGAACAAACACCTTTAAGCAGAAAACTGCCTTGGCGATTGGAATCCCCACTCACCAAGGCAGTTTTTAATGCATTGCGTTTTCTACAATTGTCTTTTTCATGCGTGCAAAAGCGTTTTCCATGTCTTGTATTAGGTCTTCAGCATGTTCAAGTCCGACAGATAGGCGAAGCAAAGAATCCGTGATTCCCATTTGAATACGCTCCGTCTCGGGAACGACAGAATGCGTCATAGTGGCTGGATGTTGAATGAGCGTTTCCGCATCCCCTAAGCTAACTGCAATCTTAATAAGTGCTAGCTGATCCATAAATTGTTGAGCCGCTTCTTTCCCACCTTTAATTGTAAATGAAACAAGGCCGCCTCCTGCCCTCATTTGGCGTTTCGCCAACTCATATTGCGGATTATCAGGGTCGAATGGATAAAAAATCTCTTCCACTTGTTTTTGACTTTTCAAGTACGTAATCAGCTTTTCCGCATTTGATGTATGGCGCTCCATTCGAACCGACAATGTTTTAAGCCCGCGGATCAACAACCAAGCATCAAATGGAGACATAATGCCCCCAAAATCCTTTTGGACCGTCATACGGATGCCTTCCATCTCATCCTTGTCGTTACCGATTAGCAATCCCGCTATGACATCACCATGTCCATTAATGTACTTCGTCGCACTATGCAAAACGAAATCAGCGCCTATATCCAATGGATTTTGCAAATAAGGAGACGTGAACGTATTGTCAACGATAACACGTAGTCCGTGCCTTTTAGCTACATTTACAACCGCCTGCAAGTCGACCAATTCCATCGTAGGATTGATAGGCGTTTCTACATATATACATACCGTTTCCGGTTTAATGGCTTTTTCAATTTCCTCTTCAGTCCCCATCTGAACAAGATCATGCGTTATATTGTATTTCTGATTCAATATACCAAGAAATCCAAAGGTACAACCGTATATTCCGCGTGAACAAAGAATATGATCGCCTGCTTTTGTCACATGCACAAGAATTGAACTGACCGCTGCCATCCCCGAACCAAATGCAAGTGCACCTTTCCCATTTTCCAGCGCAGTCATTCTTTCTTCCAATACGCGGACAGTCGGATTTCCAAGCCTTGAATAGATATTGCCCTCTTCTGCTCCTGAAAAACGGTTTTCCCCTTGTGCCGAATTTTCAAATGCGAAAGTCGATGTTTGATATAACGGAACTGTAAGACTTCCGTGATGCATTTTATCGTCATAGCCTTCATGAATAACAATCGTATCTTTGTGTAAACGTTCTTCTTTCATTTCTAGCCACCCCTTCTGTTTGCAATTGTTTTACAACTCTCTTTTAGTTTACTCTTTTATTCTAGTAAAGACAAAGAGACAAGTTCCCTCGTTACAAATGAGGTGAACTTGTCTCTTTAAATCTTACTTGGTTTTTGCCATTATTTTTTGCTGCATAGAGCGCTTCATCTGCGAAATGGAATAATTGTTCAAAGGTCATTCGACTTTCAGACGTCCAACTGTGTATACCAACGGATACGGTAACCTTAGGATTCGTAACTGTCGGGATTGTAAGAACCAACTGTTTCGCTATCGCTGCCCCTGCCTTGATATTAATTGATGGTAAATAAAGGGCAAGTTCTTCCCCGCCCCATCTTGTAGCAATGCCTATTCCAATAATTTCAGATTGTATATAAGATGCAATTTGTTTTAACACCAAATCCCCTGATGCATGGCCGTACGTGTCGTTCACTTTCTTAAAATTATCAATGTCTATGAGGACGAAGACGCCTTGTTGATCATTAATAATTGACTCTTCAACAGCATTATCCAAATAGTTTCGTGTGTACAGTTTTGTCAAATGGTCTTTATTGACCAGGTCCTGTAACTGATCACGTAGTAAGGAATTGGCAAGTGCTAATGATGAATGTCCGATAAGTGACCGCATTAACTTAAAATTATCGAACGAAAAAAAATAGGATTCCGTATGCAGTAAAATAACAAAACCAATCACTTTTTCCTGATTTGTAAACGGAATGGAGATCACAGATTCATACGGGTTTGAGCAACCCAGCTCGCTGTTGAAACTCGCTTCAAATAGCGCTTCCTCTCCATCTTCCATTGAGGTTCTCACAAATGTAAGATAATCTGAACAGGCATCTGTTGAGAAAAAATCCGTACTTAATGGAGAAATCCTGTAGTTATCCATATCCTCGCAAAATACAAACCCAATTTCGTTCGGCTTGAATGCATCCAGCAATTGTCGCCTCAAGTAGACAATCATTTCGGCGGAGTCCATATTACCATTTAATTTTCTAGATGTTTCATTGACCAATTGTAAATCCTCGATTACTCGATGTGACTGGTCGTAAAGACTTGCGTTTTCAAGCGCATTACCAGCCGTATTTGCAAGCATTCGAATATAGTTCTTTTGTGCTGTTGAAAAGGCGAAGTCGAACGGAGTTTTAATTTGCAATAAACCATATATCCCTTGCCGCCCTTTAATAGGTGCATTGATCAGTTTACAGGACAAATCCAAATCTTCTTCAACCGTCATTTCTCCAGATACATAGGCATCGACCGCGGATGGTCGTTCACTTGTATAGTCAAATAACTTATAGGAACGTGTCAATCCTCTTTTTTCATGGGATAAAAGCAGTTCCGTTTGAAAAGCAGGAAATGCTTTTACAAATGTATTCACAATTTCATTCAAAATCAGTTGACTATCCATTGTAGAATTAAATAGTTCGGTAACACTAAACAATTCCTTATAATTTTTTTCACTTTTCACGAGGGAAACCATCTTACGCACGGTAAGAATCAAACGACTCACTACTTTTTTGAGTTCATTCAAAGAGGGAGAATTAGAAAACACGCTCCATTTATCCGTCGATTGAATGAGAAGAAGGCCTAGTGGTTCAGTATCCCCCCCTTCAAAGATGACAAAATCATCAGCGTACGCAAAGCCTTTTTCTTTGAATCGTTCTAGATATGCAGCATTAAAATCTTCATTTCTTTCCTGTTCACTATCAAATCGAACAGCATTCTGTCCTTTTAGTGCAGATCGATATCCTTTGATGGGCATAAACTTCTCTTTATCGTAAACAAAAAAGTCTGCATACTCGATATCAAAATGATTAGTTAACGTTTTCTTCAACACTTCAAACCATTCTTCATAAGTTCGGACAGCATTTAAGCTCGTCCATAAGTCCATCAAATCACTTTTTATTTGCAATAAAGTCAATTGATGATTTGTCAAGCTAATCACCCCTACCGTGTAATATGAAGTTTCTATTTGTTTAGATATTCACATTCTAATTCATTCGGACTAGAAATACCACTTTTCTTTACACACACCTTTGTGCCTATCCTTTATCAAATTGTGATGCTTGACTATCTCGTTATAAATTGATAAGATAAAAACTGTGTAAAATAGTTGCAGCAGTTGTGTGTTCTAAATTAACTAGTCTATTCCTTTCAGAAGGTGCACCGTGTAACTTCCTGGCTGCGGAGGCGAAGATGCAAGATAATAGAATGGCATTTGGATTGAACACATCTGGTTCTTATTTTACAACAAAATAAAACCAAATTAGAGGAGGAGTCAATCATGGCTCGTTATACAGGTCCATCATGGAAACTTTCCCGCCGTCTTGGTATTTCATTAAGCGGTACTGGAAAAGAAATTGAAAAACGCCCTTACGCACCGGGACAACACGGTCCTAACCAACGTAAAAAACTTTCCGAATACGGACTGCAATTACAAGAGAAACAAAAACTTCGTTTCATGTACGGAGTTAACGAACGTCAATTCAAAATCATGTTCGATAAAGCAGGCAAAATGCCTGGTAAACACGGTGAAGTCTTCATGGTTCTTCTTGAAACTCGCCTTGACAACGTCGTTTATCGTATGGGCCTTGCTCGCACACGTCGTGCAGCTCGCCAACTTGTTAACCACGGCCACGTTATGGTTGATGGCAAACGCGTTGACATCCCATCTTATAGTGTAAAACCAGGTCAAGAAATTTCTCTTCGTGAAAAATCTCAAAACCTAGACATCGTAAATGAAGCGCTTGAAGTGAACAACTATGTTCCTGAATACGTAACATTCGACAACGATACTAAAGTAGGTCAATTCGTTCGTATGCCAGAACGCAGCGAGCTAGCAGCAGAAATTAACGAAGCTCTTATCGTTGAATTCTACTCACGGTGATACCTTCTTTGGAAAAGAGTCCTTCACAGGGCTCTTTTTTGCTTATAAAAACAGCTATTCGCCCACTTTGCGGGAAAATAGCTGTTTTTCTTTTCTTGCTGCAGTCACTACGCTTCCGCGGTGTCTTCGGCAAGTCTAGGTATTATACAAACTTCACCATTTTATAATTTTTCTTGCCTCGGCGAACAATTGTGAATGCATCCTCTAAACGCTCAGCGGAACTTACTTCGTATGATGTATCCGTCACACGCTCTCCATTCAATGAAATTGCACCGTTCGTTACATCCTCGCGTGCTTGGCGTTTTGAAGGCGAGACACCCGCCTCAACGATGAAGTCGACAATATTCTTATCTTCTTTTGCCATTTCAAATGATGGGATATCCTTGAACGCATCTTTCATTTCATCTACAGAGAGTGCCTTTAAATCACCACTGAATAACGCTTTCGAGATACGGATGGCTTGATCGAGAGCGTCTTGACCATGTATGAGTCGTGTCATCTCTTCAGCAAGAGTTAATTGAGCCTTCCGTAAATGCGGTTCCTCTTGAACGCCAACTTCCAACACTTCAATGTCTTCTCTTTCCATGAACGTGAAAATTTTCAAATACTTAATGACATCGCTGTCCGCTGTATTGATCCAGAACTGGTAAAATTCATATGGCGATGTTTTTTCAGCATCCAGCCATACTGCGCCTCCAGCACTCTTCCCGAATTTCGTCCCATCCGCTTTCGTCACAAGTGGAATCGTAATACCGAATGCCTTTGTCTCTTCTGTATGAGTTTTCCGGATGACTTCGAGCCCCGTCGTAATATTGCCCCATTGATCTGAACCGCCAATTTGTACGCGGCAGCCATAGTTATCATATAAATGATTAAAATCTATCCCTTGTAAAAGCATGTAGGAAAACTCCGTAAAGGAAATTCCGTTTTCCAGACGTGATGCAACATTGTCTTTTGCAAGCATGTAATTGATGCTCAATAATTTTCCGTAGTCTCTAAAAAATTCAATCATCGTCATGGCGCTAATCCAGTCATTATTATTCACCATCTGCGCGCCATTTTCTGTATTGAAGTCAAATATTTGTTCCATTTGCAGTTTAATACCTGCAACATTTTTTTCAATTTGTTCAGTCGTTTGAAGAACCCTTTCTTCGGACCGTCCTGATGGATCTCCAATCATTCCTGTTGCCCCACCGACGAGTAAAATCGGACGATGGCCATGAAGCTGAAATCTACGAAGTGTAAGCAGCGGGACGATATGTCCGATATGCATACTATCCGCAGTCGGATCCACACCACAGTATAGTGCTATTTGTTCTTTATTCAACAAATCTTTAAGGCCTTCCTCATCTGTTTGTTGGTACAGTAAACCCCGCCATTTCAAGTCTTCAATCAATACATTTTCCAATAAAATCCCTCCTAAAATTAAAAATGTCCCTGCACGATTAAAAAATCATGCAGGGACGTTAAATACTCAATTAACGCGGTACCACCCAGCTTGAGAATAAATTCTCCGCTCTAAAACGCAATAACGCCGCGCTCGCGTAACACTCCACAGCTGTAATTCATGTACGATGTACCGGACAGCTTCCACCAGCCGCTGTCTCTCTATACGGAACTCACCGCCATTACTTCGGCTCTTTCAACGTGTATAACACTATATATCACCCATTCTAAACCAATTTTAAATGTTGTCAAACCTTTTTGATTTCCACTTATGATTTTATGCTATAATAGGAAGGATTTTAGGGGGCGAATAGTTTGAGTGAACAGAAAAAGAATAGAATTGACCTTATTGAAGAAAAATATGAAAGTCTAAACCAGACGAAATATGCTAAACGAGCACGAATTACATCAGGTGTAGTATGGAACCTATTTCTACTTTTCATCATTGTCGGCCTAACTCTATCCGTCTTTGTAGCTTCAGTCGGTGCTGGCTATTTCGCTTCACTTGTGGCGAAAGAACCGCTACGCTCTAAAGAAGAAATGCGAACCACAATTTCCGACTACACAGAAACGTCCGAGATTTATACAGACGGAAAGTATTTTAAAAAGGTTAGCTCAGATTTAGACCGTAAGGAAGTCCAATTAAAGGATGTGTCACCTTATGTAATTAATGCCGTTTTGGCAACTGAAGACGAATATTTCAACACCCATAACGGCATTGTTCCCAAAGCGGTGTTCCGCGGACTTTTCCAAGACATTACAAATGCCGATAACCAAACCGGCGGGTCAACACTGACACAACAACTTATCAAAAATCAGCTTCTGACAAATGAAGTTTCCTATGAACGTAAGGCCAAGGAAATCCTACTTGCTTTGCGACTGGAACATTTCATGACTAAAGATGAAATACTTGAAACGTATTTAAATATCATCCCATACGGTCGTAATGCAGGCGGAGATAATATAGCAGGAATTGGGGCAGCAGCCGAAGGTATCTTTAATGTAAAAGCAAAAGATTTAACACTTCCCCAAGCTGCCTATATTGCTGGTATTCCCCAGGCTCCATTTGCTTACACCCCCTTTTACAATAGACATCAAGGGGTGAAAGAGCCTGAATATTTAGAAGCGGGCATAAATCGTATGAAAACAGTACTTTTCCGGATGAAAAGTGCAGATTACATTACAGAAAAGCAATACAATGAAGCAATTGCTTATGATATTACAAAAGACTTCCGTGAGGCAATGCCACCTTCCAATAAACACTATCCTTTCTTAACGGAAGAAATACAAAGACGTACGATTGATATTTTATCAAAAATAATTGCAGAAAAAGACGGCATTGATCCTGACAGAATCGACAACGATAGCAAATTAAATGAAAAGTATCGGTTGCTAGCAGAACGTTCTATGCGGACAGATGGCTATCGTATTCATGCAACTGTTGATCTTCAGCTTTACGATACGATGAATGATGAAGCAAAAAAATTCGAAAACTATGGATTCACGTACTCTCAAGAAGTAAATAATAAAGAGACAGGTGAAAAACAAATCGATAAGTATCCCGTGCAAGTGGGAGCTATAATGATAGAAAATAGTACAGGGAAAATCCTTTCTTTTGTTGGAGGCCGTGACTATGAAGAAGAAGCATTAAATCACGCGACGCAAAGCTTCCGACAAAATGGATCCACTATGAAACCATTACTTGTCTATGCACCCGCCATCGAATACGGAGTCATAGGAGCAGGAAGTCCTCTCGTTGATGTGAAGTTTAACTATAACGGTTGGAAGCCAGTCAACTTTTTAAGTTATCAAGAACTGGGAATTATTCCAGCGAGACAGGCACTTGCCTCTTCACAAAACTTGGCCACTGCTCGGCTATATAGAGATATCATAGACCGGAAACCTGCAAACTTTTTAAAGCAGATGGACTTTTCAAAACTGAATGAAAACGAATACGGTAATCTTTCGCTATCATTAGGAGCGATGACAGAAGGTACAACAGTCGAGGAAAACACAAATGCATTCGCGACATTCGCGAACGGCGGTAAATTTGTTGATGCCTATATGATTGAAAAAATTGAAGATAACAAAGGTAATATTATCTTCCAACACAAAGTAGCTCCAGTTGATGTATTCAGTCCACAAACAGCCTATATGATAACAGACATGCTTCGTGACGTTCCTGTATCTGGAACCGCAACAAACATGAAAAAAAATCTTAACTTCGGAATTGATATCGCAGCAAAAACGGGCACAACTGATTCATATAGTGATGCATGGGTTGTTGGATATAATCCTACTATTTCGATGGGTTTGTGGTTGGGCTATAAATACTCATCTTATTCATTACAAGGTGCGGGAAACCAAAGTTATGGATCGACAAATACGCGTACAACAGCCCTTTTTGCCCGGTTATTGAATGCGGCTAACAAAGAAAAGCCAAAACTAATTGGGGCCGGTGCAAGATTCAAACAACCGAAAGGTGTTGTCACTAGATCATTTTGCGGTATCTCGGGTCTGGCACCTTCAGCGGCTTGTTCAGCTGCTGGACTCGTCAAGTCTGATTTGTTCAATGCAAATGTGATGTTACCAAATAAGCTGGATGATAGTATCGTTTCATCTTCTTATGTATCCGTAAATGGGAAAAGATATATGGCGTTGCCAACAACACCAGCTGAGTTTGTAACTACTGGAGGAACTGGTGTTAACGCTACGTTCATCGAAAGGATGCTGGGACCTTTGGGAGGAGATGCCTCGAAATTATTCCCATTGACATCCGCTTTCTCATCAAATGTTGTATCGGGGGCCGTATTTAATGCTGATGGCGCGTCACCTGCCGCTGTCCAAGTAACATTGAAAGGGTCTACGATTTCATGGGGCAATTCTTCATCCAATGATGTCATCGGTTATTACGTATATAAAGATGGTGCCAAAATCGGAACTATCCGGGACACTGCATCTAATGTATACACAATCGGTGCTGGGTCTTACACAGTAAGAGCGGTTGACATTACAGGCAAGTTATCTGGAGTGTCGAATGCTATAACTATCAAAGAGGAAACACCACCACCACCTGTCACTGAGACACCGGACGAAACGGAAGAAAATGATAAGGATAATGATAAAGACAATGATAAAGACAATGATAATGACAAAGATAATGACAAAGATAATGGCGTTCCACCTGTAACAACTCCTCCTACCGATGGTAATAATGGAGGCACTCCTCCTCCAGGCGATGGGGATACTGAAGGAAATGGCGACCAATAAATCCATATAAAAAACAACGACAATTTTGTCGTTGTTTTTTTATGGATTCATAGTAAACATACAGTTTTGTTAACGGTGTGTGGTTTTCATTTTTAGGAAGGAGGTTTGTCGCCATAACCGATTTCCACTTTAAACGCCTTCGGATTAAATTTGTTTTTCATTATAATACCATTTAGAATGCTTTTTATTTTGCTTTGTTTTTGTTCAGTAATTACTTCGCTATCTGGTAGGACAATTTTAAGCCAAATATCATCTTTGGAATACACCATTGCTGCAATGGAATGGCTGTATCCCGCATTTTTTATTTCTTTCCCTGCTTGGCTTAGGAACCCACCATCATTACCAAAGAGTTCAATAAAGTCATCCAATTCTTTTTGTTCCTTTTTGGATAATTGTGAACCATTGTTATTAACTTCTTTCCCTGTTCCTGAAGCCTGAGTATAAATTAACAAAGTCGCTAGTAACAGAAAAAGTGACCCGAAAGCAATTACACGGAACTTCCCTTTTCCCACGCTGACACAGCTCCTTTTTTAAAGGTATGCTTGCAGGTAGGAATATATATGTATAAGAACTTTGAATAACTTCGGCAAACGCTAGTATCAAACAAAAAGCCAACCTGCAAATCGTCTACAGACGATAGGAGGTTAGCTTTTTCCATTATATAAATTTAGACTTCCATTGTAGATAAATCGCCAGCTGGCAAATCGAGTTCCCATGCTTTTAATACACGTCGCATAATTTTCCCGCTTCGTGTCTTTGGTAAACTATCTTTGAATTCAATTTCGCGCGGAGCCGAATGTGCAGCGAGTCCTTTTTTGACAAACTGGCGAATCTCTTCTTTCAACTCGTCCGTCGGCTCGTACCCTTCATGAAGCGCCACAAACGCTTTAATAATCTCTCCACGCACGGGGTCCGGTTTACCGATAACGCCCGCTTCAACTACGGCTGGATGCTCTAAAAGCTTACTCTCGACTTCAAACGGTCCTACCCGTTCACCACTCGTCATAATGACATCATCGACACGTCCTTGGAAGAAGAAGTATCCATCTTCATCCATGTAAGCCGAATCGCCGGATACATACCATTCACCATTCACGAAATAAGAATCGTACTTTTCAGGGTTGTTCCAAATCTGACGCATCATCGCTGGCCACCCTTTTTTAATGGCCAAATTACCCATCTGATTCGGCGGAAGAATGTTGCCTTGATCATCAACGATTACTGCCTCGATGCCTGGAACCGGCTTGCCCATCGAACCTGGTTTAATGGGTAGACATCCAAAGTTACAAATCGTCTGTGCACCCGTTTCCGTCATCCACCAAGTATCGTGGATCCGCTGCTTAAATGCATCCATTCCCCACCGGATAACTTCCGGATTGAGTGGTTCTCCGACAGAAAGAATATGACGTAGAGAGCTAAGGTCATTATTTTTCATCGGGCCCTCTCCAGCCCCCATCAACATACGGAAAGCGGTAGGCGCACTATACCATACGGTTACACCATACTCTTCAATCGCTTCATACCAACCCTCCGTAGAGAATCTTCCGCCGACAACGAGCATCGTCCCACCTGCCAGCATGGGACCGAAAATACCATATGCCGTGCCCGTCACCCAACCTGGGTCTGCCGTACACCAGAAAATGTCTTCATCATTCAGATCAAGTACCCAACGCGTAGTTTGTAACTGTTGTACCATCGCTTCTTGTACATGCAAAACGCCTTTCGGTTTCCCCGTTGACCCCGAGGTATAATGCAACAAAGTCGGGTCTTCTTTATCCATCCATTCAACTTGGAAGCTGTGCGATGCGTTTTTCATATGCTTATTAAAATCTACAATCATTCCATCCTCAACAATATTTTCACCGATTAAGAAAATCGTTTTCAAATGAGGTAATTTATCAACCGGAATCCGATCAACTAGTTCGGGTGTCGTAATGATTGCCTTCGCTTCGCTATCAGAAAGTCGATCAAAAATTGCCCCTTCCATAAAGGCTTCAAAAAGAGGGCCAACAATAACACCAAGTTTTAACGTTCCGATTAACGAAAAATATAATTCCGGTGAACGCGGCATGAAGATAAAAAGCCGATCTCCTCGTTCAAGAGTGGAATGATTACGTAATACATTTGCGGATTTATTCGTCATTCTTTTCATTTGATAATACGTATATGCTTCTTTCCGATTTCCGTCCTTGTAATACAATGCCACTTTGTTTTTACGATAAGATTCTGCATGCCTGTCCACTGCTTCATGAGCAATGTTAACTTTTCCACTCTCATGCCAACTAAATTGTTTTTCCGCATCCGCCCAACTGAACGCTGCAACTGTCTCATCATAATCTCTTAACTGGTAATCTCCTTGGACAACTGGTAATGTCTTAAATTCCATTGCTCTCATCCTTTCTGAAACATTCACACTTTTCATTCTACAGTAGTTTTGCAATGTTTTGTAACTTTTTTTGCTTTTTCAAATTATTTTTAAGAAGGCACATCCATATGCTTTTCCTTCTTTCAATTTGTTGTATACTGGAAGTATGTACAGTCAAAGTTAGGCGGTGTTCGTGTTGGAACATGTAAAAACATATAATGCAATGGAAATTAAGCATACGAAAGGGAATGTCATCGTCGAAGGGCCTATTTCTTCGGAACAACTAGAAAGCCTAGATTTCCATGAAGATCTGGTTGCATTCAGACCCCCTGCTCAACAACATAAAGCGCTCGTAAAAATAGCTCGACTTCCAGAAGGTCGGATTATTATCGTACGAGAATTGAACATGATCGTCGGATACGTCACCTATTTATATCCTGATCCTTTAGAGCGCTGGTCAGAAGGGAATATGGAAGATCTTATTGAACTTGGTGCAATCGAAGTGATTCCAAAATTCAGAGGTGGCGGCGTTGGTAAATCGCTATTGCGTGTTTCCATGATGGATGATGCCATGGAGGACTATATCATTTTGACTACAGAATATTATTGGCACTGGGATTTGAAAGGAACGAAATTGAACGTTTGGGAATATCGGAAAGTGATGGAGAAAATGATGAATGCCGGTGGACTGGAATATTATGCAACTGATGACCCGGAAATAAGTTCGCATCCCGCTAACTGTCTAATGGCAAGGATTGGAAAAAGAATCGATCAAGATTCAATCCAGCAATTTGACAGCTTACGTTTTATGAACCGTTTTATGTATTGAACTGAAAGAAGGTTAACCATATGCTAATTGAAGAGATTATGAATGAAAATGTCATTTCGCTTTCTCCTGAGCATTCCGTAAAAGATGCTCTTCAAGTAATGCGAGATAAAAAAATACGGCATATTCCGCTACTAAATAATGATAATATCCTAGTAGGGATTGTAACGGACCGCGACTTAAAAGAAACAATCCCCTCACTATTTTCTGACAATGGGGAACAGCATATTTATGATACAAAGCTCGCAGAAGTCATGACCCAAGATCCCATTATTGGTCACCCAATGGATTTTGTTGAAGAAGCAGCCGTCACATTTTACGATAATCACATCGGCTCTTTGCCGATTGTTTCCAATAATAAACTTGTTGGAATCATCACCGAAACAGATTTACTTTACAAATATATTGAATTGACAGGCGCCCATCAGCCCGGTTCACAACTTGAAGTGCGCGTGCCAGATGTACCGGGAATCCTTTTTGAAGTATCCAAAATATTTCATGAACAGAAATCGAATGTCCTAAGTGTCCTTGTCTATCCTGATAAAGAGAATGAAATGAGCAAAATTCTAGTCATCCGTGTGAAAACGATGAATCCGCTTACAATTATTCAAGGATTGAAAGACAGTGGATTCGATGTCCTATGGCCAAACGTTCCGGGTATAACTTTATGAAAAAGGATGCCGCTTTCGTTTTCTCTGAGGAACAGCTCAATTATTCCTTTTCGGACACCCACCCGTTCAACCAAAAAAGAATTCTTCTAACACTCGACTTACTTCGTAAATCAGGTGCCATTTCAGAGACAGACATCATCGCCCCACGTATAGCCACCGATGAAGAATTACTTCTTGCGCATGACGGGAAATTCATCGATATTGTTAAAAAGGCGGGAAAAGGTGAAGTCAGTGAAGAACTGGGTGCCGTGTATGGCATTGGAACGGAAGACACACCAATCTTCCCAAATATGCACGAAGCAAGTGCCCTTCTTGTGGGTGGAACACTGACAGCAGTAGATGAAGTGATGGAGGGTCGCGCAAAGTATGCATTGAATCTAGGTGGTGGATTACACCATGGCTTCAGTGGGCGCGCGTCCGGTTTTTGTGTATACAACGACAGTTCTGTAGCCATCAAATACGTACAAAAGAAATACAACGCACGTGTCCTTTATATCGATACAGATGCTCATCATGGGGACGGTGTTCAATGGAGTTTTTACGATGATCCCGAGGTTTGTACACTTTCTATCCATGAAACAGGTCGCTATTTATTTCCGGGGACAGGAACAATTACGGAACGTGGAAACGGAAAAGGCTACGGCACTTCATTCAACTTCCCAATTGATGCATTTACGGAAGATGAATCTTTTTTGAATACTTACAAAACAGCAATTGCAGAGGTAGCTGCATTTTTTAAACCTGATGTTATTCTTACGCAGAATGGTGCGGATGCCCATTATTTTGATCCATTAACGCATCTATATGGAACAATGGAAATTTATAAAGAAATCCCACGGATTGCACGTCAAATCGCTGATCAATATTGCGAGGGCCGCTGGATTGCCGTAGGGGGCGGAGGTTACGACATTTGGCGTGTCGTACCAAGAGCATGGGCCCATATCTGGTTTGCCATGAACGATAAACCCGCACCCACGGGACCACTTCCAAAAGACTGGCTTACTACGTGGGAAAAAGAATCGCTCGTACCGCTTATTCCTACGTGGGAAGATCCCAATCCCCTTTATAAACCCATACCACGAAAAGCAGAAATAACTGACAAGAACGCACAAATGCTTAGCAAGGCCTTACATATGATCCGCAATGAACAAAAGAATAAATAAATCATAGTGAATCCGGTGTCAGCAACCGGCACCGGGTGTGATACAACCCAGCGAAGGCGCCTTCAGGGGTAGCCGAAGCAATAAGACTGACAGTGAACTCCTGTCCGGCTTATTGCGAGAGGCATCCCCAAGCGCCGAAGCGGGATTCAATGGAATTCTTTATTTAGTGAAACCGACACCGGGTATACAATACAAACCAGAGAAGGCGCCTTAAAGGGGTAGCCGAAGCAATAAGACTAACAGTGAACTTCTGTTCGGCTTATTGCGAGAGGCATCCCCAAGCGCTGAAGCGTCTTCTATGGACTATTTAATTCAACTCACCGAATTAAAAAAAGGACAATTCATTTGGAATGTATAACCTACTTCCAAAGAATTGTCCTATTTCTTATTTCAAAGAATTTCGTTCTTCAAATCTAAATGGCAAAATGACCTGTTCCTCGTCAACCTCTTCACCATTCATTAGCTTAGTTAAAAGCCTCATTGCCACAGCCCCTAAATCATAGAGCGGTACCGCAACTGAAGTTAATTGCGGTCTGACAATCCTTGCTAAAAATGAATGTTCAAAACAGATAATCTCATAATCAGTCGGTACGGATAAACCATCATCCCTTATTCCATTTAACACGCCCACAGCGAGTACATCATTTGCTGTTAAGATTCCCGTAGGATTCTCTGCCAAATTCTTGATCTGCTTCCAGGCTTCATAAGCACTATCATATGTATCATCAATTTCAATGATGAGGTTTTCATTGACAGTAATCCCCGCGCCTTGTAAGGCACGGATATATCCTTGTTTTTTACATAGTCGGTTTATATCACTTCTGAATGAACCTGAAAGGAAAATAATTTCATTATGACCGTTTCCAATCAGTTTATTGACAGCGTCAAATGCAGCTTGCTCATAGTCAATATTGACAGATGCCAACTTGTTTTGTTCATCCAATGTACCAGCTAATACGATTGGTACAGTGGCGGTAGCCATTTCTGCCCGAACTTCTTCGGAAATTGAATCGCTCATGAAAATCAGTCCATCCACTTGCTTTCCTAGATGGTCTTCAATCAATTCAACTTCTCTAGCGGTGCGCTCATCAGAGTTTGAAAGAATGATATTGTATTCGTACATTGTCGCTATATCCGCTATTCCACGAGAAAGTTCTGCATAGAAACTTTTCGAAATATCCGGAACGATTACACCGATAGTTGTCGTCTTTTTACTAGCAAGTCCTCTTGCAACTGCATTCGGGCGATAGCCTAGTCTTTCTATGCAATCGAGAACCTTTTTCCTTGTTACGGGCTTTACATTCTGGTTACCGTTAACGACACGGGAAACTGTAGCCATTGAAACGTTTGCTTCCCTCGCAACGTCGTAAATCGTTATCGCCATTTTGCAGTCCCCTTTCCATTTTTTCTTCCATTGAAAACGCCGGATCCATTAAAGGTCCGGCGTCCAATCATGCGTAAGTTTTATGCGTATTCATAAATTCTAGAATCGAATCATAAAAAGCATCGAACTGCGGCAGATCCATTTGTTGTGCCGAATCAGACAACGCAACCGCTGGATCAGGATGCACTTCCGCCATAACGCCATCTGCACCGACTGCGATTGCAGCTTTTGCAGTAGGAAGTAATAGATCTTTTCTTCCCGTTGAATGAGTCACATCAACATAGACAGGTAAGTGTGTTTCCTGTTTCAAAATTGGAACCGCTGATATATCCAAAGTATTTCTAGTTGCACGTTCGTACGTACGGATACCACGTTCACAAAGAATAATATCGCTATTTCCTTTTGAAATGATATATTCTGCTGCATGGATGAATTCATCAATTGTAGCCGCAAGTCCTCGTTTCAATAGTACAGGTTTCCGAACCATCCCTGCCTCTTTCAATAACTCGAAGTTTTGCATGTTACGTGCACCAATTTGAATGACATCAATATAATCCATTGCTTCCTCAAGGTGTGAAGGTGTAATAATTTCCGTGACGACTGAAAGCCCTGTTTCTTCAGCTACACGCTTCAGAATTTTTAGCCCTTCAAGACCAAGTCCCTGGAAGTCATATGGTGAAGTACGAGGTTTATACGCTCCGCCTCTAATCATCGTTAAACCTTTTGCTTTAATAGATTGTGCGACAGCTAAAACTTGCTCGTACGATTCAACTGCACATGGTCCGAAGATAAATGATGGTGTGCCATCACCAATCTTGTGTCCATTAATATCGACAATCGTATCCTCCGCTTTACGTTTACGGGAAACAAGTAACGCATTTCGCTGATCGTCTTCCTGTATTTCAAGAGCAGACATGAAAATACCTTTAAAAATTTGTTCAAGAATTCCATTGGGTAAAGGACCATTATTGTACTCTTTCAGGAAATTAAGCATTTCCCTCTCACGTAGCGGGTCATACCTGGTTACACCTTGCTTTTCTTTAACTTTACCAATTTCTTGAACAACCGCTGTTCTTTCATTGATCAAATCTAAAACCTTGATGTTCAGTTCGTTAACTTGTCCACGCAATTCTTCGAGTTCATATTGTTTCATCAGTCCTTCTCCTCCCTATACATATCATTCACTTTCCGAAGAGAGGAATATATGTTACATTTTTAGATAATAGACCTAGTATAAAGAATATAAATTGAAAAGTCACGTTCTTTCTTTTTATTCTTCTCTTAAATTGATTTTTATCTACAGAAAGGATGAATAATTCTGGATACTACATTATTTGCACTCGACATCGGAACCCGTTCTGTCGTCGGTATCATCCTTAAAGAAAACAACGGAGTCTATCACGTTGCCGATCTCGTATCCATCGAGCATAAAGAGCGTTCGATGATTGATGGTCAAATACATAATATTATAAGTGTCGCAAATGTTATTTCTGAAATAAAGGAAATACTCGAGGAAAAACATGGACCGCTCAAACGGGTAAGTGTTGCCGCTGCCGGTCGTGCTTTAAAAACTTCCAAAGGCTCAATGTCTATAGATATTTCGGAAAGCGCATTAATTGCCGATGAAGACGTCAATCGATTGGAGCTTGCAGCCGTTCAACAGGCTCAACAAAAACTATTGTCTTCTGATTCAATATCAAAAGATGATTATTATTACTGCGTCGGCTACTCTGTCCTTTATTACAAACTGGATGGTGAAGAAATTGGAAACTTGATTGATCAATCGGGGCGCTCCGCTTCTGTTGACGTTATTGCTACATTCCTTCCCCGTGTCGTTGTAGAATCATTGCTCTCTGCGTTGAAACGAGCGGATTTAGACATGGAAGCACTTACGCTTGAACCGATTGCGGCTATCAACGTCCTCATTCCACCTTCCATGAGAAGGCTGAACGTGGCCCTCGTAGATATAGGTGCAGGAACGTCCGACATTGCTATAACCGATAACAACACGGTTGTCGCATACGGTATGGTGCCTATAGCGGGGGATAAAATCACTGAGTCACTCAGCAATCATTATTTGTTGGACTTCCCCCTTGCTGAAACTGCAAAGAGAGCTATTTCAACCAAAGATGAAGTACTTATTACAGACATTCTTGGATTTGAACAATACATCCCTTCAGATGAAATGATAAGTGTACTAAAACCTGCAATCCAACGACTAGCACAATCGATTTCCAGTGAAATTCTAAAACTCAATAACAGTCTCTCACCAAAGGCGGTCATGGTAGTTGGGGGAGGAAGTTTAACCCCCGGACTTACACGTGAAATCAGCATTTGTCTGGGACTTCCCGAAAACAGAGTCGCTATTAGAGGCTTGGATGCGTTGACAGGCGTCACATTTGAGCAAGGAATCCCTTCATCTCCCGAACTTGTAACACCAATCGGCATTGCAATTGCGGCTAAAAGAGCACCCATTCACTATATGACTGTATTTGTGAATGATAAAACGATACGACTTTTCGAGTTAAAAGAAATGACAATTAGTGATGCATTACTTGCAGCAACTATTAAGGCAAAGCAATTATACGGAAAGCCGGGACTCGGAATGACCGTATGTGTAAATGGCAATGACATGATTATTCCGGGGGAACATGGTTCTCCTTCAATACTCTTGCTAAATAACTTGCCAGCAAGTTCGAAGGATTTCATCAAAGACGGGGATTCGATTGAATTAATACTTGGAAGTGACGGTAAAGATGCATCAATTTTAGTTCGTGATCTTCTTGAAGATGTCGTTCCGATTCATGCAACCATTGATGGGGACCCCGTCCACCTGGAGCCGACCGTCACGATTAACGGGGAGCAGAAACCAATTGACTCTTCAATCCAAGACCGGGATACGATAACGGTTACACATGTACATACACTGTCAGCGGCACTGCAGGCACTTAATAAGAGCCAACTTCTAAATACTAAAGCATTTACAGTCTCAATTGATAATAAAGAGGTGTCTGTAAAAAATAGGACTACCAGTTTCTTTCTTGGAAATATGACAATTAGTCCTTCCCATATTTTAAAGGAAGCCGATGAAGTAACACTACAAGAGCCATCTCTCCCGACAGTGGAAGAGGTAGCGGCCGAATTAAACATAAAAATCTCAGATACTATAACTGTCACTTTTAACGGGGCAAAGATACGTATTCATAAGCCGCGGGTTGTTATATCAGTAAATGGGCAACCTACTGATATAACAACGAGTGTGTGTCCAGGTGATCACCTGGAGTTCGCAACAGTAAGTGATGACCTAATATCATTTAGCGATGTTTTCTCATTCGTTGACTATACCTTGCCTGCGACTAGGACAAGTAATTATCAACTACTTCGAAATGGATCTGCCATCGATTTTAATAATCCGATTTTTGGCGGAGACATATTGGAAATTAGATTTAACTAGAAGAGCTACAGTGCCTTTGTAGGTGCGACAGGCATAAGACGGATCCGACCGTGTGGCGTCCTTTGCCACAAAGGGCTAGGGGCTTATGACCCGAGGCTGAAATTAGCCAATTAGAATAGCGACAGCGCCTAGACATTCAAGTAAAAAAAGTCCATTTGCAAATTAAGCAGATGGACTTTTTTTACGCCTATTATTTTTTGTTTTTATCTTCGACCTCTGAAACATAATTTTGGTTCGTTATTTTATCTTTGCCCACATTTTCACTATTATCATACGTTACATTACTGTTACCGGTCGATTGACTCTTAAGTGAGTTATTATTTGTGTCTTTTGCATCTTTGGAGACCTGGGTTTTCAACGTATCAGCAGTTGATTTCACTTTTTGCTTTCCTTTTTCAAGTGTATCTTCGACCTTGGAAACCGCAGTGTCGATGAAGTCGATTGCCTCTTCCCCTTCAGAGGATGCTGTTCCATCATCCATCGGGACAGAAGTTTTCGATGCCATGGATTTTACTTTGTCTACAAGTAGACCAGATTGCTCTTGGAACGTCTTTGATAACCCTTCAGTCTTTTCTTTCGCCACTGAGGAAAATTCAGTAGCTTTCTCTTTTGCAACCGCACTGATTTCTATACTCTTATCTTTAAACTGTGTTGCTTGGCTAGAAAAGTCGTTACGCATTTCACTACCTGATTTCGGTGCTAAAAAGAGTGCTGCTGCTGCCCCGATTACGCCACCGACAAGGGCACCGAAAAGGAAACTGCCTGCTCCTGAGCTATCATATTCATCATAGAACGAATCCGTATACGTTTTTCTACTATAATCATAATTTGTTGGTAAATAAGACGGCTGTCCATACGTATTTTCAAGCTGTGTACCCCTTGGATTATACTCATGGTTCACTTGTGGGTCGTTGTAATTCGGTTTCATTTTATGATCTTCAGTCATGTCTAATTCCTCCAATTTAATAGCTTTTTTGGTTCTATATAAGTTGAAATAAAGATTCCATTCAAAACCGCTACGGCGGCTTCGGATATGCCTCCCGCCACAATCCCGAATGCTTCGCTGTCAGTCTTATGACGAGAGGCCGACTCTTGTAAAGCGCCTTCGCAATTTTCATACAGACTCATTAATCCAACATATATATTTTACGAGTGATCTGTGGGAGCTGGTAATTTCTTCTGGCCGGGTACTGGAGCATACGTCGTCCAGCCACGGGAGCTCCGGGGTTTACGTTCCTTCACTTTTTCCATAATATCGATTACTACGTTACTCCATTGGACTACTTGAGCAATCTTTTCACTGTTACGTTCGGCTTCAGTGGTAATCGTCTCAGACACTCTTCGAACCGACGAATTTAACCCAGTAACAGATTCGCCTACCCCTTTCACAGCATCGACAACAGAATTTAGTTTCTCCGCTTTCATTTGAATATCTTCAGCAAGAGCATTCGTCTTATGAAGAAGTTCTGTCGTTTCAGTTGTCACTCCTTCAAGTTGGCTTGATAAACCATCCATTGTCCCAGAAACAACTTTTAACGTGTTTTTCAAAGAAAATAGTGTCACTGCGAGACTTATGCATAATATTAAAAATGCGATTGCAGCGACGATGGCCGCTATGTACAGTAAATTATCCATGGCACTTCCTCCTCAGTCAACTAGCTATAAGCATATATTCCCTCTTACACAGGAAAATAAACATTATGCTCTATAGTATAGATTCGACATCTTTTTCCGTTTTCCTTCATAATTCAAAAAAACATTTTTACTCAATGTACATAATGCCTAAAAAATTATAAAAAAACAGCCCATTCAACTTGAAAAAGGCTGCTCTTTCGTATTAAGGTAATCTTTAAAAGCGTTCATGTACTTCTGAATATCACCAGCACCCATGAACAGATAGACAGCCCGCCCGTGTCTTTCAAGACTTGAAACGCTTTGAATATCAAGGTAGTTAGCATCTTGAATCTTTTCTACCAATTTATTGATTGTCAGGTTTCCTGCATTTTCCCTTGCGGACCCAAAAATATCACATAAGTATACATGGCCTGCAGTTGCTAAACTTTCTGCAAATTCCTCCAGAAGAGCAGCAGTTCTTGTGTAAGTGTGCGGTTGAAAAACAGCAACAATATCATGATTCGGGTATTTTTGTTTTGCCGATTGTAAAGTTGCTTTAATTTCAGTAGGATGATGAGCATAGTCGTCCACTATAATATGTCCAGCGGTTTCAGTCACCGTGAATCTTCTTTTCACGCCATTGAATGTAGAAAGTCTTTCCTCAATGATTGAGGCTTCCACCCCTTCATAATGGCACAATGCGATAACGCCTAAAGAATTCAAAATGGCATGATCGCCTGTGAGCGGAGTTCTAAACGTATGATAAAACTCATTACGAACAAAAACATCAAAAATTGAACCCTCGGCTGTTTTCGTAATATTTTTCGCCGAAAAATCATTCGATTCATCGAATCCATAATAGACAACAGGTACATTCGCATGAATTTGCTGCAGTTGAAGGTCATCGCCACAGGCAATGATTGCTTTCTTGACGCGTAAAGCCATTTCACTGAATGCATTCATGACGTCATCCATATTTTTGAAGTAATCAGGATGATCAAAATCAATATTCGTCATGATTGCGTAATCAGGCTCATAGGCCAGGAAATGCCGCTTGTATTCACAAGCCTCAAATACAAAATATTCACTACCATTCGGCCCTCTCCCTGTTCCATCACCAATCAAATACGATGTAGGAGCATGACCGGATAGAACATGAGCGAGAAGGCCTGTTGTAGAAGTTTTACCATGCGAGCCTGTAACGCCAACAGAAGTGAAACCCTTCATATAATTTCCAAGGAAATCATGATAACGTATAACCTCAAGTCCAAGTTCTTTCGCTTTCAAAAGTTCGGGATGACTATCAGGGAAAGCATTTCCCGCAATAATAGTCATACCCGGTTTTATATTATTTTTATCAAACGGTAAAATCGGTATAGTCATTTCCCTCAATGGTTCTTCTGTAAAGAAATACTTCTCCACATCTGATCCTTGCACTTCATAAGCAGAATCATGAAGAATCTGTGCGAGCGAACTCATTCCAGATCCTTTGATTCCAGTAAAATGGAACAATGTCATCATGCAACCTCCTGGGACTATTTCTATTCCCCTCTAGTAAATCTTACATGTAATTCTTAACCTATATAGATTGATGTAACGAATCCTTCCAACACCGCTCGGCGCTTGGGGATACCTCCCGCGATAAGCCAGTAGACGCTTTCGCTGCAGATTATGTAGGTATATTTGTTCAACAAATATACCTACAATTCACTTTTATTCAATACGGATTTTCATATCTGCTTATCTAATCGTTCCGAATGCCCCGTAATTCGCGCTATATCATTTTCCGTCAAATACACATCCCGTGCTTTACTTCCTTTTTGACCAGAAATGAAACCACTTTTCTCCATTCGATCCATCAGTTTTGCAGCACGGTTATAGCCAATACTGAAATTACGCTGCAACAACGAAGTGGACGCACTACCTTGCTCCATTATGAATACGCATACCTCATCAAATAACGAATCCGTTTCCTCTTCCTCAACGCTACTCGCAAGTAATTCTTCCTGACCGAATAAGTAGTCCGGCTTCGCTTCGTTCCTAACGTGTTCTATTATACGTTCTATTTCTGTATCCGTGACAAATGTACCTTGTAGTCGCACTGGCGATGATTTGCCATTACCGATATAAAGCATATCCCCTTTTCCAAGTAGCCTATCTGCCCCAGGCGTATCGATTATTGTCCTGGAATCGATTTGAGATGAAACTGAAAATGCAATTCTTGTCGGGATATTCGCTTTAATCGTACCTGTTATGACATCTACAGATGGACGTTGTGTCGCAATGATTAGATGTATACCACACGCTCTTGCTTTTTGGGCAATTCGACTGATGGAAACCTCAACATCTGCAGGTGCTATCATCATCAAATCAGCAAGTTCATCGATTACGATTAAAAGATAAGGCATTTTCAACGAGAAACGTCTACTCTCTATGACCAATTTATTGTAGCGTTCGATATCTCGAACTCCTGCATGCGCAAGCAATTCATAGCGACGTTCCATTTCTGCCACTGCCCATTTCAACGCCGCAGTTGCCGCCTTCACATCTGTGATGACGGGGCTAATTAGATGCGGTATCCCATTATACGGGGCAAGTTCTACCATTTTTGGATCAATTAGCATCAATTTCAAGTCTGTAGGGGCTGCTTTGTACAAAAGACTTACAAGTATTGAATTGATGCAGACGGATTTACCTGAACCGGTAGCCCCCGCTATCATACCGTGAGGCATTTTCCGCAAATCAAGCGTAACAGGCTTACCTGTTAAACTAAGACCTAATACTGCCTCAAGGGGTGACGTTGAGGATTTGAATTCATCTGTTCTGATAACTTCGGATATCCTGACCGGCCTTGTTTTACGATTAGGTATTTCAATGCCGATGGAACTGGTTCCCGGAATCGGCGCTTGGATTCGTATGTCTTCGGCCGCTAGCGCAAGTTTCAAGTCATCTGTTAAGTTTCTGACTTTGCTTACTTTCGTTCCTTGGCCGACAGTCAATTCAAATCTTGTCACGGTAGGACCTTGCATGGCTTCGATAACATTTGCCTGAACCGCAAAATAAGATAATGCTTCTTCCAGTTTTTCTGATTGAGACTCCAACCACTCCGTATCCTCGATTTGCAATTCCGGAGCAATTAGATAGTCCAATGATGGGAAGGCATAGTAAGGCTCTTCTTCTTCGCTTTCAATCTCACTTACGATTTTATTATCCGAAGAATCCGCAACCGTTTCTTTCACCTCTTGTAGTTGAGTAATCGGCTTTTCCGGTTTGTGATTGGTTGGCGCACAGTATTTCTCCACATCATTCTCTTTTTTCGGTTGAGGTTTTATCTGTTCATTAACATGTAGTTTTTCTTTATCAGATTTCAGCATCATTACGTTAAAAGGTACAATTCGTTCCGTTCTTTTTTCAGGTATCAATTCCGCTTCTGCTTGTTCAACTTTTTGTAATTCACTTTCATTCGTTTCATTCAATACTTCTTCACTAATATGTACCGGTTCGTCAATAGTAATTCCATCGGTATATTCCTTTTCCAGATTGAGTTTTTCTGTTTCAATACGATTAGTTGGTAGATTCGATTCTTCAATGGGTGATGCATCTAGTTTTATTTCTTCTTCAAAAGGTATTACTTTTTCAAGTTCCACAGCGGATTTTACAAACTCTATTTCTTCTTTAATAACAGTCGGCATCATCTGTTTTTTCGGAGTTAAAAACCCATATACAGGGGATGGGACTTCACTTGGTAAAAAAGGACGATTGGAACGTTTTTGTATAGTTTCTTTTTTATCAGATTGATATTTTTTAGTTTTTTTATCTACAACGGGCGAAAAGTCATTTCGCTTATATTCTTTGTCTACTCTGTATTTGGGAGTTGAACCGGATTTAAATACTTTGCCCGAAGGTTGCTCTCCTAACCATCTATCATTTTCATAGAGTGGTATCGGCACATAGTCGTCCTCTTCTGGTGTTTTACGCGTTACGGACTCTTGGAAATCCCTTACTACTGGCGGCTCATCATCATCCCATCCATATATTTCCGCATCTGAAACAATTGGAAATCGAAAGGAAGGTTCTAGTGTTTTATCTATTTTGTTTATCGGTTCAACGTTTTCATTATCATGATCATCATAAATAAATTCTTGTGTATTATCTTCTTCCGGACCAAACAGCCGATTAACGATTATTTTCAACCAACTCAAGTCTATCACTCTTTTCATGTCAATCACTCTATTTTAACAGCACTCACCCTTCTAAATCAAATCAATCTACAAAATAAGAAAAACGTACCACTTCGGCACGTTTTCTTTGCACTCATTTAGTAAATGGTACACCCACTACAGAATTATTTTCCAAAACAAGAATTCCTTTTTCCTCAGGTGCATCCGGTAATGCAAGTTCCTTCGCAGAACAGATCATTCCAGTTGAGGTGACTCCACGCAATTCAGCATCACGTATAATCATCCCTGATGGCATCACTGCACCGACTTTTGCTACGACAATTTTTTGTCCTTCGTCGACATTTGGCGCCCCGCATACAATTTGTATTGTTTCGTCACCGATATCGACCGTACAAATATTCAACTTATCTGCATTAGGGTGCTTTTCCTTTTTCAAGACATGCCCTATTACGAATTTCGGGGAAAGGTCAACATCAAATTCAATTGCAACCTCATTTTTCTTAAGCGCTTCTTTAATTTGTCCTACCAATTCAGCTGTTAGTTCAACTTGTCCATCTAATTCAACAGATACATACGTCGAGGCATTGAATAGATTGAATCCAACAAGTTCACCCGTAGACTCATCATAAATCAAAGTTACTTCTTTCTCCGATTTCGTTACCAAAACTTGTGGACGTGTTGAAGTCAGTTGGACAAGTAATACATCCCCAACTCCGTTGTTATTATAAAATACGTTCATTTTTTCTTTCCTTCCCTTCTTGCCAAACGATTTTTACCCATGATGAAAATCGGCTCAAGTTCCCCGTCTTCATAGATGAAAGACAAAGACGTAACCGGTACAGCGCCTGTTGTGAAGAAATGCATCGTCATTTGTGCAAGGACGTCATATCCCGTATCGTTCCGGATATCGCCAATGATAAGAACATCCTGATGTGGAACTGAAACAGTCATATGTCCTTGAATCTTACCTTCCATCTCTTTCAAAAACGCACTATTTAGTATCCTGCTGGCATCATAACCATCTTTATTGTTGACAAAGTAAAAGATGTTGTCAGACACTGCGTCTTGCTTCATCGATGTAGGTAATGAACGCACACGAAACAGGGCAGATTCCATGATTTCCGTTTCAGATTGACCAATTGACTCAAGCATGCTTTCATCAATTAACCGATATGTCGTCCCAAGATCGAGTGCGTAGTATATACGCGTCTCAGCCGTATGACTTTTCGTAAGGAACTTATGACCAATAGATGTCTTTTCAGGAAATGATGTAGATCTGATAACAGGATAGATGGTAAGATTTTCACCGAATCCTTCAGATTGTTCTTTTTCCATCGCACTAAACGTTTCATTTATCGTATAGACTATCTCTTCGATTGCAGTTTCTTTCTTTGTCTCGTACTTCGCTAGAATTTCTGGAAGGGATATGTCCATTCCATTTTTCAAAAGTTTATGTTCCAAGCGGACTTTATCGGTTTTCCGATCAAAACGCCACTCAAAATGTTCGGAAGGAAGACGTACCTTCAAAGTTTCAACAAGTTCTTCAGATTTCATAACTCTTTGGACCTCCATTCAATTAGAAATCCTGCTTAACTGAACGCACGATTTCCATCATCTTTGTTAGTTTTTCTTCAATCTTCTTATTTTTAACCAGTGTAGTCATCTTTGCCCCATCAACTGATGCAATCAATTCTACCTGATCTTTTCCATTTTGGACAACTGCTGCGAAACCAAACACGCCATCATCAGTGAAAGTTGCCTCATCAATAATTTTTTTGTTCGGATTAGCTTGCAGTAGATCATAAAATAATTGACTACCCTTTTTCTCATTCGGATTAATAAAGAGAATATATGTATCTTCTTTATTCGTGAAAACAATATTTTGAGCATCCGATTTGTCACTCATTGCAAATCCCGCTGGTTTATAAATTTTGACATCGGCAATCTCTTCTGTGCGTTCCTTTATGTCTAGGTCAAACGCTTCTTTAGCCGCTTTGATTCCCGTGGCTGCATTTTCTTCAAGCGACTGATTACATCCAGCTAGAAGTAGCACGGACATCGACGTCAGGAATAGGATTTTCCATACCCGGAACATTCGATTTCCCCCTATCATTAAATTGAATTCCTTCCTCATTTTAATGATATCGCCGCACAGTTGCAACCTCAGCGAATTATTCCATCTTCATATGATAGATATACTGACCTGCAAGTAGCTGTAAAATATGCACAAACAACTCTTTGCGGTTCACAGCATGAGCTGTCAGCATCCCCATTGCACCTTCTTTTGTGCGAATGCCACTTGCTTGGAAGTAATCATCGACAACAGGTCCTAGCTCTTTCCCCGCCAAGACCTCCATCGCAATTTCTTGTGGCAACGGTATTTGGGCGCCTCCAGCAGTGAAACGCGTTCCATCAGGCAAGACTATCGCACCCCAGTTGCACATGTACATTTGCTTGCCAATCATCCGTACACCGCCTTCCAGTCCGATTCCAATGACGCCTTCTCTCATCACTGTTGACCGCAATGCCCGGTTAATAGCACCTAATTTTGTTTCTTCATCGCCAAATGGTTGGTCGGCCACCCCGGAACCCACCTCCGAATTGGATACTACAGCGTGAGGAAAATAAGTTAGTAAGACTTGATTTGCCGCATTCAATTTTGCTTGGTTAGTTGTACCAATTACAAATTCCATTTCTACACATCCTTTTTTAGCATAAAAGGCCGTCCTTCACCCCAACTAGAAGGCACGGACGGCTTTTTTTCAATCAGACGTTATTCTTAATCGTTTCTACAGTCGTTTTATCACATGCTTTAACAAGTTTTACTAGAAGCTCTTTTGCCGCCGCATAATCGTCAGTATGGATGATGGAGCCAGATGTATGGATATAACGTGAACAGATGCCTATGACAGCACTTGGAACGCCCTCGTTAGCAATATGAACTTGACCAGCATCCGTGCCGCCCTGTGAAATGAAATACTGATACGGAATATGATGTGTTTCGGCTGTATCTAATATAAATTCACGCATACCACGGTGTGTAACCATCGTACGGTCAAAAATACGAAGCAATGTCCCTTTACCTAGTTGCCCAAACTCGTTTTTATTACCCGAAGCATCATTTGCAGGGCTTGCATCAAGTGCAAAGAAAAGATCGGGATTAATCATTCTAGCTGCCGCTTGTGCGCCACGGAGACCTACTTCTTCCATTACATTTGCACCTGCGTACAAATTATTCGGTAACTTTTCACCGTGTACTTCTTTCAACAATTCTAATGCAAGTCCGCAACCGTAGCGGTTATCCCATGCTTTAGCAAGGATCTTTTTATCATTTGCCATCGGTGTGAATGGACATATAGGAACAATCTGTTGACCGGGACGTATTCCGATTTTCTTGACGTCCTCTCTATCATCCGCGCCAATATCAATAAGCATATTTTTAATATCCATCGGTTTGTTTCGCATTTCATCACTTAACAAATGAGGGGGAATGGAACCGATCACCCCAATGACAGGACCGTTTTCTGTTATGATTTCAACACGTTGCGCTAAAAGTACTTGGCTCCACCAGCCGCCTAGAGGTTGGAACCGGATCATTCCGTTATCCGTAACAGCGCTCACCATGAATCCGACTTCATCCATATGACCCGCAACCATGATACGTGGCCCATCTTCTGGTCCTTTACGAACGCCGAAAATACCACCAAGATTGTCTTGGATCAAGTCATCGGAATACTTTTGAAGTTCGCTGCGCATATACTTACGGACTGCATGTTCATTTCCAGGTGCTCCAGGTAATTCTGTTAATGTCCTGAACATTTCAAGTGTGTTTTTTTGCATAATGATAGCCCCCTAATGATGTATGTACTTTAATTAGTATAGTCGATTATTCAGAAATCTACCATTCATTCAATTCGATTACCGAATTATTCAATTCTATCGATAAGTCTATGTAATGGTTGTGACATTTGTGGTACACTAATTTCAAATCTGATTTAGGGGGTTGAACCATTATGAAAATGAAAGATTTCCTAGCTGGTGTACTAACGGGTGTTGCAGCAGGGGTTGTTGTCAATGAAGCCGTTGATAGGATATCCCAGAACGTTGCAGCGGATTCCGTGTTAAACACGATTAAAGATGCATTCAAAAAAGAAGGACCCATTGACGGATCCTGGATTGTGATGAAAACTGAACCTTATACGAACAATGTCATTACAATGGACGTATATAAAGGCGGTATTTCCCGTATTGTAAACGGCGAACTTGAGCAATATGAATTTACAGCAGATGCAAAAACAGGAACAGTTGTTGAATTGACAAAAAACTAAAAAACCGTCACACGCCTAAGCTAGTTAGGGTCGTGTGACGGTTTTCTTTTAGCATGTTCTTCGGATAGACTCCTCAATCACTTTCCCACTTTCATCCCATTTAACCAGTCTATAAACTGCATCATGGTAAAAAATGAACCGGTAACCGCCTGCCAAAGCTTCTTTCATCAATTTTTCTTTTGCAAAGATCGATGTCATCGGATAGTCATCATATGCGAGCACCCACAGTGGGTTACTGTGCGCGTGCGTCGGCATGATATCACTCATATGGAGAATCGTTTCGCCCTCTTGCGTTAGTTTAATAATGCAATGGCCGTTACTATGACCCCCTGTATGAATCATCTCAATACCTGGGAGAACGGTTAGACGTTCTCCAAACGTCTTCACTTGATGCTGCACGGCTTCCCAGTTCTCTTTCCAGTATGTATTTCTGGACCGGATATTCGGGTTGCGCATTTCATCCCATTCGATTTGTGAAGCGTAAATTTCAGCATTCGAAAAAACAGACACAAGCTTATCATCTCGCCACTCTGTCAGACCAGCGGCATGATCATTATGTAAATGCGTCATGAGAACGATATCGATATCCTCAGGTGTCAAATTTAGCTCCGCAAGACTTTCTTCAACTTTCGTCTCTTGCGTCACGCCAAGATTACGTTTCATCTTTTCATTCAGCTTGCCTTTTCCTATACCCGAATCAATTAAAATGTGTTTACCCATGTATCGGATAAGAATCGGGTCCGTGGTAAGTTCTATCAAGTTGTTATCATCCACTTCATAGCGTTTAGACCAAAGTACTTTCGGAGCAACACCGAACATCGCTCCTCCATCCAAATAATTGACTCCCCCATTGAGCCACGTTAACTTCATATCGTGAAATGTATACATATCCATCAAAACAGCCTCCCTTTTCCCTCTTGTTGAATTCGGTGCCAGTAACTGGCACCGGGTGTGTCCAATTTATCTATTATCGAATTGAGACTCAAGGCGGTAGATAGGTTGCCCCTTTGCCGAGAACTTCTCTTCGTATTCCGTCATGATGTTATCTTCAGGCATCTCTACATGTAAGTCGAGCGATACATACCGTAATTTCATGCCATAATCAGACATGGATACAAGCGAATACTCAAAAAGTAGGCGATTATCCGTCTTGAAGTGGACTTCTCCCCCGGGAATGAGCACTGTTTCGTAGAGGTTTAAAAATGACTCATGCGTCAATCTTCTTTTCGCATGCCTAGTTTTAGGCCACGGATCGGAAAAGTTCAAATAGAGTCGATCAATCTCCCCTTTTTCAAAAATATCCACAAGCTTATTTCCATTTGCCCGGAGCAGACGTAAATTAGATGGCTTATCCGCCTCAATCGCCTTTTCCAATGCCGAAACCATTACATTGTCAAAGTGCTCAATCCCAATATAATTTACATCGGGATTCGCTTTTGCCATCCCGATTACAAATTGACCTTTACCAGTACCTACTTCAACATGAATCGGGTTATTATTGCCAAATAATTGATGCCAGCCTTCTTTTACTTGTTCAGGTTCCAAAACCAGAATGTCAGGATGCTCTTCCATAAAATCTTTTGCCCATGGTTTATTGCGTAAACGCATTGTTCTACACTCTCATTTCTATACTTTTTTCATTCATTCCACTTCGTTTTCATGTTCATATTCAATTTCGTCAAATAGACGGCTAATTGACGTCGACTGACCTAAATCCAAAATCGCTTGTGCTGCTTTGAATTGAGTGGATTTTAAGGGTATTATTGATTTTTGCAAAGCTAAAAACCATTTGTCATACGTTCTTCGATCTATAATGTCCATATCGAAAGCAGCACCCGGATGATCTATATAGCCATTACGCGATACTAAGTACTTTCGAACGGGAAATTGAATATCGCGTCCTTTGAATATGCCTGATACAATACTTTCCATTCGATTCAGCCCAATAAGCGGATTAAGTAGCTTCGTCTCTTTTTCTCCATGCTTTTTCACCCAAAAACGATCACCACTACCAATGAACGCTGCGACATTTTCCTGTTCAAGCACAGTGATACACACGCATTCAACAGGCGTCACAATAATTATGTCAAGCTCAACAGGTGCTTTTTTCAGTACGAGAATCGGATGATAAAAAAGAAGATAGCTATCCGGTAATTGTAATGAAAAACTACGTAATAACGAATCACGCATGTAGCGTGCATCAATGCGCGACTTGTCCATTAACGTTGAACTTGCCCACTTAATTTGAAAATGAAATAGTTGGTTTAGATAAAGTTCTCGTAATTGTTCAACAGTTTCCGGTGTATAGACCAAATTCGGGTTAAACCCGAAATCATCATCTTCCGGTTCATTTTTTTGATCCTTTGCATCTTGCTCTTCTTCAACCACTTTACGTTGCCCGAACAAACGGAAGAGGGGAGAAAACGACTTGCCCTCTTCCTGTTCCACTTTTTCGTTCACTTGCTGCCATTCAGATAGGTCTGCACCATGCTCCCATTGTTTTTTCATACGCTCCCATTGATACTTTTTCAAACGGATATATTGGGTGGGATAGCGTGACAGATCACGTTCATAACGAGACACATAATCGAGTAGTTTTACAAGTTGCGCCATCTTCAATCACTCCACTATCATTCAACTTCGCTTTTACTTATCCCCTGCGACACTAAGTGGGATTTTCGATATAAACGCTTGTTGCAGGGTCAATGTGATAGGTCCAGGGACTCCCGTTCCAACAGGTCGATTATCGATTGTCGTAACCGGCATTACTTCAGAAGTTGTGGACGTTAGAAAGAATTCGTCCATTTCGAATGCTTCTTCGAGTGTAAATGCTATTTCTTTGACAGGTATTCCATTGTCTTTACAAAGATCCAATACGACTTGCCGAGTGATCCCATTCAAGATGAGCGTATCTGCTGGATGTGAATAGACAGTTCCGTCTTTCACACCAAACATATTGGAAGAAGAACCTTCCGTCACCGTTTCACCACGGTGTAAAAGTGCTTCGAAACAACCGTTTTCATGTGCTTCTTCCTTAGCAAGGACATTCCCAAGTAAATTCAGGCTTTTAATATCACAGCGTAACCAACGTACGTCTTCAACAGACTTGATGCCGACCCCTTGTTGCAGTTTACTTTCAGGGCGCGGATTTTGGATGGCATATGCGGTTACAATCGGAGTAGTTGCTGGTTCACAAAAGTGATGTTGTCTTGGCGCTGCCCCCCTCGTTACTTGAATGTATACATGGCCTGTTTTAATGGAATTGACTTTCACCAGCTCTTTCGCAATATCCACCAATTGGGTTTCAGTGTAAGGAATCGTCATTTTTATTTTTGCTGCGCTTTGAAATAGTCTGCTCAAATGTTCCACAGAAGTAAATAATTCACCATCATATACTTTCATCACTTCATATACGCCGTCACCAAAATAATAACCGCGATCGTCAATTGAAATAGTTACCTCTTCCTTTTCCATAAATAAACCATCCACGAAATAAATTGTCATATACGTTCCCCTTCCTTTTTTTCACTAACGAGCCGGCTAATTGCATCTGCATAGATTGCAGTCGCCTTCACTAAATCATCTATATATACATATTCATCCGCTTGATGTGCGACATCTTCCCTTCCAGGAAACAGCATACCAAAAGCGACCCCTTTTTCAAGCTCACGTGCATATGTGCCGCCGCCAATCGACAATAGCTCCGCTTCCTCACCAGTATGTTCGGTATACACTGCTTGCAACGTTTTGATAAGCGGGTCTTCTGCGTCAACATGATGCGGAGTTGCATTCGAACCTACATCAACTGAAAATGCGGTAGCTTGCAATCTTTCCATGCAAGTCGTTATCTTTTCCTCAAATGGATACGTAACGGAATAACGCATGCTGACAGTAATTTCTCCGCCTCTTTCCTGTTCAAATGTTACAATGCCCGCATTCAGCGTTGTATCACCGGATATTTCATCATTGAATGCTAAACCAAGAAAACGACCACGTGACTCATTTCCGAAAGCATCAAGAACGAATTGCGTAAAGTTTTTCGATTGCCCCTTATCAAAAACTCGATTTAAAAATGAAGCTAGAAGAACCGCTGCATTTACACCATTATCCGGTTCCATCGCATGTGCCGATTTCCCGTTTAGGCTAATTGTAGTCAACCCATTTTCTACGCGGATTTCTCCCGTCACATTGTGGATATTTGTAAATGTTTCATATTGTTCCCGAATATCTGTTACATTGACCGCAATTTGCGCTTCCGCGTAATCAGGTACCATATTCGTACGTTTCCCTGCTTGGAATGAGATTAATTGTCCATCAGGTGTTTGATCTTTTTGTTTGAAAAAGAGTGAAGCAATCCCTTTTTCGGCGTAAATAATTGGGAAGTCCGCATCAGGTGCAAATCCCATACTCGGCATTTCTTCCTTCTCGAAATAACGATTGACGCAGCGGAAACCGCTTTCCTCATCCGAACCGATAATCAGTCGAACCCGTTTATTCAATGGAACACCGGCATCCTTCACCATTTTCATCGCTTGCCAAGCAGCTATTGTAGGGCCTTTATCGTCAATAGCACCACGTCCAAATAACTTACCTTCTGCTACAGTGCCGTCAAATGGGCCGTACGTCCAATTCGCACCAGCAGGAACAACGTCAACATGGCACAGGATGCCAAGAATTTCTTTTCCTTCACCCATTTCAATATGACCCGCCATATTGTCAATATTCTTTACAGTCATTCCTTCTTTCCGGCCTTCTTCGAGTAACCATTCCAACGCATGTTTCGGCTCAGGCCCAAATGGTGCATCCGCTGTCGCTTTTTCTTCATCAAGTACAGAAGGAATCGCGATTAGTTGCTGTAAATCACCGATTACATTTTCTTTTCTTTTTAATGCTTCACTTTTCCAATCTTTCATTTCAGGCACCTTCTTTCATCATGTATCTATTTTCACACGTTAGTCAAATAAAATAAAGTGCAACCCATCCGTAACTTTTTAATAGGTATTTCATGCAAACTACGCAAAAATACGCTATACTAGTATTGTCAGAACATTTAATCTGATAATTAGTCCTTTAAGAAAGGATGGATGTGCAGCGTCCAAGGATATTTTCAACATGCTTTAGGCAACATTCATAAGTCTCATACCATTCCGTTTGGAAAATGAAGATGAAGGAGTGATCCCCAGTTGAAACCTGCTACTGATCGTATGCTTACCCGCATCAAGGATGTCTATCTTTACATTCATGATAATGGTACTGTTACAACAGAAAACTTGGTCGAAGAATTTGGCATCACTCACCGTACGATTCAAAGGGATTTGAACGTCCTTGAATACAACGAGCTTATCATGAGCCCGATTCGCGGTAAATGGACGACGACAGCAAAAAAAGTGAAACTATCTTCTTGACCTAAACACATCTTACGCACCACTTTTTACGTACTTGGTGCTATCCAAAACCTTAAAGGGCTGAACCGTGAGCACGGATCAGCCCTTTCTTTTTAGTTGTTCGATACATGAAGAAGAAGTTCCAGTTCTTCCTTAGTCAATTCCCTATACGAACCGAGTTGTAGATTTTCATCCAATGTCAGAGGTCCCATTGACAAGCGTTTCAAGTAAATAACTTTCTTATCAACCGCTTCGAACATCCGCTTTACTTGATGAAACTTCCCTTCCGTAATCGTTAATTCGATTTCGGAGATTTCCGCTGACTTTAAGACAGTGAGCTTTCCAGGTTTCGTCAAGTAACCATCCTCAAGTGTGACCCCTTCCGCAAACTTCTCAACATCTTGATCTGTAACCACGCCATTAATATGGGCATAATATACTTTCGGCACACCTTTTTTAGGTGACAGAAGTTGGTGGGTAAGTTTTCCATCGTTTGTTAAAAGCAGGAAACCTTCTGTGTCTTTATCTAATCTGCCTACAGGAAATGGTTCGAAATGGCGGTTTTCTGTATCCAATAGATCGATAACCGTTTCATCCCGCGAATCCTCGGTTGCAGAAAGTACACCCTGCGGCTTATTCATCATTAAGTAAATGAATTCCCTATACACAACACGTTCTCCAAGTATAGTCACTTCGTCTTTCTCGGCATCAATATGAAATGCAGCATCCTTCACCGTTTCCCCATTGACTCGGACAGCCCCTTTTTTCAGTAGCTGCTTTACTTCTTTGCGTGAGCCGAAACCCATATTGGACACTAATTTATCGATTCGCATGTTGAAATCCTCCTACAATCCAAGCTTATTTGTTATACGCTTCAACCGGTCACCGAATAGTTTCTGGGCTAACCCGGTTTTTAGAGATAGGTACCCGTAAATGATGCCGCCTACAGCCGCACATATGAAAATATACAATAGTGCTTGTATTTTGCCATCAGCCACGCTAATAGCCGTTAACCCTTTTAGCGTTATAAATACACTAATAAACATAATAAGGTTGAAAATACCTATTAAAATAATTCTTCTGAATACCATTTTCGATCTGTAATGAAGCGTCTTCGTAATAATTACGATATTAATTCCGATTGCAATTGTATAGCCGATTGCTGTCGCCAGAATTGCCCCGTTCGTTTCAAATAGCTTGATAAGCGGAATATTTAAAGCTAATTTGAAGAACAAACCAAGTAAAGAAGTAAAGACAATCCACTTATGTCTGTCAATCCCTTGCAAAATCGCTGCTGTTACGGAATACAAACCAAACAAAATCGCTACGGGTGCGTAGGAAGCTAAAATGGCTGCCCCGACAGCATCCATCTCGTATAAAAATAGATATAATTCATCAGATAGAACGATTAAACCAATAACAAGCGGGATCGTTAGAAACAACATAATTTGATACGTTTGATCTAGCGATCGAGTAATTCCATTTTGATCCTTTTTCGCGTAGTAGCTTGTAATAACTGGAATAAGAGCCATTGAAAATCCTGTAGCAACCATTACCGGTATCATAACGAACTTGTGCGTAAGCAGATTAAGCATGCCAAGATATGTATCAGAGACTGTTGCCAAGCCAATTGAACCCATCGCTTGGTTAAATGTAATCATATCCACAAATTGATACAACGGATTAATGACACCTACGAGAATGAAGGGTAACAAATAACCGAATAATTCTTTGTACATGTCTTTTACAGATACGTCACTTGCGGGCGGGCTATTGGCAAGCAAATGATCAAATTCCGGTTTATACCTTTTCCAATAACCGTACAACACGACAAGACCTGCAATCGCTCCTATGAAAGCCGCAAATACAGCGAAATTGATGGCTGTAACGGATGATCCATTTAGGAACTGAACAACAATATAAGCCCCTGAAAGAACAAAGAGTATCCTGACAATCTGCTCAACAAGTTGAGAGACGGATGTCGGCTCAAATTTTTGATACCCCTGCAGGAATCCTCTCGTAATACTCATTAATGGAACAGCCAGAAGTGCATAACTTACAGAACGAATGACTGTCGCGATTTGGTCAATCGTAAAAATTTGTTCTTTGTTACTTCGAACTAATTGTGCAATCGGTTCCGCTAATAAATTGAGAACCAAAAAGGATAGGATTCCCGTAACGACCATAAGAACCATACCGGATTTCATCAATTTACGCCCTGTTGCGTAATCACCTAACGCATTGTATTTAGAAACAAATTTCGATATTGCGAGAGGGGCACCTGAAATTGCGATGGATAACGCAATATTGTAAGGTATGTATGCATATTGATATAAACCAATGCTTTCTTTACCGACAATCGCATAAAGCGGTATTAAATACAAAAGTCCAAGCGCTTTCGAAAGGAACAGTCCAATCGTAAGGATGGCTGTTCCTTTTACAAGATTCGACGACATGTTTAATCATTCCATTCTTCCTAAATCTATTTATCAGTTTACCCCCAGATGACATATTTCACAATGTCTATTGATGATTTGTGTATAATGGAGGAAAACTGAAAGTGTGGTTTCCTATATGTATGACGTCATCATCATCGGCGGGGGTCCATCAGGATTGATGGCATCGATCGCTGCGGCTGAAAATGGAGGGAAAGTCCTTCTCCTTGAAAAAGGAAAAAAACTTGGTACGAAATTGGCGATTTCAGGCGGTGGGCGCTGTAATGTAACGAATCGTCTGCCTCAAGAAGAAATCGTTAAAAACATTCCGGGTAATGGTCGCTTCCTATACGGACCCTTCTCCGTTTTTAATAACGAGGACATCATTGCCTTTTTCGAAGGACTCGGTGTCGCTCTTAAAGAAGAAGATCACGGCAGGATGTTCCCCGTTTCCAATAAAGCAAAAGACGTTGTCAATGCTTTGCTGACCGAAATGGATCGGTTGAAGGTTGAAGTGAGAATTGGAACGCGTGTAAAAAAACTACTCATGGACGATGATAAAGTGTTAGGCGTCCGTCTTGATTCGGGCGATGAAATCCGTGCACACGCAATCGTTGTGGCGGTCGGAGGAAAAGCGGTACCACAAACCGGTTCGACAGGTGACGGCTACCCATGGGCCGACAAAGCGGGCCATACAGTGACTGAACTCTATCCAACCGAAGTACCTTTATTATCAGATGAATCATTCATCACTTCCAAAGAATTACAAGGACTTGCCCTCCGTGATGCGGCAGTCTCCGTTTTGAATGCCAAAGGGAAAACAGTAATCACCCATCAAATGGACATGTTATTCACGCATTTCGGTTTGAGCGGACCCGCTGTTTTACGCTGTAGCCAGTTCGTTGTAAAAGAACGCATGAAAAACGGCAATTCCCCGGTTGAAATCCGTATCGATTCGATGCCTTCCATGAAAGAAGAGGCCGTTTTTCAAATGCTTTTTTCAACAGTAAAGGATGACTCGAAAAAAGCAGTGAAAAATGTATTAAAGGGAGTCGCTGTGGAACGCTGGCTTTTGTTTTTATTTGAAAAAGCGGGAATTGACCCAGCTGAAACAGGCGCTCAGTTATCTTCAGAGAAGATACGATCACTCGCCAAACTACTCAAAGCATTCCCTATGCAAGTGAACGGCACACAACCAATTGAAAAGGCGTTCGTTACGGGAGGCGGTGTCTCCGTGAAGGAAATTATTCCCAAGACGATGGCTTCACGAAAGAAAGAAGGACTTTATTTCTGTGGAGAGATATTGGATATCCACGGCTATACTGGCGGTTATAATATCACATCCGCGCTTGTTACAGGACGACTCGCAGGGATGAATAGTGGCGAATACGCTGAAAGTCAACGTTCATAAGTTCGACGGACATTGGTTTTCTTGGAATGAAATAAAATGGCTCCCTACTAAATCGGAAGTTTCCGACCTGGTAGGGAGCTTTGTTTTCTTCCAATTATTGGGCAACGATATTAATGAGTCTACCTGGAATTGCAATAATCTTTTTCACTTCTTTTTCTGCAAGGAACGTGATTACATGTTCGTCTTCAAGCGCCATTTTTTCGAGTTCTTCTTTTGTTGCATCTTTTGAAACGACGATTTTCGCACGTACTTTGCCGTTGATTTGTACGGCCATTTCGATAGTGTCATCCACCAATTTCATCTCGTCGAAAGTTGGCCATTCAGCATACGTAATTGTATCTTCATGCCCTAGTTTCTCCCACAACTCTTCTCCAAGATGCGGTGTAATCGGTGAAATCATTTTAACGAATCCTTCGACATACTCTTTAGGAATCGAGTCGACTTTATAGCCTTCGTTGATGAAGACCATCAGTTGGGAAATTGCTGTATTATTGCGCATTCCTTCAAGGTCTTCTGTCACTTTCTTCACAGTTTGGTGATACACTTTTTCAAGCTCCCCGCCTATTTTTCCACCAATTTTCGAACTTAATGATCCATCTTCATTGACAAACAAACGCCATACACGGTCCAAGAAACGACGAGCTCCGTCAAGTCCATTTGTAGACCATGCTTTAGATGCATCTAATGGCCCCATGAACATTTCATAAAGGCGTAGTGAGTCCGCACCATGTGAGTGGACAATATCATCTGGATTCACGACGTTCCCTTTTGACTTGGACATTTTCTCATTACCCTCACCGAGGATCATTCCTTGGTTGAATAATTTCTGGAACGGCTCTTTCGTTTGGACAACACCGACATCATACAGCACTTTGTGCCAGAAACGTGCATATAGAAGGTGAAGGACTGCGTGTTCCGCGCCGCCTACATAAATGTCGACCGGTAACCAACGCTTTGCAAGTTCCGGGTCGATGATCATTTCATCGTTATCGGGATCAATATAACGTAAATAATACCAACAGCTGCCTGCCCATTGCGGCATCGTATTTGTTTCGCGGCGGCCTTTCATGCCTGTTTCAGGATGTACCACATTGACCCATTCTTCAATGTTGGCAAGAGGTGACTCCCCTGTACCACTTGGTTTGATATTCGCTGTCACTGGCAATTTTAGTGGCAACTCTGATTCGTCAAGCGCTGTCATTGTGCCATCTTCCCAATGGATAATCGGGATTGGTTCGCCCCAATAGCGTTGTCTCGAGAATAACCAATCGCGTAGACGGAATGTAATTTTTTTGTCGCCTTTGCCTTTTTCCACAAACCAGGAAATCGCTTTTTCAATCGCTTCATTTTTCTCTAGTCCATCAAGGAAATCAGAATTGATATGTTTGCCATCTCCAACGTAGGCCTCTTTAGCAATATCTCCGCCCGCTACAACTTCAATGATTGGAAGCTTGAATTCAGTCGCAAACTCGTAATCGCGTTCGTCATGTGCTGGGACAGCCATGATTGCACCCGTTCCGTATGTAGCCAGGACGTAATCCGCAATCCAAATCGGCATCTTCTCACCGCTGGCAGGGTTAATGGCATAAGCGCCTGTAAATACGCCCGTCTTCTCTTTCGCAAGGTCCGTCCGTTCAAGGTCGCTCTTCGTTTTCACTTTATCTTGATATGCTGCAACCGCTTCTTGTTGGTCGGCAGTCGTAATTTTTTCAACCAATTTATGTTCAGGTGCAAGAACTGCGTAAGTGGCGCCGAAAATTGTATCAGGACGCGTTGTAAATGCCTCGAAAGAAAGGTCGGTTCCATCGATATCGAAAGAAAGTTGTGCCCCCTCGGAACGACCGATCCAGTTGCGTTGCATGTCTTTCAAGCTTTCCGGCCAATCAAGGTCATCAAGATCTTCCAGAAGGCGATCTGCGTATTCTGTAATGCGAAGTACCCATTGGCGCATTAGGCGACGTTCAACTGGATGTCCACCACGTTCCGACTTGCCATCAATCACTTCTTCATTCGCAAGAACCGTACCAAGTGCAGGACACCAGTTCACCGGCATTTCATCCACATAAGCAAGCCCCTTATTGTACAGTTGGATGAAAATCCATTGTGTCCATTTATAGTAGGAAGGGTCTGTTGTATTGATTTCACGGTCCCAATCATAAGAGAAGCCAAGATCATTCATTTGACGTTTGAATGTCTCAATATTTTTAGCAGTGAATTCAGCAGGGTCGTTTCCTGTGTCGATTGCATACTGCTCTGCAGGCAAACCGAATGCATCCCAGCCCATCGGATGAAGAACATTATAGCCTTGCTTACGTTTGAACGAACTTAAAATGTCCGTTCCGATATACCCAAGTGGGTGCCCCACATGAAGCCCTACACCTGATGGGTATGGGAACATATCCAGTGCATAAAACTTCGGTTTAGACGGATCATCTATCGTCTTGAATGTTTTGTTGTCTTTCCAGTATTGTCGCCACTTCTTTTCAATTTGTCCGTGATTATAACTCATTTGTTTTTCCTCCTTGTCATTAAAACACGCGTCACAAACGAAAAAACTCTCGTCCCTTAAAAAAATAAGGGACGAGAGTTATATACATGCTCCCGCGGTGCCACCCAAATTGACGACTATGTCGCCCAACTTGACTCCTTAACGCGGAAAACGGCACGGGTTACGAATATTCATTCACCAATGCAGGCTCCAAGGCGAGTTCATCGACGTCGTACAGGCTTCCACCAAGCGCCTGCTCTCTAAAACGAACAATCTAATTACTATTCCTTTTCAATGCCATCGTTATTTACCATAGTCTACCCGAATCATGTCGAATTTACAACTATCAGTTTACGCCTTCGATTACGTCTTTTACAATCAATGTAGCTTCTGTTGAGTCGATGATGTCTTGGATAGTGAATCCATCGAATACTTCCTTTAGTTCAAGACCAGTAGGCGTCACGTCGATTAACGCCCGTTCCGTAATGATTTTGTGAACGACACCTTTCCCAGTCAATGGAAGTGAGCATTCTTTTTTAATCTTTGCTGAACCGTCTTTTGCAACATGATCCATGATGATGATAATCTTTTTCGCACCGTGGACAAGGTCCATTGCGCCGCCCATCCCTTTAATCATCTTGCCAGGGATCATCCAGTTTGCAAGGTCACCTTTTTCAGATACTTCCATCCCACCCAAAATGGCAACGTCCACATGCTCTCCGCGGATCATCGCAAACGATTCGGCACTATTAAAATAAGCTGAACCCGGAATTGAAGTGACTGTTTCCTTCCCGGCATTGATAAGATCAGGATCGACTTTATCTTTAGTCGGATAAGGTCCGATGCCTAGCAATCCATTTTCAGATTGTAAAACGACAGTCTTATTAGCTGATATATAGTTTGCGACAAGGGTAGGCATACCAATTCCCAGATTTACATAATCGCCATCTTCAATTTCTTTTTCTGCCCGTCTTGCGATTCTTTCTCTTACATTCACTTCTCCCATTTTTTGCATTCCCCTTTCTTTATTGTACTAATCAATCACGCCTCGGAGTGATTGCGTCCGGATTTTGAATTGAGCTTGTGCCTGCAGGATGCAGGTATGCAACAGGGAAAGATTGAACTTCATCTTTCCTTATTGCCGCAGGACGCGGCGAACTTAGGTTGCCTTTCCACTCCCTTCAAAATCTGTGACATCCGCCGGAGGCTTTAACTTTATCCAGCGGGGTTTGAACCCCCGCTGGATAAAGTTAAACGTTCAATCCGTTTTTCTTGGTCCGCCTGCAAGAGCCCTTGGACGTAAATACTTGGTGTGTGAATCATTGCAGGATCAAGATCACCCGTCTCAACAATTTCTTCAACTTCCGCAATGGTGAATCGACCAGCAGCAGCCATCATCGGGTTAAAGTTTTGCGCTGTTTTATTGTAAATCAGATTACCGAATTTATCGGCTTTGGCGGCACGAACAAGTGCAAAATCTGCACGTAAAGATTCTTCGAGAACATATTCCTTACCACCGAATTCCCTGATTTCTTTCCCTTCTGCAACAATAGTACCTACTCCCGCTGGCGTAAAGAACGCTGGAATACCCGCACCACCTGCACGAATTTTTTCTGCAAGTGTTCCCTGCGGTGTCAACTCGACTTCGATTTCACCAGACAGTACTTGACGTTCGAATTCTTTATTCTCACCTACATAGGAACCGATCATTTTTTTGATCTGCTTGTTTTTCAGCAAGAGTCCAAGACCCCACTCATCGACTCCACAGTTATTCGAAATGACCGTCAACTCTTTGACGTTTTTTTCAACAAGCGCCAAAATAAGCTGTTCCGGAATTCCGACAAGCCCAAACCCGCCTACCATTAACGTTGCGCCATCTTGGATATTCGCAACCGCTTCCTTTGCAGATGAATAAATTGGTTTCATCGTACATCCCCCTTTGAATCGTTTGGATTGTATGTAATAATCCTTCTCTTTAATTAAATCAGACTACACGGGATGTTGCAATGATAGATACATTTCTTCGTTTACGTTACTAGAGTCCTTCAGTTTTCATCCAAAAAAACCGGAAAACCATGTTAATGGTTCTCCGGTTCGTAGCCCGCTTTTTTTAACGGGCGATCGAATAAATAAGTTGTGAAAACGGGAATGATCATAAATACGGTTAAAACGAAAATCATAACTTGCATGCCGTATTGATCGGCAAGTACACCGCCAACAAAAGGCCCAAACATTTTCCCCACCGTTGCAAATGAATTGACGATACCTTGGTAGAATCCATCTCTTCCTTTGGGCGCCAGTTGGCTTGCAATGGTAGGTACCGCTGGCCAGACAAACATTTCACCAAACGTCAAAATGACCATTGCAACAATGAACATTGTAAATGATTCCGCAAAACCAACCACAATGTACGATAGGCTGAATATAATAATACCTAACAGCATTTGCGCTTTAATACGCTTTTCCAACCGCTTGATAATCGGTTTGATAAGAGGTTGTCCGATAACAATTAGCAGACCGTTTATCGTCCAAAGAAGACTGTATTGTTTCAAAGAAATACCAAGTGTCAAGATATGCGTCGAAATCGTCGATGTCCACTGCGTGTAAACAAGCCACATTACAACGTAACCTGCGGAAATGATTAGCAGTGCATAGAACGGCGCTTTTTGACGTATTTTCTTCTGCTCAGTCAAGACATTCGTATGACTTATCGGTGAAATTTCAAGTTTGCGATAACCGAAAAGAGCGACAAAGAAAAAGAGTATATAGAAGATTAGATTCGCCGGAAAAATATAATCGATACTAACAGATGCGATAAGCCCCGCTAATGCCGGCCCGATTGCAACACCTAGATTTTGCGCAATATAGATGGCATTGAACGCCCTTCTACCGCCCTCCGGCCAAAGTGTTCCAACCATCGCGTACATACTTGGAAATATGACTCCGCCACTAAAACCGATAAGCGTTAGAAACCAGACATAATGGGGCCAACCATGCCAAAAAACAAGGCCGATAAGACCCAGAATTGAAAGCACAATCCCTCCCATTATGGATTTGTAGCCACCAATCCGATCAAACAAAAAGCCGCCGAGAAGATTCCCGACAACACCCGCACCCGCATTTGCCATCAGCACTAAACCTGCAACAGATAGCGATTTACCCAAATAATCATGCAAATAAATCGTGTTCAATGGCCAAAGAAATGAGTTACCTACGACGTTTATGAGCATCCCAATAATGAGGAGCCATACTTTTTTCGGCATTGCCTTATCCTCCATTTTTCCTTAACGTTCATATCACATAAATAAGAGTCTATTCTTTTTGCAAGTACTCATCAAGATGAATGAAAAATGTTCAATAATTCAGATGATACAGCATGACGAAATCATGATACAATCTACTGTTAGAGGAGTTGAAACAAAGTGGAAAAAATAACATTACCGTTTCCTTCCGAAGGTAAACGCTATCATACATGGTCACGTCACCTAAAAGATGAATTCGGTTTCAAAGTATTCAAAGTAGCATTAGACGCTGGTTTTGATTGTCCCAACCGGGATGGTACAGTCGCATTCGGGGGATGCACATTTTGTAGTGCCGCCGGATCGGGAGACTTCGCTGGTGATCGCGTAGATCCAATCGATGTTCAATTTACCGAGATAAAAGAAAGAATGCAGAAGAAATGGAAAGACGGAAAATGCATGGCGTACTTCCAAGCCTATACAAATACCCATGCACCTCTTCCAAAACTCAAAGAAAAGTTTGAAGCTGCTTTGGCACAAGACGAGGTTATCGCTTTGTCAATTGCAACGCGACCTGACTGCCTGCCGGACGACGTTGTCGAATATTTAGCGGAGCTCAATGAACGTACGTATTTGTGGGTGGAACTTGGACTCCAGACAGTTCACGAAAAAACGGCAAATCTTGTCAACCGAGCACATGATTTTAAAACGTATGTAGAGGGTGTAGAAAAATTACGCAAGCACGGCATCCGTGTTTGTACACATATTATTAATGGCTTGCCCCTTGAAGATTACGATATGATGATGGAAACAGCACGCGAAGTATCTAAACTCGATGTCCAAGGGATTAAAATCCATTTGCTTCATCTATTAAAAGGGACGCCGATGGTAAAGCAATATGAAAAAGGCCAACTCGAATTCCTAGGTAAAGATGAATATATCAGCCTGGTTGCAGATCAGCTTGAAATTCTACCTCCTGAAATGATTATCCACCGGATTACGGGAGACGGACCGATTGAACTTATGATTGGACCGATGTGGAGTGTCACAAAATGGGAAGTTTTGAACGGTATCGACAAAGAACTCGAACGCCGTGGTAGTTGGCAAGGCAAACACTATGCAGGTAAAGTCGAGACGGTATGAAGCAATCTTACGAAGGATGATTCCTGAGTGGATCGGTTATTAACTTCAAGTTTGATAATTTTTTCGGCTGAACATTTTCGTGAGAAAAACCGTGTATACTCTATTGAAATTCAAAAGGATGAAGCGATTCCCCGCTTCATCCTTTTTTGCGTTTTACATAATCATAGATTTTACTTATAGTCACTATCATTATAAATTATTTTGCTTATAGTAGATAATCTACTATGCTTGCAGTATAGATAAAAGAAAGGGGTAACGAGATGACACCTAAAAGTGGAAATACACTTAGTGCACCAAACACTGAATCCCCCAAAAAAGGGCAGCCACCATTTGACATTAAATTTTGGATTGGCGGTATCGCGTTTACATTTCTAATTGCCCTGGTCGGCTTTCTACTTGCTCAATTGCCCGGTTTCAATCGTGTTGGTCAATTAGCATGCGCAATACTTATCGCCATCTCCTATCGTCATTTTTTCGGCTATCCGGAAATCATTCGCTCCGGTATCACTTTTTCTTCGAAGCGGTTATTACGATTTGCAATCATCCTTTACGGTCTCAAGTTAAATATCGGCACGGTGCTTAATGATGGACTCGGCCTACTTGTCCGGGATGCAGGCGTCATCATCTTCGCGATATTAATGACAGTATGGCTCGCAAAACTGTTGAAAGCAGATCCCATGATTGCACTTCTCTTAGGTGTAGGTACAGGGGTCTGCGGAGCAGCAGCCATTGCGGCAATTGCACCAATCGTCAAGTCTAAAGACGATGATACGGCTATCAGCGTCGGCATTATTGCACTAGTTGGTACAATCTTCGCTATCGCCTATACCATTTTAAGACCTTTGTTACCTCTCTCACCTATAGAGTATGGCATATGGTCTGGAACTAGTCTTCATGAAGTTGCGCATGTTGCCTTAGCAGCAGAACCAGGTGGTCAAGATGCACTTGCTATCGCTTTACTGGCAAAATTAGGACGTGTATTCCTTCTTGTTCCGCTTTGTTTCATTTTCATGTATTTCATGAAACGCAAAAGTAAAGGTCAGGAACAGACAGATGCAAAGATTGAATTCCCTTGGTTTTTAATCGGATTTCTTGCACTAAGCCTCTTTGGTAGCTTTGTTCTCGGTCGCTCCATTCCTGTTACTGAAGGATTTATGAATGGTGTTTCAATGGTAACGACATGGTGTTTGACAGCTGCCATGGTTGGACTTGGTTTGAATGTAAGTCTTCGTGATTTACGAACAAAAGCACTTAAACCGCTAATCGCTATGTCCATAACTTCAGTACTTCTTTCTGTAATCGTTTATTTTATTATTTAATCAGATTCGATAAATCTTTGTGTTCACGAACCAACTCCAAGAAAACTTGTACGGCTTTCGTTTGAAATGGCGTTTGTGTAACAATGGTAAATTGACGGGTGAAAGGGGTTCCTTTCACCTGTATTTTTTGCAGATTTCCAATTGAAAATTCCTTGCGCAACGCCCATTGCGATAAAAGACTGATACCAAGACCCGCTTCCACAGATTCCTTTATGAGTTGCGTACTCCCGAACTCCATCAATTTCTTCGGCTTACAATCAAATAGACGGAATAACGCATCCGTCGCCCCTCTCGTACCCGAACCATTTTCTCGTATAATCCATGTTTCTTCTTCCAGTTCTCTCCATCCAATTTCTTTCCTAACTTGAGAAAACGGATGGTTTTTTGACATGACGACAAACATTGCATCCTCCGCAAACGATTCGGATGACAATTTCTTATTTCTGCATTCATTTTCAATAATTCCAACATCCAATTGATGGCTAGCTACAAGTTCTTCAATTTCTTTTGAATTACCAATCGTAATTGCTGGATGAATAAGTGGGTATTTTTCATGCATTTTTGCAATTATATGCGGAAGAATATACTCTCCAAATGTATAACTGGCGCCGATTGACAGCGAGCCACTTGCTGTATTGGTCAAATCGTCTACTAACAGTTTCATTTTTTCATGAAGCCCTACAATTTCTTTCGCGTGATAATAGACGATTTCCCCTGCTTGGTTTAATCGCACATATTTATTACTTCGTTCGAGTAATCTTGTTCCGATGTCACGCTCCAACGTTTGTATATATTGACTGACCGCTGGTTGCGTCATATGCAATTCTTCTGCTGCACGTGAAAAGTTTTTCCTCTCAGCTACTGCTATAAACACTTGTAAATGCTGATCCATCCGTTCTCTACCTCCTTCACATGAACAATAGAAGCCGATTTAGTAGTACCTTAAATCGGCGATTGCAGGTGCTTTTTCAAGCTATTCATTTCAATTCCCTTTTGTATATGCTGCTAGCCATACACCTGAGTCTTCATGGATGAGTGGCTGTTGGACATCCTTCTTGAATTCATCCACTTTTTTCAGTTTATCAAGCTTGCCGCCATACCAATCTTCCACGTTTTTCCTAGTCACTGTGTAGGATTTATCTTCAAATTTCATTTCGATTTTTTGCATGTTTCCGATGAGAACAAATACCGCTGTCGTATTATAGAGTACCGCTTGTTCCGCCTTTTTTCCAATTTCATCAACACGGGCATTGTAGTGCATGGTAAGTGAAAGTGCTTCTGAATCTATTTCAAACGTTTCTTGATACTTATTCAATGGAAGTTCACTGAAAAGATTTCCCATATTCGAGTTGTTTCCCATATAGTCATTCTCATAGCTCTTCACTTTTTCAAACTCATGTGTTTCCGGGTCCTGTTGAAGTTTTGCTTCACCAATCTTCACTTTATTCGGCACTTCAAAAAATTGAAGCCATATGAATAGTGGTATAGCTAAAATAACAATAATAATCATAACAAGTCTGCGTTTCTCCATATCGTCTCCCCGCTCCCCTTTGTTTTGAATATTCTTTTTCTCAAGTGTACCATTCAAGATTACGAAATGAAATTGCGTTTCAGTTAATTTTATGCAATAGAAAAAAGCCGATTCACTGAATGAATCGGCTTTTTTTCTTATTGCCTGTCGACCCTGACCAAGGCGCTTCCGCTTTTCGTTTTTGTCCAGCTTCAGCGCCTAGGGGCCTCGGGTCATAAGCCGACCCTGCTGTGTGGCAAAGTACGCCACTCAGCCGGTTCGTCTTATGCCTGTCGCCCCTGACCAAGGCGCTTCCGCTTTTCGTTTTTACTCAAGTACTTTTATTTTTACTGATTTACGGCCCCATTTGTAGGCTTGCTTTTTTGTTGGGAAAAATACGTCTATCTTATTGCCTTTAATCGCGCTACCTATATCACCTGCGATGGCATATCCGTATCCTTCCACATATACTTTCGTTCCAAGTTTAATGATTTTCGGATCGACCGCGATTACTTTAATGTCCGGGTTGCGTTTTAAATTGATGCCTGTACTCGTAATTCCGGAACAACCATTGCAACTTGCGGTAAATGCGCTTGCCGAAACAGTGAATTCTTTCACTACATTATCATTGGATCTTGAAGGAGTTTTTTTAACTGATTTCCCGTTAGAAACGACTTTCAATTTCTGCTTCGGATAGATTGTGTTTGATTTTAATTTGTTCCATGATTTTAAATTGGAGACGGATACGTTGTGCACCTTCGCAATTCTAAATAATGAATCCCCTTTTTTTACAGTATACGTTGATGAAGCTGCATAACTTTCGCTCGTTCCGCTGACCAATAAAGAAATCGTAATGATAAGTGTTACTAGAAGTTTTCTCAATAACTCTACTCCCTACTTTTTAGTCTATACTTAGACTAACAGCCCACTATTACAATCACGTTACAGGTATTTGCCTATCTCGTTACAAAACGGGGCACTACTATTACAAAGGAATTAAGGTGATACGTTTTGCAAAAAGTCTCTCTGCGACAGGCCGTCAAAAGTGATGCAAAAGGCGTTACAGACGTACTTGTTGCCAGTCAATGGTTTACGTACGAAAAGCTTTACTCCGAGCACTATATAAGTAACTTGATTTCCAATTATTACAATGTGGAACGTATTGAACAGGAAATCGTCTCTATTAGTGAAAAGTGGCACGGTTATTTCATTGCTGAAATGAATGGTCAAATCGTAGGGGCAATCGGCGGTGGAATGACGAACAAAAATGTCGGAGAGGTCTACGTGTTTTACTTAGATCCATCCATGCGCGGAAAAGGGATTGGTACGCGACTGCTCAATTTCTTCACTGCCATACAAAAAAGCAGATACGGCGCAAAAGAACAATGGGTTTCCGTCGCAAAAGGAAATACATATGCAATCCCCTTTTATGAGACACGGGGGTTTATCTACCAATATGAAGAAGCTGCATACGGAACTACAGAAGATGATGACGATGTATCATTGAAATACAAAAGAGAACTAGACTAGAGCAGTAAGGTACCATTCTTTCAAATTAAATTAGGAAAAATAGGTGTATTTTATGACGGCAATTTTAGGTTACATCGGGGCTATGATTCCGTACATGCTTATCGCTTTACCAGCAATTCTTATCTTTCGTCTTTTCTACAACAAATTCCGGAAACGTACAAACATTAATCGTTATCATGAAATAGGAGTTGTCATTTTCCTATTATTCATGACGGCGCTATTTTCACAAACGATTTTAACATTCCTTTATACAGGTCCAGCCATCAATCATTCGTTTTTAAATGTGAATATTGTTCCTTTCCAAGTTTTTAAGGATAACTATTTTGCTATTACAGAACTTAATCTTTGGCAACCTTTCATAATAAATTTCATCGGGAATATCTGTATTTTCATGCCCATCGGTTTTATGGTCCCTATACTTTGGAAGAAGTTCGACCGTTTTTGGAAAGTGTCCCTAGTCGGATTCTGTATTTCCCTTTTCATTGAAACAACACAATTAACACAGTACAGAAGTAGCGATATCGATGATCTTTGGCTAAATACGTTAGGTTGCATGATTGGCTATCAAGTATATATAATTGTCAAAAATAGAATTTCAGCGGTGGATGAAATCTTTAAATTAAGATAAATACTATATACGATATATCGCATATCTTCCATCTGTATCCACTTTCCTGTATACTTAATACATATTGAATAAAACAGGATGGTGACTTTCATGCCGATACCAATAGAATATTCAAAGCCGATTCGTAAAACTGCAAAAGAAAGCGCATTCAACCAGTTGCAGCAATGGATCATCGATGGAACTCTACATCCCGGTGAAAAGTTGAACGATACGGAACTTGCGCAAGCATTGAGTGTTAGTCGAACGCCGATTCGTGAGTCACTACAATTACTGGAAGTCCAGGGTTTTGTGAAAATGTATCCTGGAAAAGCGACACAAGTGACTGACGTGGTGAAAGAATCCATTACAGATCTTCTTCCTCCGCTCGCTGCTTTGCAAGCACTGGCTGCGGAACTTGCAATACCATACCTTACTGAGTCAATAATTTCACTGCTTGAAACGACAAACGAACAATTTGCACAGGCAGTGTATGCGGAAGATTATTTCAGAGCCTTAAAGATTGACGAAGATTTTCATCAAATTATCATCGATACGGCGAATAATCCCTATATTCTTTCAATAGTCGCCTCTTTACAAGCACATGTCCGACGATTGTTCTTCCACAATTCCATCGTGTTAACTGAAAAGTCGATTGAGGAGCACCGTAAGATTATTGATTTAATGAAAGAACACAATAGTAAGGAACTTTCTACCACTATGAAGGCAAATTGGTTACGTGCGATTGATGAGTTCCACTTAATCCAACAAAAATAATTAGAAAAACCGGTCACCTTATAAAATAAGGAACCGGTTTTTCATTTGAATTAACTATACAAGTTAACATATAGAATCCTCTCAACAACGCTCGGCGCTTGGGGATGCCTACCGCAATAAGCAAGGGCAGGTGACCGCTGTCAGTCTTATTGATTCAGCTACCCCAGTGAGGCGTCTTCGCTGGAGAATATATAGAATCATTCGTTCAACATATATAGTCAAGAATTTACGAGTATCCGTTTTGTAGCGATTGATTTATGTCGGATGATTTGCCGCACATACATTGTCGCAACTGTTAGCGTTATTAGTAATCCAATTAGCAGCGAAACTTTATAATCCAAGCCGAATCCTTCGGGTGCATAACTGACATATGTACTAACAACACCGGTCATGAACAGCGCTGGTATTCCTGCAATATAATGGGCTTTCCCTTCTTTCAATAAATAAGAGACTGCCGTCCAAAGCATGATCGTTGCGACAAGTTGGTTGGATCCGCCTACATAACGCCAAAGAAAGGCGTAATCGATTGTCGATAATAGAAAAACAGGCAAACCGAGTGCTAATGTGACACTAATGAGAATTACTTTCTTATCCGGATTCACCCATTTCGAAAGGGATTCCGTGGCCATCATACGTGCAGATCGCAGTGCCGTGTCTCCCGTTGTTATTGGTAAGATAATGACTCCCAGTATCGCCAACACCCCTCCGAATGTTCCAAGTAACGATGTGGAGATATCATTGACGACTCCAGCCGGTCCACCAGCCGCTAAAGCCGCTTGTAGCCCATTGGTTCCACCGAAGAAAGTCATGCCTGCTGCTGCCCAGATAAGAGCTATGACCCCTTCTCCAATCATTGCACCGTAAAAGATTTTGCGTCCTTCTGTTTCCTTTTTCATAGTCCGAGAGACAATTGGACTTTGTGTAGAATGGAACCCTGAAATTGCACCACAAGAAATGGTCACCATAAGGAGCGGCCAAATCGGTAAATCTCCGGGATGTAAATTTGCCAGCGTCAGGTTTGGAATGGATTTTCCTCCAAAAAGAAGCGCAACCGCAATGGAGATAGCCATAACAATAAGAATTGCACCAAAGATTGGATACACTTTGCCGATAATCTTGTTGATAGGTAAAATTGCTGCAAGTAAAAAATAAACGAATATAGCTATGAGTGCAGCTATGAATGACAATGGCGTAATTGATGCTATCAATTGTGCTGGCCCGGCAGTGAATGCAGCGGCAACGAGAAGCATCAGTACGATCGAAACGACACTGACTGCTTTTTTAGCAAAAGTGCCCAGGTACTTACCCACAATTGTCGGAAATTGTGCCCCGCCATGTTTCAAAGAAAGCATACCTGAGAAGTAGTCGTGTACTCCTCCTGCAAAAATACTTCCAAGTACTATCCATATAAATGCAACCGGTCCATAGAGTGCTCCGGCTACAGCTCCGAAAATCGGGCCAAGACCCGCAATGTTAAGTAATTGGATCAGCCAACCTCTCCACCAACTCATCGGCACGTAATCCATTCCGTCCGTCTTCGTGTAAGCAGGTGTTAAACGGGAATCATCTACGCCAAACACTTTTTGAACGACTTTGGAATAAAGCGCATATCCTGCAAAAAGTAAAAGTAACGCCGCAAAAAATGTTATCATTACAAATCCCTCTTTTCTATGTATAAAGTAAGTCTTCTGACTATTATATATTATTAGAGTTTTATTGCAAGAAATATTTTCAACGAATAATGATTGGCATTGGCCCCTTTATAAATAAATCGGACCTTTCCCTCTTTTGAATAGGGTAATAAAGGTCCGATTTTTATTATGAAACTTCAACAACTGAATATCTTCTCACGCGGACAAAAATACCTGTAAGGACGATCACCACAAGCACCGGTAACAACCAACCGAGTCCATCGTTATAGAAAGGCAATGTTCGCTTATAAAATGAAATAATCCATGACAACCACTCGAAATACTCGATTTCAAGTGAATCACATAATGCCTTCATCCCGTCTACACTACTAACCATGAAGGTAGTGATGGTTGCTGAAATATACACAATCTGCGCATGTTTAAAGAGTGGTGATAAAAATGTCAAAAGCATCAAGACGACCGCTAATGGATAGACGAGCATCAAAACAGGGATTGAATAGGTAATGATGTTTGCCAATCCAACGTTTGAAATGACGAAACAAAATGTTGTAAAAAATGTGACATATTTTTTGTAGCTTATTTTCGGCATAAGTTCATGAAAGTACTCTCCACAAGCTATCATCAGTCCGATACTCGTTGTTAGACAAGCTAGAATGATAATAACAGCAAGCATAACGGATCCAAACGTCCCAAAATAATAGGAGGACGCACCGCTTAAAACCGGACCTCCTGTGTCAAATAGCCCAAATGCTTGGGTACTTGTAGCGCCTAAATATGCAATCCCAACATAAAGAATAGCAAGAAACGCAGTCGCAACCCCCCCAGATTTGGCAGTAGCGGCCAATATACTGCGTTTATTCGTAATACCCATAGAACGGATAACGTTGATGACGATTATGCCGAATACGAGCGAAGCAAGTGCATCCATCGTATTATAACCTTCTGTAAATCCTTTCATAAATGCTCCACTTGCGTAAACATCTTCAGGAGACTGAAGTTCCCCCATCGGTTTTAGGACAACCATGGCAAGCAATGCTAGCAGAAGAATAATTATCGTTGGAGAGAGAACTTTACCGACCCGATCGACTATTTTGGCTGGATTCAGTGATAACCATAATGTGACACCAAAAAACAGCAGCGTGAAAATGAGTAACCCAACCTGCTTAAAACTTTCTGGAACAAAAGGTGCAATCCCAACGTCAAACGCCACCGCGCCTGTACGTGGAGCTGCAAAAAACGGGCCGATTGTCAAATATAGAAGTGAAGTGAAAACAACCGCATAGACTGGATGGATACGACTTGCAAGCTCCTGCAAGTTTCGACTCCCTGAGAATCCCATCGCTAAAATACCAAGGAATGGAAGCCCCACGCCAGTAATTAAAAACCCAATAACAGCGGGCCACAAGTTTGTACCGGCATATTGGCCAAGTTGTGCCGGAAAAATCAAATTTCCTGCACCAAAAAATAATGCGAATAACATTACACCTATTACAAGATATGATGAAAACGGTAGTTTCTTTTGCATAATCCAGTTCCCCCTCAGATGCCCAAATATTATATGTATGCAATATATCGCTGAAAATAATACTACACCCCCTTTGCGCGAAATGCAATATATTACTGGATTTTGTTGCTCCTTAATCCTTTGAAAAAGTTGGGGGACTGTGCGTGCCGTGACAGTTTTACTGTTTGTTCTTACGGTTTTGCTGTTTGGCATGACAGTTCGGGCGGGCCATGACAGTTTCCGCAGTTGCCATTACAGTTTTACTATTTGTCCTTACAGTTTCACAGTTTGCCATGACAGTTCGGGCGGGCCATTACAGTTTCCGCAGTTGCCATGACAGTTTTACTATTTGTCCTTACAGTTTCACAGTTTGCCCTTACAGTTCAGTCGGGCCATGACAGTTTCCGCAGTTGCCATTACAGTTTTACTATTTGTCCTTACAGTTTCACAGTTTGCCATGACAGTTCGGGCGGGCCATTACAGTTTC
>NZ_UXAV01000038.1 GCF_900609045.1 Filibacter tadaridae
AACTTCCGTGTTCGGTATGGGAACGGGTGTGACCTCTTCGCAATCGTCACCAGACTATTTTGAGCTTGTTCGCTCAAAACCGGATAAAACAAACATTGTGTACGTACATCAGAGCCAACCATGCTCTTTTTAAATATGGTTAAGTCCTCGACCGATTAGTATTCGTCAGCTCCACACGTCGCCGTGCTTCCACCCCGAACCTATCAACCTCATCTTCTTTGAGGGGTCTTACTTA
>NZ_UXAV01000067.1 GCF_900609045.1 Filibacter tadaridae
TGATAAAGAGTTTGGTGTTTTCGCATCGCATACGCTATACGTAGAATCCGATTGCCTAAGGCAATGTAGGCCTGCCCTGTCAGCTTTCCACGCTCTTTTAGCCGATGATAGTGCTCTTTCATCTCGGGATTGAAAAGGGCTACGGATCTACCTACCAGATAAACTACACTCCTGAACGGGGCCCTACCTTGCTTGGAAATGGCGAAGTGAGAGGCCTTTTTTCCTCCTGATTGTTTCACAACCGGGTTAGTACCAGCCATTTTGATCAATTGGCCTGCACTGCTGAAGTTCTCCAAGTTGCCCATCTCCGCCGTC
>NZ_UXAV01000039.1 GCF_900609045.1 Filibacter tadaridae
CTCGAAAACTGTCACGGCCCGGCGGAACTGTAAGGGCAATTGCCCGAACTGTGAGGGCAATCTTGTAAACTGTCACGGCACGGCGGAACTGTAAGGGCAATTGCCCAAACTGTAAGGGCTATCTCGAAAACTGTCACGGCCCGGCGAAACTGTAAGGGCAATTGCCCGAACTGTCATGGCAATCTCGAAAACTGTCACGGCCCGGCGGAACTGTAAGGGCAATTGCCCAAACTGTAAGGGCTATCTCGAAAACTGTCATGGCCCGGCGAAACTGTAAGGGCAATTGCCCGAACTGTAAGGGCTATCTCGAAAACTGTCATGGCTCCGAAACTTTCAATTCCAATCATCCACCCCATCAAAAAAGACTGTCCCACTAACTCGGACAGTCCCAATCTTTATCACTTTCCAACTACACCTGTACCAAACTTCTTCTCTGCTTCTTCTAACGCAATTTCCGCGTCGGAATGAGGGTATTTCACTGATCCAATAATTTGGTAGTCCTCATGCCCTTTTCCGGCAAAAATGATCATGTCGCCTGCCTCAGCAATCGATACTGCATGGCGAACCGCTTCTGTTCGATCGCCAATACACGCATAGTGGTCATGCTTCATACCAGCTTCAAGTTCCCCGACGATTGACGCATATGGCTCGTCGCGTGGGTCATCTGTCGTCAAGATAACGTAATCGGCTACACTTGCCTTTTCCGCCATAATCGGTCGTTTCAAACGGTCACGATTGCCGCCCGTGCCGATTAAAAAGATCAATTTACTACCTTCCTTTTTGTAAGGCAGTACAGCAGCAATCGCTTTTTCAATTGCATCAGGAGAATGTGCGTAATCGACATACATTGTCAGAGGCAATTCAGTTGGCACGATTTCCATGCGTCCTTTAACAGCGCCGATTCCACCCAAATAACCGATGATGTCTTCAACTGCCATTCCTTTTGCATAGAGTGCGGCAATTGCAGCGAGCACATTATAAACACTAAACTCACCGATTAACTTCATGTCGACATGGTATTCGCCATCTGGTGCGTTTAATGTGAAAGTGGTTCCGTCTGCCTTTAACTCAATTTCAGTCGCACGGAACGTCGCATCATTATGAATGCCGAATGAAAGAATCGGAAACGAAGTCATTTCAGAAATTCTTTCCTCCCACGCATCATCTGCATTTATGATCGCAAATTTGCGCTGATTTAAATCTTGTCCAAGCTGTGAAAACAGTAACCCTTTGGCATGACCGTAATTATCCATTGTTCCATGGAAATCCAAATGATCATGCGTCAAGTTTGTAAACACCGCAATGTCGAACTCCGTGCCAGCGAGTCTGCCTTCGACAAGGCCATGAGAAGAGACTTCCATTGTCATCGTGTTACATCCTTCTTGTGCTGCACGATTGATCATACTTTGCGTCGTTAATACATCAGCTGTCGTGTTATCCGTCTCATATAAAGTACCATCCAAATTAAAACCGATTGTACCTGTTAAAGCAGACTTTTCTTCCGCCGCCAATAAAATTGAATGAATGATTCCGCTGACACTTGTTTTGCCATTTGTTCCTGTTACGCCAATCATCGTCATCTGTTTCGAAGGATAACCGTAAAATCGAGGTGCCAATAAACCAATTGCACGCGCCGTATTTTCTACAGTAATAACAGCAACCTTTTCTAAATCGACTTGAACAGGTTTTGACGCTACAATTACTCTTGCACCATTCTCCACTGCTTTTTCCACGAAATCATGTCCATCCACTGTGAAGCCTGTGATACAAACAAATACACCGCCCGCATTCACTGCCCGCGAATCAACTGCAATATCCGTCACTGTCATTGGTAGAGTACCTGTTACCTGTTTAATAGGTAACACTGAAAATAATGTTTCTGTATCCATGCAATTCCTCCGTTCATTCCATCATTGCTGATGTGACATACGCATGTAATAATTGTGCTGTAGATTTCAAAGAATCAACATGTGTACGTTCAAGTGAGTGAGATGATTCGATTCCAGGACCGAAAAGTGCATGTTTCACGTCGAAGCCTGCCCGAATCGCTGCAGATGCATCCGAGCCGTAATACGGATAAATATCCAGTTTAAATGGAATATCTTCCGTTTTACACAGACCTGCAAGATGTTGCGTCAATGCATAGTGGTAAGGTCCACTTGCATCTTTCACGCAAATTGACGCTGTATATTCGTCAGTTGCTTGTCCATCCCCCATAGCACCCATATCGACTGCAATGTATTCAACTGTCTCTTCAGGAATATTAGAGTTTCCGCCATACCCAATTTCTTCATTGTTCGAGATGTAGAAATGTGTTGTATGTGGCAGTTGCACTTTTTCTTCCTGCAAAGTTCGAATCAATTCAAGCACTAATGCTGTACTTGCTTTATCATCCAGATGGCGGGATTTCACAAAGCCGCTATCTGTCATTTCGAAGCGCGGATCAAATGAAACGAAATCCCCTACCTCAATGCCAAGTCCCCGTGTGCCCTTCATATCTTTTACTTTCTCATCAATACGCACTTCAATGTTTTCTGCACTACGTTCTTTAGTACCCGCATTTTTGTAGACATGAACCGAAGTCTGGTGCATAAGAATCGTTCCCCGAATGTCTTTTCCGGATGCCGTATGTATTAGACAATACTCGCCTTCAACCGCGTTCCAGTTGAACCCACCAATCATCGCAAGCTTCAATCGTCCGTCACTTTTGATTTCTTTCACCATTGCACCTAGCGTGTCAGTATGAGCCGTCAAAAGACGGTGACGGCCAGTATCCGATCCTTCGATAGTTGCAATGACTGCGCCCTTATTTGTCGTCTTATGCGTAACAGCCATTTCACCAAGTTCTTTCGTAATCAGCTTCATCACTTTATCCGTATAACCCGATGGACTTGGTGTCTCCACTAACCTCTTCAGTAAATCAATTGTCCGTTTTTCATGAAATACAGTTGTCATATCCATTCTCCCCTTTTCCCTGCGTTGAAATTTGTCTTTTTCCGTTTATGCGGAATCGTGTATGATAAGTATAATGAAAATTTCCCAAGGTGCCTAACAGAACAAACGAATATAATCCATACATGCATCATGTTTATTATACTTTTTTTATTATCCTGCGTCATCACACATCTTATCTATTCCCCGTTTTTTTCGGATGCAATGAAATTACGGACCTATCCGAACGAAAAGTCGAAAATAAACCGCCATCCTTTAACGGATGAGCGGTTTTATCATCTTCATTTTATTGCCATAAGGCGGAAATGCCAGTCGCATTGGAATCGTTGTACTTTTTTTCATCATTGATTTGGCATGTGTAAACACTTCAAAACTTGCGAGCCCGTGATAAGCATTCATGCCCGATGGACCGACGCCACCAAACGGTAAGTTCGTATTTCCGACATGCGCAATTGTATCATTTATGCACCCACCGCCAAAGGGCAGGTTTTCGATGAAATAGTTGGACGCTTGATCATTTTCAGTAAACATATAGGCAGCTAACGGTTTTGGTAATTGCCGGATTTGGTGAATCGCTACCCCGAGATTCGTATACGTCAAAACGGGCAATAGCGGACCGAAAATCTCATCCTCCATCGAAGCATCCGTCCACGAAACGTCATCCAGTATTGTCGGTTCGATATACAAATCTTCGCGGTCAACAGTGCCGCCATATACGATTTTCGTTTGTTCTTCGACAACGATTCTTGCTAAACGGTCAAATTGTTTTCCATTTATAATACGGCCATAATCGGGACTGTCAGCTGCATCTTTCCCATAAAACTTCTGTAGTGTTTTCTTCATTTCTTTTATAAGTTCTTCTTTTACCGATTGATGAACAAGCACATAATCAGGTGCAACACATGTCTGTCCCGTATTCACAAACTTCCCCCAGACGATTCGTTCAGCAGCTTTTTGAATATCTGCCGTCTGGTCGACTAGTGCCGGACTTTTCCCGCCAAGTTCAAGGGTAATCGGCGTCAATCGTTCAGCAGCCGCTTTCATGATCACTTTACCGACTGCAACGCTACCCGTGAAGAAAATGTAATCGAATGATGCGTGGATCAGTGCGGATGTTTCCTCGCGCTCCCCTTCAACAACACGGATATAATCCTGTGGAAAAGTTTCTGCCACAATCTTTTTCACAATCTCTGCAGTATGAACCGCTGTCTCAGATGGTTTCACAATTGCACAGTTGCCACCTGCAATCGCACCAACAAGCGGCTCCATAATAAGTTGGAAAGGATAATTGTATGGACCGATTATCAAAACACTGCCGTATGGTTCACGAACAATGAAGCTCTTTGCAGGTTGTAAATGGATGGGCGTCTTCACCATTGTAGGCGCCGACCATTCGTCAAGATTGCTACTCATTTGTGAAATACTCGAAAGGACAAACCCGACCTCCGTTGCATAGGATTCAAACGGACTTTTCCGCAAATCCTTATGAAGCGCTTCCAAAATGTCATCTTCGTTCACGATAATTGCATCTTTCAACTTAGCTAACATCTCTTTACGGAATTCAATACTTCTTGTTTCCCCGCTATAAAAGAAATTACGTTGTGCTGCTATCATCGATTCTACATCCTGAGCAGTGAAATTCAATTCATCCCCTCCAATTTGTTGTTACTATAATAATAGATTTCCTGCATCCAAGAAGCAAAGAACAACCCTCACTATTTCTAATTAATCAAAAAATGCCTTTAATCTGCAGAAATTCTACGGGCGAAAAAAACGATAATTCAATTTCCCCAAGTGTCTTCAGTGAATCTGAAGAAGTCAATATCACAAAAGGACTGTCTTTTTACGCCGCGATAAGTTCCGACCTTTTACGCAGTTTTAGAACAACCTTTACTCCATATACTGTGTATGACAGCTATTCTTCCTGTCACTTGTTTTTGTTTTAAGTGAAAACTTTGTCTCTCGCCCCAATCACATTAACGCATATTTTGTTAGCACTTCATTTTCAAATCGTTGGTATCTTGAATATAGAAAGGGCTCCCATAATCATACTGTACATACGTTCAACAAATGAGGGAATACTTCTAGTACAAACGATTCCTTTTCACGTAACCATGTTTTGTAGTCTAACATTCAAGGGTAAAGAATGTTCTAACAACAAACAATACAAAGGAGGAAATGGACATGACAACAACAGAATCTTGGTACGAAACAATTTTTGAAGGAAACTTATCACTGGGTATCGATAAAGATCGTCTTTTTGAGCTAGAAGAGGAAAACTTTCTTTTTTTCAATGAAGAGGAACCGAATTTGGAGCAGCTACACTGAGTTTGTTCAACAACCGGTTATTTTCCACAGTCCCTGTTTATGATACGTAAAAATGACTTTTCCATGCAGTTAGAGGAAAAGTCATTTTTAATTGGGACCCCTTACTCGATACTACGCCATAAATAAAGAGCGGCATAACTTAAATAAGGAGACCAATCTGGAAAATGTGCAAGAATTTCATCTTTCGTCGGCTTTCGATCCAAACCCCAAATCCTTTTCAACGCATTTTGCAACCCGATATCTGCAAGTGGAAATAAATTCGGGCGCCCCAGTCCGAACATCAAGAATCCTTGTGCAGTCCACGGACCTACGCCACGATATGTAATCAGTTCTGCTGTTACTTCCGCATCCTCCATGCCACTGAACTTCTCCAGGTCCAGTCTCCCCTCAGAGATGGCTTGCGATACACCAATCACATATTCCGCTTTTCGTGTACTGAACTGTTTGTCCCGAAGCTCTGTAACGTCTAAAGAAGCAATCCGCTCCGGAGATGGATAACGCCAAACACCATCGATTTTATCCCCATATGATTCAACAAAGCGCATCAATAATGTATTGGCGAATGATAAATTCAGTTGTTGATGAATAATACTTTTCATCAGCTCACCATAAAGCGAAAAGCTTTTGATAAGCGGGGTTCCTTCATGTTCTCTAAAAAGTTGCTCAAGATCAGTTCCTTTAAAATGTGCACTAATCCCATCCAATGGTCTATCAAAATGAAAAGTCGATTTGATTTCTTCTTGTTGACGCTCATCAACCGCATTCTCCACGATGAAAGAAGGGCTACAAGTTGTACCTTTCCCTAAAAGCGTCACAACATTCCCCTCTTTCATAGGAATTCTCACAGATCGACTTTCCCGATTAACCGCAATTACTGGATCACCGGACAACCTATCAAGCGCCCGGTCAAAATCGTATGTAAATGGCAATGAAAACTGTACATCCATCGAATACACCCCTTTTCACATATGATTCTATCATTTAGCGTACTGTGAAAAAAGTTTTTCAAAAGGTATTGACTTATATTCAAAACTAGCTATAATAATAAATGTGCAGTAAGCAAGTGCACGATTTACTTCCCGGTTCCGTAGCTCAGCTGGGAGAGCACTACCTCGACAAGGTAGGGGTCGCTGGTTCGAGCCCAGTCGGGACCATAACGATGAACCCTTGGTATGTATGGGTTTACAGAGAGTATCATCCTTCAATGGATGATACTCTTTTTATTGTTGGGGTTAAATTGGGGTTATAACGCCTATTAATCGATGTAAAATTATATTTATGCTACTTCCCATTAGGAGAGAAAACACACTAAAGTCTTTTACTTTTTGCACAGCATTGAATGCATTTGGAGATGAATTCCTTGACCTGTCTTCTCCACCCGTAAAACTTATCATTAGCAAAGCCATCACCACATAAGATGAAAAGATTGAAAAACTTAGAAGGAGCGAAAAGACGATTACTACTTACGTAACGCAATCGTTAGAGGAAATACGTTTTTGGTCTAGGATAATGAAAGAGCACGCTTTCTTTTTAAGTTTAGGATTTACAGTAGATCAGACGCAACTCATTAAAGAAGCAAGACATTATATTGCTGTCTTTGAACGGATTGAAGAACAAATTAGCGACTACAATGAAATGACAGATCCTGGGGTAATTAGACAACTTAACATCCAAGTGTACCAGGCGGCTGCTTCCATTTGGGCATATAAACGAAAAGTTCTTGGATTAATATTACGCTGTGAAATTGTGTCCAATAATATGCCATTACTCGTTGACCACACGAGCCGAGAAGCAGCTTATTTCGCTAAACGATTAAAGGAATTGAATGAAGGGAAGCTGAAACCATTACCAGAGGCTATTATTAAAGAAAATGTGTTTTTCTTAAAAATAATGGCGGACCACTCAAAGTTTATCGGTCATTTGTTGGATCCTTCAGAAAGAAAACTCGTCGACCAAGCAAGAGAATTCAGCAATGATTTTGATCAACTTCTTTTCCAAGCACAAGACTTGGATCATATGCGTCCTCAATCAGAAACAGTACCGTTATTAGACCAGTTTCTAGACCAAAATCGTGTATCGGTTGTATCACTACGCGATTTCAAGAAAACGGCTAGAGATTTAATTGAAGCCTGTAAAATTAAGAGTAGCATCCCCACACTTCTTGCGGACCACGTATACCGAGAAGCAGATCATTTCCTTCACATTATTGATGCATTCGATGAGCATCTTACTGCAATAAAAAAATGAAAAGTGACTGTCACAAAAGTCGTCAATTCTGACTTTATGACAGTCCTTTTTCACTTTACTCATCTTCATTAGGGTAGTTTCCGTATCCGCCACCGCTACCCGCAAATCTTCTTTTAGCACTTGAATACTTAAAATCTCCAGATTCGGTATTTGCATAGGTTTACCAATCACTCCCCCTGTCAACGTCCTCATATAATAAAAGTAAACATGTGAGAAGGGAGGGTTAAAGTGGGGAAGTATTGTTGTACTACCTGCTGTTGTCATAAGCAAAGTCATTGTCATGATTGCAATCATGACCACAACCATCATTCTTGCAAACACTGTTGTTCTCATGAATGTTGCTGTACTTGTGACTGCTGTCGTTGCCGAAAAGATTTGTGTGATGCCAACTTTAGAGTTCGATTGGGCGGTTTACAAAACGGACTTAGCTTTCGCCTACGTCAGATGATCTGTTGCGTGGTTGAATTCGAGTTGGATAACGGAAAAAAAGTTAAAGGAACGATTGTCTTTGTCGGATCGAATTTCGTTGAACTATTTGTAGATGGTACTCATCCAATAGATTGTGAAGACGTAAAAGGTATACTATCTGAAAAACAAACGGACAAGGAGTCCACAAAGAACAACTACGAAGAAGAAAACGTTCTTGAACATGTTTCTGACGAAAGGATACACAAAAAGGGTCGGACTTGGATTTTCTCTATCGACAAGATTTCACATATGACGTTAATTAGTCCTTGTCATTTGAAAAATTCATGCCCTTAAACAGTTCCCTAAAAATCAGCCCCTTGTCATTCAAGGGGCTGATTTTATGCTTTTATTGTAATAAGCAAAATCCTTTCAATTGGAATAATGTTTCTTTCTCCATCTACTTTCAAAACGATTGATTCTTTATTCACATCCGTAAGAAGCCCTTCTATCATCGTATCCTCTATCTTAACTCGAATTTGCTTCCCTTCAAAGATAAGTAGGTAAATAGATAAGGGGATTCTGAAAAACAACTGAATTAGCTCCGGTGAAGATGAGACAACTTCCCCAAAATGAAATGTTAAATTCCGTCGAAAACAAGGATTGATATCCAGTAGTTCCGCATCCGGAAACGGCTCCGCAAAACGCCCTGAAGGCTTTATCAATTCAATTTGTCCATACGGTACAGCGAATATGTTTTTTTCATCACGAAGAACAACAAAATCAAATCCAGGTACAGTTACTTCTCCCTCAATCAATTCGCCTAATTGATTTGTAACTTCAACTTGTAAACCAATTAACCCATCGAAAGCTTTTTGATACGTTTCTTGTATCGATCGGTCATCATCTAATGCGAGATCCAACAATAATTCATTTGCGTCTATAATCTTCTCATCAACTTTTGCTATTCTATCTGGAGGAAGACAATTTTCTGGTGAGGGAAACTGAGGAGAGGGAAATCGTTCAGGACAACATCTTTCGGGAATAAAAAAGTCAATGTCTCGCCTTTTTTTCTGCATTTCTTTTTCTGGCATTTCTTCTTTCTTTTTCATCGGTAAACCTCCTTTCATCTAGGTAGAGGAAAAAGAGAAGAGATTCTCTTCTCTTTCACATCACTTATTGATCTAATGGAGGGAGATGTTCTTTTAGCTCACCTAGCACTCTCATAATTCCCCACATTCCTTGCTCTATATCCCATCTAATATTTCCTGAACGGTACATGAAATCTCCAGGAAATCCGTTATAAGCACCTGCTCCACCTAACAATTCCAAGTTTCGTGTTGCACCGGCCACGTTAAATCCGACGAATGACTCTGTCCGTGAATTACTATCTTTTGCATCAAATCGCCAACGATGGCCATGCAAATGAAACGTATGGGATCTTCGTCTTTCAGCTGGTGTAACCAATCGTATCGTTACCGGATCCCCTACATAGCTTTCTAATAGAGGGGTTGCCGGATCACCGAAAACTTTTGAACTGAACAAATCATGAAGCATTGGATGCTTTTGATAACGGTTAATTAATCTTTCGCTTCGATAGTTAAAACCGCGTGACCCTTGATCATAGGTATCTAGTAAATCTTCATCAACCTCAGGGGATGCAAGCAAAATGCCATCAACCGGATCAAAAATGACTTGTTTATTTTTATCTAGCAACCTCACACCATCATGCATGACTAATACAAATTCCCTTGTATCTGGTAATAAAGGATTGCGTAATATAACGTTTGCTCCAGTTGTATCTGATTCTAGCGTATACGGATTCAAATACTCCGTTCCTCTTGGCTCTGCTATAAAAGCGCCAAAAGCTCCCTGCGACTTATGGTTGCGGATATCCGCCATATCCCATAGACCACATGCTCCCACTTGGGAATCTACAAACCAGCGATAGGTACGAGATTCCCCTGGCCCGACAGTTTGATCGCCATTGAAGCCGACCGTTTCTCCTGCTGACGTTTTCACATCATAATCAATCAATTGAGGATGCAGGGAAATTCGGAGTGACGGTGGATAAAAAGCCTGCTCTTTGACAATCGGGTAAGGGTAGATTCCATCTTGAAATGGGAATAATTCTTGCTTCAATAAACTGGTCAACGTCACTTCTACGGTTTCTCCTACGTTGCCCCGAAGGATTAGCGGCTCAGGGTTTTTTAAGCCCTCTTTTATTGCTTTCATATCTTTCCGAAGTGCAAAAATGATTGCATTTGGATCATGATCCCCGAACGAATTGTAAACGATGGATGTCTGAAAGGCAACGACATCAAAATAACGTATTGGTCCCTTAATTGGAGCAGACGTCGGATCTTCTGCTGGTGGTGGCTTCGTTCCAGTACATACCGGCAAAGGTTTAGAACGTTTTAATGGTTCAGGACGATCCGGTAAGGTTATTAAATCTGGTACCTTCTCATCAAATGCCCGTATTAGCCCCCATAACCCGTTCCACAAATCTTCTTCAGTTTCAAATGCCCAAAGATAATCTCCAGATCGTGGAATATGCATTTCCATCGTAAATGATTCCGATATACCAATATGCTGCTGATTTTCTAACCTGGAATTCAGATCCCCGCGCTCTTTCAACCACCTCAGTCCATGAACATTAAAGCTGTGTGACTCTTCCTGCGCGCCCTGAAGTAGACGAATTCGGATTGAATCTCCTTCATACGCCTTCAATATTGGCGTGACGGGATCTCCGTTCACATAGGAGCTAAAACTATAAGCGGGATCACATTCTTTACCTAAGCGAAATTGCAGCGGCTCGTTTTTGTAATTCACACCAAACAACCCAGGATCGTCCGGCGAACCAGGAAAAGGGGGAGGACTAAGCGGTTTTCCATTTTTGTCAAACAAATGTGTGAAGTCTTGAGCAAATAATACAAAATCACGGTAATCAGGAATTAATGGGTTACTTGTCGTAATTTGAGTCCCCTTATTAACTTCCTTTCCTGTTTCTGAATCAAGGAATTTAGAAAAACGTGGATGGACCACTCCTGATCCAAAGACACCATGTTGCTGGTGAGCGCCAGGGAATAAATGATCATGGAAAAACCAAGCTTTTAGTTCCACATCTGCGTAGTAAGAGTACTGTGCCGTTTCACCGGGTAAAACGGAAGAATCATAGTTCCACCCAACATTCGCTCCATCATTCACAAGTACATCAAATTTCACAAAGTGGATATGCATGCCTACTTCATATGTCCTGGTGACGAGCTGGAATGCATCGCCGTCAAGTATATGAGGCAATCGATTCGTAAAATTAATGTGAAAACAAGTATGCGCCGACGCATGGATGACAAGAGGCTCCGGATCCTTTTTTCCAGAACAAATATCTTCTATGTCTTCATCCAAAACAAACATTCGCCCTGTAGGATCATGCCAACCTTCCTTATTGTAAGTAAGTGGTAATTCAATTAATGAAACGTTAAATTCCTTTACTGGCGCATCTTCTGGACAAGGATCCGTAAATACCGCACCTGGTCTAGGATTCTCAATTGCTGCATTTCGTTCTAATTCAGTCAGACCTCTTCCTCCGATAATTCCCAGCGGTGGACGCGGCGCCTTCAGCCCTACCTTACCTGGGATAAAGTTCGGGAATCCCGGTTTCAGTTTTGTCGGTTTTGGTGGTGGTTCCCTGTCCGGCAATGGGAGCAACGCTTTAATCGGAACGCCATTCGGATAGCATTGTGTCCCATCTTGAAGCGTATTAAACACCCTATTCATCCCCCACATCCCCGCAACAAAATGCGGGTAAAGATGACAGTGAATAACTGCATCTCCAAACGATCCATGTAAACTACCTAAACCGTAAAGCGGCTGAATTGTGTAATGTGATTGCGGGCTAATCGCTTGTGCGTCAAATATTTCAGATGCGAGGTCATTCGGATCACTGAACCATTGATGGACATGATAATGAAAAACATGCGTTTCTTTTACTCCGCCATGAAAGACTCTTATTTTTGCTGGATCACCAAGATACCCCCGTAATATCGGAGTGGATGGATCTCCAAACACCCAGGAATCGTGATGGACTTCTTCCCCCTGGCAATTCGGACAGACGACCCCTTCTGAAATCAGCTGTTGGCGTCTATTTTCAGGTTCATACCGGTAATTGGCCCCATGGAACGATTCTTCTTCCTGATTAGAGAAATGATTGATTGGTCGGTTTCCTGTTAAATCATCCACTTCCATTTCATCGTGGAACATCCAGACATATTCGCGAAATGAAGGCAATATTGGATGATGGATGTCCGCATACTGACCACTGTTCAATACTTTTCCAGTTTCAGGATCCGTCCACCAGGAAAAGCGATTTTCCACACATAACGCTCCAATCAGACCGTTTGAATTTGAACCATTTTCTCCACTTGAAGGATTTCCTAAATCGGAAAAGAAATAGTTTCCTTCTTTCACAACATGTAACCGATATAAAATAGTTTTGAAAGGAGCTACAGTACTATCTTTGTTCAATCCAACGTTTGCCCCGTCAGATTGGCATACGTCGTACTCAGCTTCTTGAAAGTGTATACCCGTGTTAAATGGTAGTTTATTTTCAAACAAAATTTCTATTGTGTCCCCTTCATTAGCCCGAATCGCGAGTGGCTGAACGAGGTCAACAGGAGAAAACGGGTTTTTTTTGACCATTTCTTTTACTTTCTGTTCATTCTCTTTTAACACGTACATCATGCCGTTCGGATTATGATCGCCGAATGAGTTCAGGACGATTCGAATTGGAATCGCTACTACGTGATAACTTCTTTTCATCTGCATCACCTCTTTTCTTCTAATCTTTCAAATCAGGTATCTTTGCACCTACCCCTGTTTCAATATAGAACACATCAATCGAATGGATATGCACAATCCACGTTTTCCCTTCCAATGCGGGTATTGACGTTGTCTGTACAAGAATCTCCACCAAATCTTCAACCACATTTACAATTTTTCCAATATACATGAACGGAAATGCTTCTGTTAGAATAAACACTCTCTTCTCTATATTCTTTCTGAAGTGCTTGATAATCGCCGCTTCTCGAATATCATTAATCGGCTGAGATTCATTTGGTTTAGACATATGCTCTCCCCTTTTCTGTTAAGTTAACGGGAATACTAAATCACAAGGTACTTCAGTTGAAAATGACACAATTTGCTCAAGCGGAACACTCAAAGGGAAAGGAAATCGATAAAATGGGGCATTCACCATTTTTACGATGACAGGTGATAATGTCAGATGTCCATCTTGCACTTCTGAAACCGTTCCGCAAAAGATTGGGCGAAATACTTGCCCCAATAGGTTGAGCTGAACAGCTTTCGTAATAACAAGCAGATCTTCTCCTACTAATTTGTTGAAATCCTGAAAATAATTCTCTTCTTCTTTACCCATCTTTTCTACCTCCCTTTAATTTTTCATGAAAGACGGAAAACATGATATGCAACATTTTTCTACACAAAGAAAATAACCGGAATGTAGATACAAATCGTACGTCTTTTAAAGGGATTGACAATTCTGCATTGAACCTTTTCAGGAATAATTCTTTATTTGTTGTTTTTAATATATTCCCGAAAATCAATTGTTCATTCGTGACTACCTCAACCCACGTCCCTTTCCATGAATGTAAGTTTGTTCGGAGAGATTCTTCAAAAAACTGTTGAACCAACGCTTCTCGTTTCGTCACGGTTTCGCCAAAATTGAGCATGAGCTTTCTTCGCAATTGATTGTCGTATATATGATGCTGATGGGAGTTCGAGTAGGTGGGAAAACCAAAGGGGATATTTGCGGTTTCGATTACAGCATATGGAATCCAAATTCTTTTTTGTAAATCCGTGAGCATGACAAAGTCTCGACCAATCGCCGCGACCTTCCCCTCTGTCGTTAAAGTTCCGTCCTTTTCAATAACCGAGGAGATTACAACTTGTTGGTTTCGCTTCACTTTAAAAAACTTCTTCAGCGTAAGTGTTTTACGGTGCGGTTCATGTAGATTGATTATTTTAAACATATTTCTCTGGTCGTTATACTCTGTAAGAATTCTTGTTTCTTCCTCGGAAACAGCACTTGTTGGTGATGAAAATGAAGAAACCTCTTTTGGTAATTCCATTATCTTCTTTTCCGTTTCAACACTTTTATACTCTTCCTTCATAATGACTTCCTCCAAATAATATTTCTGAAAACAAGTCTATCCTGAAAAAGTGTAAGTAAGTTATTTGAGTAGCTGTTCCAAATGATCTGCAATTTCTTCAATATTTACTTGCTTTTTGCCTAATGCCATATCGTGGTGCGCACGTATTTTATCATTTGAATCCACTACATACATAGACGTTGAATGAGTGAGAAATCCATCTTCATTTTTCTCATAGGAAAAGTTGAAGTACTGAGTGAATTTGTAAGTCTCCTCTTCTGCACCTCTGAAAAACAACCAGTTGGGGCTATTAATTTCAAACATGTCTTTATACTGAATTATTTTGTCATTCGTATCGTATTCAGGATCCACCGTAACAGCTATGATAAAGTACTCATCTTGGGATATTCCTCTTTCCTCCATCACTTGATGTAATTTTTTTAGATCCCACATCGTGGTAGGACAAACATCGGGACAATTCGTAAAGAAAAAAGTAATTAGTTTTGGTTTTTCTCGAAAAGAAGCTTCATTTCCACCTACTTCAGTAAGTGGCCACTCCTTTACAGTTCCAATGTGAGGTAACTCAATTGTTCGAGGCCATAGGAAGTAAAAAATAAAAAATCCAATGACTAGTAGTACTGTCATAATAACTTTTTTCAACACAATTCCCCCCTCTTAAGCAAAGCGAAGTAGTGAAATAGCTCTCCCCCTTAGCACTTTGAGAAAATATTTATCCTACACTTTTATTGAATAACGTATGAAGGAACTAACAATTGTGTGTAGAAGAGCAATAAAAACTGTAATCACATACATATTTGTAGCAATCAATGAATCCGAATCTATCGGAATGTTGCATAGAGCCGGGTTTTGCAACACGGCACCTAACATCATACCCATCATTCCTCCCATCGCACCGTTATAAATACCGTTTAACGTCGCGGGAGCTTTAATGATAGAACCGAATCTCCAACCAATAAATACCCCCACTAGGATGGGCAAAAAAAATGAAGACATCTGATTTTCAGGAATCAACAGTTCCAGGTAAAGTGATAACGCAACTGAAGAAATCGTCGTTATAGCCATGCACATTGTCTTTGTAAACCGATCATCAAATAACAAGTTTTTCTTCTTGAACATTCGATAAATAGAAATTACTTCAGCTAAATTCCATACCAGAAGGACCAAGATGAGAAGCATGATTACTTTCACGACCTTTTAATAGAAATTGAAATCGTGCATAAACTGATTGCAAAAAAGATATGAATGCACCAAACAAACACGGATGGCATTTCGATGATTGTGCCGATCATCGGTGACATCAATCCGACAACTATTCCATTCGTTAAGCCTGTCACAAACGTTTGGTAATCGAATAACAGCCCAAACATTGCACCTACCACTAACCCTGTTAATGTTGAAACCACGGTAATTAACGTAAAATGGAACGGAAATTGAAGGATGAGTAATACACCGAAAATTAGAGCAATCATTCCACCCATTACAATACTGATGTTCATTCCCAGATGAAAACCGATAAGTTTCTTTATTCTCCATAGATACATATAAAAACCAAAACCTATGCAAATGTCCACATACAATAGAAGTAAGATAATTGTCTTATCCATGGTCCCACCTCTGTATACGCTATGAAACTAGGGATGCCTTGGGAAGTTGTCCACTGGACTTTTCGAAACTTACTTTATTCATGCCTACGCTTTTCACACCCGTTCTCCATATACTACTAGTAGCTTTTCTTGAAGGAGGTATTTCATGAAGGTTGGACCGATTAATGCTTTTGATGGATTTCCAGTTTGGTATAAAGATGAAAATGGCCTACGTCTTCAATTGAATGTTGACCCGACTGATCCATTCTCTGGCATCTCACCCGCGGACTTACCTAATCCAACACAGCCAGTTTCGTTTCCTGACAATTATCCGGAAGAAGCTTTCTACATGCAGGTGGAAGCTGAAATGACGACAGATACGGGGGAAAGGGCAAGACTTGTTTTGGCATTAGAAGCTGCTTTTGTAAATGAAGTACCGAGGGACCATGAGCAAATTGTGTTTGGTAGAGTCCGCATTCGCGTGGCTGGATTACGAGCAAACGGGGTATATACGGTTACGCATCCGTACGGAGTCGACACATTCACTGTTGAACCGGATCGGGATGACCCTACAGTTGGAGAAATTAATTTTACAGAAGATATCGGTGGGTTAAATGGGGGAGATTTTCAACTTGCACTAAATAGCCGTGTACATCCGTTCTTACAATGGAATCCAGCTGTTGCTCCGGCTGCTCCAGAAGGATATCTTGGGGACCCAGCTGTGGTCCATCCAATTATAGGAAGTTTGTTTACGGATCGATTCGGGCAACTTCAAAACTTTTTTCGAATTGAGGGTCCCGGAATCGGTATAGGTTCACTAGATCGTTCGACGACGCCTGGGATTGATCCGGATAACTGTATCGAAACAAGCAACTTTACCGTATTAGGTAAAATCTCAACGATATCAGGCGTTGACGTTCCACGGGCGACTTATACTCAAAACGTAGCCGATAGTGGATTCATAGACGTTTTTGCTACGTCGGATGATACTCCACAGACTATAAATGTAACGGGTCCCGGTATTGACCCTACATTATTACAGGGTACCAATGGCCAGTATTTTGCCCGTGTTCAGTTTACTGGAAGCCGCCCTCCTAGTACGATTACCATTACAAATATAAATGATAGTCCTCAAAGTATTAAGGAGGTAGCTCCTGTAGACTTTATTACGGTAACTGCCAACTATGATACGGATACTCGAGACCTTACAATCATCGCTACATCCAGTGATTCTCTCGGTACCCCTACGCTTTCAATAGAAGACTTCGGCATCGGGGAACTAATCCTTTTACCCGATGGGACGTTTACGACGAACCTTCTATTTGCCCCACCCAATTTGACAATCAACTCAAGTGCAGAAGGAAAAAGAACGATTCCCATAACCGTGACAGGACCTTCAACCGATCCGATATCTGTTGCAGCGAATGCCGGAGAAAATGCTACAGTCCTTTTTGGATCACCGGTTACACTGAATGGAACAAACTCAACGGGTCCGATTACATCTTTTAGCTGGACACAAGTTTCAGGCACACCCGTTACACTACTAGACACGAATACTGCAACTCCATCCTTCACAGCACCTAATTTGACTACGACTCTAATTTTCGAATTAACAGTTGACGGTGAAGGAGGTCCATCCACTGATTCAGTGAGTATTTTAGTGATTGGGTCTGCACCTACACCTGTTGCAAATGCCGGACCAGACCAAATTGTTCAACAAGGAACAGTCGTCACGTTGACAGGGAGTGCAACAGGTATTGTGACCAGCTATCAATGGGAGCAAATCGCTGGAATTCCTGTTCAGTTAACCAATGCGAATACAGCGACGGCAACATTTACATTTCCAACACAAGTAGGAACGGCTTCTTTCCGACTCACAGTTCGTGGCCCTGGTGGCACTTCATTCGATGATGTAATAGTAGCATCCATAACTCAAAATTTAACGGTCACTCGAGCAGAATTCCGGACTCGGGATGCAGAATGGCGAATAACTGGAACATCTGACATACTTGGACCTGACGCTACCATTTCCCTCTATATTGGTAATGACCTAAGTGGCCCTCTCCTTGCACAAGTATCAGTTGATGCACTTGGTGAATGGCTGTATCGAGTTGAAGGATCTGCGATACAACCGGATGAAACGAGAGCTATTTCAATCCAAACAAGTTCAGGTGAAACACTCTTAAATGTCCCAATCACAATTCGAAGGTAATATAGATGATCCAAAAGGGATTTTTCATAATTGAATAATAATCTTTTATAGGAGGATATATCATGGAACGCTGTCCGAAATGTAATGAAAGCCATTTTTGTAAATGTAGTGACGGGTCAAGAGGTCGGCGGGGGCCACGAGGCTATCAAGGACCACAGGGAAAGGACGGATGCCCAGGGCCAAGTGGAAAACAAGGGCCAAAAGGTGACCGGGGATTCCGGGGCGTTCAAGGAGACCAAGGACCTCCAGGATTAAAAGGTGAACCCGGTCCAAAAGGCGACACAGGATCCAAAGGTTCAAGCGGTGAGCGAGGGCCAGCAGGTCCACAAGGAGAACCCGGACCAGCAGGAACGTTTGATAAGGCTTATGGATTTGCCTATACCGAATCAAAAACTTCAGCATCAGGTAATGTAAGTTTCATAATAGCCGGACCTTTACAAGATGTTGAAGTATTACGCGAAGGTTTAAAAGTATTAAAAGATGGCATTTTTCAAGTCATCTATAAAGTCAACTTTGAATCGAAAGTTATAGGCTGCATTCCTTCAAAATTCCATATACAAATTAACGATGCCATTAAGGTAACATCATCATTGACTGAATCCACCACTTCTGCCACTCTATCTTCTACTCTTTTATTTTCTTTATTTGAGGGAGACGTCATACAGCTAGTTGCTGAATTACAGGAACATTGTAGTTATACGCTAGCGACGTTACAAATTATCCAGATTGGGTGATATGGATAATTTCATAGGGAGCTCCACTATGATGTCCACTATAATTTAACGCACTTGTATGAGCAATACGTCTTCTTGTATCGCTGGTTCGAGCCCAGTCGGGACCATAACGTTAAACTCTTGGCATGTATAGATTTATAGAAAAACACCACCCTTCACTGGATGGTGTTTTTTGTGTTTGACGCAAAAGCTTTATAGTACATGACGAATTTAAATTCCCGGAAATAGTCCCACATTGATAGCTGCACTTTCCGCACATCGTTTAAGCTATCATTTGTCGGCATGCTTCAGCACACTTTTTGCAAGCCTCAGCACAACGCTTACAATGATTGTGATTGTGTTTAGCACACTCGTCTCCACAACGTTCGCAAACTGCTGCACAAAGTTCTAAAATTTGTTTAGTAAATGGACTATTGCGCGTCATTGCTTGTGCTGCAAACGCGCATATATCAGCACATTCACGGTCCAAACGAATACAATCCGCCATCATCTTCATATCTTCCTCTTTCAAGCATGCGTCAAAACAGACGTTACAGGCCTCTAGACATTCCAAACACGCTTCCAGACATTTTTCGTAATTCGAATTCACGGAATCACCTCCTGCTATAATTACAATCTATGGTATTTTTCCCTTAAAAGTTGTTTTGAAACTTATAAAAAAAGTCCTTGAATAAACCCATTTACTCATTTTTGTGTCGTACACTGAAGATTATCACAAGCTTTAACGGAGCTACTCAAAAAAACATGTAACCTTTCCGGCAGTTAAAACGAATAATGGTTGTATAGCAAAATAAGGAGGGATTTATTTGCTTGATGCAGATAACACGGAGGACAGGATTATTGAGATTTACCGAAATCATTACTTAGATGTTTATAGATTCATCATCTGTTTTTCGGGTAATCAAAATGATTCAGAGGATATGACGCAGGAAGTATTTATCCGTGTGTTGAACAACTTATCGAAATTTAATCATTCAGCAAGCTTAAAGACTTGGATTTTTTCCATAGCAAAACACGTCGTAATTGACCATTATCGGAAGTCGAAATTCACTTCAATCTTTAAAGAGGGATTTTTTAAAAACTTGAAATCGGAAGCGCAGGATCCAAATGAACTTGCCGAACAAAATGAAATGAAGAATTATGTACAAATTGCTATTTCAAAAGTCAAACCAAGTTTCCGAACCGTATTAATACTGCGGGGTATAAACGAATTTTCTATAAAAGAAACAGCTGAAATCCTAAACTGTAGTGAATCCAAGGTTAAAGTCGATTATCATCGGGGATTGAGAGAACTCGAAAAAAAATTAAACTTGAATAGGAAGGTGTTAATCGAAAATGAGAACTGATAATGAATTGTTTGATATCCTAAAAGATGCCCATTCGTATACGCCAAGTAAAGAGTTCGTTTCAAATACGGAAACTCGACTTAGACAAATCGCAAGAAAGTCAGAAAGAAAAAGAAGGTACAAGTATTATTCTTTCGCAGCAACTGGAATGGCCCTATGTGCAATCGCGTTCTCATGGGTTTTCCTGCTTGGTGGACACGAAGTAATAAACACAGCCATCTCAGTTGATGGACAAAGCAATTCTGTCCCCGCTGTTACTCAACAAGAATCGGCTGTGTATATTTATCACACACATAATCATGAATCTTTCAATCCTGAAATAAATGGTAAAGAGGGCATTATACCAGAAGATGAATCAAAAAATATTACTTTAGTTGGTAAAAGATTGAAGAGTTCATTGGAAGAAAAAGATATTAATGTTATACATGATAGCACGGATGTCGTTGGCATTACGAAGGGGAGAGGATTGACTTTCAATAAAACTTATGATGTATCAAGAGAGCCATTAGAAAAGTCATTGCAAACAAACAGTAACATTAAAATGGTGCTTGATATTCACAGGGATTCCATAGCAAGAAAGGATAGTACCCTCGTTAGTAACGGTAAAGACTATGCCAAGGTTGCATTTATTGTGTCCCAAACAAGTAAAAATTACAAAGAAAATGTGGAATTTGCAGAGCAGTTGCACACTAAATTTAATCAGAAATACCCTGGAATATCGAGGGGGGTAATCGTCAAAAATAACGTGAAGAACGGACAGATACAAAGCACATATAATCAAGACCTCGTTGGTCAATCGGTGTTAATGAATGTAGGCGGCATAGACAGCACCTTGGAAGAAGCATATCGAACAGCTGATATTTTATCCGAGATTATTGAGGAAATAATCAAGAATAAATAATATGTTATTTACTGTAAAGTAACTAATTTCATTTATTTCACAACAAAACATTGATTTCCATTCCGAGCGGACACTTTCCGTGGGCACGGAAATCAACTACCTGTCACATTATTTATTTCTACCTATATATATGTCGAACTAATGATTCTATATAATCTCCAGCGAAGGCGCCTCACCGGGGATGCCTCTCGCAATAAGACTGACAGCGGTCTTCTTCACTAGCTTATTGCGAGAGGCATCCCCAAGCGCCGAGCGTTGTTGAGAGGATTCTTTATCTCAACCTATATAGCAAAATAAGTCGAACCTACTCTTCATCCAGATTTCAAATGTTTATGTTCGTACAAACACTCCAAGAGTTCATTTACAGCGACTTCCCCTGCATGAATCCATCTGTTTTTATTTTTAATCTGCCCGTCCTTATCAATTGGCTGTTGAAATTGGCTAAAGCCAGTCGCATTTAACAACGAACTATCATCACTATCCAATCCGACATGCACGACATGTTTAATCACATAGGGTGTTTCAAATTTAATGGAAGCATTATATTCATCCAATTCCCCGTCCGTTACTTGGAAAGGAATACGGACATAAATGGTTTCACCGTTTTCGCGGCATAACGTATGGTCAAAACACCCTTTATGATAATCCCAGTTCCCTCCTAAATGATAACCAAGATCACTGATACAATCGCTCACGACACCAAAAGAAGCATGATGCCCTTCAAGTTCCGTCTCTAATTTCAACATAACCGATTCCTCCTTGTTAAGTCGTTACGTAGACAGCATTCACAATAGGAGATGAAAAAATACAGGTAACAAATACAAATACACTTTCGTCAAATCCAAACACTTCCACTCTGTTAACACCGTGGGAATTGCTAGTTATAGAGTTTTGATAATTCGGTTTCAAAGAGATTAGCCGCTGGGCCCATAATCGTCAATACGCTGGAAACTAGTTTGAAATCACCCTACTTAAGGTATGCTTTCCATGTAAGAGCAAAACAGCAAAGGGGTTGAAAATTATTTCTGACTTTTGTCCGAAAACGTTAGTAGAAGAACCGACTCCTAACCACCTTGATGATTGTAAAGATTGTGGTCTATATCAACATGGGACACGGATGGTCTGGGGTGAAGGGAATCCTGATGCGCCGATTATGATTATTTTAGATAACCCTGGGGCACGCGAGAATCGTGAGGGTGATGCATTCCTATGTGGAACGAGACAAACACTCCAGGAAGTCGCAAATGACGCTGGTTTAGATATAGACGACCTGTATGTCACTTATATCCTTAAAAGAAAACCAGTGCGTGCTTACGAAAAAGAAAAAGTACGGCACATTTGTATGAAACATTTAGATCAGCAGTTGAAAGAAAAAAAGCCTACTCTGATTCTTTGCTTAGGAAACGTGGCGGTCCAATCCTTTTTTCAAAATCCCGAGGCTGAAGTAAAGACGTTGCGAGGTAGTTGGTATGATATAAGAGGTTTCAAAACAGCAGTGGCTTACCATCCTCTTGCAGTTAGACGTCGCCCCAACTTGCGTTCTTTGCTATTAGAGGACTTGAAATTTGTTGCGGAATGCTATAATACCCTGGATTGCTAGTCGAAGGCACTGAAAAATTCTCCTCCGCCTATACATCAAGGGCGGGAGATTTTATAGTTTCATTAGACAAGGACTGTTTCTTCCTCTTTTTCACGTGATATATGGAAAATAGCAGCAAGTCAGTTTTTATAATCCACTTGAGTTTACGGGATAGTCATTTGTATACGCATTACTAAAGTGAACAGTCAATCACAAATAAAAGATGCACAACTATACTTTTCGGTATAGTTGTGCATCTTTTATCCTTTCAACTTTTTTCTCGAAACTGAAACCTACCCAAGTCTTCGATAACAATGACTAGAACATACTTCGTAATATATATATCCTGAATTCCACAGAGACTTGGGCAGTGAGAGAGCAGGCCTTTACTTATGTTAGTAATTCCTCCCGAAAAGAACCCGTTTAGGCGCTTTTCAACTCCAGTCTTTTCGCAATTAGTGATAATGCAAAATTAACAACGAAATACATCAATGCAATTAGGAGGAAAATTGGAATAACATAACTCAATTCTTGCGCTTGAATAATTTTGGCATGATGGAGCAATTCTGGAAGTGCTATAACTACTGCAAGGGACGTGTCTTTTAGTAATGAGATAAACTGACTTACCAGGTTAGGAACCATTCTTCTAAGTGCTTGAGGTAAAATAACTAATCTCAAAGCTTGAATGTAGGACAACCCTGAGGACCGAGCAGCTTCCATTTGTCCCTTTTCAATGGAAATCAACCCACCACGTACAATTTCAGCAAGCATAGCCGACTCAAATATAGTTAATGCGACAATAGCCGAAACCGTAATACCAAGATTAATACCAATCTCCGGAAGTGCAAAATACGTAAACAATATAATAAGAAGAAGCGGTAGATTCCTGATTGTCTCGACAAGAACTGCTGCTATATTTGATACGATAGGTATTTTGGTAAATCGTATCGTCCCTAAGGCTCCACCAATTATAAAGCTAAATATAATTGAAATAAAGGCAACCTTTAATGTAACGTAAAAGCCTTTCAATAAAAAGATCAGATTATCTGGAGTAAATGCACCTAAAAAATCCATTATGATACCTCCTTAATTGCTATTAGCAAGGCGTTTCTCAAGGTATCCTACGCCCAAACTTAATGGAATGGTAATGATTAAATAAAACACAGCAACAAATATGTATACATCAAAGACAACATACGTTTTAGCTGAAATAAGATCTGCCTGATACATTAGTTCAGTACCTGCGATAAGAGCCAAAATTGAAGAGTTCTTCACTAGATTAATAAACTGGTTACCGATTGGAGGTATGACTATTTTAATCGCTTGGGGTAAAATGATTATTCTCATCGTTTGAATATAATTTAAACCTGAAGATCTTGCAGCCTCCATTTGTCCTTTCGGAACTGCCAATATACCTGAACGAATTGCCTCTCCAATAAAAGCAGACGTGTATATCGTGAGGGCAATGGTTCCCGCTGTAAACCCTGAGAATTCCAGTCCTAGGGCGGGTGTTCCAAAGTAAAAGAAGAAAGCAATAATTAGGAGTGGAATATTTCTAAAAAACTCCACATATGCAGTCCCAATCCATCTGAGCGGTGCGAACGGTGTAATTCTCATAACGGCAACTATCGCACCAATAATAAAGCTTGCGATTAAAGCAATAAGACTTATTTTTAACGTGACTACAAATCCATCCCAATACATGTCGAAGTAATCTACTAAAATAGAAAAATCCAATCTCTTTCCACCTCACTTAACTTAATCAGGATGAGCAAAAGATGCCCATCCTGATTGATAAAAATGTTAATCTACACTAAAACTTATACTATTTTGGTTAATGTTCACTCAAACCACTTGTCATAAATTTTATCGAATTCACCGCTTGAATTTTGAGCTTCAAGTGCTTTGTTTAAAGCATCCAAAAATTCTTTCTCGCCACTTTTCACCGCAATACCATAAGGCTCGTCAGTAAATGTGCCACCCACTAATTCAAATGAATCGTCTTCAGAAGCCATTCCCAAAAGGATTGAGTTATCAGTTGTTAACGTATCTCCTTTTCCAGACTTAAGTGCTGTAAATGCTTCTGCATAGTTTTCAAATTCCAGTACAGGTGCATCTGGAGCTTTTTCACGAATGTTATCAGTAGAAGTAGATCCCTTTACAGCAATGACTGTTGTCTCTTTTGTAAGATCATCAATACTCTTAATAGGGCTTCCTTTTTTAACAAGTAGAGATTGACCAGCTTCAAAGTATACATCTGTGAAATCAACTTCTTTTTCACGATCTTCTGTGATTGTCATTGTTGCAACAATTGCATCAATATCGCCTTTATTCAAAAGTGGAATTCTTGTTTTTGATGTCACTTCTACAAATTCAATCTTATTTTCATCACCAAGAATTTCTTTTGCTAATTGTTTTGCAACGTCGATATCAAAACCTTCAACTTCTCCTGATGTTGGATTTTTTAAGCCAAATAATTTTGTATCAAATTTTACACCAACAATAATTTTATCTCTCTTTTTAATTGTTTCTAGTACATTCTTTCCTTCTTCTTCACTACTCGACTTTTCTCCGCCTGAGTTACATGCTGCCAAAACCATAACGGACATCAACGTTACAATTGCCAATAAAAGAACTTTTTTCATCTTAAACATAAATACATCCCCCTTTTGTTTTTAGTGATTTAATATACGGCTGAGAAAAACTTGTGCCCGTTCTTCTTTTGGATTTTCGAAAAACTCAACCGGCGCGGCCTCTTCTAAGATTTTACCTTGATCTATGAATACAATTCGGTCGCCCACTTCTTTTGCAAATCCCATTTCATGTGTAACGACAACCATCGTCATTCCTTCTTCAGCAAGCGCTTTCATTACATCCAACACTTCTCCCACCATTTCGGGATCCAGGGCAGATGTCGGTTCATCAAAAAGCATGATTTCAGGCTTCATGGCAAGACCTCTGGCAATTGCAACCCGCTGCTGCTGCCCACCAGATAGTTGTGAAGGAAATGAGGTTGCCTTATCGGGAATTCCTACCTTATCCAAATAAAACTCCGCTGTCTTTTTTGCTTCCTCTTTTGATATCCCTAACGCATTAATTGGTGCAAGCATGATATTTTCCAGTACGGTTTTGTGAGGATACAGGTTGAAATGTTGGAATACCATCCCTATCTTTCGTCTCACTTTATTGATATCTGTTTTTTTGTCATTGAGATGAACATCTTTCACCGTAAGCGAACCATCAGTAATTGTTTCAAGTCTATTAATGCATCTTAATAATGTACTCTTACCAGAACCTGATGGGCCAATGATCACAACAACTTCCCCAGTTTTGATTGTGAGGTCAATATCTTTTAGAACATGAAAGTCTCCATAATATTTATTTACATGGCCAAATGAAATCATGTTATTCTCCTTTCTTTTCACTTCTATCTTTCAAATGCGAATTTCAGCAAGTGTTCCTTTACTTCTGAATATTTATGCATGTACGTTATTATATCTTTTAATAATTTAATTGTCTATAAGTTTTTTTATTTAATTAGTAACTCGAAACAAATTATTCTGTATTAATATTATCTTTACTTTACTTAAAATAAAAAAATACACAGAAGGATTACCTACTCCATCTGTGTACCCACGCTTAACCAGTTATATTTTAGCACCTTTAACATTCGTTTCAGGCATTGTATCTTCAGGTGGAACGTCCCCAAACGTCTCCCCTGCTTCGTCTAAATCGCGAGTCCTGTGCGCAATTCGCGAAGCCGCACATGCAGCAACACTTGCTACAAGGTCGTCAAGGAATGTATGCACGCCAATTCCTTTTTTCGTATCGAGATCATTTATGATACCGACTTTGTTTTTATCCAGATGGCCGAAAGTTGTCACTGCTATGGAACCATATGTAAATACAGCACCAAGTGCAATTGTTTCATCCACTCCGAAAAGCCCTTCATCCGATTCCACAATTTCTTGCAGCGGCGCGGATAGTTTTCCTTGCTCAGCAAGTTCGTCCAACTCGATTCCAACTAAAATGGCATGTTGAAGTTCCCGTTTTCGCAATACCCCCTGAACGGATTCCAGACAGTGTTCCATTTGAAGCCCTTCATTATACGGCAACTGCAATTGGTAAACAATCTCTGCAATTGCTTCCAATGTAACGCCGCGTCGCAGTAGCGCTTGTTTTGTTGCTTCCGTCACCACTTTTGAATGAACAACCGTTTTTCCGTCAAACATAGTCACACAACCCCTTTTCTATTTCGTACAAGCGTAATACATCCATTATACCTGTTAGTGACAATATGATACAATCACCATACATATTCGCTTTAAGGAGGCACTCTACAAATGAAATATGGAAAAATTGAAGACATCACTCTACACAGCAATGAACTTGATGAGGATATGCAGCTACTTATCTATTTGCCGCATAACTATAGTCCACTCTATAAATATTCGATTTTAATCGCTTCAGATGGAAAAGATTATTTCCAGTATGGACGCATTGGTCGCGTAGTTGACGAATTACTTGATGCTGAAGAAATTGAAAACGTCATTGTTGTTGGCGTACCGTATAAAAGCGTGCCTGAAAGAAGACGACTCTATCACCCAGAAGGCGACCGCCACGAGGCTTACATTCGTTTTCTTGCACACGAGCTTGTACCCTACTTGGATAAATTATATCCGACTTATCAGGTTGGCGCGGGGCGAGGTCTTATTGGAGACTCCCTTGCCGCAACGATTTCCTTACTAACTGCACTCAAATATCCAAATATTTTCGGCAGGGTGATGCTACATTCCCCATACGTCGATGATTCAGTGCTGGCGGCGGTGGAGACTGCAAAAGATTCGTCTTGCTTCTCGATTTATCACGTCATCGGTAAAAAAGAAACTGCAGTAAAAACGACTGAAGACGGCGAAAAAGATTTCCTTACGCCTAATCGGATTTTAAATGAATTGATTGAAAGAAAAGGGTTTTTGTACTTCTATGAAGAATTGGAAGGGGAGCATACGTGGAAGCAATGGCAACCTGATGTTCGTCGTGCTATTCAAACTGTCTATGGTTTGTAACGCAAGCAAAAGGACATTACCCAATCATTCTGGTATAATTAAGATGATCTATCCTATACCAACCAATACTAGAAGGAGGTCACTCATTATGAAATACGGCATTGTTGCATTTCCATCAAAAAAATTACAAGATCTAGCAAACGCTTATCGGAAAAGGTATGACCCGCATTATGCGCTTATTACACCGCATATGACCGTTAAGGGTGTATTCGAAGCAAATGACCAAGAAATTGAAGAAGTTGCTAAAGAAGTAAGAAACGTCACTAAAAAATACAAACCTTTTGAGTTAAACGTTTCGAAGGTAAGTACATTCGCTCCGATAACGAATACACTTTACTTCAAAGTGGATCCAAGCAATGAGTTGCTTGCGTTACACGAAGGTCTTAATAGTGGAAATCTTAAAGATGATCTCGATTACACATTTGTTCCTCACATAACGATTGCACAAAAACTATCTTCTGGTGAACACGATGATATTGTCGGACAGCTTAAGATGGTCGGTGTCAATCATTCTGAAATCGTAGACCGACTCCATCTTCTCTATCAACTGGAAGATGGTTCATGGACAGTTTATGAAACGTTCCATCTTGGCGAGGTTAACTAAGCGTTGTCCGTTGTAAAAATAGCTACTTCTGACCATGATCGAGAAGAGGCTTTTTCTGTCAGAAGGAAAGTGTTCGTAGAAGAACAAGGTGTGCCGCTCAGCCTTGAACTTGACGAACACGATCGTTCAGCTGTACATTTTGTTGTCTACTCGGGGAATGGACCTATTGGAGCCGGTCGTATCCGTGAAATTAACAAATATATTGGAAAAGTAGAACGCGTCTGTGTTATGAAAGATTTCAGGGGACAACATTTAGGAAATTTGATAATGAACGCCCTTGAAGAGTATGCCAAATCGACGGGAATCGAAAAGATTGTGCTAAATGCACAATCTTATGCTGTCCCTTTCTATGAAAAACTCGGATATACGATTACATCACCCGAATTCATGGATGCGGATATTCCACATCGCGCAATGGAAAAGATAGTATAAGTCGGCTGACAAAAAGAGTCTACAATGCTCAAATGAGCATCGTAGACTCTTTTTAACTACTTATTATACATATGCATTAATCGATTGCCCTTTTCCAACAACCTGCGCAATAATTGGCGAGAGATTAGCTGGGTTGGGTGAGATATAGCCTTGGAAAGAAGCAGGGAGAACTTCAACAGAAGACTTGGATTCGCCCGCTTCCATTTCCATTTCATCCTGTAAGGAATCCTCGAAGTCACGCGAATTATCAGGATTCAGTCGTACGGAATTTACACGATTAATATAAGCAAAGTTATAACGTTCCCTATTCATTCGGTTTGCATATAGTTGCGATTGAATTGGTTGAATTGGTAACAAGTAGCCCATTGTGTCCACCCCTTTCCTTTCAATTTACCCGTAGACTATCTACGTTAAACCTATTATTATACTTTTCTTTTTATTCCCTTACTTCCCCAACATACCTTGAATGTCTGTTAGATTAACCGACTTTCCGTTCTTTAAAATAGAACGAACAAGTTCGTCTTCCGTATGTTGTGGTACATCCTTGTTCGCCAACTTCCCGACTTTCCTGATAATCTGCCTCATTTGGCGTTCATCGGTGAAATCCGCGTATTGAATGGCATTGGCAAGTGCAAATACTTCTTCCATCGGAACGCCTGTTTTTGATTCGATTTTCCGGAAAAATGAATCATTCATCTGTTATTCCTCCTTCTTATTGCACAAGTTTAAATGAATGGAATCAATCGCGCCTCGGAGTGATTGCGTCCGGATTTTGATTTGAGCTTGCTCAATTAACTCCCCTCAAAATCTGTGACATCCGCCGGAGGCTAACTTTATTCAGCCGGGGTTTTAATCCCCGCTGAATTGTAGCTTTTGTTCGCATTCATCTCTCCACTTATAGAAGTGAAGGACTTCTGCTGAATAAAGTTATACAAAACTTCTGCCCACAATAATGAGCAAGATGAAGAGAACAACAATCAGAACGAATGTAGAACCTCCGTAAGAACCTCTGCCTTGATCATAACCGCCACAGCCCGCATAACCGCCTGTATTAGGATAGCATCCTCCAAACATGAAAATCCCCCCTTCCTTTCTACATATCCTATGCAGAAAGTAGAAGGAAGGAAGGGCTAATGTACAATGACATTATTATTTTCTTATTCAGTACTCAGATAGTACCTTTAGGTTTGAAAAGGAATGAAGCGATAAAACCAAAAATGATGGCGGAACTGATCCCTGAACTAGTCACTTCGAACATTCCCGTCAAAACGCCAATCAGTCCATGCTTTTCTGCTTCTGCCATCGCTCCATGTGTCAAAGAATTACCAAAAGAAGTGATTGGAATCGTCGCACCTGCACCAGCAAAATCAATAAGTGGCTCATATAAACCGAGCCCGTCCAACACTGAACCAATAACGACTAATAAACATAGCGTATGTGCAGGCGTCAGCTTTGCTACATCAAATAATAGCTGTCCGACGACACATATCAAGCCGCCAACAACAAACGCAGTAATGAAAATCGAAATCATTTAACCCACTCATTTCATCGTTAATTCGACAGCGTGTGCAATACACGGAATCGTGTCACCTTGTTGGAAAGATAATGGCGATAATAACGCGCCAGTCGCGATAAGAAGGACGCGTTTATACTCGCCTTGCAGCATTTTCGCATATATTTCTGAGAAATAAACTGTAGATGAACAGCCTGCCCCGCTGGCCCCTGCAAAAAAGGAAGGATCCTCCCCGTAAAACTCTTCACCAGCATCACGGAAATTTTCCGTTACGTCGATTCCGTTATTAGACGCAAGGGTTTTATATAATTCGAAGCCAGTTTTACCAAGGTCGCCCGTCATTATGCAATCATAATCGGTTATTTTCGTACCATGCCCATCGAGATGTCTTTGAAGTGTATCTGCAGCAGCGGGCGCCATCGCTGCCCCCATATTAAGGGGGTCTGTCATCCCAAGATCAACGACACTTCCAATTGTTGCACAAACGATAGAAGGCATGCCTTTCTTGTTAGGTGTTACAGCTGCCACCCCAACTGCAGTAACCGTCCATTGTGAAGTTTCCGGCTTTTGCGAACCGTACTCAATTGGATAACGGAATTGACGTTCAACTGCATTATGCTGACTACCTGCGCCTGCGATTGCAATTTTAGAGAAGCCTGAGTCTGTTAATAAGGCTGCCGTAATAAGAGTTGATACGGACGTCGCACAAGCGGAAAACATTCCCATATAAGGAATCCCGACAGTAGCCGCACAAAAATTCGACGGTGTCATTTGATTGACGAGATCACCAATGAGTAAGAAATCCGCATCTTCAGGTACCGAGTCTACCTTACTTAACGCAATCATGCAGGCATCCTCCATCATTTTTGCGTGACCTTGTTCATTCGTCCCCGCACCTGATTGTTCTTCATCGTACATTTTGTCAAAAAGCGATACGAACGGACTTTTCTTTTCAAGTGGTCCAGCCGTGACACCAGTAGATGCAATGGAAGGGTTTGTTTTAAATGTTAGTAATCCTCGAGCTACCATGATACGACTCCTAGCTTAACAAGTATTGTTTTAATAAGTGCGACGACAAAAGCAGAAAAAACACCAAAAAGAATAACAGACCCCGCTAGTTTGAACATATTACCGCCCACACCAAGTACATAGCCTTCAGACTTATGTTCAATCGCTGCGGATACAACCGCATTACTGAATCCTGTAATCGGTACCGATCCACCTGCACCACCAATTTGACCAATTTTCTTATAAAACCCAAATCCGGTAAGCAACATTGCAAAAAATATCATTGTCGACACTGTTGGATTACTTGAAGTTCGTTCTGTAAAGTCAAAATACGTCATATAGAAGAGAGCTACAAATTGGCCGATAAGGCAAATGGTTCCGCCTACTAGAAAAGCCTTAATACAATTACGCAAATAAGGTGTTTTTGGAGAAATCTCTTTTTCCAATGCTGCATATTTTTTTTCATTCATCAGGTTTCTTCCTTTAATAACGATTTTATTTTCTTAATTCCTATGTCGAGTTTCTCTTGATCTTCCTTGACGATTAGTTTCTTTGTCTCCATTTTGATTTTACTATCGGCTGAAACTGTGATCGTTAAGTCAGGATACTTCTCTTTCAACTGCTTCTTAATGTCCTTTTCAATTTTCGTTTTATGAAATCTCGAAAAGGTTTTGGCTCTTACGCCGACAATCAATTCCTCTTCGAAAAACAGGACGACTGCTGATGCGAGACGATCATCGCTTGCCAACACATCCTTTACTTCCTGTTCATCCATAGCTGAATAGTTTTGTACTTCAAAGTCATTATCTATCAATGAGCAGCCAGAGACTAAAAATAAGATGATAAGCATGAGACCAATTTTTCGGATATGCGTCCCCTCCTTTGTTTTTACAGTATGCCTTTTTGAACTTCACTTTATTCATAACTGGTACATCCGCCCGATTCAATGGAACTTGAATGCATAAGTTAGTAAGAGTTAGAGAAAAGGGGGTGTAATTAATGGGATGTGGAAAAAATGAGGGAATTGAAGATACAAAACGTCGTCACGATTGTATTTGTGAAGTTGTACGATTCATCAAGCGTGTGCAGGATATTGGTACGGATGACGATTGCATAGAATGTGAAACGGATTGTTTCATGGCGCCTCTAGGTAGTATGGTAAGCCCGGTTCGTAATCAAATCAATACACGTGCATTCATGCTTTTAGATAAGCAGGGAGATGCTTTCAAAACACTTTACAAAAAGACTTTGCCAACGGGATCACCAACACCAAATCCTAGATGTGGCTATTCAGTATTTTTCAGAGTACAAAATATCTTTGACGGATGCTGTGCAACGTTACAGGTTCTTGAACCTCAACGTTTAGATGGTACGCCGGTTGACATTTACTGTGATGGTCATCTAAATCCGAACCTATTATGTGAAGTGAAAAAGTTTGGTAAAACAGATACTTGTATTACGGTTGACTTGGATTGCTTCTGTGGTATTCAATGTGTGATGGATACGTTCATCGACTTTTGTCCAGATAACTAATCGTTAAACCTACAATGCTTAGTCTGCATGGTCGGATATTCCGATCATGCAGACTTTAATTTTTTACACGATTAACAAAAGAGGCAAATCGGGTTTTCGCCGATTTGCCTCTTTTTTAATTTGATATGATGCCTTTCGTACCCTTAGCAGGTCATTTTCGATTCTTAGTTTTCGATAAACGGTTTCCCGCGCCAAAGTATTTCTTCAATCATGCCAACTTCGATCGCTACTTGTTGATCTTCCGTATCCGCTAGATTGACCCATACTGTTTCGCCTTCAACCTTATCGATTGTACCCGTCATTGTTTCATCCTCCAAAACAAATTGAAGGGGCTTATAGGCTTGTTGGCGAAAGGAATCACTTAGGTAAAGAACTCTTCGATGGATTGAAGGATCTGTTTGCTTTATAGGATCTGTTATATTTTTTTCTATACCTTCCTTCTCTTGCGCACCAATCTCAATCTCGTTGGTGGGTAGCGTTTCTTCGCCACTCATGACAAAAACTGAAGTGGACTCTTCTTCTGTAAACGTAACTTTTACATAAACAGGCGGTGCATGGACGAATAATAACGGTTCACTTCGTAAAATAATCAGCACATCCTTTTTGTTTTAGTATATGCGCCCGGTTTCTGCGTGGTTCATTATTACAATGGCAGTGGCTATCTCCAAAAAAAAACGATTTTCATCGGATTATAAATCTCCGATGAAAACCGTTGCTAAACCAAGATAAATAATGACACTGATGACGTCATTTAAAGTTGTGATGAAAGGGCCTGAAGCGACAGCTGGGTCAATTTTCATCTTGTGCATGAAGAGCGGGATGAAAGAACCCGAAATTGTCGCGACAAAAATGGATACGAAAATAGCTGCACCGACAAGAAGACCGATAATGAATTCATGTTTCCAAACGTAGATAAGACCGACAACAAATATCGCGCAGACAAGGCCTGTCATGAACCCTGTCCCGGCCTCTCGCAAAAGAAGCTTAAACTTACTTTCATCTTCAATGTCCCGTGTTGCAATACCGCGAACTGCAACAGCAAGTGCCTGCGTTCCACTATTTCCTGCAGTTCCTGCGATAAGAGGGATAAATGCTGCAAGAAGTGCTACTTGAGAAATTGTTTCAGTGAACAAATCGATAAGATTCGCTGTCAACATACCTAAAACTAACAAAATAATAAGCCATGGGAGTCTCTTTTTAGCCGCTGACAATGAATTTTTGTCGAATGTATCCATATTGGAAACACCAGCAAGTTTGGAGTAATCGTCAGATGCCTCTTCATCGAGAACATCGATAATATCGTCAACCGTAATAATTCCAAGTATATGTTGCTGGAAATCAACAACTGGCACAGCAAGGAAATTATAATCTTTAATCATACGTGCAACGTCTTCCTGATCTTCAGAAACAAGGACACTTACAATCCGCTCACTCATAATCGAACTAATTAATGTGTCCTCGTCCGCAATTATTAAATCGCGTAGCGATACAACACCCATTAAACGATTGCTATCATCCACTGCATAGACATAATAGATTGTTTCCGCTCCTGGCGCTTCATTGCGCAAAATGGTCATCGCAGATCGAACAGTAGAATTTTCAGGAATAGACACGTATTCTGTCGTCATAATCGAACCCGCTGTATACTCTTCATAGTGAAGGAGCGCTTTGATTTCTACAGCACGATCCTTATCCATCAATGTCAAGTAACTAACGACTTGTGCTTTGTCAAGTTCATTCAGGACATCTACCGCGTTATCCACAAACATAAAGGAAATCATATCTGCCGCATACGTCGTGTCCATCTCCTGAAGGAACTGTTCATAATCGTCATCGTCAATTTCACTTGTTTCAAAAACCTCTGCAAGTTCTTTTGGGGATAAAAAATGATACATCGTTTTCCGCAAGTTTAGTGTAACTTTTTCATAAAATCTTGCTCGATCATATGCATGAAGGTGCAAGTATTCATCTCGGAAAGATAGGATTGCCTGATTTTCCAATAGTTCGATCAACTTTTCTTCATCGAAATCAATTTCTTCGTTGTTTTCTTCATTCACAGTCATATCTGCACCTTCCTTTCCAATTTAGTATACATTGATGTGGCAAACAAGGAAATGCTATACTTACTTAACTATATTTTAAGGAGCGACTTACTATGAAATACGACGTAATTGGTGATATCCACGGTTGTTTTACAGAACTGATGCAGTTAATCTATAAACTTGGTTACTCGATGGACACGGGAATCCCAGTTCACCCTGATGGAAGGAAACTTGTGTTTGTCGGTGATGCAACCGATAGAGGACCTAATTCCCTGGACACATTACGATTACTTTTCAACATGCAAGACGCAGGAACGTTCTATTATTCCCCGGGAAATCATTGTAACAAACTCTATCGCTACGCAAAAGGCAATAAAGTACAACAAACACATGGACTCGAAACGACCGTCGCAGAACTTGATACGTTAACGCCTGAAAACCGGAAACTTTTTTTGAATCGTTACAGGTTATTTTATGAAGCGTTGCCATTATACGTGACACTTGAAGATCAACAACTCATCATCGCACATGCAGGTATTCGCGAAGAAATGATTGGTTCACCGGATTCAGAATCGATAAGAACGTTTGTTTTATATGGTGATATAACAGGTAAAAAAGCTGCCGATGGAAAACCGATACGACGGGACTGGGCTAAAGAGTACAAAGGAGATGCGTTTATTGTTTACGGTCATACCCCCGTAAAGGAAGCCCGTTTCAAAAACAACACCGTCAATATTGACACAGGTTGTGTATTTGGGGGGAAGCTTAGTGCATTCCGTTACCCTGAAATGACTACTCTTTCTGTCGCCTCTTTACAACCTTTCACACCAGAAAAGTTTACTGTATTCATATAATTCTAGAAAAAATTAATGAACTCATATCTAAGGGAACGTCACTTTCAAAACGTACCCGTTCCCCTGTTAACGGGTGGCTGAATTCAATTGCTGCACAGTGTAAGGCTTGACGGCCGATTAATGAAAGTTTACCGCCATACAGATCATCCCCAGCAAGCGGATGACCCGCCCACTGCATATGTACCCTTATTTGATGAGTTCTACCCGTCAGAAGGACAAGTGCAACTTTTGTCAATTGTTGGCCTTCTACAGTAAAACGATTAACGACATTTATTTCAGTTCGTGCAAGTTGTCCGTCATCCCGAACCATGCGCTCTATTATGCTACCTTCTTTTCTACCTATAGGAGCATCGATCATGAAGTTGCTTCTATCGACATGCCCTTCAACAATTGCGATATACTGCTTATGAAAACCGTCATGTATCATCTGCTGACTTAGCAAATGATGGATATGACGGTTTTTTGCGATACAGATTATGCCCGAAGTGTCTCGGTCAAGGCGTGTAACGACATGAACAGTCGCCGGTAGGCAATCTCGTGCAAATTTCCCTGCGACAAAATTTGCAACAGTGCCGTCAGGATGATCTCGCGAAGGGATTGTGCTTTGTCCTGGTGGTTTATCGATAATGATAAGCGCGTCGTCTTCATATAGGATGGTAAGCGGCCCTTCTGTCGCATGTAAGCCTATACTCGGTTGTTCTAACGGGAATAAGATTGTCACTTCATCTCCCGATTTCAATACATGACGTACATCTCTTTCAATTCCATTCACTAAGAGAAGTCCACCATCGTATTTTGTCGCCGTCAGTGTTCTTTTTGAGATTCCTTTCAAATGAAGAAATTCACGAAGACGCATCTCTGCTGCCTCTTCGTTTGCAACAAAGGTGAGTTTGAATCTCAAATCTTTACTCATCATCTCACACATCACTATCTATAAATGAATCGTGAACGCGTTTCCAAAATGGGAATGCTCTAAATCGGCCAAAGCGCACTCTTTCTTTCGAGACGATATATTCAATCGATTTTACATCCTTATGCAACAGTTGAAGGTGATCGACTGTGACCATGAAGTCTGGCGCTGTGACTGGTGTCAATACACATTTATGATGTGACGGTAACACAAGCGGCGCACCGACTGTCCTAAATACCCGATTGTTTATGGATGCCATTTCAGTTAACTGGATCGCAGGCAATGATGGATGAATGATTGCTCCACCAAGTGCTTTATTGTATGCAGTAGAACCTGATGGAGTCGACATACATAATCCGTCTCCACGAAAGCGTTCGAAATGTTCACCGTTTAGTTCGACATCCATGACGAGTGTCACTTCAGGCGATTTAACGGTCGATTCATTTAACGCAAGGTATGTGGTGCTTTGTGCGCCATTCTGATAGTTGATGGTCACATCTAGAAGTGGATACTCAATCACGTCGTATTCTTTACGCGCAATGGAAATGACAAGTTTTTCTATTTCAGCTGGTTTCCAGTCCGCGTAAAAACCAAGATGCCCAGTGTGAATACCTACAAATGCCGTGTCTTTTAAACGATGGCTATATTTATGGAAACCATGGAGCAATGTACCGTCCCCACCAATCGACAAGACCATATCAGGTTCTTCATCGTCGTATAGCAGCCCAAAATCCGTCAAATAATCCATAGCTTCTTTCATTAACTTGTTCGACAAGTCATCATTCCTTGATTGGATTGTAAATTTCATTTACTTCCTCCTCCCTTCTCTTTTTTTTGACTATATCCGCGTGTTGCATATTCTTTGAACGCACTGAAATACTGTTGCGCATCTTGAATTTCATCTCGAATAAGTGACATTTCTTCATCCAGACGAAATGCCGCTTCCGCCGCTTTTTCCAGTCTATGATTAATGGCAGGTGGCATTTCCCCCTCATATTTGTAATTCAGTGTATGTTCAATCGACGCCCAGAAATTCATGGCTAGTGTTCGAATCTGGATTTCAGCAAAAATCGTTTTTTCTCCGTCAATCGTTTGAACCGGATACTCGATAATGACGTGATAAGACCGGTAACCACTTGGTTTTTTGTTGGATATATAGTCTCGCTCTTCTATCACTTTCAAATCTTTTCGCTGTCGCAATATCTCGACAACTGTGCCAATATCATCCACAAATTGACACATCATTCGAAGACCCGCAATATCAGGCAGTTCCGCAGCGAGTTCTGCTGACGGTTCAAACGGAATCCCTTTCTCAAGTGTCTTGTCATATATGCTTGCTAGCGGTTTCACTCTGCCCGTCACAAATTCAATGGGCGTATGTATATCTTCAAGATTATACTGGGAACGTATCCCTTTTAACTTTATTTTCAATTCATCCACCGCTTGTTTATATGGTTCAAGAAACTGATTCCATTGTCTCATCGAGAGTCCTCCTAGCTGTTAGTCCACTTGCTGTAGTATTACGTTGAATGCCTGTTCAACCGCGGTAGAAAAAGCCTCTCCGTAATTATCATTGCCCTCTATATTGTAAATTAGCATCATCAGTTCTTCTTTAAATCCAACAAGGACCATTGATTCTTCCCCGTAAAAAAGTATGGGCTCTTTTTCTGCCTGAAGTGCTTTTACCATGTATGGCCATACATCTTGTTTGAAATATATGTGACTATACCCTATTTCTTCATCCAATAAATAAACGAATGAAACGTTATCCGAATCTGTTATCATTTTCCCGGCGGGCGTGCCAGTCGGTCGTTCTGCTGTATTTGGTAGTGAAAAACGAATTTCTTCACCGTTTTGAATACCTATTTCTACGTAATTTAAAGTATGCACAATTTACTCGTCCCTTCGTATGTCAATACGTTCAGTTTACCATATGAAACTCGGTCTTGCAGTCTGGACCATGCGTTTTTTACGATAAATTGGTATACTGGCTATAAGTGCAATCGTTCAGCATTCCCACGCCAAGCACTGGAGAGGACGGATCACGTTGGATACACAAGCAATACGTACACTAATGGAAATAAATGCACTCCAATCCCTCGGCTCTGTACAAACCTTAGCCGGTGAAAATAATATGTCTTCATCCATGTTTCAAGAAATGCTCGGCGAACTGATGAGGAATCCTTCTGTATCTGATTCATTGACATCCGTTTCATCGACTTTACTTGGAACTGCAACTAGCACAGATAGTTTACGTTATGATGGGCTTGCCAACATTTTCAAACCATCATCGCTTTCTTCAATTCTTTCAACCAAACAACCACCCGCTATTTCTTCCGGAAGCAGTACAGTGGACAATAACGAGTATGCTGCTATCATTCAGCAAGCTGCCGACAGGTATGACTTGCCAGGGAAACTCATATCCTCAGTTATTAGGCAAGAATCGAACTTTAATAGTGATGTTGTCAGTCACGCAGGTGCTGCGGGTCTAATGCAATTAATGCCTGGTACGGCTAAATTTCTTGGTGTAAAGAATAGTTTGGACCCCGCACAAAATGTTATGGGCGGTGCAAAGTATTTGAAACAAATGCTCACTCAATTCGATGGTAATATGGAACTTGCACTAGCGGCCTATAATGCAGGCCCTGGTAACGTAAAAAAGTATGGCGGCATCCCACCTTTTAAAGAGACACAGCAATATGTTGATAAAGTGCTCGGGTTTTACAAAGCATAGGCATATCCACTGCATGTAATTCTGTTTTATAAGCGGTTTATTTGTGAAAATAGTGATGGGTTGGTAGAATGTCAATACAGTCAGAGCAAAGGAGATTGACGTAAATGATTCGAAAACCTTTGATCCCTTTTGAGGAGATCGGTGCTGAAAAGTTGTCGGAACTTATCGACCAGTTTTATTCCAAAGTTGCCGTCCATCCAGACCTATACCCGATTTTTCCAGATGATCTGGCAGAAACGGCACGAAAACAAAAACAATTTCAAACACAATACTTAGGCGGACCTAATCTATATACAGAAGAACATGGACATCCCATGATGAAAGCACGTCATAATCCATTTCCCATAACACCTGCACGGGCAGATGCCTGGCTTTCATGTATGGCAGAAGCAATGGATGATGTCGGTTTGGAAGGAAATTTACGTGATATTTATTACAAACGCCTCGTCCTGACTGCCCGCCACATGGTGAACAGGAACGGGGAGGGGAATTCGTGAATCGATCATCCTTAATAGAAGAACCAATTAATCCTTCTGCATTCGCAAGACCGATTGAATTATATGTATTCATCGATCCTTTATGCACAGATTGCTGGTCATTACAGCCGCTACTACGTAAATTACAAGTGGAGTATGATCGTTACTTTACGCTTCGCATTGTATTACGTACATCCCTGCCTAGTATGAATTTACAATGTACACGCGATACTGAGTCAACGGATACATGTGACAAAGCCCATGCGGCTTTCCCATCGATTGCTGTCAAAGCCGCAGAATTCCAAGGAAAACGAGCAGGCTTTCGCTTCTTATCTAAAATGCTAGAGTATTCATTTTTGAAATCCAAAAACGTTTCATCATTTTCTATACTGCTAGAAATCGCAGAAACCCTAAATCTTGATATAGATGAATTTACAAGTGACTTTTCATCCAAAAATGTATTACGTTCCCTTCAAGTCGATTTGTATTTATCGAAGGAAATGGAAGTCGAACAAGCCCCGACATTCGTCTTCTTCAATGGTAATATCGAAGACGAAGGATTAAAAGTGGAAGGCTTATATGACTACTCGGTCTATAAGCAAATTCTAGAGGAACTAGTGGGGAAATCTTTAACGCCTGAACCACCGCCCAATCTAGAGAGCCTATTCCAACGTTTCGACACACTCGAAACAAAAGAAATCGCAACTTTTTACGGTCTATCCGAGAAGTCCGCAGAACGTGAGTTAAAAAAACGGCTACTCCAACAAAATGTCGAACGAATGGCATTCCAAGATGTGACTTTATGGCGTAAAAAACGAGGATAACTTTATCAAGCCTTTTCATTCACCTGGGATTTACTGGGGGATGGAGGGCTTTTTTTGTATCGGGAGTTGTTTTGATAGTTATGGGGGTGAGGGGTGCGGGATTTGATAGTGAGTTGTGTGGTTCGGTGTAGTTTTGTCGGATTGCAGTGGCAGTTTTTGTGGGCGTCCCTACAGTTTGATGATTTGTCCTTACAGTTTCATCTTTTGCCATGACAGTTTCGGAGGGCCATTACAGTTTCAGGGATTGTCCTTACAGTTTGACGAGTTCTCCTTACAGTTTCAACTTTTGCCATGACAGTTTCGGCGGGCCATTACAGTTTTAGGGATTGTCCTTACAGTTTGACGGGTTCCCCTTACAGTCTCATCTTTTGCCATGACAGTTTCAGCGGGCCATTACAGTTTTAGGGATTGTCCTTACAGATTGACGGGTTCCCCTTACAGTTCCGGCGACCGTCCTCGCAGTTTGTTGAATTGCCATTAACCTGTGTGACGGGTACTGACTTCGGCCCTATGCATCTTATTTTCTGCACGCAAAAAAGAGTCTATCTAAATCGATAGGCTCTCTAAACTTTATTCATGAGGAACTCTTTTATTTCCACTAATGTAGAATGTTGCAGTTGACTTACCTTTTTTTACAAGCGGCGACTTTGATAGGGCATAACGTGCTGCATTTGAATTTTTTAAACTTAAAAAGTCCCTGCATTCTTTATTTGTTATAGAACTTTTCACTAGGAGTAACCAATCTTTAATTCCATCATTAAATGGATCCAATACATCTTTTGAACAAAATTCACAATACCAAGTTTCACGGTTCTTCTTAATAAGAATACCATTGCAATGGTGACATAATAACCCTTTCCTTAAATCACTCGCATCAATATTAAAATATGAACATAGCGGAAAAGGATTGAATCTTTGCTGCTCATGTTGTATTTGACGTGAAATATTCTCTAATTCCGCCCCTGAAAAAATAACATTATCAGGTAGTAGGTTTTGTAAGTAGTATGGAATTTGTTTTTTATAAATGATCGGAAAATCATCAGGCGCGTCTTCCACAATCGTGTTTTGATTGGCTAAAACGATTAAACCTTGAGTTTTCAAGGAAATTCCATGTTGGCGAAACCACTCGTTCAAATTCAACTTATTTGTTTCAGTTTGATAAACAGGGCAATTGAGAACTGCTTCATCACCATTTTTAAGCGTCTGCTTGAGATGAGGGGGATTTTTTACAAATCTGACTGTATCCTTAAGATTTTTCACCTCAACGATTAATACATATCGCTCTGAAATTATCAACGTGTCAATTTCAAATGTATGATTCGAGGATATACTTAGGTGAACGTTCTTAAAAATATTAGTCATATATGGAAAATGTGTACGCTCGATATATAGATCGACATTACGTTCACCGGAGTAACCACTATTCGTTCGATAGAATTGATTTTTCAAATCCTGTACTCTTCGATGCGTAGGGGATAACCGGGCAATAAGGCGCGGAATACCATCGAGTAAAACAGGTCTATTTCTTTGGATTAATTTACTTATTTATTTCAGCCCCCTTCATGCGTTCAGATTATTCACATTAATTATACTTTAGAAAACAAAAACTGACAACACATTTTTACGATTAAATCGATTTTACTCAGAAGATACAGGGATTGTCCTTACAGTTTCTTCTTTTGCCATGACAGTTCCGGCGGGCCATTACAGTTTCGGGAATTGTCATTACAGTTTGATGAGTTCCCCTTACAGTTTCTTCTTTTGCCATGACAGTTCGCCCGAGCCATTACAGTTCCCGCAATTGCCCCTACAGTTCGATGAGTTCCCCTTACAGTTTCTTCTTTTGCCATGACAGTACACGCTATCCGGTACAGTTTCCGCAACCATGTCCTTTACATTCAGACAAAAGAAAAGAGCATGGACTCCTGGGGGGGAGTTCATGCTCTATTTCAAAGGGAATGGAAGAAATGTTCACGTTCAAACAAAAGGGGTGTATGTTTGGTATGTGATTTATTTCACATCCTTACTTTATCATAAAATAATAATAGCATCAACTATTCACAAAGAATTACACATAAATGACACAATCGTTTTAGTATAAGGCGCTATTTACATACAATCTTCTACTTCTGGTTAACTGTATTACAGGTTCTTCGGTATCACATGCTTAGAAAAGTCCTAAAAAAATCGTCCGCTAATATATAGCGGACGAAATTCATGTCAATTATTTATTTTTCAATATAAGAGATTCGAGTTCATTTAATTTTTCTTCGAAGACGCGGCATGCTTCTTCGATTGGCGCTGCACTTGTCATATCGACGCCGGCTTTTTTCAGTACTTCAATCGGATAATCGGATGAACCCGCTTTTAAGAAGTTATTTACATAACGTTCTACTGCCGGCTCCCCTTCTGTAAGTATCTGATTACTAAGTGCAACCGCTGCACTGTAGCCTGTTGCATATTGATATACATAATAATTATAGTAGAAATGAGGAATTCGGGCCCATTCCAAGCCGATTTCTTCATCAACAACAAGATTTTCACCAAAATACTTTTTGTTCAAAGCGTAATATTCTTCAGTTAGTTTTTCGGCAGTTAAGGCGACACCATCTTGGTCCAATTTGTGGATCAAATGCTCGAATTCAGCGAACATTGTTTGGCGAAAAACAGTTCCACGGAACCCGTCCAACCAATGATTTAATAAGTAGATACGTTTTTGTTCGTCATCAATCGTTTTCAATAAGTGATCATTTAAAATCGCTTCATTCACAGTAGATGCAACTTCTGCAACGAAAATGGAATAACCACTGTAGATGAATGGCTGGCTCTTACGTGAATAATAACTGTGCACACTATGGCCGAACTCATGCGCCAGTGTGAATAAGTTACTTACATTGTTTTGCCAGTTCATTAGAATATACGGGTTTGTCCCATATGCGCCCGATGAATAAGCACCTGAACGTTTGCCTTTGTTTTCGCGGACGTCCACCCAACGACTATCAAGCCCTTTTTTAACGATGGACACGTACTCTTCACCAAGTGGATGGAAACTTTCGAGCATTTTTTTACTTGCATCCTCATACGAAATCTTCATGTCGGCATCTTTAACAAGTGGTGCATAGAGATCCCACATATGAAGTTCATCCAGCGCAAATACTTTTTTTCGTAAAGCAACATAACGTTGCAGCAAATGAACATTTTTATTAATCGTCGTTACAAGGTTTTCATATACTTGTTCGGGTATATGGTTGTTTGACATTGCCGCTTCACGAGCTGAGCCGTAATTACGGATACGCGCGTTGACATTGTCACGCTTCACATTTCCGGATAATGTTGAAGCGAACGTGTTCTGAAACTGCCCATAAGTTGCGTACATAGCTTTGAATGCTTCTTCACGAACTTTCGTGTCGCTGCTTTCAAGGAAATTAATGAAACGACCGTGGGATAATTCTACTTCTTCTCCGTTTTCATCTTTCACAGTTGGGAATGTCAAATCCGCATTATTCAACATGCTGAACGTTTCGGCAGATTTACCAGTAACCTCCGATAATTGTGCTAGCAATGCCTCTTGCTCTGCCGGTAAAACATGAGGACGTTGTTTGTTGATTTCTTCAAATTCCTGTTTATAAAGACGTAGTTCTTCATATTCTTCTACAGTCTTATTCAACTCGGCTTCCTTGATTGACAGTAATTCCGGCAAGAAAAATGAAAGTGCAGTCGATGCTTTTACAAGCAACGTTTTTGCACGGCTATCCATTGCTTGATAGAAACTGTTTGTTGTGTCCTGATCTGTTTTCAAGTGCGAATATGTGTAGAGACGACGCAACCTTTCCGAAACGCTATCACGATATGTTAGCGCTTCAAATAACGCTTCTGCACCATTTCCAAGAGTCCCTTTAAAAGACTCGGCCTTACCTAAAAACGCTTCGATGTCGGCATATTCCTTATCCCACGCTTCGTCAGTTGCAAATATATCTTCAAGGCGCCATGTTTCCTCCACTTTTACTTCGTCACGTGTCAGTAATTTATTCTTTGTCTTCGTTGTCATCTGTTTTCCCCCTTCTCCCGCTATTTCGGGAAGCGAATCAATACTATTTTCTCAATTTTCATATCAATTTGCAAGGAATCTATCTGATATTAATTTGAAAATATTAATTTCATTAAAAGCTACATTTTCACGTGAAGAATTAATACCTATTGAGAGAAGAAAATTCCGGTAAGCAAGGCATGCTTGAATTTTTCTCTCAGAATTATTTTCTTGACAATCCATTAGTTTCCGAATAAGATTTTCCGTTAATTGATGGAAACCAATACCTTTCCTTCTTACAAAATAGACGATTGCTAATTGCCACTCACAATCATGTTCCTGAAATGCATCGGCAAATGGAACAGGTATTCCAACCCACGATGGAAGGTTTGTGGGTAGAAATCTTAGCTCGTAACATTTCCGTAAAAAGGGATCTCTTACTCCCCTTCTATTCAATAAAATACGGGACTGAAGAAAATCATTGCGCATGGAAGCAAAGAGCGCTGCATATCGTTCAAGTTCATCTTTCGATGGTGCATTTGGTTCTGCAAAAGGGAATGTTTGATAATGGATGGATAATGAGCGATGGATGCCTATGTAGCGTTTTCCTGCTACATGAATAAGACTACTGAAATAATGGAATCGTTTCGTCTGGGGATTAAAAGTGAGGAGAACAAGTTCTTCCGGGGACTTACGCATAAAGAATTGCTCATGAAACTTTGAAAAATGGAATACACCTACACCTTCGGCCAGTGTGTTGAATTTTGCTGGGGTTTGCAAAATCCAAATCGGTTCCATGTCAATACTTCGGTAACCGTCAGTCCTTGATATTACATCGGCTGTCGGTATTATACTACATTGGAATTCAATCGGTATTTTTGATATCTTGGTTGTGACAAGAAGATCAGGCCGTTGTGATACCATTTTCAAAAAAGGTTCCAATTGCACGGCACTTGAGTGCGTTTGAAAAAAAGAGAATAACAGCATCTTGCCTAGTAAATGTTCTTTTGACTCACCTTCAGAAAAATCGGCAACACAAGCAGTATCTTTTCGGTGAGCAAAGTGCGGGATATTAATATCCCCTATTTTTAACTGGACTTGCTCTTTACATTGGCAACAATAAAAGTCTTTTGTTCTTCGCCACTCTCTTAATTGTTCCCTTTTCATTTCAAGTGACAGGGTAATCGCATGACCTTCGAGTGTTTGTGCGGTTAGTATTTTTCTTCCCCTCCTTCTTAATCCAATATTACAAAAGTTCTAACTAAAATGCAACCAAAAAAACAGCAACTAATTAAAGTTGCTGTCTCTTAATGATTGTTTACTTTCCAAAATAATATTGTACGTTCGTAAATACATCGGAGTCCATGATGACGGTTCCGTATTCTTCAATACGATGAATGGTCATATTTGATGGTGTACCATATTCTGATAGCACGCTGAATAGGTCCGTTTTACGGGAATCATCCATCAATTCAGGATTAAATGTCATATGCAGGTAATACTTACCTTCATAAGAATGAAGCGAAGTTCCAACTTCGTAACCCATTACACGACTTGCAAGTGCAATGAGGTCATCGAATTCTGGAAAGACAAACATATTTTCGAGCCATTCAAATGTTTTCTCATCTGTTTCTTGCATGGAAGTTTCGTCATCTTCAAATACACTACTGCTTGGTTGGAACATTCTTTTTGTATCTTCAGGACCGAACGGAGAATCGAGTGGGTCGCCTTCTGGTGATAGTTGTGCCCGAGTTACAGTCACTTCAATTCCACCACTCATGGCGTGAACTTGTATCCATAATGGACCTTCCACTTCAAATTCAGCTTCATCGTTGACTTCGTCCATCATCTCCCAGAAGAGTTCTTCGCTTTTATCGCGATTATACCAAACTTCTTCACGTGTAAATCCACGTTCTTCAATATCGATATATGAGAGAAAAAACTTCACAGTATTTTCATTGATGCGCTCTATTTCCATCCCTTAATCTCTCCCTTCCTTTGGAAATGGCTTTCACCAATTCCTACTCTATTTTTTCCAAACGACCTACAATGCTTATACTTACTATATGACCGTCCGGCGAAATATGAAAGGGTTCTGCCTTAGGAAGTGTAACTTTAATAATACTAGCATTGTAGATAACATCCGTCGGGAAAGCAAGGGAAATATAAAAGCCGATAGGTTTTCGGCATTTTTCAATGTCTGTTCCTATCAGCTTTTTTAATCTTTATTATTAATTAACCATGCGACGTGCTTCCATTAGCTGATAGGCCCTTACTTTTCTAGGTAGGAATCGACGGATTTCATCTTCATTATACCCCACCTGTAGCCTTTTTTCATCTAGAATGATTGGTCTTCTCAAAAGTCCTGGATGCTCTTGTATTAGCTCATAGAGACGTTGAAGTGGCAGGCTTTCTACATCTACATTCAACTTTTGGAATATTTTTGAGCGTGTAGAAATAATTTCATCTGTACCATCTTCGGTCATACGTAGAATTTCTTTTATTTCATCAATATTTAGAGGTTCCGAAAAAATGTTACGTTCTGTATAGGGAATCTCATGTTCCTCCAACCATGCTTTAGCTTTTCTACATGATGTACAGCTTGGAGATGTGAATAATGTGACCATCATTGCTGACACTTCCTTTCAGTCGGCTTGATCGTTATGACTTCTATTTCAATATTAATTAGAATAATTTTAAACTGTGTTCTTATAGTACATATTATACACATAATCATTCTCAATGAATACACTTTTTTAAAATTATTTCACAAACAATTGTACACTGTCACAATTCGGCTATACTATTGACTTTATTACTATAGCAAGAAGTATTCCCTTATTCTTATCTGTTATACCCGGACATAAATTTTGTTAAACATCCCTTTGTTAATTCATTCATTTTCTCAATTAGAAAGCTAGAACAAAAAGAACTGTATGATTTCTTTCTGTACTATATAGTACGTTTGTTAGCTTCAAAAGGTTTCCACGCAAAAAAACCAGAAACAGGTAGATTCGTTTCTGGTTGGTCATTTATAGATGTTGAAAAAGAGAATTTCATTGAATTCGCAGCGAAGCTCAGAAATGACTTTGACTCCCCCTTTTAAGGAGCCTTCACTTCGTTTTCATGGGTAATTAAATCCTGTCAGGGTTTGTAAGTAACGCCCGATGTATAACTGTTACCCGCATTCCATAGTAAATACTCATCGATGCCATTATCTTTTAATCCTTTGATTTGCGCATTGACTTCCTTTTTTCCGTAGCGTAAATAATTTCCAGAGCCAAGCCAAGGTGCACTGAAGTCTTGGATCCAAGGCCTTGATTCGGGCGCATTTTCCAGTTCAGCCAGTTTGGCATTTTCGACTTTTGCATATTCGGAGACAAGTTTATAGGGTTCTAGATCTGGTTTTGCGATTCCAAAATACGACGTCCAATGACTAGGATAGATCATTGAAGAAATCACATCTACATTATCTGCTATCCTCGTGAAGTTTTGACCAATTCCAGGTGCTTCAGGAAGTGTTGCAGCGTACCCGAAAATGTCCACGGAGACATCTACGCCATATGGCTTCAATTGTTCACTGGCGTAAGCTACAAAGTCTGTTACGGCCTCTACACGCCGTTGTACAGGGTCTAGCTCAGATTCTCCATATTTACCAAAAGTGTATTCCAAAGTGTCGCTACGGTTTTCAAAACCTTCAGGGAAACGGACGTAGTCGAACTGAATTTCTTGGAAGCCCATTTTTGCAGCTTCAATTGCTATGTCCACGTTGTGATCCCAAACTTCTTTCATGAATGGATTCACAAATGATTCTCCGCGTCCATTTTTCCAAATAGAATTCCCATCCATGTAAGAAAGTTCAGGACGTTTTTCAGCAAGTACACTGTCTTTGAAAACAACGATACGTGCAATCGGGTAAATCTTCTTCTCTTCTAATGTTTTAAGCATAGCTATCGGATCTTTGATATAGTTTTTTCCAATATCCATTGCTTTTAGCGGAGAATCATCTGCTGGTTTATATGTAATATTTCCGTAATCATCTTTAATATCAATAACCATTGCATTCAAATCTGTTGTATCCATAAGGTCCACAAGTTTTGCAAAACGGGCCCCTCCTGCGGAATGACCTGTTACATAGACACCGCGCACTGCATCTGGGTAGTCAAATGTTAAACCTGAATCATATTTATATAATGCTGATGCAGCTACACTATTTTCATCAATTGCTTGAAATCCATATGTACGTCCTGCGAAATCTTCAACCTTTGCATCATCTTCAGCGTGCGCAATAACCGGAACGGTAAGAATCGTCGCAATTGTTGCAGCTGATATCCATTTTATAATATTCATGCAAGCATCGTCCTTCCTTTTCACTCATTCTATCAAACTGAACAATTGAATAATAGCGAAATGCATAACAAAACCGATTTTCTTGTCGAAAACCGGTTTTGTTATTTGGTCATATTAAGCCTTTTTGAATGAATCGAACTCGCGTTGAGAGCAGAGGACAAAATGTCCTGGTGTTACTTCACGCATTGTCACTTCTTCATCATCAAGGTATTTATGGGATTTCGGGTCGTACCCCTTCCTTACGCGGTTCCGTTCATAATTGGGATCCGGTAGAGGAATTGCAGAAAGTAAGGATTGTGTATACGGATGGAGAGGTGCCGTGTATAGGGTTTCAGCAGGTCCGATTTCAACCAATTTGCCGAAATACATAACTCCAATCCGGTCGGAAATATATTTTACCATCGACAAATCATGTGCGATGAATAAATATGTTAATCCTTTTTCTTCTTGGAGCTCTTTCAATAAGTTAACAACTTGCGCTTGAATAGAAACGTCCAACGCAGAAATCGGTTCATCTGCAATGATGAATTCAGGTTCAACAGCAAGTGCACGCGCAATTCCTAAACGTTGACGCTGTCCACCCGAGAATTCATGTGGATAACGATTGGCGTGTTCGCGGTTCAAGCCTACCGTTTCAAGTAGCTCATTAACACGTGCTGTTCGTTCTTTAGTACCTTTCACAAGTCCGTGGATATCAAGCCCTTCAGCGATGATATCAAGTACTTTCATACGCGGATTCAATGATGCATACGGGTCCTGGAAAATCATTTGCATCTTACGGTTGAACATTTTTAGGTCTTTCTTCGATTTTTTATTGTGGACATCGATGCCATCATAGATGACTTCCCCGCCCGTTGCATTATAAAGACGGATGATTGTACGACCTGTTGTTGATTTACCGCAACCCGATTCACCAACCAAACCTAATGTTTCACCTTTGTAAATGTCAAATGTAATATCGTCAACGGCACGAACTTCATTCTTTTTTCCTTCATTAAAATATTGTTTCAAGTTTTTAATCTCAAGTAACTTTTTAGCCATTAGTTCGCACCTCCTGCATTACCCGTATAATACCGACTGCCAGGAAAAGTTTTCATACGCTCTACGATGCCGACAGGTGGATCCACTTGAGGCGCATCGGGATGAAGCAACCATGTCGCAGCATAGTGAGTATCGCTTACTTTAAACATTGGCGGCGTTTGTTCCAAATCTATTTTCAGTGCATATTCACTTCGTAGGGCAAATGCATCCCCTTTAGGCGGCGCCAATAAGTCAGGCGGCGTTCCGGGAATCGCGTAGAGTTTGTCCTCAGCCGCATCTAATGAAGGCATAGAACTTAAAAGTCCCCATGTATATGGATGTTGCGGATTGTAGAATATCTCGTCTACTGTTCCTACTTCAACAATTTGTCCACCATACATAACAGCAACGCGATCTGCTACGTTCGCTACAACCCCAAGGTCATGCGTGATGAAAATGATGGATGTATCAATCTTTTGTTGCAAGTCTTTCATTAGTTCCAAAATTTGTCCTTGAATGGTAACGTCAAGTGCGGTTGTCGGTTCATCCGCAATTAACAGCTTTGGATTACATGCAAGTGCTACTGCAATAACAATACGTTGGCGCTGTCCTCCAGAGAATTGGTGGGGGTATTGTTTCATCCGTAATTCCGGTTTCGGCATCCCAACAAGACCTAGAAGTTCAATGGACTTTTTCCGAGCGTCCGCTTTACTAAGTTTTTGGTGTTTTAATAACGGCTCCATAATTTGTCTTCCGATTGGCATTGTGGGATTGAGTGAAGTCATCGGATCTTGGAAGATCATTGAAATATCTTTCCCACGTACTTTTTGCATTTCTTTTTCAGAGATTTTAAGAAGATCTTTACCGCCGAATAAAATCTCGCCATTTTTAAATTCAGTACTAGACTCTGGAAGAAGACGCATTATCGATTTAGTCGTTACCGATTTACCCGAGCCGGATTCACCGACAATCGCCAGCGTTTCTCCTTTGTTCACTTCAAAGTTCACGCCTCTAATTGCTTTCACTTCACCTGCAAATGTGTGGAAGGAAAGCTCCAGGTTTTTCACTTCAATTACTTTTTCCATTTCACTTTCCTCCTTTAATCTTTCATTTTCGGATCAAGTGCATCACGTAATCCGTCACCGATCAAGTTGAATGCAATCATCAGTAGACTGATAAGCACTGCCGGGAAAAACAACATATGGGGCTGGTATTCAAGAAACTTATAGCCGTCATTGATAAGTGTCCCAAGTGAAGCGGCTGGTGCTTGCAGACCAAGTCCGATAAAGCTTAAGAATGCTTCAAAGAATATCGCAGTCGGAATGGTGAACATCATATTGATGATGATAATAGCCATTATATTCGGAAGTAAATGTTTCCCGATAATTCGGCTATCACTTGCACCAAGTGTTTTAGCCGCCAGAACGAATTCCTGATTTTTGAATTTCAGCACTTGTCCACGTACAATCCGCGACATGCCAATCCAACCCGTTATGGATATTGCGATAATAATCGCCCATATTCCCGGTTCCATAACCAGGAGCATCAGTATGACGATGACAAGGGTCGGTATTCCGATTAAGACCTCGACAATCCGTTGCATAATATCATCTGTACGACCACCATAGTAAGCGGAGATACCTCCGTAAAGCACACCGATGAACACGTCAATAATCGCTGCGACTAACGCAATGTAAAGTGAGATTCGTGTACCCATCCATAAGCGTGAAAATAGGTCGCGCCCAAGACTATCTGTTCCGAACCAATAATATTCATCTATTTTTTTCACTTCATATATGTCTAATGTTTTCGTTCCCAACTTACCCTGACCGTCAGCAATCCCCCACTTCTCGAGACCAGGTATTTTAGGCGGCAAGTTTGCATGTGTTACATTCACTTCTTGCGGGTCGAATTTAACCATGTAAGGTCCCACAAACGCCATAATGACGATGAATGCTAGGATGAACATACTAATAATCGCAGCCTTATTTTTACGAATACGAAGCCATGCATCCTGCCAGAAACTTAAGCTTGGTTTAGTAATTTTTTCGGCATGTGTACTATCTATTGTAATTCGTTCAAATGAATCTTTAGGTAGTTTCTCTAAGTTGTTAGTCATTACTTGTCACCCCCGGCCAAACGAATACGCGGATCAATGATTCCATAAAGAATATCCACGATTAAAATAATTACAATGAGGAATACGGAGAAGAACATTGTCGTACCCATAATGACAGAGAAGTCATTTGAATTGATGGATTTTACGAACTGTTCACCGATACCAGGGATTGCAAAAATTTGTTCAACAACTAGCGACCCTGTTAGCAAACCTGCAGCAACCGGACCCAACACTGTTACAAGCGGGATAAGCGCGTTACGGAATGCATGTTTGAAAGCGATTTCAAACCAGTTGGCACCTTTTGCTTTTGCGAGCATTATATAGTCCGAACTTAACACTTCAATCATTTCTGTTCGGATGAATCGTGCGGCTATCGCTATCGGACCCATTGCAAGCGCGATTGATGGCAGAATACTAGATGTCCAGCCATCCCATAAACCTACCGGTAGTATTTGCCAATGAACAGCAAACACATATTGGAGTAATGCGGCAAACACAAATGAAGGAATGGATATACCAAGGATTGCAACAATTGTACTTCCATAATCCCATATTGTATTTTGTTTCAAAGCCGCAATCATACCCAGTATAATCCCTATTATCGTACCAACGAAGATAGCCTGCGCTCCAAGGATTGCGGAATACTTCAGTTTTTTCACAATAAGATAGGATACGTCCACATTCTTATATTGGAACGAAGTACCGAAGTCTCCTTGCACAAGATTACCCATATAGCGTACATATTGAACGGGAATCGGATCGTTCAGACCATACTTTTCATAAACAACTTCCCGTTGTTCAACGGATAATTTTGCTGCGGATGCAAGCGGGGAACCTGGAAGCAATTTCATAAGAATGAACGTAAATGAAGCAATTAGAAAGAGTGATAGAAACATATAAACAACACGTTTAGTAATATATTTTGTCATCTTTGCACCTCCTGCAAGTCTCACTATGTAGAATATAACAAATTTTGAGATAGTTTCTCTTCATTTAAAAAGAGAGTACATGGTCTATAGCAACCATATACTCTCTCTCTATGAGATTTTCTAAACTTTTCAATCAGATTGCAATACTATTATTTACCTTCGATGTAAGTCCATTTGTAGCTGTAGTCTCCGCCGAATGGATGTGTAGCAAGTCCTTTAACATAAGGCTTCATTAGTGCCATTCTACCGCGTTGGTAAGTTGGCCCAACTGCAGCGTCTTCTTCAAGAAGAATTTTTTCAGCTTTTGCGAAAGCTTCCCAACGAGCTACTGGATCTTTTGCAAGTTCGATTTTCGTAGACTCGATAAGAGCGTCGAGTTCAGGATTTGAGTAATTCATTTTGTTTTGTGGACTATTTGTAGTAAACAATTCCATGAATGAAATCGGATCCTGGAAGTCAGGTCCCCATCCAGCTGATTGAATGTCATAGTCTCCTGTTTCGTCAAGTTCAAGACGTACAGCAAACGGTACTTCTTTCAAGTTAACTGTAAGGCCCGGAAGATTTCTTTCAAGTTCAGATTTGAACCATTCTTGTTGTTTCTTAGCGTTCTCACTGTCTCCACCTAGTAATTCAAGTTCTACTGTGTCCGTGCCAAGTGCAGCAAGGCCTTTTTCCCAATGTTTTTGAGCTTCTTCCACGTTGTACTCTAAGAATGTTTCACTGTATTCACGGAAGTCTTTACCGTCTGCATCATACGTGAAATCTTCTGGAACTAGGAAATCAGCAGGAATAGATCCGTTTGCAAGAACGGCTTCTGTAAGTTCTGCTTTGTTGAATGCTTTACTTACTGCTTTACGAATATCTACGTTAGCTAGTGGTGTAGCTTCGCCTAGACGTTCTTGATTGTATTTAAAGTAGAATACAGATGTTTCAAGTTCGTTTGTAACTTCTGGGTCGCCAGCGTATTGCATAGCATATTCAGCCGATAGAACTACACGGTCTTTATCACCTTGGTCGTATAGTTTAACTCCAGTCGATGTTTCTTTAACAACGTCAACATTGATTGCTGAAAGTTTTACAGTGTCTTTGTCCCAATATTTATCGTTTTTAACATATTTCCAGCCGCCCGTTCCATCCCAATCGGATAATGCGAATGGTCCGTTGTAAATCATTGTATCTGAACTACTTGCATATTTATCACCTTGTGAAGTAACAAACTCTTCATTTAGTGGATAAAATGTACCAAATGACATTAATGATAAGAAGTAGGGTACTGGGCGAACAAGCTCAACGACAAGTGTTTTATCGTCTTTCGCAGTAATTCCAAGATCTGCAAGTTCTGCTTTTCCATCACCGATTTCAGTTGCATTTTTAACCATGCCTTCCATCAAGTACGGACCATATGGTGAACCCGTTTCTGGATCGACAGCGCGTTGCCAAGCATATACAAAGTCGTTAGCAGTAACTGGTGTTCCATTTGACCACTGTGCATCACGAATTTTAAATGTATATGTTAAACCATCTTCACTGATTTCTGGTTCGCCGTCAGCCATTGCTGGTACTGGAAGACTTTCCTGATCCAAACGGTAAAGACCTTCCATAACGTTATTTAAGACGTTGAAACCTACAGCGTCCTCTGCGATAGATGAGTCGACAGATGGAATTTCAGCTACTTCAATCAAGTTCAAGACTTGTTCTTCGTCCCCCGCTGTTTCTTCTGTCGTTCCTTTGTCTTCGTCCTTGTTTGTGTCTTTACTTGTGTCAGCATCTTCGTCTTTACTACCGCATGCTGCTAAGAACACGCTAAGTACAAGCACGAGGCTGATTAGCCACATAAGTTTTTTATTCTTCAAACCAAATACCCCCTCTGAATTGTCTGATTAATTGGTACAACTTAATTATACATCTTCTATTTCCGTTGTACAGAGTTTTTTTACTTTTCACAGTGTACTGTTACAGCTACTATTCTAAGAAATTGATTATATCAACGATAATAACGTTTTTTTATTTTTAGTTTTTTTATTTTACAGCATTCGGTTTTGATTTTTATCTGCCAATACCTTACTATTACTAAGAAAAGAGGTGCTACTGTGAAGAAAACAATACTGAATTTTTCAATTTCTCATGTAATTATTTTATTAATAATGTTTTTGTACTATAAACAATTTTCATTACTTTCTTACATAAATTCTTCGTTTATTGTCGGTGGTACGATTACATTTGTCGGGCTAATCTATTATGTATTCTCAACCGGTTTTTTCGATTTTTTCACAGTAAGCATGCGCAAAGTGTTTACGCCTAAACGGCGGCGGGATGATGTATTGTCGATGCGGAAGCCATCTGAAATTTTCTCGGGTTCGTCTTCCCGATTAGTAGTAAGTGGTGTCCTTGTTTTAATTGCTTCGGCTATCGCACTAGGCATTTTTTATAGTTAATTTTTTATCCCCTTGCGTTCCATCTATTTTAGCTGTATAATCTGTTAAACATTTGAGCGATCGGCAATGACGGAAAAAAGTAGTTCTGACGGAGTCTTTCAGAGAGCCTGTGGGTGGTGCAAACAGGTAGACGAAACAGGGCGAATGGAATCCCGAGCCTGACAGGTGAACGCATAGAAGTTGTTTGATTGTGAAACAACGACTCAAGTAGCTTGTCACGTCCCCCGCGTTATGGGAATTTGAGTGGCCTTCGGGCAATTCGGGTGGTACCACGGTTGAAAAACATCAATCGTCCCTTTTACGGGGACGATTGATGTTTTTTTATGTCAACAAATTTAGTTCTGTGGCTTTTGGTACGATTATTTCAGTTTTACATCCAATTAGGAGGAGATTAAATGAAAACCATTTTTTCAGGTGTGCAACCAACTGGTATTATTACGCTAGGTAATTATATCGGAGCTTTTCGACAGTTTACGGAGTTACAGCATGAAGAGGATTGTATTTTTTGCATCGTTGATCAGCATGCAATTACCGTTCAGCAAGATCCGGCTGAGCTAGCAAAAACAATCCGTTCACTCGCTGCAATTTATATTGCAAGTGGGATAGATCCGGAAAAAGCGGTGTTGTTCATTCAATCGGAGGTACCTGCTCATGCGCAAGCCGGTTGGATAATGCAATGTATTTCATACATCGGCGAACTTGAGCGGATGACTCAGTTCAAGGATAAATCCGAAGGCAAAGAAGCTGTGTCCGCTGCGCTTCTAACGTATCCGCCACTTATGGCAGCTGATATCCTACTGTACAATACAGAAGTCGTTCCAGTCGGCGAAGATCAAAAACAGCATCTAGAAATTACACGTGACCTTGCCGAACGGTTCAATAAACGCTATGGAGAAGTGCTTACGATACCTGAAGTTCGTATTCCAAAAAGCGGTGCGCGTATCAAATCGCTACAAGACCCTCTTAAAAAGATGAGTAAATCGGATCCAAACAAAAAGGGCACAATTCATCTCTTGGATACACCTAAAGAGATTGAAAAGAAAGTGAAAAGCGCCGTCACTGACTCAGAAGGTGTTGTGAAATTCGATGTTGCAAATAAACCGGGCGTGTCCAATTTATTGATCATCGAATCCGCACTAAGTGATGTATCGGTTGACGAACTTGTTGCGAAATATGAGGGTCTCGGTTATGGTGCATTTAAAGCGGGTGTTGCGGAAGCGATCATCAATCATCTGGCGCCGATTCAAGAGAAATATTATGAACTTCTCGAATCACCTGTCTTAGATGATATTCTTGACGAAGGCGCCAAAAAAGCGAATGCAATCGCTTCTGTCACTCTTGCGAAAATGGAGGCCGCGATGGGACTGGGACGTAGACGGTAAGAATCAGCACGATAACGGACAGGACAAATAATTTGAAATCTGCCGTGCTTAAAATGTACTGAAAGATAGGATTCCATTCATACCCAAGTGATCTGTAGTTGAAATATAAAATCATATTTGAAATTGTTACTACTATTAATCCATAACTGGTAAGGAACAAGAGTAGGCGTGTCATTGTGGCATCGTCCTTTGGATTTTCTTTAATTATATGACTGAAGGGACCCCTTTTAGACGAGGGGTTCCTTTTTTGTGTAGAAATTAGGTGTCGGATGGGTGGATTCGTTGAGTTGATGTGGGTTTGAAAGGTGATTCGATGAATTGTAAGGGCAATTTCGCAAACTGTGAGGACAATCCACAAAACTGTCATGGCTACACCCGAAACTGTGAGGGCAATCGGGAACTGTCATGGCCATTCGGCAAACTGTGAGGGCATTCCACCAAACTGTCATGGCTACACACGAAACTGTAAGGGCAATCGGGAACTGTCATGGCTATTCGGCAAACTGTGAGGCCATTCCACCAAACTGTCATGGCTATCCACCAAAAAAAGAAGCCCCACCTAGGCGGGGCTCCCATTCAAATAGTTATATTTTCTTAAACACCAATGAAGCGTTGTGACCACCGAAACCTAGTGAATTACTCATTGCGTATTGGATATCCACTTTGCGCGCACCTTCTGTAATGTAATCGAGGTCACATTCAGGATCCGGGTTTGCAAAATTCGTTGTTGGTGGAAGTATGCCTTCCTGCAAAGCTTTTACTGTAAAGATGGCTTCTAGTCCACCGGCGGCACCAAGTAGGTGACCTGTCATCGATTTTGTCGAACTCATTGCCAGTTTATAGGCATGCTCTCCGAATACTGTTTTTGCAGCCATTGTTTCATATAAATCATTGTACGCTGTGCTTGTCCCATGGGCGTTGATGTAGTCGATTTTGTCCGGACTAATCGTCGCTTTTTCAAGCGCTTGCGCCATGGCACGTGCGCCACCTTCCCCTGCTGGAGCCGGTGCCGTTATGTGATGTGCATCTCCCGTCGAGCCATAGCCGATTATCTCTGCATACATTTTCGCACCACGTGCAACGGCATGTTCGTATTCTTCGAGGATAAGAATTCCAGCACCTTCACCAATGACAAAGCCGTCACGTTCTGCATCGAATGGACGGGATGCGGTCGCGGGATCAGGGTTCAATGAAAGGGCTGTATTTGCGCAAAATCCAGCAACTGACATCGTTGTAATCGGTGCTTCTGCGCCGCCCGTAATCATCACATCCGCGTCACCCCGGCGGATGACTTCAAATGCGTCTCCGATTGAATTCGTTCCCGATGCACATGCTGTTACAGAACATGAATTAATGCCTTTTGCACCATGGTAAATGGATACTTGGCCTGATGCCATATCCGGGATCATCATGGGTACAAAAAATGGACTTACACGTCGATAACCTTTTTCTTGGAATATCTTAAATTGGTTTTCATGTGTTTCCATTCCGCCGATACCTGACCCAATCCAAACGCCAGTCCGAAGCGCTAGATCTCCATGTAATTCAAGGTTTGCGTCTTTCATGGCCATAATCGACGATGCAAGCGCATAATGCGTGAAGCGGTCCATTTTACGTGCATCTTTTCGCGGTATATATTCCTCGATATCAAAGTCTTTCACTTCCGCCGCCACTTTCACAGGAAATAATTCTTGGTCGAGTCTTGTCAGCATGCCAATTCCAGACTTGCCTTCCAAAACAGCTTTCCAAGATTCCTCAGCGCTATTACCGACTGGTGAAACTGCTCCAATCCCTGTTACAACAACACGTTTCGTTTCCATATATAGTAAACTTCCCTTCTATCATAAATGGATAATCCCATTCCCACATTTTCTAAACCTGTAAAACTTGGTTCATCTTCCCCATTTAATACACAAAGCGCCCCATGTTAAACCGCCGCCGAATCCGACGAGGACAATGACGTCATCATCATTCACTTTGCCATTCGCTAAATCATCGACAAGTGAAATCGGAATGGATGCGGAAGAAGTATTTCCGTATTTATGAATTGTCTTGGACATCTTCTCAAGCGGCAATCCAAGGCGTTCACGTGACGAATTCATAATGCGGATATTCGCTTGATGTGGAATGAGGTAATCGACTTCATCCAATGTTAATCCTGCTTTTTCAATGACGCTGACAGCGGATTCACCCATTTGACGCACAGCGAATTTAAAGACTTCCCGGCCATTCATCACTAATTTTTCTTCTTGATACAGGTGTTTTCCACCTGAGCCATCCGCGCCTAGTTCGAAAGAAAGGATCCCCCGTCCTTCACTTACTTTCCCGATTACCACGGCTCCTGCACCATCTCCGAAAAGAACTGCCGTATTACGGTCTTCCCAGTTGGTGATTTTTGATAATTTTTCGACGCCGACAACAAGTACATAATCATATGTTTGAGACTCTATGAACTGCTTTGCTGTTACAATACCATACATGAATCCTGCACATGCGGCCGAAACGTCCATCGCCGCTGCTTTTTTTGCCCCTAACTTTTCCTGTATCATCGTTGCAACAGATGGAAATGGTTGGTCTGGTGTAACAGTAGCCACAAGGATCAAGCCAATTTCATCCGGCGTAATTCCTGCATCAGCAATTGCATCCACTGCAGCGTGATAGGCCATATCAGAGGTATCGATTGAATCGTCAGCAATATGTCTTTCTTCTATACCCGTCATCGTCCGAATCCATTCGTCTGAAGTATCCATCCGTTTTTCCAAATCAGCATTTGTCAGAATATGTGGTGGCACGTATTTTCCTGTACCGATAAGACCTGCATTCATCTAATATCCCCCATTCTTTATTATCTATTATTAGTACCTGGTATTAATCATAAAAGAAATGAGTCAATAATTCAACCTGGTGACACGTTTTCGCCAAATAAAGTGAAATTCCTTGATGATAATTGTTTCTACAGCAGGACAGCTATGATATGATGAACAGTGAAATAGTACTGTTGAGGTGAATTTGATGAGATATCTAATGACGTTTGTATGGTGTTTCCTTTTAGTGTCGATGCTCAACTATGTTGCAGGATCAATCGCTAACGTACCATTCGACTTTTTACCAGGCGCCATCATTTCTGTCGTCTTTTCTGTGATAGTAATCGTAATGGGTGAATCTTTCCCGGATGAAACAGTTGCAGACCATTAATAGCTATACAAAAAACCATCCTCCACTTGGAAGATGGTTTTTTTATATGACCTTATTCTTTGCTTACAACCAGTTTGCCGTCATCCATCGATAGAATCAGCGTTGCACCTGGTTGAAGTTCCCCTCGGATGACTTCTTTAGCAACGACTGTTTCGACATGCCGCTGTATGAATCGCTTCAAAGGTCTGGCACCAAAGTCGGCATCTGTCCCTTCTTTTACAATCCAATCAATGACGTCCTCGTTGTACGTAAGCGCCACATCTTGTTCTTCAAGTCGCTTCACTAGATCTTCTAACATTTTATTCGTAATTCGTTTGAACGAGCTGCTTGTAAGCGAGTGGAAAATGATAATATCATCCATTCGGTTTAGCAATTCAGGTTTGAAATGATTACGTAATTCTGCCATGACTAAATCTTCTGCTGCATGATTTTCTGTTTCATCCAATCCATGCAATAAATACGCGGATCCGATATTAGATGTCATAATGACCACTGTATTCGTGAAGTTGACAAGCCTTCCTTGACTATCCGTAATCCGTCCATCGTCAAGAATTTGTAGTAAGATATTGGACACGTCGGGATGAGCCTTTTCAATTTCATCTAACAAGACGACTGAATATGGATTCCGGCGTACGGCCTCCGTTAACTGACCGCCTTCTTCATAGCCGATATACCCCGGTGGCGCCCCGACAAGTCGTGACACACTGTGTTTTTCCATATACTCCGACATATCGATGCGGATGAAATGATCTTCGGAGTCAAATAATGTGGCGGCAAGCGTTTTCGCAAGCTCCGTTTTACCTACACCTGTTGGCCCCAAAAATAAGAACGAGCCAATCGGTTTGTCGGGATCCTGGATACCTGCACGCGCACGCCAAACAGCTTCAGTGACAAGTTGCACTGCATCATCTTGCCCAATGACACGCTGTTGCAGCGTCTCACCGAGTCGAAGCAGTTTTTCGCGTTCTCCTTCCACAAGCTTCGTTACGGGAATACCTGTCCAACGCGCAACAATCATGGCAATTTCCTCTTCTGTCACTTCTTCGCGGATCAAGCGGTTGTCTTGGCTGGCCATTAAAGGCGCTTCGAGTTTTGTTAGTTCTTGCTCAAGTGTTGGGATTTTCCCGTATTGCAGTTCTGCCGCTTTATTCAAATCGGAACGGTTTCCGGCATCTTCCAATTCACGGCGGTAGCGGTCAAGTTCTTCACGTTTCCCTTGGATGTTCGCCAATGCCGCTTTTTCGGTATCCCATTGCTCACGCATGCCTGAGGATGAGTCTTTCAATTCTTTCAGTTCATCGCGCAATATTTCCAATCGGCTTTTACTCGCTGCGTCTTTTTCTTTACGTAGTGCTTGTTCTTCTATTTCAAGTTGCATAATCCGGCGCGTTACAGCATCGAGTTCACTTGGCATGGAATCGATTTCAGTTCGGATCATCGCACTTGCTTCGTCTATTAAATCGATTGCTTTGTCTGGTAGAAAACGTTCGGTTAAATAACGGTCCGATAAGGTCGATGCTGCAACAATAGCCCGGTCATGAATCCGGACACCATGGTGCAATTCAAATCGTTCCTTCAAGCCGCGCAAGATGGAAACAGTGTCTTCCACTGAAGGTTCGCGCACCATCACTTGTTGGAAGCGGCGTTCAAGCGCAGCGTCTTTTTCAATATACATACGATATTCATCGAGCGTTGTAGCGCCAATGCAATATAATTCGCCCCGTGCTAGCATTGGTTTCAGCATATTACCTGCATCCATGGCACCTTCCGTCTTTCCGGCACCTACAATCGTATGGATTTCGTCGATGAATAAAATAATTTCCCCGGCACTGTCTTTTACTTGTTTCAAGACGCCTTTCAAGCGTTCTTCAAATTCTCCGCGGTATTTTGCACCTGCAATCAGTGCACTCATATCAAGTTCAAAAATGGAGCGGTCTTTTAACCCTTCCGGTACATCACCTTTGACGATTCGCTGAGCTAGGCCTTCAACAATAGCTGTTTTACCGACGCCTGGTTCGCCGATCAGTACTGGGTTATTTTTGGTTTTTCTTGATAATATCCGAATAACGTTTCGAATTTCTTCATCGCGTCCAATGACTGGATCCATTTTCCCTTTTTTTACTTCTTCTACGAGATTACGTCCAAATTGTTCAAGTGGTGTGCGTTGGTCTTCTTGTTGTTCGTTCATACGCATGGTCATCGACTCCTAAATGTTTGACTTTGACTATCTTTGACTAACTTAATAATAGTGCTTCCCAACGATGAAGTAAAGTATAGTGACTTAGTGATTCCAATTGCAATCGGTGCTAGCTGCTGCCACAATTTGAAGGGCACAAATGGTGTCAGTAACTGGACACCGGGTGTGAATTCAACATATACCCTCTATTTGTTCAAAACAAAAATAGCCCTTCAAAAGGATGTATTCCCTTTTGAAGGGCTAGTAATCACCGGTTAATCTAGTTTTCGCTGTGCGACGACGATTCCGTCTTCATCTGCATAGACATAGTTCCCTGGCTTCCACTGGACATCACCAAAATCAAGCAGTACATCACGTTGCCCTTTGCCTTCTTTCACGCTTTTCAACGGATTACTGCCGAGTGCCACTACGCCTATTTCTTGACTACCAAGATCGACTGTATCGCGCACGCAGCCATTGATAATCACACCTGCCAGTTTACGGTCTTCAGCGATAGCTCCTAGACGGTCACCCATTAAAGCACACCTCGTCGATCCACCGCCATCCACTACAAGTACATACCCTGCCGGAATCGTTTCCAATGCTTCTTTCACCAATACATTATCCTCAAATACTCTCACAGTAGCGACGGGACCTGCGAAACGTTTATGCTTACCAAAAGATTTCATATCCAATGAACAAACCGTTAGTTCACTTGCAAAGTCATCGCACAAATCAGCTGTCTTTATCGTCATTTCCTCTCACCCCTTATTTTACTATTCTGATAGAATTTTCAGTTTCCCGTTGGTTTAAAAAAACTGCACGACTTTGCATAAGTCATCCAGCTTTTTTTGTTGTCTATTCGATTTTATCTAACGCCAAGCGCTATTTTTGCATAGCGTGACATATTTTCTTTTGACCATGGTGGATTCCAAATAATATTAACATCAACAGTTTTCACTTCAGGGAGCTCTTTTAGTTCTTGGTCGATATTCGCAACAATTTGGGGTCCCATTGGACAACCCATTGAAGTAAGTGTCATGGTGATTTTTGCCGTGCCTTCTTCATCAAGCTCAGCATCATAAACGAGCCCTAAATTGACGATATCGATTCCAAGTTCCGGGTCGATGACGTTTTCGAGCGCGCCCATCAAGCTATCTTTCATATCTTGACTCATATTCATACCCCTTTTCCTTCAGTTGATAGGTTCATCATAACAGAGTTCAACTCATTTTTTCAAATGTACTGCAAACCAATCTGTCGACCGCAGCATGCCCGTTCTTGAAACGGCGTGGCCGGCTGTTTCATCCACCATAAATTCAATTTGGTCAGGAGCGTCTACATAGTCTTTTTTCATCGCTTCGTAGAAATGGTAAGTCGGTTCGAAAGGTACAGTTGAATCCTTCTTGCCGTGCCAAAAGAAAATTGGGCGTCTATTCATTGCGTCAGCGTGTTTTGTCATGTCGAATATGGATATCGTGTCGAGTAGTGCACGGCGTTCTTCATCTGTTACAGGTAGAGTAAAACCTTGGCGCTCAAATTGAGCCATTTGTGCTTTTGCCAATTGGACAGGTCCTGGAGTGCCCATCATGATGGAAGCTGCATCAATCCATTCATATACCGTCAAGCAACTAAGCGCTGTAATGCCGCCCATCGACGTCCCGCCCACTCCTAATTTAGCAGTTGATAAAAAACCGCGTTTCAAAAGTTCTTCACGCAAGAAACTGACGTCTTCAATCGAAGTCAACACGACTTCCCAAAAGCGCAAACTCAATTGCACTTCGTCAAGCTTCTCCGAACGCGCCCCATGTAAATGTGCGTCAGGGAGTATGACACGAATGCCGTTTTTCGCAAGGTTATATGCGTAGTGTAGATTATGTTCTTTCGCGCTCATGAAGCCATGTAGGAAAATCACGACAGGTACATCATGGTTCATCCATTCTTCTTGTACAATATGTAATACAGGGATTTCCCCCCACGTTTCTTCGTTAATAATCATGTCCTCACACCTTTATCTTTTCTATTGAGCGTACCAAAGTTTTTCTAAAAAAACAAAAAGGAAGGTCCGTCTGGCGGGATTTTTTGACTTAGATGGCGGATTAACGATAAACTAAAGAGAAATAAGGGGGAGTTTTTTTGAAACCACATTTAATTGTCCTCGACCTCGATGGGACATTACTGACAGATGAAAAAGTCATCTCTGAAAAAACAGCACACACATTGAAGTTAGCAGAAGAACAAGGCCACCATGTCATGATTGCGACAGGTAGGCCATACCGTGCAAGTGCAGCCTATTACAAACAACTAGGTCTTAAAACGCCAATCGTCAATTTTAATGGTGCTTTTGTGCATCATCCAACCGATACGTCATGGCAAACGATTCACGAGACAATCTCACTACCCGTTGTGAAAGACGTCATCGATGCTATGCAACAATTCACCTTCCACAATATCATTGCGGAAGTAATGGATGATGTGTATATGCAAGTTCATGATGAAAAATTGATGGATATGTTAAGTTTTGGTGATCCACACATTACTGAAGGCGACATTCGTCAGTACTTAAAAGTGAATCCAACAAGCTTACTTATTCAAGCGGATGAAGATAAAGTTGACCCCATCCGTAAACACCTTGCTGAAGTACACGCAGAAGTCATCGATCATAGACGTTGGGGTGCACCTTGGCCTGTCATTGAAATCGTTCGTCACGGTTTGAACAAAGCAGTCGGCCTTTCACACGTATCTAAATGGATGGACATACCGAAAGAACGAATCATCGCATTCGGTGACGAGGATAACGACCTTGAAATGATTGACTATGTCGGGGTCGGCGTGGCAATGGGCAATGGAATTGATAGACTAAAATCAATTGCCGACGAAGTAACTTTGACAAACAACGAAGACGGCATTGCCCACGTGCTGCAAGAACGGTTACACTTGAACGAACGACGACTTTAAGGGAGGAGTTTACATGCGGATTTTTGCAGATAGTGCAACTGATTTACCGAAGTCATTCTATGAAGAAAATGACGTCACACTTTTTCCATTACGTGTTCTTATCGGAGACGATGAGTACGATGATATCGTCACCATTGATTCGAAAGAAGTGTATAAAGCGATTCGGGAAGGCAAACAACCGAAGACATCGCAAGTATCACCGGAACTTTTTCTTGAAAAGTGGAAAGAACTTGCAGCATCTAAAGAAGATGGCATTTACATCGCGTTCTCCTCACAATTATCAGGCACATACGACACTGCCGTCATGATTAAGGACCAAGTGAAAGAAACAAACCCGGGTATGAACCTTGTCATCATCGATTCGCGGTGTGCATCACTTGGTTACGGTCTTCTTGTTAAAGAAGCCGTTCGTCTCCGTGCCGCGGGTGAAGACGTGCGTACAATCGAGCGGAAAATACGGGCAATGGCGGCTCATATGGAGCATTTGTTTACAGTTGAAGATTTAGACTATATGGCACGCGGCGGTCGTGTTTCAAAAACCAGTGCATTCATAGGTGGACTTCTGAACATTAAACCCCTTCTGCACGTCGAAGGCGGTAGACTCGTTCCAATTGAAAAACAACGCGGACGTAAAAAAGTGTTGCGACGCATGATTGAACTCATGGAACAACGCGGGGACCGTCTATCTGAACAAACCGTCGCCATCAGCCACGCAGATGATGAAGCGATTGCGAACGAGTTAAAAGCATTAATCGAAGAAAAATTTCATCCGAAAGAAATCGAAATCCATATGATCGGCTCCGTAATCGGTGCGCATACAGGTCCTGGTACTGTATCAATCTTTTTCCTGAATAAATTGAATGAGTGACCAGTCGAAGTCAAGAATACGCGAATATATGACTATCAAAATTAGTACTAGACACCGACAGCAGTAGAAGATTTCTGCTGAATGAAAAAACCTTCTTTGAACCGGCTTTTACCGGAACGAAGAAGGTTTTTTGACATTGTTTTAAGAGTTCTCTTCACTTGTTTGATTTCTTCCTTTTCTCCTTACAATAAATATAAAGCCCAAGAAAAAGACAACGACTAAAATTGTAGCAATCAGATAGGGTGTATTGTACCCTACATCATCTACTACAATATAGATTTCAGCTACTTCACGGTCCAATACGACATGATAGAGATCATCCTTTGTTTGTCGGATGAAATCATCACTTAAGACAGCACGCAGACGTTTATTGTCACCTAGTAATTCATTTGATATTGCTAAGTTTTCTGTATGTGTCGTATTGTTTATCGCAACAATCCATGTTTCTTCATCGGATTGACGTTTAAAGACCGTAAATCCGTCTTTATTGTGCAGCATTTCGAAATCACCTTTGCGAAGCGTTTCTGATTTGTTACGCAATGTATTCAAATCACCTATGAAATCTTTTAATTCCATATCTGTTTTGAAATTCACAAGCGGATGACTCTTGGGTGCCTCTTTTCCGTTTACAGCAATTTCAGTACCGTATGGAACGACCGGAATACCCGGCAATGTAAATAAAGCTGCTGTTGCTAGTTTCCATCTAGTCGGTGGGAACATTCTTTCTTTTACGATATCATATGTAAATCGGGGTCCTGTCAATTTATCGAATTGAAGGAACTGCGGTTCTTTTTCTACTTTAAACTGCGAAAGAGGTGACGTATCCGCATCTGATTTTACGTACGATTGTTTCAATGCATTCATTTTTTCCGCGTTTACTGCGGCATCAAAATCTGCATCGCTTTCTACGTTTGTAATCACATAAGCATCAGGTTTCGCTTTCTTTATCGCCGCAATCATTTCATTTAGAAAAGTTGTGTCGGCGGCATCTATTTTTGTTAATCGGATACCGTCTAAATCATATTTTTCGATAAATGTAATGACAGCCTTTTTCAAAGCATCTTGTACATCCTTATCTGTCAGGTCCCAATCTATGGTCCCTTCAGATGCAGGTATTGTCTTGAACTTGCCCTCTTTTGCCCATACATGGTTCGCGCTGACACCGGCTAGTGGGAAGTCGGCAATAACGGAAATGTCTGCCTTATGAACAGCTTTAAGCATTTTCGAAAAGTCTTTATCTGTTCCAAAATGTGGTTCCAGTTTCGCATAATCCAGCACTTTGCTGCCGTCATATGATTCGGTTTCAAAAACAGAACCAATAGATAGCAATGTAAAACCAAGATCTGTTATATGATCAAGTCTATCCACGATCCCTTTGAAATCGCCACCATTGAATGCATGTAAATCTTGTGAATCTACGTCGATATCATTCGTGCCATCACCGTTATTATAACGGTCGACTAAAAGGTCATATATACTTTCGTCCGCTATCGTCCTGTCTGTTTTCGCAGACGCACTAATAGGGCTTAGTAAGGATACAAGTAGTAATAGTGTTGCGATGAGTCCGAATCCTTTATTCACCTTCACAAAAAAGCCTCCTCTAAACGAACTGTCTTCCGCCATTTTACCAAATGATGACCTTAATCGCCATTCATTCAACTAAAAACAGGTATCCCGCTAGCGAATTAGGTCGATTTTGTGAATAGAGGGTGTGACCCAGCAAAAAAATACCCGCTGGCATAATCGCCAGCGAGTACTTTATTCTTCAAATGATTCATCTTTATCCACCAGTTTGTTCATTTTCCGCGAGGTCAGATAGACAGCAACAGCGAAAAGCGCCATGAGTAGCAATATGACAATAAGCATTACGACGCCCATGCCTGATTCCATCATACTCCCCCCTCTGCGGTCAATTTAAGCGAACCAGTCGAAGCCGATTGGTAATTTGAATCCTAGGAACATCGTAACCAAAACGAAAACGAGGAACAGAATCCAAAAAATCGAAACACTTTTTCCTTTTTGCGAACGAACTAGAACCATTTCCATCATTCCGATTGTTAGAAGACCAAATAGGAACTTCATGCCATAAAGCATTCCATCGATACTTGAATGCTCGAAGAATAGGAATGCACCTGTTAGTAAAATCAAAACATAAAACAGACGGACAATCATATGTGCAATCTTTCTACCTTTTGAACGCGGCTCTAAACCACTTACTACGATGAAAAGAATAATACCGACAACCCATGTGAAAATATGAAGATGCGTTGTGCTTGTGAATACGTCCAAACTAGTCACCTCGTTTAATAGATTTCAGACTCAATCGTACCACAACAGCCCTTTTCACGGAAGTGAATCATCTCACACGAAACGGTTTACGAGTGTGCCAATTCCTTCAATGGACACTTTTACAGTATCCCCTTTTCTCAAGAACGTTGGCGGTGTCATTCCTTTGCCGACACCCGCAGGCGTTCCTGTTAAAATGATATCCCCCGACTCAAGCGTTACATATCGAGAGATTTCGGCAATCAATTCGTCAATTGAAAAAAGCATCGAGCTTGTATGTCCATTCTGTCTAACCTCATCATTCACTTTTGTGACGATTGATAAATCATGTGCATCTGGAATTTCATCTTTTGTAACAATATATGGTCCCATTGGACATGAGCCGTCTAAACTTTTGCCAAGGAAATATTGTCCGTGCGCCGCCTGGATATCACGTGCCGTTACATCGTTTGCAATCGAATAGCCGAATACGTAATCGTAAGCCAGTTGTTTTGGAATATTACGGCCTTCTTTACAGATGATTATCGCAAGTTCACCTTCATAGTCCAGGCTTTCCGTTACATCTGCGTGCACAGAAATGTCTTGTTCGTCAGCAGCAAGCGTAGTTGGTGATTTTGTGAATACAACGAGTTTTTCGGGAGGTGCTTCCGCCCCCATTTCTGCTGCGTGATCTGCGTAATTTTTGCCGACACATATGATATTTTTAGCTGTTCTCGGTAGTGGAGCTAGCCATTCGATAGCAGTAAATGGTTGTTTGAAACGGTCTGGGTTTTCATCTACTTGCGCTTGTTCCGTAAGTTTTCTCACCTTCTCAACAAAATCCAATCCCGCTGCAATTCCATCTGTAATCGTCTGTGGAAAATTGGCTTCTCCATAGGCTTCCGCAATCGCTAACATATTCCATACGGCGTCTTCCTTTTTTACTTTCGGACCGAATGCTGTTTGTCCGTTATAGCGGAACGACAATAATTTCATTTACTTGACCATCCCTTCAGATATAGGTTGATATTGAATCCTGTGTGGTTACCCTTTGAATTTGGTGCCAGCTGCTGCCACAATTTGAAGAGCGCAAATGGTGTCAGTAACTGGACACCGGGTGTGCTTTGTGTCAGTAACTGGCACCTGAGTGTGTAAGTTCGTATACTTACTAGTTCGACAAGTGCCGACTTATTCCTTCTTTATCTTACAACTTCTTTCCGTACGTCCCTTTTCGCCATATCCATTCAAGTGGTCCCATGCGGAATTTTGACAACCAAATTTCTGCAAATAGGACTTGGATAACGAACACGCCAACTGCAATCCACGTTCCTGTCGCCAAATCGACTTTTCCGTACAGGCCGAAACCGTACGAATAGAAAATCAGCGTTGCGACGATCGACTGTGTAATATACGTTGTCAGCGCCATCCTACCCGCCTTTGCGACAGGCCTGAATACTGTCGTAAATAGCTTCACTTGACATAAAAGAAGCACTAAGCCGATGTAGCCGCCCGCGAGTACAACCCCACCAAATAAGTCTTGTAGCATCCGCACGTCTGATGTCGGTCCACTAGTAAACGGCAATGCCTTCATCCATATACCTGCGGCAAGCCCCACAACCGTAACGATTGCAATACGTCCCTTGAATTCACTGGCACGCTCTATCACTTTAAATTTCGACAGTGCTGCACCGAACATGATGATTGGCAATACGATGAAAATACCCATAAGCGATCCGCCAAGCCCCACCAATATCCATTCAAAAAAACGGAAGCTGAAGATTTCAGCGAACGTTCCATGTGCATACGCACTAATGGAGAGTTCAATTTGATGGATATCTGCATATCCTTCCATCATTGCATTCGGATTAGCTTTTTCAAGCATATATGTGAGTAAATAAAGCATACCTGAAGGCAATACATACAGAACTATCGCCAGTGACACTAGCCATTTCTTTGGAATGCGCATGAATGCAATCATCACAAAGCCCATCAGTGCATAAGTGAACAGTACATCACCCGGCCAGATTAGCAGTGCATGGATCAAACCGAATACGAGAAGAATTCCGAGTCGACGTGCTAAAAGTGATGCATAAGGTGTGTCGTTCATCTTCGCTTTTTCATATTGCATATTCAGACCATAACCGAATAACAAGGCGAAAATCGGGTAAAAACTTCCCTCTATAAAAATATCAATCCATTTATATGTCATCTCATCACTCGGGGAACTGAACCACGTATACGGATCCATATACAAATAAGGTGAATGGAAAAGCAACATATTGGCGATGAAAATACCAAGTAGCGCAAACCCTCTCATCATATCCAACGTTTCAATCCGATTACCCGCTAATGTAGGTGTTAACTTCAATCTGATTCCCCCTAAATACGTACAGTCCTTCGTCCGTCAAACAGATAAAGAACTTTCTCTTTAATTGTGATGTTCATAATCTCTTCAATCGCCTGTTCGTAGAGCGATAACTGGATACCATAACGTACTTGCATTTCTGCATCTATTTCTTCATCCGACTGGAAACGTCCTTGAACGCGGTCCGTTTTATAATCGAGCAATACCCAGCCATCTTGTTCTTCAAATAGACAATCCGCAATCCCTTGCAAGATTTGATAGTCTCCATCTTTGCCGTCATACGCATAGGTAAACGGCAATTCACGCTCTATGCGGATTGCTGATAGGAGCCGCTTTGCAATGGGTGTGTTGAAGAAACTTTCTATCGATTCCACATCGACCGCATTTGCTTCTTCGCGTGTCAACAATTGACGTTCCACCAGTTTATCGACAAGATTTTCGATCTTTATGGCATCATTGGCGTGATGAATATCGATATGCTGCATAATAGTATGCATCGCCGTTCCCACTTCCGCTGCTGATAAAGCCCTTGATTGCATGAATGCCGGCCGTTCATGCAGATAAGCCGTACTCACTTCATCACTTTTCGACATAAATGGATCATCCCTATCGACTTCTTGTTCAAGAATAGCCAATCGTTTCAACTCACTTACTGTCTGTTTTGACCGTTTCGTGACGGAAGCGGCATGAGGATAAGTTGCATCAAATCGTCGCTTCACTTCTGCAAGCACACTTTTCTCAACTTCCGGCTCTTCGATTTCTGCTACTTGCTGCTCTACCTCATCCGCTGTTTCGGCCGTAACCGTGTACAGCGATGAGACCGGTATCGCGTCAATTTGCCAGATGGATGGATCTTCAACAGAATACCCGCCCGCAATGACGCCGAATTTAGAGAACCCCATATGTCTCGCAACTGCAGGCCCGATCCAGTCGAGGTAGCCGTTTGCACGGGAACGCGTATATTCCGGCAGCATAAGGACGGGGTCGATGAGCTGCGCATCTTGCCACTTGCCTATTGCTTTTTCAATCTCCTTTACAGAACCGATTATCATTAGTTGCTCTTTTGCGCGCGTCATTGCGACGTATAGTATCCGCATCTCTTCCGACCGCATTTCAAGCTCTTTCTTTTCCTTCATCGCAAGGAATGGCAACGATGTATAGGTAATCCGGTTATCAGGATCAATCGCTTTTACTGCCAGACCGAAATGCTGGTCGAATAAATATGGTTCATTGAAATCCATTTTATTGAATTTCCTACCAGCTCCTGCGATGAACACATACGGAAACTCCAATCCTTTTGAAGAGTGAATCGTCATAATGCGAACAACATCTTCTTTATCACTTAATGATCGCGCAGCACCCAAGTCATCGCCGCGTTTTCTCATCCGGTCTACAAAACGCAAGAATCGGAACAACCCGCGAAATGACGTCTTTTCATAATCAATCGCCCGATCATGCAACGCGCGCAGATTGGCCTGGCGCTGCTTGCCATTTGCCATCGCACCTGCCATTTCATAGTAATGCGTATCGGTATACACTTGCCAAATGAGTTCAGACAACGACCCACGTCTGGCGAGATTGCGCCATTCTTCAAATTGAATAAAGAATCGCTGCAACTTCTCCTGCGTTTGGGGTGCCATACCTGCCCCACCCGTTGAAATGAAACGCTTCAATGCTTCATAAAACGGTTCATTTTTCGCCGCAAGCCGTACTTGCGCCAATTCATTTTCCGTTATGCCGACAAACGGCGCACGCAATACGGAAGCAAGCGGAATGTCTTGGTAAGGATTATCGATAACCCGCAATGTATTCAACATGATCATCACTTCGAGCGCGTCGAAATAACCGCGTTTCAGTTCCGTATGTACAGGCAGGCCCGCCAATTTAAACTCTTCTGCAATCTCCCCCGACCATGTCATCGACCGCATCAAGATGACGATATCCCGGTATTCAAGGGGACGTTTTTTATCACTGAATGCATCGGTTACTTCAGCACCGGACGTCATCAATTCTTTAATTTTCTTGATCATGAATCGTGCCTCGGCTTGCGAACTTTTCAAGCTTTGCCCGGCGAGTTCCGTTGCCGCATCCAGCTCTTCTTCGTCTTCCTCATTTTCGTAAAGCAGCGTTAACTGGGCTGCCATTTCCTTCTCAGGATAGTTTGCCCCGTATTTCAGTGCCGCCGCGTCATCGTAATCGATTTCGCCGACCCGTGCACCCATCACTTGTGAAAAGATGAAATTTGTCGCATCGAGTACTTCTCGTCGACTCCTGAAGTTCGCATTCAAGTCGATTTTTAACCCATCTTCTGCATCTGTGTCCGTAAACCGATTATATTTCCCGAGAAATAGCATCGGTTCGGCAAGTCTGAACCGGTAGATCGATTGTTTCACATCGCCCACCATGAACAGATTACCGTCCGATTCGCCGCCCCGCTTCACGAGCTGGACAATTGTTTCTTGCAATCGATTGACATCCTGGTATTCATCGACCAACACTTCCGCAAACCGGTTCCGATAATCGAGCGCAATATCCGATGGTCGAAGTTCATCATTCTTTTCAGTGGATAAAATACGCAGTGCATAATGCTCTAAATCCGAGAAATCGACAATCCCGCGATCTATCTTCACTTGTTCATACCGCTTGCCGAATTCAACGACTAAGTCGATGAGGGTATGCATGGTAGGTGCCATTAACCGAATTTCATCCAAAAGACGCGCAGCTGTCCTTGTGAAATAGTCTTCTTTCAAGTTGTTGACGATTTTTTTCACTGTATCGCGCAACGTTTTCGCCCGTTTTGCAAGTTCTTCATCACACGAATCCTTACGAATGGTCCCCGCTTTCACCCATTTAAGGGATGCAAAAAAGGCGTACGTTTCTTCCCACGAGCCTTGTGTAATACGGCGAATCGCTTCGTCAATCCAGAGTAGATCCGTTTCTGCAGTCGCTGCAAGCGGTTCAGGACCGTCTGGCATGAGCGCAATTCGCCTCATATCACCAAGTAAAGATGCGGCCTCTTCCAGTGAATGCCGAATCGCCGTTTTCAACGGCTCGATAAAATCCAAGTCTTCTATGGACGCATCGTCTTTAATTTCATATTGTGCTGGAATGAGGCGAAGCCATTTTTCCGGCACAGGATGGACGCGCGAATAGTCGTACAACCGGTCAACAAGCGTTTCAATCGACTGATCGTTGCGATCCGATGTGAAACTATCCGCCAATCGGTACATCGCTTCTGGATTTTCAGCACTATACGCCTCCTCAAGTACATCACCGATTGTATCGTCACGTAATAGGGCCGCCTCGGTACTATCCGCAATCCGAAAACCGGGGTCGACATCCAACAAATAGGCATACTGCCGCACGACATTCAAGCAAAATGAGTGCAGTGTAGAAATCTGTGCTTTGTTCAATAAATTCAGTTGCCTTCGTAAATGGACGGACTCAGGACGTGCCGCAATTGCTTCTTCCAGGGCTTCCGCCATGCGGTGACGCATTTCTGCCGCGGATGCATTGGTGAATGTAACGACCAGCAATTCATCGACATCAATTGGACTTTTTTCATCCAACACTTTTTCAATCATCCTAGTGATCAACACTTTCGTCTTTCCTGAACCGGCGGCAGCGGACACAAGGACGTCTTTGCCCGTCGCCCAAATCGCTTTCCACTGTGCATCTGTAAATGTCAGCCCTTCAGGTTTACTCGGTATGTGCATCATCCGCCACTTCCTTCCGCATTTTTTCAAGGGATTGTTCAGGTTCTAACTCGTCATATAAACGGTACGGTTGTTGCGGGTCTGTCGGGTCGAACTGACAGACCGAACGATAGGAACAAAATTGGCACGGCATCTTTTCGCGCAATTTGTAAGGCAAGACCCGTGTATCACCCGCAAGCATGCCGTCTCCCGCTTTTTGGTGCCGCGTCCGTACATAAGAACGCATCATTTGCATATCGTCCGAAGAGAGTACTTTGGACGCTTTTGTAAAGGAACCATCCGTTTTAAGGGCAGCTGGAATAATTGCTGACGACCGCCCAATATCCTCATCCATGCCGACGACGACCTCGGGATGCTCAAGCAGATAACCCTTCATCTTATATGATTTAGCGATTTCAGCTTCCAACAATTCCTGCGTTAATTCCCTTCCCGTACGAATCATCGGATTATGGACATGCATATACAATACACCCGCAGGATCTGCATGGACGCCAAGCCATTCTTCCGCATTTTCAAGCGCCACATCGAGATAGGTCATCATCTGCAACGACAAACCATAATACACTTCCGACAAATCAAGGCTTTTCGCAGATGATTTATAATCCACAATGCGGACATAATTTTTACCGCCTATTTCAGACGCATCCACCCTGTCAATCCGGCCACGTAATTTCATGGAATTCCCACGGCGCAACGGGATATCGAGCGAAGGTAGTTCTTCACCCGGACCGAATGCCGCTTCAATGGCGACCGGCTTGAAGATTGTCGCTTTCGCTTGTGTACTCAGTGAGTAAATTGTGCGCTGAATAATATGCATCAGCTTGCGTTTAATATACAAATAACGATTCGTTGACAATAAAATCCGGTTGAAGAAATAAGGTGAAATATCTTCAACAGCTTCTCTTGCCAATTTCCAACATTCCTCTTTCGAAAGCGCGGCCCACGATAGCCCAAGACGCATCGTTTCATCCGACACCAATTTTAAAGCCGCGTGAAATAAATCACCGATAGCTGGCGCCTCAAGTGTGAACTCCGAACGTTCGCGGAGGCCAAGTCCGTAAGACGCATAATGTTGGAAAGGACAGCTGTAATAGGATTCGATACGGGAAACGCTTGAGACGAACGATTCTCCGTATAGACCTGTCGTCAATTCAGGACGCAGTCGGTCTGTTTCATTGTTCGTATACATCGGGCTTAAAATCTGGGTTATAATCGCTTTCCATAGCGGATCTTCTTCATAATAGGCGAGCACGGCCCGCCATTCTTTCGACAGCGTACCCGCGTGCTGTGCTTCTTTCATTTTCATCGATACATACGGCAGTGCTGCACGTGGATGACTGATGTAATCGAGTGGATTTGTATCAGGCGACAGCTCGGATGGATCCGTCACTGCCAGTTTCGTTTCGATTCCTGCGAACAGTTGGCGGATTCGTGTAATGTATAACGATGGAATAAGTGCCTTGCCCTCTTCATCGGCAGTCGGATACGATACATAAAGCCGCTCACTTGGTGCTGTAAATGCCCGATACGCCATATAGGTTTCATCCATCAGCTTCATTTTCGAAGTAGGTGCGAGTTCAAAACCGATTTCAGCGAACCACTCTCGATCCACATCGGAAAGAATACCTTCATTGTCAATGCGTTTCGGCAATACGCCATCATTGACGCCAAGAACGAATACCGCATCGATATCCATGAGGCTAGAAACTTCCACTGTCGTTACGGTGATTTGGTCAAGCGATGGAGGGATACGCGCGAATTCAAGCGAATCAAAACCTTCATCCAAAATTCGCGCAGCACCTGCCGGATCCATTTGGACATCACCGAACATCAGCACAAACTGATCAAGTACGTTGATCCATCCATTCCATGCCTGCTCATGTTCAGTTGCACCGAGTAGCCGACCTGCACGCTCCTCTTCAGCACGCAAGTCGATAATCTTATCATAGACATGTGTTTGTTCCATGAAGGTAAACAAGGCCTCCGCCACTTCCCGGCCAGTCTTCGAACGCTTCAGCCGTTTTTCAAAATGAGTAAGGGGTTCTCTAATTAGGTCGCGGACAAGATGCAATTCCTCTTCCATCGCTTTTTCTTCATCGGTTTGTACATCTGTATACAGTTCAAGTCCGCGGTACCGTTTAACGCGCCAACGACTATCATCGAACCAACGATTTTCATAAATTCCTTGCGCAAGCACATAATTTTCAAGGCGGTCAGCCCGTTCGCGCCATAATTTCTTGTCTTCGCGATGCGGGAAAAAGAGATCTGTCTTGACTGCACGGAAAATAGCTTCATACGACCAACCAGACGACACCGCTTCTAATACTGAACGTGAAAACTCAATGAGCGGGTGATGGAGCATCGGCTTTTTCTGGCTGATGAACACCGGGATGTCGTATTGCGGGAATATCGTTTCAATCAGCTCATCATATAGTTCAGGCTGTCTATACAGCATGGCAATGTCTTTATAACGCTTCCCTTGGATCATCAATTCACGGATTGTACGCGCAATCGCATGGACTTCCGCACGACGGTCCGCCGCTTCGATCAACACGATGCCCCCTTCAGCCGCTTTTTCAGGTGCCGGATAATGATCGAACTCCGCCTCAAAATGCGTAAGGTCTGCATTTTGGAATCGAAGGGCTTGAGACATATATATATCTTCTTCTACATCCACTGATTCGCTGCGCGCCAGTTCACGCAATTTAAGTGACGTCCGAACAGGATTGAAAAACAATTCATGGTCGCGGAAGCCTGTAAGAGCCCCTTCCATCGGTAACACAACAGTCACCCGATCTGTGTGTTTCATTAATTCCAAAACAATTTCCGTTTCACGTGTTGTGAAATTTTCAAAGCCGTCAATATAGATGGATGCGCCTTGTAACAGCTCCGAGTGTTTAATTTGCGAAGCGAGAAGGGCAAGATGTCCTTCACTGTCAACGTATGTTGTGCCAAGCCGTTCCTCGATTTTGGTTAAAAGTAGTGACAAATCGCTTGCTTTGTCGAGCAATGTGCGTGGTGCCCCTTTTGCCGCAAGTTCATCATGTAGATCATCCATCGTGACGCAATCCAGACAATAGCGGCTGAATTCTTTCAGTAAATCACCAATTTGTTCAGTGAATCCCCGTTTATTTGCAGCTTGACGGAATAACTTGAATTCATCTTGATTTTCTTCCAAGACACTTCGAACGAGCATCCGATAGCCGAAGCCATCCACTTCCTTACGTGTAATACCGCCCGTTTCCTGTAAGATTCGCCATGCAAGCCGTTTAAACGTCAGCACTTGTGCACGAATAATTCCTTTCAATCCGAAATTGACGGACAAACTATGTTCCATCGAAAACGACATTTGGTCTGGAACAATTATAATAATAGGCGCTCCGACCGGATTCGTCGTCAACTCCTCCGCAATTTCACGTTGGATAAACGTCGTCTTCCCTGCTCCCGACCTGCCGGTGATAAAACGCAATGACATGAATGATCGCCTCCTCTTCTAGTGGACTTGTATGTATTTCGGGCAAAACAAAAAATCCCGTCTTCCTTTCTTTCATTGTACAGAAAGATAAGGAGGACAGGTACTAATTGATAGTTTGAGTTTGGTTATTTTTCCTCATGGTGTTGTGCAAACGACCGGAAGTCCGCCTCCACTTTATGATTTACTTTTTTTTCGAACCATTTGCCGACCAACCACAGGATGAAAATGATGACGGCTACAATTATCGTGCGAACCGGTTGCGTCAAAAGTGCCTTCAAATCATATCCGATGAAGCTGATTGTGAAAATCATAACAAGTTTCCCAGCCATCAGCGTGAACAAATAATACGTTTTCTTCATATCTGAAAGGCCTGCGACCAGGTTGACGAGCGCTGAAGGTGTAAACGGAAAACAGATGAACAAAAAGAGTGGTCCAAAACCATTGCGGTCTACCCACTTAATAAGTTTCTGCACTTTTGCACTTCTCGTTAAAAAACGCAAAAATCGATTGCGGCCGTATTTTCGAATGATGAGAAACACAGCATACGATCCAACAACCGTACCTGCCCATGATAAAATGAACCCAAGCCAAAGCCCGTATGCTGACGCATTTGCGAAAACAAAAATGAATAACGGAAGAAATGGCAGGAAAGATTCGATAAAGGTCAATAACAATCCGACAAACGGCCCAAGTGCCTTATAGTGTTTTGCTAATTCAACAATCGTATCTACGTCAAACCAATCATGCATCCTAAACACCCTCACTAGACTCTTATTCTATATACTGTTAAGTATGTCCAATTTTCTACTCGATTAATAGTCATTATTCACAAAATTCCCTTTCAGATGCACTTCAAAACACTGAAGTATAGTATAATCACAGAAATACACTTATGAAAGGTGTGATGGCACCGTGAATAAACAGTTTTCTGCTGGATTAAAAGCGGGAGTAAGCATAGCTATCGGCTATTTTCCCGTTGCACTTACTTTTGGATTACTGGCAAAAACAGCTGGGTTGTCCATCGTCGAAGCAATAGCCATGAGTCTATTCGTCTATGCCGGCGCTTCGCAATACATAGCACTTAGTCTAATTACAGCGGGCGTTGCCCCATTCGTAATCGTCATGAATACATTCGTTGTCAATATTCGGCACTTTCTTATGACAGCATCTCTCAATGAAAAGATGCAACCCGAGCGTAAATGGGTGAAAGCACTTTATTCATTCGGCATTACGGATGAATCTTTTTCAGTCATCTCAACGCATAAAGACGGCAGGATTTCAACCGCTTTCGCAATGGGTGTCATTATCATAGCATATGGAAGCTGGGTCGTCTTCACTGGCGTTGGTCATGTAATCGGCGCTAATTTACCTCTTTTTCTAAAGGCAGCCATGTCGATTGCGCTCTATGCCATGTTCATCGGATTATTGGTTCCTTCAATGAAAGGCAACCGCAAAGTTGTCATCCTCGCTGGGCTGGCCGCAGCGATACACTGTGTGCTTTACTTTACAGGATTATTGTCAACGGGTTGGTCGATTCTCGTTGCGACGCTCGTCTCGTCGGTTGTTGTTGAGTTTATATATGTTCGGAGTGGTAAAACGGTTGAATCTTCGCTTGCAAAGGAGGTGAATGAGTGATGGGACCCACTTATTGGTGGATGCTGTTCGGCATGGCGCTCGTGACTTATATTCCTCGCATGGTGCCGTTGACATTTTTGGATGGTAAAGAATTGCCACCCATCGTGGCGGGTGTCTTGCGCAATATTCCGTATGCTGTTCTCGGTGCACTCATTTTCCCAGCTGTATTGTTCGTGCAAGAAGGGAATATTTTATTCGGCGTGATTGGCGCCGGTGTTGCTTTTTTGATCGCATTATTGGGCGGCGGCGTGATGCCCGTTGTGCTCGGCACGATTGGCGTACTTGCTGTGTATAGTTTGTTTATGTAGGGGAAAGAGCCGTGCGGGTGTGCGGCTTTTTTTTTTGTTCGGAGGATTGATCGCGTGGGGGGCCTGATTGATCGCTTTCGATGGAGGATTGAGCGCGCGGGCCGCTTGATTGATCGCTTCAGATGGAGGATTGAGCGCGCGGGGCGCTTGATTGATCGCTTTCGATGGAGGATTGAGCGCGCGGGCCGCTTGATTGATCGCTTTCGGTGGAGGATTGAGCGCGCGGGCCGCTTGATTGATCGCTTTGGATGGAGGATTGAGCGCGCGGCATGCTTGATTGATCGCTTTGGATGGATGATTGAGCGCGCGGGGCGCTTGATTGATCGCTTTGGATGTAGGATTGAGCGCAAACGACAGTTCTTTGATCGCACACAATCAAAGCCACCCTCCGAAAGTAATTCCATATTTCATTTCACCAAAAAACCGCTCCTATTTGCTAGGGCGGTTTTACTAGTTAGTCCTATTTTATCTGTTTCCTTGTGCGCTTCACCATTCGTGCCGCATACCAGAAGCCGATTGTGAGTGACATGGCATCTACGGCGTAAAGTAGCCAATTATGGGTATAACCGGCATAGACGGATGCGGCGATGAGTGCGACTGTCAACAAAAGGCCGACAATATGATGGAAAGTCACCCGCGTGAACAGGATGACAAGGAGGCCAGGCAAGAAAATGGCAAACAGCAATTTCGTTTCAAATGAGTCCATTTCATAAATCCTCTCCTATCGAACTAATCATTTCGTGACTCACTTAACGACTAGAAGTCCTAGCCGATGATGGTCCTGGTGGAAAAGGACTTGTTGCATAAGTCGCACTTCCCCGTTGCGATCGACTACTTGCAGGCGGCAATGGGCTGCGTTTATTTGTATTGCGTCATACAATTCTTTTTCATTGGCCACTTGGCGTCCATTGACTGCACGGATGCATTCGCCAGGTAATATCCCCATTTTCTCGGCCGGAGATTCCGGTAATACGCCCGCAATGACAACACCCGTTGATTGTGGAGCGACGGCAAATGGACCTTTTCGCTCATGGATTGAGGCACGGATGGAAACAAATGACCGACCCAAAACGCCAATCAACAGTGCAGCCCATCCTAAAATCGGCATCCAAAGAGCACAAAGGCCGACAACGATGACGATAAAACCAGTCCAAATGATCATTCTTCCCATTTTGGGGAATAAAACATCTGGATACAATGCTCGCGTCACTTGCGAAAATCCGATAATAAGCGGCACCGGCACAAAACTGAACGCGGTGCTGCCCACTGTGAATTGCGGCCAATATGGAACGTAAGCGGAAATCATATCTCCCGGCACAAGAAAGACGATCGGCAGCAACCAAAGTCGTTTCACTTTGTAAGCGACAGCTCGAAGGCCCCTATTTGTATGTGTCAAGTACGGCGACGCATAATGCACAGTGTGGCGGCGGATAAGAAGTCCCTCCGCAATAAGCAGCATCCCTGCGATTAGCGGTATTGTAACAGCAAGATTACCAAGCAGATTCGCATCACCCGGTGTCCATCCCCATAAACTGAAACCATCCGCAAACCCCTGCATGCCATAAAGCACCAAAGAAGCGATTGCCGCAAAGTAAACCGGTGACGTTAATTTGAAATTAAATGAAAGTACTGCAATAAGTGCAATTGTTGAAAATAAAACAAGCCATCCTGAATCAGTGACCAAACCCACTCCGGAAATCAAAACGGAGAGTACGAGCGCATAGGGCCATGATTCCGTCAATAACCGTTTCAATTCAGTCAATCCAGGCAACAGTCGAATTTTGAAACTACGCCGTTCCCTTTTTACACGATAGTAGCCGATTGCAACTGAAATGAAAATCGCAACGATGAATAAAGGATTTAGGAAAAATAGCGCAATTGCTTGTACGAAATCGAACAACACATTTTCAGACACGACACGTCACCATCCAATCTCCCGAAACATCATTTTTATTCATTGTACCAAAAGATGCGTACTTAATGTGAGTCGTTGGCGAGTATTTCATTAAAAAGGGAAATTCCACTCATGTTTAATTGATAAAGAAGAGATTTATTTCAGTTTTTCAGGAAATCAACATGGCAATTTCACAAACTGTAAGGACAATCCATAAAACTGTCATGGCTCTCTTGGAAACTGTAAGGGCTCCGGCTAACTGTCAGGGCAATTCCTCAAACTCTAATGGCAATCCAGCAAACTGTCAGGGCTCTCCCGGAAACTGTAAGGGCTCCACCAAACTGTCAGGGCAATCCCCTAAACTCTAATGGCAATCCAGCAAACTGTCATGGCTTTCTCGGAAACTGTAAGGGCCCCACCAAACTGTAAGGGCAATTTCCTAAACTCTAAGGACAATCTATCAAAAAAAATTCCAAATAGTGTACGGTCACACACAAATCCACTCCATAAGAAAAACCCGGCGCATGGCCGAGTTCTTCAAATTTACTATTCAGTGACTACGTGGTGGATGTAGCCGATTGCCATTTGCAATTGGTCATCGTTTATAGGGTCTTTTCTAAATTCTTCTACTCGCTTTTTTAGCTCAGCGAAAAACGCTTTATTCATATTACTATTTGTTTCGATTTTTGCGTCGTCACGGAATTCATGGATTGCGCGTGCTGTTGATGCATCGAAGTATCCGTCTTCACGGCCGACTACATACCCAAGAGCAGTTAGTAATCGTTGTCCGTAAGCGATGTCTTCGTGGTAATCTCCATCTTCGTATTCGGCTGTTATTAATCGGATGTGTTCGTTGAATAATTCATTTTGCTCGACTTCAATTTCTGCCGTTACACCTTTTCCATGGATCCATTGTTCTTTAGGTGTTAGCCATTTGTGTGTGGATAGCTTCATTTCACCGCCGTTTGAGATGTCGAAGGTTTCTTGAACTGTCCCTTTTCCGAAGCTTGTCGTCCCAGCAATGAAGCCCCTTTTCAAATCTTTCAAAGCGCCGCTCAACACTTCACTTGCCGAGGCACTTCCCTTATCTTGTAGTAGTATAATGGGAACTTTCTTCAGCTTTTTATCGAATGAAAGATCCTCAGCCCTTTCTGTCACAAGTGGCGTTAACGCCCCTTTCGCGTCTTGCATGTATGCGAAAACTGTGTCCTCTTTCAGTAAGCTGCCGGCAATATTACCGACGCTATGCAAGTAACCGCCCGGATTTCCCCGAACATCGATAATGAGACCTTTGATGCCTTTTTTCAGCAGGCTGTCTGTCTCAGTTTTCCATTCTTTTGCAGTCTCACTGGCGAATGTTGTAATCGATATGTAACCGAATTTTTCTCCGCGCTCTTCGATCACTTTACTGGAAACCGTCTTCACAGGAATCGCATCACGCGTAACTGTCAGTTCAAGATGTTTGCCATCGTCTGGTCTGTAAATCGTCATGGAGACCGGTGTCCCTTTTTTCCCGCGTATCCGTTGAACCACTTTTTGCAACGATTCGCCATCAATGCGTTCACCATCAATCCGAACGATTTCATCATACGGACGTAACCCCGCTTTGTCCGCTGGTGATGCTTTCAATGGAGAAACGATAATATACTTGCCATTTGAACGGGTAATCTCTGCACCAATTCCAACTCGTTCGGCAGCAAGTGATTCCTTGTGGGCAGCTGCTTCATCTTCCGAAAGATAGGTCGAATACGGATCGCCAATCACATCCGCCATGCCACGTAGGGCCCCTTCAACGAGCATGTCCCCATCGACTGGATAGACACCTTCCTTCTTAATGACATCAAGTGCTTCGTCTATGACGTTCATCGTACTCGCTGCCCCTTGTTGTTTCGTTTCTTTTCCTACACGTCCGTCGAGTAGAAAAAAGACTGCCACTGCCAAAATGGCAAGTAGAATGAATACTAAAAACCTTCTTTTGCGCATCGTGCAACACTCCCTCCTCCATCCACTATATGAATGGGAAAGGCGATGTACGACACTAGAAAACTGACTTTTTTTACTTTAGATTTCCAACTAACTTTTTCATGATTTTTTCATCCATGGGACCGACTATTTTATGTTCAATCTTGCCGTCTGTTCCAATCATAAACGTTGTCGGAATCGGGATGATTTGATAGGCATCCATCACTGTACCTTCTTTGTCTAATGGAATAGGGAACGTCAAGCCATACCCATCGACAAAATCCTGTATGCCTTTCATGCCATTTCTTTCCGAGGTCGTCAGATTGACTGCCACAATTTCAACGTTATCTTTGTCCTTATTTTTCTTATAATATTGCTCCATATGCGGCATTTCCGCTTTACATGGACCGCACCATGATGCCCAGAAATTCAGAATCACTTTTTTACCCTTTAAATCCGAAAGCTTCAATTGTTCACCGTCCAAAGTCGTTAAATCGAAGTCCGGCGGGATTGATCCTCTTTCCAAACCCGTTTCGCCTTCAGTGGATGTCATATCCATCTGTGCAAGTGAAGTGTCAATCGGCTCCGTCTTATTCAAGTTTTTGTTCACCATAATGCCAATCATTGAGCCAATAAGTAGCGCTACAATGACATAACCAGCTATTTTTTTATTCACAATTGTTCCTCCGTTCTTTGGCTTTCACTATTTTTCATCATCAATACTGCCGTGAAGAATAACCCGATAAGAAGGGTTGTTATGAAGGGCGTTTCGCTAAACCCCTTTGGTTGAAATGCACTGACGAAAACATGGACAGCCATAAAGATAAATGTAAGTTGAAGTGGCCAGCTGTCCGCTTTCCTGATAGAAAACCAAAAAAGAATGGCAAACGACATAAATGCACTGACTGTAACAACTTGTGCAACCAACTCGCCTTCATTTAGCACGACCATCATCACTTGATAGACCACTTGACTGACGATAGCAGCTGTTAAAAGGGCAATGGGATCCGCTATAGTTGGCCTTTCCTTCTTCCAATCAACTACAATTTTACCCATCACAAACGCCAGTCCAAGGTAAAACCCGACAGTTCCCCCGTGGAAATAAAAAATCGACAACGGCGACCGGATTACCGAACTGAAGTCAGTAATAATAACACTCAATTTCCAAATAATCACGATGTAAAAATAGAGATCCAATAGATAGGCACCTTGTTTTTTTCCATACCTTATCCGGACAGCACTATATGCGATGACGAATGCTATGATGAGCGCGACCCACGAAGAAAGCATGGTAAAGTTACCGAGTAAAAATACTTTTGTAACCGGCATCTACTCAACATCCTTTCTAAGTTCATATACCCTCTATCGTATCTAACTGTCTTATAGATTGCGATTTTTTTGCCTCTATTGAAATGCTGAAGTGCCTTGATCAGCAACGAAATAAGCTGATGGACTGGAAAGTAATGATGTTCTTCGCCGTTGCTTTCAAACCCGAAGCGACTCGGGGGGCTAGGCATGCCGAAACTGGATAACTTGAAAAGCGAAGGGGTCCTACTTAGTTACGAAAAATGCATATACTTTTCCAATTTTAAAAGGCCCGTTCCTCTTACCGGAACGGACCTTTTTTCATGGATGACTCTTTAAAATGATACGTAACGCAATGGGTTAACGGCACTTGGGCCTGAAGCCGACCAGTTGCCGACGTGCATTTCGAAATGGAGATGAGGTCCTGTTGATGCACCCGTTGTTCCGATTGCTCCAATAGGCTGACCTTTAGGTACATGCTGTCCTACACGAACACCTACTCTAGAAAGATGGGCATAGACCGTTGTGAAAATCTGGCCATTTACAGAGTGCGTGATCATGATGACATTTCCGTATGTGCTCATTGGACCTGCATGCGAAACGACTCCATCGCCAGCAGCAAGAACAGTTGTCCCGGTAGCGTTTGCAATATCTGCTCCACGGTGTTGTCTTTTCGTGCCGTAGATTGGATGTGTACGCCAGCCAAATGAAGATGTATAGACGCCGTTCGCTGGTTTTGTCCATGTACCACTTGATACTGGAGGTGCATAGCCGCCACCTGTAGAACCTGCATTTGCCGTCGCTTTACGTTTTTGCTCGGCTTCACGCGCAGCTTTCGCTTGGCGTTGTTGTTCAGCCTTAATTTGGTTTTCAAGTTTTTTACTAACTTCGTGTGTTTCGTGCAATTCGTCTTTCAATGATTCTTTCTCATTGACGAGTTTCGCTTGTTCAACTTCTAATTTATCGATGAGCTTGTCCTTCTCTTTTTTCTGTGAAAGAAGAGATGCTTTCAAGCCTTCTAGTTCCTTTTTAGTCTCTTCTTGTTTCGCTAGTTTCTCTTCGACAAGTGCTTTGTCTTTTTCTAATTGAGCTTTGTCATCTGCTTGCTGTTGCATGATTTTACGGTCTGCATCCATTAATGTACTGACAGCCGAGAAACGGTCAATAAAGTCAGAGAAACTATTCGCTCCGAGGAAGACATCGATATAGTTGACCGGATCGCCTTTTACTTGCATAGCACGGACACGTTCGCGTAATACAACGTCACGCTCTTCGATTTTTTTCTCTAACTCTTTAATCGATTCTCGTAGTGCTTTGATTTCATCTGTCGTTTTATTTATTTTCGATACTGCTTGATCGATATTTTCGTTTGTTTCTTCAATCTTTGCGTTAAATGCAGCGATTTGATCCATAATCTGATTGATTGTCGACTTATTTGCATTAATTTCTAAGTTCTTTTTAGTAATGCCTGTGTTTAGGTCATTTTTCTTTAATTCAAGTTTCTTCTGTTCTTTCTGCAAGTCTTTTAATGGGCTTGCTAGAACGCCTGGTACTACCCAAATAGTAGACAGGAGTAATACCATAACGATACCTGATAACAGCAACTTGTATATTTTCAATTTCTCAATACCCCTTCCGAATCATGTGTTTCACTCAAACCTTCAGAAACTTACGTACTGACATAAAGCTTCCCCATATGCCGATGAACACACCCATGAATAAAATGAGCCCGTTAAGTTGAAAAATAAACGGTGTTGTTGGTAGTAGTTGGAATAACTCTTCTTGTAATTTTGGTGCCATCTCTTGATATAACTTATAGTAGCCAATCGAGATGACAGCCATTGGAATAAGCGACCCTAAAATACCAAGCCATATCCCTTCCAATAAAAATGGAATCCGTACAAAGTTATTTGTTGCTCCAACTAGTTTCATAATGCCTATTTCTGTCTTTCTTGCAACGATTGTTATACGAATCGTATTGGAAATCAAAAACATTGCGGTAAATAATAGTGCCAAGATAAGCACAAGCCCGACGTTGCGACCCGTATTCAACACTTTAAATAGCTTTTCAATCTTGCCTTGCCCATAGACAACCTCATATGTGTAGTCATATGTATCAATTTTCTTGGCAATTGCTGCTGTTTTATGTGGATCTTTTGCTTTTACATATAAAGCGTCCCCTAACGGATTGCTTTGCCTATATAAATTGAGTTCGTCACCGAACGATTTGATCATCTTGTCCAATTCAGCGTCTCGCGACGAGTACTCGACTTCGAGTACACCTTCGGTCGCTTTCACTTTCTTCTCCAGTGCTGCAACTGCTTCTTGACCCGCTGCTGGATCCGCAATGACTTTAATTTCAACATCTTTTTCCAAATTACCAGCCAAACCGTTTAGATTCATCATAATAGCGATGAATACACCAACAAGTAGAAGCGTAACGGTTACAGCACTGACGGACGCAAATGTCATCCAACTGTTTCGCCCTAAACTTTTAAAACTTTCCCGCAAGTGCCGGCGAAATGTCCTAGCTTTCATAAGCGTACTCGCCTCCGTACTCATCACGCGTAATAAGTCCACCTTCAACGACGATAACACGGTGCCTTATCGTGTTTACGATTTCTTTGTTATGCGTTGCCATGACAATCGTCGTGCCGCGTGCATTAATCTCTTCAAATATTTTCATGATATCCCAGGACGTATCGGGATCCAAATTCCCAGTCGGCTCATCTGCAATTACGACTTTTGGAACATTAACAATAGATCTTGCGATGGAAACACGCTGTTGCTCGCCGCCTGATAATTCATTCGGAAACATTCGCACTTTCTGAGTGAGCCCGACTAGTGCGAGAACATCATTTACTTTCTTTCGAATATCCTGTGGTGTTTCTTCAATTACTTCAAGTGCAAATGCTACGTTTTCATAGACATTCAGATTCGGTAGTAACTTGAAGTCTTGGAAAACGACACCTATTTGTCTACGTAAGTATGGAACTCTCTTATTTCGCAAGGTTGCAAGATTGATACCGTTAATAATAATATCCCCACTTGTCGGGGCTTCCTCACGATACATCATTTTGATGAATGTCGATTTACCTGCACCACTTGGGCCTACTACATAGACAAATTCTCCGCGATTGATCTCAATATTGATACCATTCGCCGCTACGACCCCGTTTGGGTATTTCTTGTACACATCTTTCATCACAATCATGTAAAAACCACCTGAATTAAATTTTCCTGTTCTTAACCAACATGCCTATTATAACATGATTCAAGCATATTCGTATTACAGTTGTGTTTCATTTGATTACAGTTGAAAGTGTTGTTAAATAAGGCTTTACATACTATAGTTACACTCTTCATAAGTGACTGAATGACTACAGTACTGTATCTATTCGACCTTTGCAGGAAGATTACTCCATTATTTTTACTATACGAAAAAAGGCGGATTTTTATCGGTAAAAAGCGAAACCTCAATCAGTAAGGGTTTTACTGTCTGTTGATGCGGGAATAATAGCTGTGGGGCAATTAATGTCAATTGTGCACAATCAATCGCGCCTTGGCTTGATTGCGTCCAGATTTTGAATTGAGCTTGCTCAATTCATTCCCTTCAAAATCTGTGACATCCGCCGGAGGCTTTAACTTGATTCGGCAGAGGTTTGAAACGCCCACCGAATTGAATGCATATCTAGCATTCATCTAGACACTTATGGAAATGGGGGACATCTGCTGAGTTAAGTTAAAATAATACATCAAGACTTATGAAACAACAAAAAACCGCTCCGGACAAATTGTCCAGTAGCGGTTCCATTTACAGAATTATTTTTTCTCTGAAAGCCATTTTGCAACAGCGTCCAACTCTTCACCTTTGATAAGTCCAGCAGGCATTCCGCCTTTTGTACCGTTTTCAATTATGCCATGAATTTCGTCTTCAGACATACGTGAACCTATGTCAGAAAGTTTTGGACCCATAGCGCCTTCCAAGTTCCCGCCGTGACATGTGATACATTTTGCGTTTACGACTTCTTCTGCGTCAACGGATGCTGTTGCGTTATCATCAGTTGTTGCTGCGCCGTCGTCTTTCTCATCCGCTTTATCGCCGCCACATGCCCCAAGGACAAGGGCTGCTCCGAATAATACTGCTAGAAGCTTGTTCTTCATGTTGTTTCCTCCCTAAGTTAAATAATGTGCTACATTTCCAAGTATACCAAAGTTATGAGCGTTTGCGTCCTTCATGGACAGCCTGAAATTCAACTAAACAATGACAATTTTCAGCGAATCCAACTATCCATTCGCTTTATTCTACTGCCAGCTTTTTTGCAGGACTCCATTACCGAACGCAAAACAGACGCTAACTTCAACTTGGTCATATACCTATTACTATACACCTTTTCTGTACATTCAAAACCTTTGCGACCTTCAATTTGAATTGTTGTTTGTTGGAAAATAAAAAGCACACCGAAGTGTACTTTTTTTTCGAAACTTATGAAATACGTGAACGTAAATAAGCATTAATGAACAAATCGATGTCGCCATCCATAACCGCACTGACATTTCCTGTTTCCGCATTTGTCCGGTGATCTTTCACCATGGAATACGGATGGAAGACGTATGAGCGGATTTGGCTTCCCCAACCAATTTCTTTTTGATCGCCACGGATGGCAAGCAGTCTTGCTTCTTCTTCTTCCACACGGATCTGATAAATTTTTGCTTTCAACAGGTTGATTGCGCGTTCACGGTTTTTGATTTGTGATCGTTCGGTTTGGCATGTAACAATGGCACCTGTCGGAATATGTGTCATTCGAACAGCGGAGTCCGTCGTATTGACGTGCTGACCGCCTGCACCGCTTGAACGGTACGTATCGATTTTAACATCTTCCATTTTAAGATCAATATCCACATCGCCTTCGAATTCAGGCATCACTTCTATAGAAGAAAATGAAGTATGACGACGGCCTGAAGAGTCAAATGGTGAAATACGAACGAGTCGATGCACGCCTTTTTCAGCTTTCAAGTAGCCGTATGCATTATGACCTTTGATGGATAAGGTCACTGATTTCACACCGGCTTCGTCACCTGCCTGGTAATCCAACGTTTCGACCTTGAAGCCACGTTTCTCTGCCCACCGCGTATACATACGCAACAACATGGATGCCCAGTCCTGTGACTCCGTACCGCCTGCGCCGGAATGCAATTCTACAACGGCATTATTTTTGTCGAACTCATCGCTTAGCAACATAGTTAGTTCGAATGCTTCCAATTGTTGTTTGTATTCTTTTAATTCGGTGCTAAGGTCTTCCTGCATTTCTTCATCAAATTCCTCTTTTAACAATTCCAGCGTCATTTCCAGGTTTTCTTGGACGTCGTTAAGCTCTGTGTAGTCGCCTACAACATCTTTTAATCCATTCGATTCGGAAATGATTTTTTGCGCTTCATCCTGGTTATTCCAGAATTCAGGTTCTAACATAATTTCATCGAGCTCTTGGATTCGTGCCTCTTTGTTTTCTAAGTCAAAGAGACCCCCTAAAGTCCGCTAATTTCTTAGCTGATTTGTCAAGCTCGTTACGTACATCGGATAATTCTATCATTGTGGTTTCCTCCTGAAATTGGGTTGTCCGGAGCGCTTACGCTTTTCCGTGACAGTTTTTATACTTTTTCCCGCTGCCGCATGGGCATGGGTCGTTACGTCCGATGTTTACACTGCGTCGCACTGGTTTCTTCGTCACTTTTTCGCCGTCTTCCTTCGGGTTGACAGCCTGCCCTTTCACAACTTCCTCACGTTCAAGGTTGTTGCGGATTTCCGCTTTCATGACGTATTTTGCAGCATCTGCTTCAATTGATGTAAGCATCTCTTCAAACATTGTAAAACCTTCAGATTGATACTCACGCAGTGGATCGATTTGGCCATACGCACGTAAATGGATGCCGCCTCGCAATTGGTCCATTGCGTCAATATGATCTGTCCATTTCGAATCGATTGCGCGGAGAAGTACAACTTTTTCAAATTCGCGCATGCGTTCGTCCGTCATTTCTGCTTCTTTTTCATCATAACGGGCGATTACGTTTTGTTGTATCAATTCAGTCAGCTCTTCTACCGATTTGCCAGCCATCATCGCTTGCGTCAACTGACCTTCCGGAAGTAGGTTGGCTCCAAGGAAATCCTCAAGCCCTCTTAAGTTCCAATCGGATTCTTTTTCTTCTGTTGTATGAAGTGCAATCGCTCTGTCGATCACATTCATCAACATTTTTTCCAGCACAGCACGGATATTCGCGGATTCGAGAATTTCATTACGTTCTTTATAAATAATTTCTCGTTGTTGGCGCAAAACATCATCATACTGAAGCAAACGTTTCCGTGCATCGAAGTTATTCCCTTCAACGCGTTTTTGCGCGGATTCAACTGAACGTGACACCATTTTGGATTGGATTGGCGTTTCGTCATCCATTCCTAGTTTCGTCATCATCGATTTCATCTGCTCGGAACCGAAACGACGCATTAATTCATCCTCAAGAGAAAGATAAAATTGTGTAATACCCGGATCTCCTTGCCGACCTGAACGACCGCGCAGCTGATTATCAATCCGGCGTGACTCGTGCCGCTCTGTACCAAGAACCGCAAGACCACCGAGTTCTTTCACACCTTCGCCGAGTTTGATGTCCGTACCACGGCCAGCCATGTTCGTCGCAATGGTGACAAAACCTTTTTGACCGGCCTCCAAAATGATGTCAGCTTCACGGCCATGATTTTTCGCATTCAAAACATTATGCTTTACGCCGAACTTCGTTAAATGGTTCGAAATAATCTCTGATGTCTCGATTGCGACTGTACCAACCAAAACTGGCTGCCCTTTTTGGTGTCGTTCTTTAATATCTTCAGCGACAGCTTTATATTTACCTTCCATGGAAGCGTAAATAAGGTCTGCTCGGTCATCACGGACGATTGGGCGGTTTGTCGGAATCGCAATAACATTCATATTGTAGATATTGCGGAATTCCTCCTCTTCCGTTTTAGCCGTACCCGTCATGCCCGAAAGCTTGTCGTACATCCGGAAAAAGTTCTGGAAGGTAATCGTTGCAAGTGTCATCGTTTCGTTTTGAACTTCCAAGCCTTCCTTCGCTTCAATCGCTTGGTGAAGGCCATCACTGTAACGACGTCCTTTCATCAGACGCCCTGTGAATGAATCGACGATGACAACATCGCCTTCTTGCACGACGTAATCGACATCGATATGCATACTTGCTCGCGCTTTTAAAGACTGGTTAATCGCGTGATTGAGCGTAACATGTTGCAAGTTGAACAAGTTATCGATATTAAACGCAGCTTCCGCTTTCTCAATACCCGCTTCTGTTAACACAACGCCTTTTGTCGATTCATCATACGAATAATCTTCTTCTTTTTTCAATGTTTGTGTAAACGTATTTGCAAGCCGATACAGTTCAGCCGCCTTAGCAGCTTGCCCTGAAATGATAAGTGGCGTACGTGCCTCATCGATTAAAATCGAGTCGACTTCATCGATAACCGCATAATTCAAAGGACGTTGCACTTTGTGTTCACTATAGAGCACCATGTTGTCACGCAAATAATCGAAACCAAGTTCGTTATTCGTACTATACGTAATGTCGGCACTATATGCCTCACGTTTTTCGTCTTTTGATAAGCTGTTGAGGTTCAAGCCGACGGAAAAACCGAGGAACTCATACAGTTGTCCCATTTCCATCGCATCACGACTGGCAAGGTATTCGTTGACTGTTACAATATGCACGCCTTTTCCTGACAGCGCGTTCAAATAAACCGCAAGCGTAGACGTCAATGTCTTCCCTTCACCGGTTTTCATCTCTGCAATATTACCTTCATGTAATGCTGCCGCCCCGATGATTTGGACATGGAACGGATAGAGCCCGAGCACACGGCGTGACGCTTCACGAATTACCGCAAACGCCTCCGCCTGGATATCATCCAATGTTTCCCCTTTAGCAAGACGATCTTTGAATTCTTCAGTTTTAGCGGTCAGTTTTTCGTCTGTGAGCTGTTCCATTTCTGTAGCGAATGCATCAACTTTATTTGCGATTTTATCAAGTCGCTTCAAATCCCGTTTATTCATATCAAACATTTTATTCAATACGTCAAGCATTAAGTTCACATCCTCATTAGGTTCACCCTTCATTTTAACACTGTGAAATGAAGGGTGCAAATAGTGCAACTGCTAGATAGGGTGGAGGCTGGATTATTGGTTGTTGGGCGGTGATTATGTGGCAGGTGCGCGGGGAATTTGTTGGCGATTGAGCAGTTTGTGGGGTGGATTGGGCGGTTGGCGGGGCGGATTGATCGCTTTGCGGGATGGATTGATCGCTTCGCGCGGGGCTTTGATCGCTTCGCGCGGTGGATTGATCGCTTCGCGCGGTGGATTGATCGCTTCGCGCGGTGGATTGATCGCTTCGCGCGGTGGATTGATCGCTTCGCGCGGGGCTTTGATCGCTTCGCGCGGGGCTTTGATCGCTTCGCGCGGTGGATTGATCGCTTTCCACTGGATTTGATCTCACCACAAAAAAACTGAACCTCTCAGTAGCAAACTACTGAGAGGTTCAGTTCATTCAGTTCATTAATTTGTTTCGATTAGGCCATATTTGCCGTCTCTACGTTTGTAGACGATGTTTGTGCCGTCTGATTCGCCATCTGTGAAGACGAAGAAGTTGTGACCTAGCATGTTCATTTGAAGAATCGCTTCTTCCTGGTCCATCGGTTTTAATTCGAATTGCTTTGTGCGTACAACAGAAAACTCTTTATCGTCTTCTGTTATGTCAGCTCCTTTGTCTTCACTTCTATTTACTGATGCGAAGAATGCAGCTACACCTTCGTGCTCACGGAATTTACGATTGACTTTTGTTTTGTATTTACGAATTTGACGTTCTAATTTATCGACAATCAAGTCGATTCCAGCATATAAATCAGTGTGTCGTTCCTCTGCTCGGAGTGTCAAGTTTTTCATAGGAATTGAAATTTCTACTTTTGTTTGTTTATCATTGTAAACTTTCAAGTTTACATGTGCTGTTGCGTTCGCGCCTTCTGAGAAGTACCTCTCAAGTTTGTGTACTTTTTTTTCGATGTGCTCACGAATCGCCGGAGTCACCTCAATGTTCTCACCACGCATGTTGAAGTCTAGCATATGAACTCCTCCTTTGTTTAACCCTTACTGTACTCTTCTACATCTTCCCCGAAAAGTCCTTTTAAAAACATGAATAAATTTAAAATAAATGTCGAAGTGTGACGAAAGCGTATAGGTAAAAGGTTTTGGCTACTTCATTTTATTTTCCGTCTTCGATTTCAGCATGGCGACGCAACTTGAGTTCATCGACAATCAATTGTTCAAGTGCAGCGTCCTTTTCGAAATCAAATCCATACAGTTGACCATTTTTGCTGGGCTTTTTCCATTTGATAGTGCCTTGAACGTCGATGGGAACGGATTGCAGGGTGAATTTGATATGTAGCTTGACGGGTTCCCCACCCAACGGGATATCGTATGCCGCAAAAAATTTCATGCCGCCTGGGCTCAAATCCATGAGTTCACAGTCCCCTGGGCTTGACTCCGCCCCGGTACCGTTTTCGACGATGATTCGGAATTCTGCTGCCAGCGGTTCACCAAATGCATACCTGAAGTATTCAGTTCGTTTGTATTGCATGTTGCCCACCTCGTTCCTCTATCATAGTAATTGGATACCCATAATATGCCTTACTAAATCTTTTACGGCGAACTTCGGATAAACTTTGTATACGTTGTATTGTACTTTCAAGAGTGTCGATGAAACTTGATCCTCCGAGTGTCGCCAAAAGTATAAAGTTCTTGTTCGGAAATTCTTTTTTGTCGCAGACTATCAACGTTTTGCACACATTCTCCCTTCAGGAAATTCTATCTATTCAAAATGTACCATAAGTTGATATGATTGAATAGTTAGGTAAAGATAATTATACAAAAAGTGTCCCGAAAATTATTCAGGACACGATTGATTTACTTTTGAATTTGCACTGCTTCTTCATGCGTTTCATTAATATATCGCGCGATTTGTTGCTGTTCTTCCGTCAGTTCTGTTAGTGTCGCATTCAATTCTTCGACTGTAGCTGTACTTTCTTCTACAATGGCAGCGAATTCCATCGTCCGCTCCCGAATCGCTTCACTGTTTACTGAAATCGTGTCGAAGTCATCCATGAATGTGGACAGCACTTCTTGGAGCTTATGCATCGTTTCGAACAAATCTTCGAAAGATGCTTTCGACTCATCTGCCGCTGTCGCTTGGGTTGCCACTTGTTTCATACCTGACGCCAGTTTGCCTACTGCAAGTTCGTTATAACTGTTTACTTCATTTAAATTCGTATCAATTTTCTTCAACGTTTCATTCGTCAGACCTGCCAATTTTCGAATTTCATCTGCGACAACCGCAAAGCCTTTGCCATGTTCTCCCGCACGAGCTGCTTCAATCGATGCATTAAGAGCAAGTAAATTTGTTTGTTCCGTAATCTTTTTAATCGAACCGGCGAATGCATTCGTCTCGTCAATCTTTTCAGATAACACACTAAAGGTTTCAGTTAAATCTTTGAAAAATGTTGAGAAGGAGTCGGTACTCGTTTTCAACTTTGAAATGGTTACTGTTCCAGTTTCGGCTTTGGAGCCTGCCTCATTCGCCTGGATTACGACTTGCTCCAATTCTTTCGCCATTTGTTGAACAGAGTCGTGTGTCTGCTCTGCATTCTCGGCGATATCCGAGATATAATCCGCTTGATGTTGGCTGCCTACACTTACATCATTGACAGCGGAAAGCATGTCGATTTGTGAAGTGGCGGCTATCTCCGAGTTCGAACGTAGATAGGCAAGATTCGCTGTAATTTTCTCGACTGCGCCGTCAAGACGAAATGCAAGTGCCTCTTCTTCGGCTACCTTTGTCTCTGTCAATTCGACTAGTTGCTCCACATGCTTGAATACCCGCCCATTTTGGCGAACGAGAAGGAATAGGACTAGACCCGCAAGAAAGTGAAGGAGAAGAAGATTCTTCCCGCTAACACCTACAAGTTCCGGCGCTGTAAACAACAGATTATTCGTCACCATTGCGACAAAACTCAATACAAAACCAAACACCAAAATAGGCATCTTGCCATGAATGGAGCCAAGCACCAATAACAGAATAATAATTCCGATTGACCCAAGATTCGCTTCCGAGAAAAAGATAACACCCATCGCAATTGCAAAATTCATCATGAGTAAAAGGTAAGGTAAAACAGTAGAAATAACCGCAACTTTTCTGCTGATAGAAAAGAAAATAATGGAGAATACAAATGGAATCGCAACGGATAGCTGAATGGCCAGTGCAGACTGCTGAATCAGTTGCGCTAGTAAACCGAGACCAGCAGCTAACGCAAATCCCAACATCATAATTCGATTTTTACGAAGCCAATCCTCTTGCTTCAATTGGTTAATAGTTATCATGAGACACTCCCCTATTATATATATATATCGATTCATTATGCTTTTGCAAAATAATGACTGTATGTAAAATGTATCATTAATGAATGGTAGTTCATATGGGTTGAATTAACCAATTAGATTAAAAAACGCGTGTACTGATTTAAATTCAAAAAAACACCCGAAAGAGTAGGGTTCTCTAACGGGCATACTTTACTGTTTTGTATCGTAATACGCACCATCACGTGCTACATTGCTGTAGGGGTTGACGTAGCTTTTCACACTACCTTTTTTCGATTGAATTCCTGAAATATCTAGACGAATTTGTTTCCTGAATGAAGTAAGTTTCTGTTCCACAGTTTTTTCCAACACAATAAGTTCCTTACCGAATACTTCTTCCTCTACTGTAAACGGTGCAGCTATTTGCGGTTGTAGTTTGTCTCGCATGTCGATACATGCCTCGATGCTTGCTATCGTTTCATCGCGCTGATTCCCCGCATTCAGATTTGTCAGCGCAATGAGTTTTTCAGATACCTCTTGCCAGGTAATTAACGCAGGCCGGATCATATTTCATCCACATTGGCATATTGTTTTTGCCGGTTGATTTGAATAACTTGCTTCCATGTATCACGGAATTCTTTAATGATGTCGGATGCTTCGTCGAAGAATGCACCATCGTTTTTGATATTGCCATCAATGAGGCGGCTATTTGCGAATTCATAAAGGACGAGCATGTTTTGGGAAACAGGGTACGTTTTATCGAGTGTTAGCATAAGTTCGGATATGATTGCCTGCGCTTTTTGGATAGACTTGTTCTTTTCTTCGATATTTCCTGTTTCCATTGCCTTTTTCGCTTGTTGAATGAATTTCAGACAGCCGTTGTACAGCATAAGTGTAAGTTCTCCAGGCGTTGAAGTCGTAACCGTGTTATTTTGATACGTTGCATATGGATTGTTAATAGCCATTTGTGATCTATCTCCTTTAAATTATGTAACAGCCTGTGTTATGAGTTGCTGAATGCGTTCATAAGGCTGGCTGATTGTGAATTCGCACGATTGATCGCCGTTTCCATTGCTGAGAACTGTCTCCAGTAACGGTTTTCCATCATTTTCAAGCGATCTTCGAAACGTTCTATTTGGTTGTCCATGTCTTTCAATGAACGGCCGAGTGAAAATGTATCATTGACCGCGCCAGCTTTACCTGCACGCTCAGCGATTGAACTTTCGGTACTTTCAAGGATAATTTTAAGGCGTTGTGCAAACCCTAGATCCTTCACGTTTTTTCCATCTTCTATTACAGGGTTTCCATCCTCATCCAGTTTATTTTCATCTTTCGAGAACATTTGATGCACTTTGTTCGGGTCTGCACTGATTGCTTCTTTCAATTTATCTTCCTTAATGGTCAGCTTGCCATTAGCCAGGTAGTCACTTGTCGTTTCAATCCCGATGTCTTTCAATGTCTTCCCATTTATAGCCCCCATAAGCGCTGTCCTCATTTGTGTCAGCATACTGGAAATGGTGGAGTCATTGCGAAGCGTACCGCTCTTCGCTTTTTCTTCCCATAGTTCGATGTCTTTATCCGTCATATCCTTCTTTTGCTCAGCTGAAAGCGGCTGGAAGTCCCGGTATTTTGGTTCGCGAATCTGTTTGTTCAGGTCTTCAATGAGTTTGTTATATTCATCTACGTATTTAACGACGTTGTCGAATATTTTATCGGTGTCGGGTGCGGAACTGAAGTTGATGCCCTCTGTGTTGACACCCTTTAATGTAACTTCAAAACCGTTGATTTGGAATGTGTTGGATGCACGTTGTGTTGTTAATCCATTGAATGTGAATTCTGCGTTTTGGCCGGCTGTTGAAGTACTGATACTAATAGACAAAGAATAATCGGGATCGTTGGTGTTGGTGACTGTAACACTTTCTATCTTTTTACCTACTGAGTCATTGAGAATGTTAACTGTGAAATCTTTAGTTTCGTTGTTGTAGATTACTTCCAATCCTTTTTTTGAGAAATCAATTTTTTTATTTATTCCATCCCATGCACTGAAATCCAGTTCTTCATCTTTTCCATCTACCTTGATTGTAATTCTCATTTTTTTTATTTCAGATGCATCTATTCCCGCAAAAAAAGTTTTAGGCCCTGTGTTTAATCCCAATGACTTTCCTAAATCTCCATCAACCTCAATATTTCCCGCTCCACTATTCTTAGCTGTCATCGCAAATTTCCCAGTATGTGAATCAAAAAACGCGCTCACACCTGTTAATTCGTTAATTTTGCTAAGCACAGAATTTATAGTATCTGTTGCGGGGTCGAATGTTATTTCTACTGGTTTATCTGGCATATTACCATCTTTATCAGGGGCATTGATTTTCAACACCGTTCCAGTGATACCCAAATTCTTTAGCTTTGTATTTTCCGATTGCATTTCCTTTGCTTCTGAATCATCTTTTGTATCTTCCGTAAGCTGCATTTCAAATTTAATACTTTTTCCACTCTGCAAAGTGGCATTCTTCGCCAACTGTGTAACCTTAATCGATCCCGAAAAATCACTTGTTGAACTAATGTTTTTAATCGCTACGTCATCTGGCGAAGAAATATTCACCGTTTTCGCTGTGAACGATTTGGACAGAATCATTGTGTCAAATGTCCTGTTTTTGAAATCGAGCACTTGGCGGTTCGCTGCCCGGTAATCATCCAACTGCCATTCCAGGTATTGTTTTTTCTGCGTTATTTTATCCATCGGTATTCTGTGTGCCTTCATGAGATCGGCGACAATTTTCTCCGTATCAATACCTGATGCTAGTCCACTTATTCGCATAGTAGATCACGCCTTTCTTAAATTTTTCGGTCGACAAGCAAGCCGATGAATTCGCGCATTGCCGCGTGGATGTCCATTAGTTTTTTTGACGGGATTTCTTTGATGACTTCGTCTGTTGTTGAATCGACGATTGTCACATAATATTCGTTGAGTTTTTCATGAAATTTGAATTGTAGGTGCGTATTTGCTGTTTCTAAAAAGTTGTTCATGCTTTCTGTCATCTGTTTTGCTTTATCTGCTTGTAATGGATGCTCATTGTCAGGTTGTTGCTGCGCTTTATCTTCGATTACCTCTACTGGCGCTACTACTATTTTTTCGGTAGGCGCTGTTTTCTCCGTCGATGCCCTTGTTTGTGTAACGGCACCGTTATCCATACGATTTACCATTCACTTACCCCCTGTGTTTGAGAACATTCATTATGGATTATATCGGCAATGAAAAATGGAAGTTGAGAGGATGGCGGATAAAAGTTGAATGGCCCCATAATGGAATCAGTTCTAGTTTTATTGAAAGAAACGATTATAACATCATTCTAAATCCCTTCACATTTATTCCCATCTAAATAAATGAATCAAGAAACCGAAGTAAGTATAGTTAATTCATTTAGATAATAGAAAGCGAAGGTGCTCTTTGTATGTTTACATCAATCAAGACAAAAATCATCATGACAGTCATGGTACTTTTCCTTATCGGGATAGCTATTATGACCGCCATCAGCAGTACACAGGTAAAAAATAAAACTGAAGAAAGTGTTGTTGACTCGAGTAGTGCACTTATTGATGAGATGGGTTTTGCTATTGAGAACTATCTAGGTCAATACAGCAAAGGTCTTGCACAATTTTCAACTTCACCTTTAGTAACAGGGTTTCAGAATGGCAGTGAAGACGAAACAACGACTGATTCTCTTCCCGCCCTCAATGAAGCATTCGAGTACTTCCTCGATACATATGAAGATTCATCCTCAATCTATTTTTCACTGCCTACTAAACAAACCGTAATTATGCCGTACACGGATTTAGGCACTGATTTCGATCCTACTTCACGAGAATGGTATTCGCTGGCAATCGCAGATATGGATGCGGTGCAATGGACTAAACCCTATATTGACCAAGCGACCGGAGAATTTGTCATCAGTGCTTCGAAAGCGGTTCAAGCAAATGGTAAGCTGGTCGGCGTTATCGCACTTGATATCCAACTGGGTGCGTTAACAGAAAAAATCTCGTCTAGCGAAATTGGTTATGACGGCTACCCTGTCGTTTTCGATACGGAAGGTACCGCAATTGTCCATCCGACATTACGCGGAGAAAACTTGATGGAACTGCCTTTCATTGCAGAAATGTACGAAGGAGGTAACGACAAAGGTGCGATTCACTATGAATATGAAGGTACCGGAAAAGCCAATATTTACGCCACAATTCCAAAGTTCGGCTGGAAAATTGGTGCAATCTACAATGAAAAAAATATCGACGCGATGGCTACTGATTTACGCAGTTTGATGCTCATTGTTGCAATCTCTACGCTTTTAGTCATTTTCATAGCGCTCTTTTTCATGATTAGTCGTACCATCAAGCCAATCGGAGCATTGAAATCATTGATGGATTCCGTTTCAAAAGGCGATTTAAGCGTCCGTTCGGAAATTGAGACAAAAGACGAAATCGGCGAACTTGGTAATAACTTCAACACGATGATCGAAAATATGAATGCTATCATTACAGTCGTCAACGGCTCTGCATCGAACGTCCGAGCAAGTTCCGAAAGTTTGAGCGCAGTAGCTGAAGAGACGAATGCATCAAGCGAAGAAGTTGCACACGCAGTGACTGAAATTGCCCATGGCGCGTCTAAGTCAGCTGAAGATGCAGAAATCGTCACAGAAAAAGCCAATCTCCTTGGCCAGCAGATTAACGTAATTACGACAAAAGCCGGCGTCATGTCCAACATCGCCATAAAGGCCGGGGAAATGAACACAAATGGCCAAGGTCAAATGCAAGAACTGAAAATCTCCTTTAACGACTGGGAAACTAATTTACTGTCCATGTCCGAAGTAATTGGAACGCTTGAGGATAAAGTGAAAGCAATCGGTGGGGTTATGGAAACCATTACCCAAATCTCTTCGCAAACGAATCTATTAGCGCTAAATGCAAGTATCGAGGCAGCGCGTGCAGGCGAACACGGTAAAGGATTCGCAGTCGTTGCCGATGAAGTGCGGAAACTCGCCGAACAATCGGCAAGTTCAACGGAAGAAGTAAAAGTTACCGTACAAGAACTACAAATGGAATCCAGGCTCGTCTCCCAACAAATGAATGAAACACGTGAAAACTTCCACCGTCAAGGTACCGTCGTTAACGATACGGAAGTCACTTTCGGAGAAATTTCAACATTGATGTCTGAGATGCAAGACTCTATTGACACAGTGTACGAAGAAATCCAAAAAGTCGCGGCTCACAAGGACGACGTTGCCGAAACAATCCAAACGATGGCAGCAACTTCACAAGAAACGGCCGCTGCTTGTGAGGAAGTTAGCGCTTCAACAGAGGAACAGTTACGGGCTATTCATTCAGTGACGGATGCAGCGGAAACATTGACCGAGTTGAGTGAGGAATTGAGTTTGGCGGTTAATCGGTTTAAGGTTTAAGGAACGAAAAAAGTAAACTTGTCGAAAATTGTTTCGGTGCAAGTGGTCGATTTATATAGACAAAAAAAGCGTTCTGGGTATGCAATCCAGAACGCTTTTTATTCTTTCCCCTCTATTATCTTAGTGAAAAGCATTAAATTTATGAAGCTTTCAGGATATTGCTTTCTTCATTATCTTCACGTCAATTGTGAGCTCGTCCACTCTGGAAATAACTTCTTTTAATGGAGATGTTATTTCAGTATTAATTGCGGTCTGCTCTTTTATTATTGCTAACTCTTCACTGTTGATCGCCACTTGTTGTGAAATGGAATCCAGCCTAGCGTCCACTTCCGTGAATCGCGTTTTCATTTCAGTTTCCAGTCCATCAAATCGTGTTTCTAGTCCGTCGAATCGTGTCTCTAGTCCGTCGAATCGTGTCTCCAGTCTATCAAGACGATTATCAATCCGATCTAGCCGTTGATTAATAGGCTTCAGGGCTTCTTGCATCACTGATTGTAACATCTCTTTTAATTCAGTATTCATAAGGGTCCTCCTTTCCGCTTGTATTGAAATAGTATCTGCAAGGCTTGATCACGTTGCAGTTTTTTCTAGCTTTCTTAATGACTACAGCATTTCTATATATTTTCTATGAATGGGATTTAACTTTAGATATATTAGCACTGTTCTTTATCCGATTATAACATGGAACTGGAATGTTTGTCCCAATTCATTTTTTCGAAAAACAGTTTTGTGTACTAAACGGACATACTCTTCTAGATAGGAAAATACCCCTCTTCATGCTTCTTAAAAAATGTATAATTGGTATACGTAAGGAGGCGAGGCAGCAATGAAAAAAGATGAAACGAATACCACACCTACTGGCCAATTATATTTTGAAGGCTTGCCGGATCTAGGGAATGAAGAAATTATTGAAAAGCCGCCAGAGCAGCATGCGAATGAAAATTCCCCTGTTAATTTGGTAACTGACTTTGAAAAGTTTATCTTGTATTGCCAACATAATACTGTTCATTTGACAAAAACAAAAGAACGTATATCCAGAAAACATCTCCCAGTGATAAACGCGCTACTAACTGTACAAACAAAAGACAGCACTCCGTATACAGAGCAGGAATATTATCCGTACATCCATTTCCTTTATCATGTTGCACGGGGAGGACGTTTGTTAACGATTGTTCCAGGAAAGGCTGGTAAGATGCAGTTGGCGGGGACTGACCGTGTGGAATTATTTCTAGCATTAAGGGATATTGAAAAGTACTTCTTTCTACTTGAAACATTCTGGATTGATGTCGATTGGGCCAAGATACAAAATAATTCTCGTAACACTGTGGCAAATACATATGAAGATGTTTTTGCAACACTTCGACATGAGACCCCCGGAAAGAAATGGGTATTGAAAAATCCAATGACGGATGCTGGGCACGAGATCGCGCAAAGCACTTTTGATTGGCATTTCTTTCTTCTTTATTTTGAATGGCTTGGCTTATGGATGTGTGAAGAGGATGTTGGACGTAAGGAACAACGGGGTAGTAAAAGCGTGTATTTCGCAAAAAATATCACAGTGACACCGTTTGGCTTCTCGCTCATGCCGATTTTACTTTTTTCACGAAACATCGCCGCTTGGAATATCGCCATTCGACGTTCGTTGGGAGAATACAATGGAATCCCCGGTTCTGACGTTGAGAGTGCACTTGGTTTCATTTTATCTGATGAGGATTTTGAACAAGTATTGATGAATGTTCATGAAGACCAGAGCGACCAACCTTTTTACCAACCATTCACTGCCCTTTTCCCTTTAGGCGAACTGGCACATACGTTACCCAGAAACCGAACGAGATTTACGGAGGGCGCGTATACATTCAACGTCACCTATGCACCCGACGTCTGGCGTAAAATCGTACTATCTGCTCAACAGACGATGGATGACTTGCATAAGCTGATTCTCCATTCTTTCCAATTTGACGATGACCATTTGTATGCCTTTTTCATGGATGGACAGAAATGGTCTCAACAATCCATCGCTTCTCCACATGATGACTCTGGCAACGGAAATGCCTACAAAATACAAATTGGCTTTTTAGGACTTACACCAACTCAACGTTTTCTTTATATTAATGACTACATTGACGAGTGGACCTTCACAATAGAAGTGGAGCAGATTGAAGAAACGGTTGTAAAGCGTTTTAAACCTTATGTGAAGGATCAAAAAGGCGAATCCCCCGAACAGTATTGGGATTATTTTTAAGAAAAACACATGGCTACGTTCTAAAATAATACCGTTTTACTAAACGATACCAAGTTCTAACACAATTCAGGGTTGTGTCAGGACTTGGTATCGTTTTTAATCCGTGGTGAAGTTTTTATGTATACTTTTAATGCTTTATAGAAGTTTTCTCGAGTACCTATCATAATGATAAGTAATAACTCCCCGTTTTTCTGTTCTTCTACACAATAAGCCAATTCATAACTCGCTTTCTGATGTCGGATATCCATAGAAGAAACTCCAGCTAAATCGCCCTTTTTAGGATTTCCCAAAGTTGGATCTAACCGGAGGCCTTCAATCGCTTTCTTAAATTTTTCTTGCAGCGGCTTATCATTTTTAATCGCTTTTAAAAATCGTTTTGCGCTAGGTAAAACTTCAAAATCTAACTTCTTTTGTTCACTCATTTTCGACCTCTTCAAGATTAGCGAATAAATCTTCTGTACTAGAATATATTTTTCCATCTCGGGTTTCATCAATGAGCTGCTGCAAAGCCGATTTCAGTTGAGATTTACGGTAAACAAATTCTTTTACCATCTCGTCGCCTGATTCATAACCCTCCCGAACTAAATCCGCTAAAATAGTCTCACTACTATCCACTTCTTCCGGTATAGGTTTAATCATGAGAATCCCATCTACCATTTCACAAAGTACTTCGTCGCCGATTTGAAGTTGATCGTGAAACTCTTTCGGGATTGTCATTTGTCTTTTTTTCGAAACAGCAATTTTCTTAGGTATCGACATCTGCGTGCTCTCCTTCTGTGACAACATTGCATTTTCCATAGTATACGCCCCCTTTTCTATTCTGATACCCATTTCCCTTTTCCGGTTTCTTTGTTGTTAGTATACCACAAAGGTACCAGCCACTAAGCCATGACAGATTTTAATTTATCGATTCCTTTGTATGTAAGTTGTGCAAGCCCTGTTTGGAACCAGACTTGCTCGTTATACATTTAAAATGATAAAAAGAGAATGACTATTACCACTTATTGTTTAACTTATCCACCCCTAAACAACTAACTAATTGCGCCGAAGAATACTTAGTGAACCAATACAACTAGAGAGATAGAGAGAGTGATGGTGTTCAATGTTTAGGTCAATCAAGACAAAAATCATAGCAACTGTAATGGTGCTATTCCTTATCGGCGTAACAGCAATGACCGCAATTTCCAGTATGCAAGTCCAAAGTAAAACAGAAAAAAATCTAATCGATCAAAGTGTAGTGTTTGTAGATGAGATGGGAAATTCAATCACAAATTTTTTAGGGCAATATGAAAAAGGGATTACTCAATTATCTAATTCCAAAGTAATAAGGGATTATACAGTTGCAGACAGTGGTGCAACGTTGGATACGGAATTTACGGAGTTCCTGGATTTATACGGCGAGTCTTCGGCGGTTTACTTCGCACTTCCGACAAAACAGATGATGCTTGTCCCGCATGCTGACCTTGGAAAAGATTATGATCCGACCAGTTTTGAGTGGTATACGGAAGCTGCAGCGAATCCCGATACCGTCTACTGGACGGAACCACATATCAGTCGTACGACAGGCGAGTATGAAATCAGTGCCATGAAGGCCGTTCTGAAAAACGGGAAACTTATCGGTGTTCTGGGACTTGATATCAACCTGGATACGCTAGCCGAATCCATTTCCGAAAGTGACATTGGCTACAATGGCTATCCGGTTCTCTTTGATTCCACAGGGGTTGCAATGGTGCATCCGACGTTAGCCGGTGAAAGCCTGATCAATCTTCCCTACATTAAAGAAATGTTCGCGAGGGACAAAAGCAAAGGGGCCATCCATTATACCCACGAAGGCAACGACAAAGTGAATGTGTTCGCAACCATTCCTGGTTTCGAGTGGAAAATATCGGCGATTTATAACGAGAAAGATATTAACGAAATTGCAATTAGTCTAAGGAAGTCCATGATGATTGTAGCTATTGCGACACTTCTACTATTTTTCATCGTTCTCTATTTCATGATCAGTCGTACCATAAGGCCAATCGGAGTATTGAAATCATTGATGGATTCCGTCTCAAAAGGTGATTTAAGCGTCCGTTCAGACATTAAGACAAAAGACGAAATCGGCGAACTTAGTGATAACTTCAATACGATGATTGAAAATATGAACGCTATCATTACAGTCGTCAACGGTTCCGCTTCGAATGTACGCGCAAGCTCCGAAAGCTTGAGTGCAGTTGCGGAAGAGACGAATGCATCGAGTGAAGAAGTTGCAAATGCGGTGACTGAAATCGCTCAAGGCGCATCGAGATCAGCTGAAGATGCAGAAAACGTCACCGAAAGCGCTGAATTGCTCGGCCGGCAAATTAACGAAATCACGACAAAAGCTGGTGCGATGTCTGAAATCGCCATAAAAGCAGGTGAAATGAACGTAAATGGTCAAGGGCGTATGCAAGAACTGAAACTATCCTTCAGTGATTGGGAAACGAATTTGGAGTCAATGTCCGAGGTAATCGGAACGCTTGAGGATAAAGTGAAAGCAATCGGCGGGGTTATGGAAACCATTACCCAAATCTCTTCACAAACGAATCTACTGGCACTGAATGCAAGCATCGAGGCGGCACGCGCAGGCGAACATGGTAAAGGATTCGCTGTCGTTGCGGATGAAGTACGGAAACTCGCTGAACAATCAGCAAGTTCAACGGAAGAAGTGAAAGTAACCGTACAAGAGCTACAAAAAGAGTCCAGACTCGTTGCACAACAAATGAACGAAACCCGTGAAAACTTCCAAGTTCAGGGCACAGTTGTTCACAACACGGAAATCACTTTCGAAGGAATTTCAACGCTTATGTCCGACCTGCAAGTTTCCATCGACTCCGTGTATGGAGAAATCCAGAAAGTCGCTACTTACAAAGAAGACGTCGCTGAAACAATCCAAACGATGGCGGCTACTTCTCAAGAAACGGCGGCAGCCTGTGAAGAAGTGAGCGCTTCAACGGACGAACAACTTCGTGCTATCCAATCTGTTACGGATGCAGCAGAAACGCTGACGGGGTTGAGTGAGGAATTGAGTAATGCGGTAAATCAGTTTAAAATTTGATCTTTTAGAATTCTAAAAAAGCGTTGCGGTCACATAAATGTCCGCAATGCTTTTTAGTTTTTTCCAATGAAATGTATAGCTAACCAGCACGAATTATTTCATCAGTTCTTTATAAGCTAAAACCTTCAATGCCAACATTTCCTCTTCTGTCAATCTGTTTTCAATCTTATCGAACAATTGCTGTTTTTCTTCCGCTGTCATGCCGCTTCGTGCTTTCGCTTGAAGTTCTGCAAGTTCACTCATGTTAAATTTTTTGAGCAGTAGTCTCGTCGCCTGTTCTTTTGTCTGGAAAGGCAGCTTCTCACTATCCACATTCTTTCCTTCTGCAATGAAGGCTTGCAATTGCGGATCATCCCTCACTTCATCTTTAATGCTTTCCAATTGCCCACTTTGATCAAGCTCTTCTGATACCTGTCCCATCAATTGATCTGCAATCATCTTGGTACCGATATAATAAACACCGAGTCCCAGAACCGCGAGAACGATGACAGTTATGATTAGACGCCTTAGGAATTTCATGTTTTCATCTCCTATATATATGTTAACGTTTTTAAACCGTTAAGGACAACTCACGCTGTTGTCTCGCCAACAAATGGATTCGACCAACCACCTCTTGCAGTTCCACCTAGTCTAACCTTAGCCGATTTAACAATCCAGCCTGAACAGAAGTGCTTACGAGTAAGGCTGTCCATAAGCCCAATAAATGAAAAAACAGCACGAGACGCAACATTCGTCTCATGCCGTTTTTTTACAATTCCATATGTAGCAAAAAGTTGCTTCCCCAACCCTTCAACAAACTAGGTCTATTCAACCTGCCCCTTACATATACATAATACTAGACCTATCTTTATCATTTTTTCCCACACAAAAACTGCGGACTTATGTCATTTCCGATGATTATATGCGAGTCAGTTAGCCATTTTCACACGAAGGGAGGTCAAAATAGTGACAACATACGAAGTCGTAAGCTTACTCATCCAACTATCTGGTGGATGGATTGCTTTTATGTCAGTGTCGTTGTCGTTACTCATTTTCTTATCAAGTAAGAAGTAACCGTCCCCCATCGGCAGACGTGCGGACAATTACTTCTTTACTCCGAGCCAGACACAAGTACCGTACGCACCGTTTCAAGATATGCAAAATCGGAAATGACTTCGTCTAGCGGTTTACTAGTATAGGACTGAGTACTCAAACACCCAACCCTTTTTTATTGTATGTTCCGTTACTAATTATATGCTAGTTTGCTAGAAGAAGTTCTCCACTTCTATGCTACTAGTGACTTATGCAAATAGGTTCTCTTATGTCTTGAAAATTGATTGCCCGCTATCTATGATATGCAACAAGCACTATGAATAGAAACATAGTAGACGGACTTTTCAAGGCAACAGTAACTACTATCTAACTAATCACAATTTGATAGGTCTTTAACACTATTTCCCATTGGATTACGTTTTGAACAACGCTCGACACTATTAGGAGGAGGTCTACGAATGGAAAACTATGCACACGTATTCCCTTACAAAGTCGGTATCCAAACAGCAAAAGCCAATGAAATCCCTGAAGGAGTATCTTTAATTCAAGCTCCAAAGATTTGGGCCGAAACAAAGGGTAAAGGTGTGACGGTAGCTGTACTGGATACGGGATGTGATAGCAGGCACCCCGATTTAAAGGAACGTATTATTGGCGGTCGAAACTTTACAGACGATGATAGAAGCGATCCAACCATCTTCCACGATTACAATGGCCATGGAACACATGTAGCAGGAACGATTGCCGCCGGGCAGAACGAAATAGGCGTAGTCGGCGTGGCCCCGGAAGCAAGTTTACTGATTGTAAAGGTGTTGAATAAAAAGGGCGCGGGGCAATATAAATGGATTATCAATGGTGTCAATTACGCTATCCAACAAAAAGTGGATATAATCTCCATGTCACTTGGAGGTCCAAACGATTCTCCTGAACTTCATGAAGCCCTCAAAAAAGCGGTCCATAATAATATACTTGTCGTTTGTGCGGCAGGAAATGAAGGCGATGGCAACGAGTCAACAGATGAATTCGCCTATCCAGGCTATTATAATGAAGTCATTGCCGTCGGTGCTGTTAATCTTGAACGCCGCCCTTCTGATTTCACCAACTCACATAATGAAATCGACCTAGTTGCTCCTGGCGAAGGTATACTCTCTACTTATTTAGACGGAAAGTACGCTACCTTAAGCGGTACATCAATGGCCGCTCCCCATGTCACGGGAGCACTTGCGCTCATTAAAAACGTAGTCAACAACCGCTTTGGACGAAGACTTTCGGAAACCGAACTCTTCGCCCAGCTCATTAAGCGAACAGTTCCACTTGGCTTCTCGCCAAAACTTGAAGGCAGCGGACTCGTCTATTTAACAGTAGCTGATCATTTGACTGCCGTATTTGAGCCACAAAGCACTGAATGGGTCTTAAGCGCACACTGATTGAGATTCAAATGGTTGACAAATCTGTAACCAATCACGCGGAAAGTATAACGGTGTTAATCGGTTTCCAGTTTAAGAACAGTAAAGCCCGCCTTGGACATTAAGGATACGGCTATCTCGCTTTGCATTAAATAACGACTAAATGACCGAAAGTTGAAACAAGTAGTAGACTTACTAATCCAACTGACACAGCAGCAATCAATCCGATATAGAAAGGTTTTATGCCTAGTCCTTTAAAAACTTTAAAGTTCGTCGATAACCCGACACCAGCCATTGCCAACCCGAGCATATATTTTGAACCAAATGAACTCCAAGAATTATAAAAGTCTTGCCACGTTGATGGATCAAGGAAGCCAAAAGCTGATCCGGTATTCGTAACAGTCAAATCACCAATTGTCCTTATCAACGCAAGCGCTAAAAACCCGATAACGAATAAAGGGATTAACTTGTACCACTTTGGAATTTTGTATTCAGTTCCATCTTCATTCTTACTGGCACCTTTGAAAAAGAAATAAGAAACGAGTGGAATGACTGCAATTATAAACAAATTTCTTGTTAATTTCGTAACTGTAGCAACATCAACTACCTTTTGCATATCGAACATTTGACTGTGAATAAGAGCTGCACCCGTTACTTGCGCTGTATCGTGAATAGCTGTTCCTAAAAATAGTCCCGCTTTAATAGGATCATCTGCAAATAAAAGATTGGCCAAGTATGGGTAAAACAACATACCAACCAAACCGAAAATCGTTATATTTGCGACGGCATAAGAAATCTCATTATCTTTTGCTTTGACAACAGGGGAAACAGCCATAATTGCAGTTACTCCGCATATACCTGTTCCGCAGGCAATTAAAGTTCCAAGTCGATTCGATTGATTCATTTTTTTCGTGAAATAAAGCGTTACGAATAATCCAGAAGTAATACAAGCAATAATGAGTGGAAGGCCCCATGCACCAAGTTTTAACGCCTCTGTAAGACTTAGACGTAATCCTAGTAAAATAATTCCGGCACGCAACGCGTATTTAACAGAAAACGCCACTCCGTCAATGAGAACCCTATGTAACCCAATTGTATTTCGAATAATTATTCCTAGTAATATAGCCACAAATATTCCAGATACGGGACTTGCGCTTCCTTCTGGTAATAAACCTAGTTTCACAATTATTTTCCCTATTAGATCTGCTGCATAAATACCTAAAAGTGTCACAAACAAACAAAGAAAAAGTCCAGGTATTGCTCGTACAAATAGTTTACAAATGGGATTGGCGGAGACTAACTCGTAAAACTTTTTCATCTTTTCCAAAGACTCACCCTTTCACTCGTTTATTACCTCACTTTACAAGGGCAAGATACCCAGCCCTTACATAAACAGAAGATAAGTTTACTAACAAAGAAGGGCTTATCCCCTAGTTAGTCTCACTAAAAAGGTCATACTTTCCGTTTATAAAAACTAATTTACAGATTATCTTTATTGCAATTATTTTTGGGCCCTATATGCTGCAAGGGGCGGAATAAAATCAACAATCGTCTAGAGATATTTTGTATTCCTTTTGACACTTTGGACAATGAAGATGCGAGACATGGCTAAACTTTATCAATAATTCCCCCTTCTTTTAGTTACATATTTTTTTGGTATCTTCAGTTAAAATGGCTCTCAAAAAATACAATAGTTTAACTATCGAACTATCATATGTTTGAATATCCTAATAAATGATTCTCTCAATTATTTGTTGAACATAAAAAAAAGAAGGAAATCATCCGCACCAGTGATGACACTCTTTTAGTTACGCGACAAGTAAGGCAGAAACATACCTTTAAGACTTGGATGCCTACTATTTAGCTTGTTTCCATGTTGATGTTTATAGCTGTACTTTGTTTGACAAAGCTTACGTAAACTATCCCAACTCAGCACAGGTCCCCGTTTTTATTTCACTTCAGCTTTACATGCATTTATAAACCTTTCGAATAGACGGACTGATACTTCGTCACCTGCTGTTGCTAATGCTTCGGGATGCCATTGTACGCCCATTACGAAATCGTGTTGTACGCTTTCTACAGCTTCGATTATTCCATCACTCGCAACTCCTGAAACAATTAATGGTTCAGGGACATTCTTTACGGCCTGATGATGAAACGAATTTACGCTAATGCGCTCAGCCCCTGCAATCGAAGCGAGTATCGTCTCTTTATTGACTTGTACGTAGTGTGATTGTTGATTTCTAGGAGATTGTTGAACATGTTGTAATAATACATGGTCTTGTTGTGCATGAATATCCTGGTACATATTCCCTTCCAGTGTAACGTTTAAAATTTGATGGCCCCTACAAATCCCTAAAATCGGTTTATTTAACGCTAACATTTTTTGAATGATTTCAATCTCATTGGAATCTCTTCCCGGTGAAATTCCTCCAAGTTTAGGATGCGGTTCTTCATCATAGTAAAATGGGTTGGTATCCGAGCCACCACTAAGTAGTAACCCGTCTAATATGCCGGATAATTGTAGTACATCTTTTTCCATTCCTAGTGGTACTAAAAGTGGAAAACCTCCTGCTTGCCTCACTGCTAGAATATAATCGTTATTAAGTTCATGTCTATAATCAAAACCGTTATGGCATGTTATTCCTATTATCGGTTTCAAAGTAAATTGCCCCTTTGCTCGTGTATTTTTAAATCCGATTTTATTTCAGCTAACAGATCCCGCTATCATAATTGAACTTCGAATGAGTTGGTAGCATTCAATTATGTTACTACCTTCGTACGACACTGTTAATGGTCCTGTTCTTTGCGTAAATGGCAAAATTTCCACTGCATCAGCAAACCCAGTATTTATAAACTCAATATTTATTGTATAGGGCGCCGTCATTGTGAACGGTTTAACCTTTTTATAGTTCTGTAACGCTTTTTTCGTACCTTCTCTAATTAGTTCTCTGGCTTTTATCGGGTGAATATTCAAGGCGGTAGTACGGTTAATCGTTTCTTTGACGATTGTTTGATGGATTTCTGGGATACATGCAATCGCTTCTTTTGCAAGTAAATTACAACCAGATGCAAAAACTACAGGCACATCAAAGTCTCCAGCAACGAGGGCATTTAAGCCAAATTCACCAAGTTCTACTCCATTTACACTAACTGTACGAATTACTCTTCCATTAAAAGTATGATTCAACACGCCATTTGTTCCCATTCTAGTGTGATAACCAACAAAAAGAACTGCGTCGAAATCCGTAGCAATCCCTTCCATCATTGCTAGTCTTTTAGGCGTTCCCAGTATTAGTTCAGCTTTCGTGTGTAATTTTTCATGATAAATATTCCGCATTGTTCCATGAGAGTCATTCACAACTATTTTTTCAGCACCTGCATCTAAAGCGCCAAGTACACATGCATTGACTTCTTCAGTCATCAGCATCCTTGCATAGTCATGCTCTCTTCCATCTCGTAAAGTATGCTCACTATGAACAACTCCAGAGACACCTTCTATATCTGCTGAAATATAAACTCTCATAATTACTCCTTCTGAAATGTACTAGTTAAACTATCCATTTAGCCAGGAATGTCGAATTAAAAGACCATTCAATATCCCGTACTAACTGGAATTACTTTTAGTCAAAAACACTTAACTAGTTTGTAAAACTTTTACCCTTTTCATGAACTGCTTAAATACTGTCAACGTTTGTTCCTTTGAATCACTATTTCGGATGGACTTTCCATCGATACTTACAATCGGCATTATTTCATTTGTTGTACTTGTGATAAAAACTTCATCTGCCTCCAATAACTCATCAGGAGTAAATGACTTTTCTACAAATTGAAAGCCAAGTTCTGTCGCAACTTCTTTTACAGCTATCCTAGTGATCCCCGCTAAAATATGCTTTGAAAGCGGAGTTGTCGTTATTGTTTTGTCAGTTATCATATACACATTAGAGCTAGTACCCTCAGTTACAAATCCATCTTTCACAAGAATTGCCTCGTAACAACCAGCCTCAAAAGCAGCCTGTTTAGCAAGGATATTCGGCAAAAGATTCAGTGATTTAATGTGACAATTCGCCCATCTTTCATCCTCATGAAAAATAGCTGTCTTTCCTTTTTGACGGATAGAATCATTAATAACTTTACTAGGCTTGACTGTCATTGAAACTGATACAGGTGCATCTGGGAATAAGTGATTCCGTGGTGCAATACCTCTTGTAATTTGAATATAAACATCACAATTACTCAATGCAGACTTTGCTACAACTTCCTTGATAAGCTCTTTCATTTCATTTTCTGAGTGATTAATTTTAAGTTTAATAGCCTTTGCACTTTTGAATAATCGTTGAATATGTTCATCCAACATAAAGAACGCATCCTCATATATTCGGATTACTTCATAAACACCATCACCAAATTGATGTCCACGTTCGTCGATAGGAATAACTATTTGTTCAATTGGATAAAAAGCACCATTAAAGTAACCAATAGACATAAAAAAAGACCTCCCCAAATATACTGTTAGTCGTTTATTTATATTGTTTTAAAAAAGCTTCACCCTTATCTGACAGCTTCGTTCCACCTCGACCTACTCGAGCAATTACTAATTTTAACTCTTGCATAACTTCTAATCGAAGACGAAGTTGCTGATCAGATAAATCGATACCACTTTCCCTTAATTTCATTTTTACTTTAGCTCGTCCAAATGTCTGATAGTTTTCCCTAGCTTCTTTATAAATAGAAAGAATGGCTAAGCTTTCCTGTAAGAAACCATGTGACTCAATCTTCTCAATTACCGAATTCATCATTTCGTTTGTTAAAATCATTTTTTCTTGCGACCACTCATCAGTCTCATGACTCTTCAATTTTTCATGCTTTGTTCCATTTAACGTATCATGCCTAAAAGTTAAACTTAATTGAGACTTAAAAAATCGGTTCATTAAAGATTTATATTGAACTTCTTCTCCCAAGCATTTATCAATTTCCACTACCGTTTTAAAATCTAACGTTCTGGGACCTATATCGATAACATTTGAAATCCCTCGTGGAACGAGTTCCATTTCACCAGGCGTTACAATCCAATCGACATTGGTTGGCATTATGTCAATTGGATTGTAAACCTTATACTCATGTTCAAAATAAATCGTGTTAAGAGCGACAGCTGTATCCTTTGCATGTTCAACTGTGTCATTGATGATTAGAATTTGCTGACCTTTTGGTAATTCACTAATTCTTTTAGTAGCTGCTATATTCACTTCTCGATTTGCAAAGATAATTTTGCACTCTTTTGGGATAAATGATCGTGCAATACCCAACAATATTCCCTTTGAAAAAACAACGATATCTTCTTCCGCTATAATTTCCTTCGTCAACTCTTGCAATGTTAAAGCTGATAAATCAATCTTAGCACCGAATATATCTAACAGTTGATACGCTACAATATTTAAATACTCTTTTTGAATGGATATAATATGAACTTTTTTCTTCATATTAACTTCCTAATTCTTCTGCAAAGTGACAAGCAACAAAATGCTCTTTTTCTATCTCTCTGAATTCTGGTATTTGTTCTCTACATCTATCTTGTGCAAATGGACACCGCGTATGGAATGTACATCCCGAAGGTGGAGCTGCAGGGCTTGGTATATCACCTTTTAATATAATTCTATTTCTTTTCACAGTAGGATCAGGAACAGGCACTGCACTTAGTAATGCTTTTGTATAAGGATGAAGTGGGGTCGCAAATAATTCGTCTCTCGTAGTCAACTCTACAAGTCTTCCTAAATACATAACTGCTACCCGATCTGAGATATGTTCAACTACACTTAAATCATGAGCAATAAAAATGTATGTCAAATCATATTTCTCTTGTAAATCTTTCAACAAGTTAAGTATTTGCGATTGAATAGAAACATCCAGTGCGGAAACGGGTTCATCTGCAATGATAAGTTTTGGGTTAACCGCTAAAGCACGTGCAATACCAATCCGTTGACGCTGTCCACCACTAAACTCATGAGGATAACGGTTTGCATGGTACTTATTTAACCCGACAACTTCCAGCAATTCAACTACACGATCCGCACGTTTTGCTTTATCAATATTATGAACAATAAGGGGCTCTTCAATAATTTCCTTTACCGTCAGTCTCGGGTTGAGTGATGCATAGGGATCTTGGAAAACCATTTGAAATTCTTTACGTAAAGGACGAATTTCATCGTCACTTAAACCCGTAATATCATTCCCTTCAAAAACGATTTTACCTTCCGTAGCTTCCAGTAATTTCATCAATACTCTACCAGTAGTTGACTTTCCACACCCACTTTCACCAACGATACTTAATGTTTCACCTTTTTTCACTGTAAATGAAATACCATCTACAGCTTTTATAAATTCCTTCTTTTTACTAAATAGTTTTTTCTTTATCGGAAAATACTTTTTAATGTTGTGTACTTCCAACAAGTTCTGACTCATCTTGAGGTACCTCCTCATGTAACCAACATCTGACAGAGTGATTTGTAATTACTTCTTTATATTCGGGTTCTTTTTCCCAACAGATATCCATTGCATGCGGACATCTTGGTGCAAATTTACAACCTTCAGGCATTCTAGAAGGTATTGGAACGTTACCAGGAATAGACTGTAGTCGATCTAATCTTTCTCCGATTTTTGGAATCGAAGCTAATAAGCCTTGCGTGTAAGGGTGTTTTGGATTAGCAAATATAGAAAGTACATCACTTTCCTCCACTGCGCGTCCACCATACATAACAACAACACGATCACACATTTCCGCAACCACACCTAGATCATGCGTAATTAGGAGAATTGCGGTATCCGTAGTTTTAGTCAAGTTTCTCATTAAGTCTAATATTTGAGCTTGGATTGTCACGTCCAATGCTGTTGTTGGCTCATCAGCTATTAGTACTTTTGGGTTACAGGCCATTGCCATTGCTATCATTACACGTTGACGCATTCCGCCAGATAACTGATGTGGAAATTCATGGACAATCTTTTCTGGTCTTGAAATACCTACAGACGTTAACATTTCAATCGACCGTTCTCTCGCTTCCTTTTTCGAAAACTTCAAATGAAGGATGATTGCTTCTTCCAATTGACGTCCAATTTTAAATACTGGATTCAATGAAGTCATCGGTTCTTGGAAAATCATAGCAATGTCATTGCCTCGAATTTTACGCATATCATTTTCACTTATTTTGACAAGGTCTCTGCCTTCATAAAGAATTTCACCATCTGCAATCCGTCCTGGCGTGTCTTTTAATAACCTCATAATTGAAAGGGATGTAACACTTTTCCCACTTCCTGATTCCCCAACAATTCCAAGCGTTTCACCTTTAGAAACTTCAAAAGACACGCCATCTACTGCTTTTACAACACCTGCATCACTTGTGAAATACGTTTGTAAATTATTCACTTTCAGTACGGGTTGATCCACTTGAAGTCCTCCTTTCCAAAAAATCAGTCTTTAATCTTCGGATCGAGCGCATCACGTAAGCCATCACCTAAAAGGTTAAATGCTAGTACAGTGATGAAGATTGCAAGTCCCGGGAAGATTGTCACATGTGGTGCGATATTTAAATAGTCTCGTCCGCCACTCAGCATAGCGCCCCATTCTGGTGAAGGTGGTTGTGCTCCTAAACCTAGGAAACTCAAGCTTGCTGCAGTTAAGATTGCGGAACCAATCCGCATCGTAAAATAAACAATAATACTAGATAATGTACCAGGGAAAATGTGCTTCCAAATAATTCGACGTGGTACAGCACCTATCGATTTTGTTGCTTCCACATAAAGCGTTGATTTTACTGCTAATGTAGAACTTCGAACAATCCGCGCAAACACCGGAACACTAAATATGGCGACTGCGATAATTACGTTACCTAGACCAGGCCCTAAAATAGCAATAATACCAATCGCTAATAGAATTCCTGGAAATGCAAGTAACACGTCACAGCCTCTCATAATAATTGCATCAACTTTTTTTCCATAATAGCCAGCAATCAGACCAAAAAAGGTACCGCCAAGCGCCCCTAAAAATACGGAAGTCAATCCAACGTACAATGAAATTTGTGTACCAGCGACAATTCTACTGAAAATATCTCTACCGTAAGCATCTGTTCCAGCCCAGTGTTCAGCCGTTGGTCCGGTTAAGACATTATTATAATCAGGCTCAGCGATGTCGTAAGGGACAATAAACGGACCGACAATCGCAAGTGCAATGAGGAATAGTATAAAAAAGAATGATACAAACGCAAGCTTCTGTTTTTTAAATTTCCTCCAAAACTCAGAGAACGGTGTGTTTGACTTAATATTTTCCATTGACTGTTGCATATAAGCCTCTTTTTTAGTTAGTTTCAATTCAACCACTTAGTTTCCCTCCTTACTCATACCGGATCTGTGGATTCAAAATCCCATACAACAAATCAACAATTAGGTTAATGACGATAAATTCCAAAGCAAAAATCAGCATCTCCGCTTGAATGACTGGATAATCACGATAAGCTACTGAATCGATAAGCAGTTTACCTAATCCCGGCCAACTAAATACAGTCTCAATAACAACAGACCCTCCAAGAAGGAATCCAAATTGTAATCCCGTCATTGTAACAACTGGAATCATTGCATTTCGTAAACCATGTCCCCACGTAACTTTGCGTTCGCTCAAACCTTTCGATCGACCTGTACGGATATAATCTTCCTTTAACACATCCATTAACGAAGATCTTGTAAAACGTGCAACAACTGCTGCTACACCTGTTCCAAGCGTAAATGCAGGGAGGATAAAACTCTTCCATGTTTCCATTCCACCAGTCGGTAACCAACCGAGCTTCACTGCGAATAGTTGGATAAGCATAAGACCTAACCAGAATGATGGTAATGATAACCCCGAAACAGCTCCGAACATCCCAAAATAGTCCTGCCATTTATTTCTTTTTGTTGCTGAAACAACTCCAATTAACAAGCCGATAATGACAGCCCATGCCATACTCCATACGGTTAGCCAGAATGTCGGCATAAATCGTGCACCTATCTCTTCACTAACTGCTCGACCTGTTTTAAGTGATTTCCCTAAGTCTCCTTGAACAAGGTTTTTCATATATGTGAAATACTGTTCGACAATCGGTTTGTCTAGTCCCAATTCCTCTCTTACTAACTCCACATCCGCAAGCGTTGCATCTACCCCAGCAACAAGACGCGCAGGATCCCCTGGAATCATATGTACGAACATAAAGATGAATATTGATACTAAAAAGAGAATCGGTATGATTTCAAGAATTCTTTTAATGATAAAACGAAACATTTTAACCCCTCCTTTGGTAAAGAGAAAGAGTGTTATATATAGAACCTATATATAACACTCCTTCATCAAATCATTCTACAATTTCTAATTCTGAAACGCTCAAAGAACCGTCAGGCAGTAAGTAGATTCCTTTTAAATAGTTCTTCTTACCAGCAATTGTATTTTCCGCTGTTAAGAATACCCAAGGTGCATCTTCCCAAATTATGCCTTGTGCTTCTTCATAAGCTTTTGCACGTGCAGCATCATCTGCAGTTTGTAAACCGTCTAAAATCAATTGATTTACTTTAGGATTATTATAGTAAGAAACGTTGTACGCATTCGGTGGGAATGCATCTTCTCCGCCAACAAGAGGGCGAATACCCCAGTCTGCATCACCAGTAGATGGTGACCATCCACCATAATACAATTCAATATCAGCATCTTTCGCCTCTTGTACGGACCAGATCTTGTCTGATAACGTTCCTGCTTCCATTGGGAATACTTCAACTTCTATACCAACTTGAGCCAATTGTTGTTGTAAAAATTCCATTGCCTTAATAGCACTCGAGTTGTTAGCGCCCCATAGGTTTGCTTTCAATCCTTCTTTAACACCGGCTTCTTTTAATAATTCTTTCGCTTTTTCCACATCAAATTTATAAAGTTCTTGTTGTGCATAGTACTGAACGTCAGGTGCAATAACGGAATCTAATTTACTCGATTGATCGTTCATAACAACTTTAATGAAAGCATCTTTATTAACCGCATAGTTTAGTGCTTGCCTTACTTTCTTATCATCAAATGGTTCTTTTAATGTGTTCATAGCCATATAACGAACAACGATAGATGGTTTACTTTCTATTTCAATACCGTCTTTACCATCAATTCCTTCTACTTGCTCTGTTGGAACTGGGTAGATGAAATCTGCTTCTCCTGTTTGTAACATTGCAATTCTAGATCCATTTTCAGTTACAGGTTTAAATGTGATTGAATCTACTTTCGGGAAACCTTCTTGCCAATACTCTTCGTTTTTAACAATTTCTAACCCTTCACCTGGTTTCCATTCAACAAATTTAAATGGTCCTGTTCCAACTGGATTTCTAGCTATTTCTTTACCGTGTTCCTCAAGAGCTTTCGGGCTTATAATCAATGCAGCTGGATGAGCAAATGTGTTAATCATCGCCCCAAATGGCTCTGATAATGTAAATTTCACTTCATAATCATTTACTACTTCTGTCTTTTCGATTATAGCGAAAAGACTATGTCTTTTTAACCCACTATTCGGATCAGCAAGACGATCAAAATTTACTTTTACAGCTTCCGCATTAAACGGTGTGCCGTCATGGAATTTAATGTTTTCACGAAGTTTAAAAGTGAATTCCGTTGCTTCATCATTTGCAGAATACTCTTTAGCTAAAAGAGGGATAATTTTCATGTCTTTGTCAAATCCTAAAAGACCTTCCATCATCGTTTTTTCTGCTGAATTTGATAGTGTATCATTTGTGTCGTGTGGATCCAGCCCTGTAAAGTTACTTGCTACAGCAACTACAACGTCTTTTCCTTCTTTTGTAACTTTTTCAGCTGATTTTCCATCGTCAGAACCTTTTCCTTCTCCACCCGAATCACTACATCCAGCCAATACAAGCACCATGAGTAGGGCGATTGCGGACAACAATCCGTAAATCTTTTTCATCTTCTTCTCCCCTTTGTTATATAGTTTTTATGATAAAATGCTATATGCATTTTCCAACTTAAAGTTTGGACGTAATTGTCCAATAACTTCATCTCTAGCGTTTTTCAAATCAGGATAAAGGTAACTATGAAGCTGTTCACATTGTTCCTCATTTAACAAGTCCAATTGTTTTAGAACTTCTACTGCTGCCGGATATACTCCACGACCGTTACCATCTTCAATTTTGATGGCAATCCCTAATCCTGTCTCAAGGTCTCCAATACAGTAAACACCTTCTGCTCCAGCTTTTCCGAACATTCTTCCGTCTTCAATACGCATGAAATCTGAACAAAAACGATCAGTGCCGCCTACCATTTCGGGTGCTGCCATCATTGCAGAAGTAATTTTTTCAATCGCATTTTTTCGTTTAGTTGGAAATGAAACCGGATCTGCCATTTTCGCAAAACTTAATGCAAGGTTTTTTAATGGAATGCCGTGAACAGGGACTCCACATCCATCGATACCAATTTCTATATCGTCTGCTGGAATTTCTGAAATATCGCTAATAACTTCTAGTATTCTTTTTTGTACTGGATGATCTAATTTATAGTAATCTTCTAGGCTTTCATTCATATGCTTGGCTGTCGTCAACATACCGCTATGTTTCCCAGAACAATTGTTGTACTCAGGTGTAATTTCCTTATCTGCTTTTATAAGTGCTTCATATGTTTCTTTCCAGCGAGGTGGATGCGTTCCACATTTCAAACTGTCTGTCGTTAAATCCAATCTACTTAAAATATTTTTAACGCGATTAGTATGTTGGTCCTCCCCGTTATGGGATGCACAAGATAGAGATAAATCTGCTGGATCAAATTCAAAATGATCTGCAGCACCTGTTTCAACGATAGGAATAGCTTGCAGAGGTTTCATAGATGAGCGGGCATATGTGACTCTGTCCGGATTTCCTTTTGAATACAGAAGGTTCCCTTTACTATCTACTACTGCAATATGGCCCCAATGTTCACTTTCAACATTTCCTCCTCTTACTACATCTACTAATCTTTCAGCTTTCATAGTCCCATCCCTTTTTTGTTTATATTTTTTATTACTATATATCACAATCGAACACAATACAACACTTATTCAGAAAATAATCTCTATTTTCATTATTCATTATGGCGGAATAGGTTGTTTTGTGTTAAATGGGATATTACTCTTGAAAAATCGTTCCATTTCAAAGTTTGAGTGACACGAATACTATTTCTTGCAAATAAAAAAAACGTCAATAATTATCCTGTTTAAAGGGAATTAGTTGACGTTTGTTATACTGAATTATTCACGTTAACTCCATGCGAACTTGAAGTATGTGCTTGAGTTTAAATACAACCACTTGCTATACCGCTTCGTCGCCTGGTGATGGCCTTCCGCAAATTTGTTTGGTGTACGAGTGAATTTGTCGTAGCTTTTACCTTGTGAGTGCCTATGTGAGAAAAAATGATAAGTAATTCAACAAACTATACAAACATGTAATCTTATTGGCTCAACAAAACAAAATCCTTCTCAGGCACAAAAAAACTTTTTTCACCAAAATGTATCCTTCTCCCCCATTCCCCTCTATATAAAGAATAAAAGGGGTTCCCTCCAATGAAAACATACCTAACAGAACACGCATACTTCACAAACACAAAAGACTTAGACGAAGCCACTCGGCAACACGTACTCGTGAACTGGGACGCCATGAATAAAACCGAGCGGGCTGTTCTTGATATGATCCGCCGTTACTCCGTCAAATATGGCGCCGCCCACTTGAAACACGAGACCATCGAAAAAGCCATCAACAAATCCAACGCAACAGTTCGGCGTGCAATCCGCAAGCTAGAAAAGCTCGAAATCATCGAACGCATTCACTTTATCCGTCCCGTCATGAGCGGGCTTGGCGCCAATATTTATGTCATTAAACCAATTCATGACCAGTCGAAAATGAACAGTCCAGAAGAAGCCGAAAAGCCAGCTGACAGTAAGCCGCAACCCGCAATTCCGAAGACCGAAGCTTTTCTTTCTAAATCTATAAGTTCTAAAGATCTTAAAAGAACGTCTCCTCCGAAAGTGTTGCCTACAACGCTTTTCGGGAAGATGAAATCTCTTCTTTCTTCAACAATCGGAGAAAGTAAATTGGCACGCAATTTCTATGGCATCTATCGTCACCAGTCCCTGCGAATGTTAAAATTCAGCATTCATGAGGATAAAGGTGAGCTTTTTGAAGTATTAGCACTCCAAGCCCTGCAAATTGCTGTTCATGCAACCAAATTGAAAAATATACGAAATATTCCTGGCTACTATTCAGGCGTATTGCGCGAACTCATTGACAAGGCATTATTCAGCGAGGCTTTTATGGATTATGATGTTCCGGTTGAGGGATTTTTCTATCGATGAAATTGTGTGCAAGATTTCCTTTTCGAAGTCTTAGTATGTCGGAAGGCTGACGTAGTTGGTTGGACACTATGAGTGGGTGGTTGGACATCTTTGGGGTTTCGTTATAGATAAGTCAACATTCGTTGAACACTTCTCTGTTCGTTGCGTCTGCGTACCCGTGAGGAAAAAGGCAATAAATAATCCAAACACTCGAATAAATAAAGAACAGACATGTTTTTGAATGTCTGTTCTTCCTTAAACTTTTATGAGATTGTGGTTTATTGACTGAGTAGTGTCTCGCGTAGCAAATCCAAAAGTTACGTTCGAATAGTACAGATCCAATCAGCACATCCGTAGAAAACTGTTAGGGGAATGATTGCACTTCTCAATGAAGAACAGGATAGTACTGTTTTTCAAGGGAACTGAACTCACTCTTTAATGCATTCAGTTCATCATTCAGCGTCTCAGTTTCACGTGCTGAAAGATTCTGTTCCAATGCATATTCAGCGATTCTTTTCATTTCATGAAGCTTGACATCCATTTCATCCAAGATCCGAACCTGTTCATTAGTCCATTGCAGCTGTTGTTCCAGGGATTTCTTGTGCTCTTGTTGGTCTTGATTCATGTTGTTTCCTCCTCAATGACATGCAAACTTGCTGTATTTGCATGAGTCAAAGTAAAACCACTTGCAATACCGCTTCGTCGCTTGGTGATAGCCTCCCGCAATAAGCCCAACAGAAGTTCACTGCCGTTCTTATTGCTTCGGCTCACACTCGTCGCTCTTGCACTAAATTCATACCACGGTACCTTGTATTGACGACGTTTGTGCACTTCAATACGTGGCAGAAGCTGGCAGCCGGATTACTGATCAGTTAATAAGTTCGTTTTTTATTTCAAGAACTTGTACTCTGGTAAGTCTCGATAAACGGATAACCTTTTCAACATCAAACCCCTCATTTAGAAGTAGACGGGCAGTTATCTCTTTTTCCTCTTTGCGTCCTTCTTTCAGGCCTTTTTGAAGCCCCTCTTTCCGACCTTCCTGTTCACGAAGTTCTGCTTCTCGAACAGCTGCTTCTTCATCCAGTACTTTTTTCAGACGTACATCATAAGCAAATGCTTCTTCGTCCGAGCCACTGAGTGCTTCCCAACTTTGAAAGGCCGTACGTAATGTTCCATCGTTCATGGCAATATTCCTCGGGCCCGCACGAGGCGGGTCATGCAGACGTTGCCGCAGGACGCGGCGGTTTTAGTCTGCCTTCCTCTTTTAAAAATATCATCGTAGACTTTACCTTCACGGTGATCGACAATCCCTAATAATAATAACCAACGAGCCAACAAATCATCCCAGGGGTTCAACTTTTCTAATTTCCAGTCACGAATGAGTTTTGACATTTCTATAAAGTGAAATTCCATTATGTCCGTCAGTTTGAACTTTTCTTCATCCTCGTATAAATGATAAGTTGTATGAAAGCGTTCAGTTTGATTGAATATAGAAAAGTTCATAATGTTAATCGCTATGACAGGATGCAATTCCTTATAACCTCTTTTTGGTTTCATCGGTGCACGATAAACGCCCGCCCAATAGTAAATCGAACGATTAATCATGTCATATTGATTTGAGAATTGAATTTCGACATTGATCCATTCATCCGCATTTGTGACGACCAAAAGATCAAGCCTGGATTGTTTGTCATTCTTATGCTCGCCGCCTGCCTCGGTATTCGAAAACGATATATCTTTAATACGGTCACGGCCTGTTCTTTGCAGAATTGCATTAAGAAATACAACGGTTATCTCCTTATTCTTTTCACTCCCGAATAGCTGCTTGAAAGCGTAATCTACCTTTAGATCCATCAGCTTTTCAAGTGGTATCCGTTTCAATACTTTCGTTCGCATGATTAATTTCACCTCATTTTCAGTTATCTTCAGTATAGCACTTTTGGAACGAAAAAGAGAGCGAAAACCGCTGTCTCTTTGGTTTAAAACGCTCTCCTATAGGGCTTATTTATCGTGCTTGTTTGAATGAATACCTGGTGTTATTCAAATTGTACGCGTGCCTGTGCAAGGAATAACGATAAACAACTTACACGTTTGTATAATAATGCAGGCAATCTAATGTTTATCAGCTTTCCAGTTCATAAGTATGTAATTGTAGTGAATTGACTGAATACAACCTTACACATAGGTACCCGTCACTTTGCTTCCAACCACACTACGCATTCGATATGTGTTGTCATTGAAGGTTGATACATTTACACGAATATCCTAATTCAGCGTGAATGTAGTCCCCCTATTAGTTTTAATGCTTCATATTTTAAATGGTAGTATTGATATCACTGTTAGAAAATCCACTTAAGAAAATGCTTATAAATAATCTTTTCATATTTGAACTTTCCCTGCTACTACTTTGCATGGATTCCAATATATGTGCATTATCACCCGCCATTTTCTCAACTCAAATGAGTTGTAATTTTTCCAACATTTTTTTAGTTGAGTCAGATATCATTGTTCCTTCATAAGTAACCTCTAGTTGATTAGGGAAATGCGTTCTGTAAATTTCCAGTTTCTCTTTCCATCGTTTATCGTACGATTCAACGCCTATCATGCCAAGATGCTCCCAGTATATTTCCCTGCCATCCTTCATTCTTATTGTAAAATCAGGCTCAATCCATTTATGGGCAGAATATAGAAGCTTTTTCTCATATTCATAATCAACATTATGTTCGTATAATAGATTAGCAATTATAACTTCAGATTTTGAGCGTACTTTATCTCCTTTGGATGTAGCATAAATTCTGTTTAACTTATGCTTGGGGACCCCAAGGTAATTGCCGATTTCTTGGTGTAGTTGTCTTGAATCACTACTTTCGTCAAGTAAATAAACAAAGTAATCCAGCAAATTATGCTTATACTGTTTTCTTTCACTTATATATTGTTGCAGATCCTCCTTCTTTTCAACTGGTATTTGTTCATAATTCGGATTAATAATTAGGCATTTATCGATGTTTTTAACTAACTTGACTTCATCGCTTGCAACAGAAGAAAAAATTAAATCCACAATTTGTTTTGGGCTTCTTCCTGTGTTACTTACACTCTTAATAAAACTTTTTGTCTTCGTTGAATCGAACACTTCTTTCAACTGATCATTTTGAATATCAGACAGCATCTTTAAATTAGATGCACCCTTACATTCAATTGATATTAGACCACTTTCCAGAAAATAGGACAAACACTTTTGCACTTCATCATCATCATAATATTGAAGAGTTTTTAATTTTTTCTGGTTACCCGTTATTTTTGTAAAAACAGTATCCAAAGCTTCTATACTTGGAAATGACTTATCTATGAAATGCGTTTTCTTTACTTGAATATTTTTATTCGTGTAAAGAATATATGCATTGGCAGCACCTTTATCTCTTGCAGCCCTTCCGATTTCTTGATAATACTGTTCCACAGATTCAGGCATCATGAAATGAATAACAACACGAATATCTGGAATGTCAATCCCCATACCAAAAGCGTTTGTTGCAAAAACAACGTTTACTTCATCTTCTTTATAGGCTTGTATAATTTTTTGCCTTTCGGTTGCTGACATATCACCATGGAATGCGACAGCTTTATAACCTTTTTCAATAGCCATCTCCGTTAGATCTTCAACACCTCTTTGATGGTACTTCCTGTAAAGATAGACTAGGACCTTTTCATCCTTGTGGATATTAAGAAGATCCCAGAACTTCTCTTCTTTCTCATTTTCATCCTTGAATTTTAATACTTTTAAATTTATCTCTGTCCTCATCAACTGTTCATCTTTAATGACATTCTCTTTGCGTATTTTAAACTCATCACAGATTTCGACCACTTCTTTGGAATTTAAGGTTGCAGTCAATGCTAGAATTTTCGGCCCCCATGACTCTACTCCATAAATTTCATTCATAAAAACAGGTATTCTTTTGTAAAACGGGCGAAAACTCACACCCCACTGACTTACACAATGAACCTCATCAATAGCAATTAGCTTAATATCATCTTTTCTAATAGCAATGCAATGTTCAAAGAAGCCATCCGTAGATATTCTCTCTGGACTAACAAAAATAAAGTCAGGATTTAATTCTCTTTTACTGAATCTTTTCAGTAGATCTACTTGTTTCTTAGCATTAACTCCTCCATGAATAGTGAGTACTTCATATCCTTGTTCACGAATCTTCTCCGATTGCTCATCAATTAAAGCAATTAAAGGTGAGATTACAACTGTTATCCCTTCTAAGGCTAATCCTGAAAGCCAATAAATAAGCGATTTACCTCCACCAGTAGGCATAATACAAAGTGAGTTATTACCATCAATTATATTAGAAATCACATTTTTTTGAAATTCCTTTAATTGAAATTCCTGATGAAGAGATGGAAAGTACCTTTCAAATAACTGATCAATTTTAATGGAATCCATAGCCATCCTCCCTAAACTTACTCTTTAAGAAGTTGATTTCTTCGTTATGCATGTGGGCTACAAATGATAGAAATGATTCTACAAATACATATCGATAATCCGGATTCAAATAGACATCTAGATTTCCGGCTTCTTCCTTCATCATTCGATAAGTTTGTAAAGCATAGAAGGAAAACAACTCATATGGATAGAAAAAGTTTTGCTGTGTTATGTTCTTTTCAGTATCAATCATTAAAAATTCAGAATCCTCATGGCAGTCAAACGTTTTCTTACCTGTCAGATACCACAATGCCCAGATAGCGTCTCTACTTCTATTTGGAAATACTGCTGGATTAGTTTTATACACTAAATGGCTCTTAATTCCCCCACCAATGACACCAAAAGCCGTATATTCACTAGTATCTAGAGGAGAGAAACCCAATTCGTCCAGTGATTGTATATCCTCGTATGTTTCTTTGTCATAATTATTTTCTATATATTCTGTAGCAAAGTTGGACAGATTAGTGACCACAGACAACAATTTATTTGGATCTGATCTTCTGAATTCAGCTCTGTATTTATCAAGTTCTTTCGCCCTTTTATTTTGAAGGGTTACTCTAATAATTGGACAAGTGTTTTTCAAAACAGTACTTTTAAAATTTGGTGGATCTTCCTCATGTTCTTCAAGTGCCTCATCATCCATTATTTCCAAATAACTGTCCCTATCCTTTTCAAAATTATTAATTGCTTCTTTAACAATGCTTTTATACATTTCACCTTGATCTGTGACTTTTTTTATTTTTGGTGTTTGTGTGCTTCCAACCGCCTCAGCAATCCCTATAAGTTTTTCAGCAGTTATTTTGCTGGCAGCTTCGGTTTCCAAATATAATTTAAAGTAACGATCAAATTGCTTTTTAATTTCTTCAGACACCTGTTTCATATGATCCGGTTCATAGCATACTTCCTCAATATCGTTTGGATAGTACATTACTTCTCCTCCTCAAATTTATATAGACTTGAAATCTCTTTTTACTTTTCTATACTATCAATTGTAGTGATTATCAAGCATTCAATGAAACAGTTTTAATTAATTGAATTTCTCCTTCACAGATTACTACACAGTTTTTTCAGTTTTGTAATCTCCGCTTCAACTGCAACACGTATCAATCTATGACGGTTTAGAGATAAAGAACCTATATTATTAATCGTCCTGAATTGTGTGCGTACCTGTGCAAGAAAAAACGATAAACAACTCACACAACTGCATAATAATGCAGATAGTATAACGTTTATCTAATCTCCCACTTATAAAAATGTAATTGTAGTGAGTTGACTGAATACAACCTTACACAACGTTTAATGTGAAATAAGTCAAGCGCTATGTTTCATGTATTTTGGCCGCACGAAACCAAAGTCCCAGGTTACTATTTTTTTGAAACTCAACAATCACAGAACACTCTATAATGGCATCTTTCCGCAGCGGGAAAGGTCTTGTGTTTTCATTCCACAGGGATACATCCTATTTAATTTAAACTCTATTCTTTAACGTTTTATCCGTATTTGTGGAACAAGACCCATAACGCTGTGCATCGAGGTCCTTAAAGGCCTCAGGTACGATTGTTCTATGTGGTCTGCGCTCCGGAAAGATGCCTTTTTACCTTTTGATTGACTAACGATAATGATAGGTGTGTATTTCGCCAAAAAGTGTTGCACTTGCACATAGTTGTAACTTGACATGGAGCCTCTGTGGGCAAGAGCACCAAGCCTAGAAGCCAGCTATGTCAGGGGCTGGCTTGGCCTGCTAAGGCTATCTCGCCCACCACTCCATGTAAAGTTCCAACGCCATGTCTGTTTGCGATACTGTGCATTCCTATTTTGCACTAATACATTTCTTTTTCGACAAAACGACTGTAAAACGCAGCTACTTTATGTTTGTTTCCTAGTTTCCTGGCGATGACATTTTTCAGAACATAATCAGACTGCTGACTTTGATAAAGAGTTTGGTGTTTTCGCATCGCATACGCTATACGTAGAATCCGATTGCCTAAGGCAATGTAGGCCTGCCCTGTCAGCTTTCCACGCTCTTTTGACCGGTGATAGTGCTTTTTCATCTCGGGATTGAAAAGGGCTACGGATCTACCAACCAGATAAACTACACTTCTGAACGGGGCCCTACCTTGCTTGGAAATGGCGAAGTGAGAGGCTTTTTTTCCTCCTGATTGTTTCACAACCGGGTTAGTACCAGCCATTTTGATCAATTGGCCTGCACTGCTGAAGTTCTCCAAGTTGCCCATCTCCGCCGTCAATTCAGCAGCGAGCGTCGTGGCAATACCTGGAATGCTTAACAGTATGCCACCATCTGTCTCAAGAAGCAGCTCTTCGATTATTTCGTCCAATTCAACTATCTGTCGATGGATTAGCTCGTATTCATCCAGCTTTAGACGAAGAAGGAGAAGTTCAGCGACCAATGTTTCTTTCGGCTTTGAAATGCTTTCTCTGGCATAGGTCAAGAGCCGTTCTATGGCACTATCTCGCATTTTAAGGTTGTGTTCAATCGATAATTCTCTTAATCCTGCATGCCCCAATGAAAGAATATCCGAAGGATGTGGGTAATGTTTCATCAAAAAGAGCGACGACTTTGAAGTGATTTCTTCAAAAACTTTCATCACCTGGTTCTTTCCATCAATCCGAATGTTTTTGCCTTGGAATTCCCGGAAGATATGATCCATATATAGCCGTATATGGTTTACACAACGGGTCTTATCATCTACCATCCGTCGTCTAGCACGAGTCAATTTCTGGAGCTTTTCAAAATCCTCTTCCTTTTTCCGGCTCGTTTCCCCATGTCCCTGTAGAATCGCTTGGACAATCGCATTCAAATCAACCCGGTCGGTCTTTGTGTAGTTCAACAACTTTCTCCGTATTTCAGCAGTTGTCGCTGCATTGATGACCCGCACCAAATATCCTTCAACTCCGCAGACCCTAACCAAATCCTCGTAATAATGGGCAGTTGTCTCAATCCCAAGAATCACATCCGTCAGCTGGTGGGCTTCTCGAGTTTGGTTAATCTTCTCTTTCAGCACCTGAAAACCAGTTTGTGAACCATCGAATTCAAATGGTCCCTTCAAAATGTCCCCATAAATATTACAGATAATCGCCGCATTCACATACTTAGCCGCGTCTACAGCTACAATACAATACTGATCGGCCTCAGCACTTCGCATCAACCGGCTCCAATTACTTCCGTTTTTCCCCTGAATATGATTAAATGACTCTATAACCATTGTTTTCAGCTCCTCTTTTAATAGTGGGGTGGGTTTGGAAGTTCTGTGATTGGTACTTCTCTATACCCTGAAAACAATGGTTTTTTGCGTTTAATACAATCTATTTCATATAATAGCGTACTATGTCAAATACTATTTCTCGATTTTTGGGCGTATCAAAAACACCAACCAAATTAAATAACCAATTTTTGGTCATCGAGGAGGCAACTAA
>NZ_UXAV01000041.1 GCF_900609045.1 Filibacter tadaridae
AGGGAACTATTCCTTTTTGGGAAGGTTTCGAACAATATTTAATGGACACATATGAATACGATCCAGCTGTCCACTTTCTTGTGATAAACGGTGACGGAGCACCGTGGATTACCTCTTGTCGTGAGCATTTTAAGAATGCATTTTTCACCTTAGATCGTTTTCATGTAGCGAGAGATGTCCGCTCTATTTTTAAGGGACATAAGCGATACCGTTCCATCTGCAAGAAACTTGCGAAATATGACGTGGACGGCTTTATGGTGGAACTAAATAGTGCCGTAGGTACATTCGATGATGATAAAAAAGAAGAAGCATTAGCAGATTTAATTCGCCAACTCTCCCAGTACCCAGAAGCATTGGGAGACTATCGGGTGTGGCTGGGTGATCAAGGGATTGATACAAGTGGTATGCGTCCAATGGGAAGTGCCGAAGGGACAATGAGGGTGTTTGCGAAGCGGTTAAAGAACGGGCGAAGCTGGAGTGATAAGGGGATTACAGCATTTATTGACTTCATGGTCGCCCTAAAAGATGGCTTAGATATCAAAACATTAGTAGGGAAAATGGAAAGTAAGCTCCGAAAACCACAGGAAACAAAACCACCTAAACATTATATAGAAAAGCTTAAAAGTAGCGTAGGAGAAGCGACAAGGCACAATGTCTCCTACTTACACCAGGCAACTGGAAAACCTATCTATCAAGCGCTTAAAGGTCTTCAAGGTTTTTAAATTGTAAAATCAACACTGTAATTTGGAAAAATAAAGGAATGAAAACGCATTCATAAGTAGCTATACCAGCAAAGAAATATGCCCCTTTGAAATACCTCCCACAAAAACTTGACTCAATCTAACAAGGCAAGACCCAAGGTTAAAATAGTGACAAGTGTTAAGATGAATTTAAAATCAATAACTGGTTTAAATTTGACTTGCTTTGAATTGATCTCATATACTCCCAAGGGCGTTACTTTAATGACCCCTCCACCGCCCTCGCCCTGACCAACCGAGGAATTAGCCGATTCTCCGGAATAGCCACCTCCACCACCAACCATATAGTTTACTTTTGCTACAGGAAGCACTTTTTTATTGATGAATTCAATCGGATCGCCATAAACCAAGGACACGTCTTTTTGACGCGCAAATTTTTCAAATAGCTTTCCAATGGGAGATTGGTAGTTAGTCGTTTTTTCGGTCTCCATAATCTACCTTCTTTCTAGCGTTTTAGTATTGAAATTGTACATTAACGGTAGCGCTAATTGTGATTTGTCCTGGTTCGATTGGTGTGGACACGCTTGTTTCTTTAGCTGCGAATGATTGGAATGCGATAGGCCCGCCACTACCTTCTTCTACAATTTTTATAGGAATAGGATCAAACTGAATCTGCATGGTTTCCGCAATTGTCTGTGCCTTGGCTGAGGCATCTTTTAACGCCAGACTAAGCGCTTGTCGATAATATAATTCTTCATTTTCAATCATGAACTGAATCGATGAAACGCTGTTTACACCATTTTGGACAGCTACATCGATTACATTACCAACTTGTTCAATGTTCCTAATTTTGACGGTGATTGTGTTTGAAACTTGGTAGCCTCTAAATAGTTGTTTCCCTTCAACATAATCGTATTGTGGGAAGATGTTGTAAGAGGATGTTTTTATATCCTCTCTGCTGATTCCCAATCCTAACAACGACTCGATTACTTGATTCATCACATAGGCATTTTCCTGTTGTGCTCGACTGAGATCCTTATTTTCAGTACGAACTTCGAACTGGATTTGCGCAATCGTCGGTTCAACCTCGAAATTACCAGTACCGTTAACTGTCATCACTCTACGTTCTGTAGGCGTGGCTTGTTTTACATAGGGATAATACATGTGACTCCACCTTTCCTGACGTTGACTATGGTCCTGTAGATTCTATGCCACCTGTCTTGGAAAAATAAGTAGGGAATGTGCTTAACGAAGATACATCCATTTTTCTAGCACTTTAAAGATGTCATTATTTACGTTTTCACCTATTTCTTTCGAATTCAACATTACATAAACTGACTTCAAAAAGTTCTTCACTGTTCTTTGGACATGGTAGGCATCGATTGATCCCTTGTTTTCATACAAACTTCTTTCGACCATTTCAGTCAATTCTTTGATCCATAGTTGGACTTCCTCTTCGACATTTTGGTATTCAAGTAACGAAGCTATTATTATTGCAAGCCGTTCCTCTTCTTCATCTAAATAATCTACTTGTAGGAAGAGGGAATGTTTAATTGCACAAAGAATTTGGTTGATATCCTCTTTTTGAATGAAAGGATGTTTTGCCAAGGCGTCCAAAGCATCAGCGCCGTGAGCTATTGCATGAGCCCATCCCTTCTGGGGAATAAAGCCCCGTGTATCTTTCTCTTCCATCATATAACGGATAGCCTGCTTGGCTGTATGCTGTATTATCGCGGGACTTACTATTTTATTCTGCACGTCATACTCTATAATCGCCGCAATGACAAGTACGGAAAAGGAACGAGTGAAGACAGAATCCGTTCCAGACTCGCCAATTCGATGAAATAAGTAAGATTCACCCGTGACTGTTTCAAGTAGACTTTGGATTTCATTTGGATTCAATTGATTTGAATAAATGAGTTTTACAAAGCTCTGGTAGATTAGTTTATCGCGCAAATGTCCATCCGAACTACCGATATTCAACAACATTTCTTGTCTACATTCATCTGCAAGTATAGATATTTTGCCGCCGAGGTAACTTTTTAAAGTTGTTGCCAACATTCTTTTTTCATCTTTCACGTCCAACAGCGTAAAGCGTTCACAAACGAGAAGCATATCTTCCGAAAACGCAAGCCCAAGTTTCTGTAATTCACTAGTGAAGAATTTCACATGCGCGGATTTCCACTCTTCATATGGGCCTTCCCCTTCAGCCTCCGCAAAATCTTCCGTCACTTCATTCATCGGTATAAGCAACACTTCCACCGTTTTAATGATGGCTACCGGCTGTTCGTTACGGTTTAAAATAATGCTATAATCTTCTGTCGTGGGCAATGGCTCATTTTCCAGTTCATAGAAGACATGTCCGGAACAAGTAGCTGTCTTTGTTCCGTCAACCACAAGCCGCGCAAGCTCATCAGGAAGACCACCGAACATCCACGCGCTAACGGACAGCGGCTGCTCCTCACCTTTCCAAAATTCATTCCAATATAATTGTGACGCTTGATTCATTCTAAGATTCCCCTTTTTATAAGTGAAAACTGCATTCATTCCATTTTCATCTTTTATCTTCTTTACCACCGGAAGTACAAATCGACATGCCAAGACAATTCCTTCTATCGATTAACCCCCACATCTGTAACGACAATCCCCTTCCATATGGACTTCCAATTCTTACGCCTAACCCTAGTTTCATAAATCTGCATTCTTGCTTTTGAAAAATAGAAATTAGGGGTTGGTTTCACCTTCAGATTTACTAAGTCTGTTATGCCATGTGGGGCTACTAATACGACATTGTCTTCCCTATCCAATTTCACGCCTAATGCTGTCGCCGTTTCAGGAAATTTTGAGATTGCATCGACGGACGATGAATAGGGAGAAACAGTATTGACGATATGCATTCTTGCTTGATTTTTAACTGACCATGGAATAGCCGGATATAGGCTGTTTAACACTTTTTCAAGTTTCTTTTCCTCATTTTCTTCAATGTTAGCTGGATTATAATAAATCACATCTATATCTGGAATCTCCGTTCGCTTCTTAACATTATGCAATACATCCCAAACTTTGGAACGAACAAATCCTGCACAAATCCACCAATCCGGTAAACTCAATTTTCGGGTACATTTCAATATATCCATCATCCATTTATCTTCACGAATCAACTTACTAATATCTTCTTCACTTTTGAGAATCATATGTTCATCCTTCAATCCAATACTGCCTGCCATCGTCACTTCGGTTCATAAAACGGTAGTCTATAAGGAAACGTCTAATTGTGGCGAAATCGGGGTGGATTGTCCTTAATAGATCATTGATTTCTTTTTCTGTATAACGTTTATCCCTGTCAAATCGCTTTATGATTTCCGAAGCAACAATATACTTCCTTTTATCCTTACTCGGAAATACATCAAGCGGTCCGTTTATTCCTTGCTTGAAGTAGTTCTTCACAATCTTTTCTCTTTCCGCAACTGAAAAAGTAAATGCTTCAGCCAATACGTTCACTCCTTTCATTAAAATAAGTAGAATTAGCATTCCATCCATACGCGACTTCACTCAACTTCTTACCTGCAATCTCGATTTCTTCAGTATCTATCTTCTTTCCACCCAAAGCTTCATAAAATCGGCAAGCCGGGTTCTCTTCCATCGCCCATATAAGCATCGAATTCAAGCCCTTCTCTTTCAAATCATCCACGATGGATTGAACAAGTAGTCGGCCAATCCCTTTGCTTTGGTACTCTTCCAAGAGATAGATGGCATATAATTCACCTGTATAGGCTTCATAATTCCCCGTGCGCTCTTTTCCCCCTGTAGAAAACCCCACGACTTGACCATTCTCATCTTCCGCTATGTAAACATGATTCTCTTTAATCCCTTGCAGCCAAATCTGTTCTCTTTTTTCATAAGAAAGACTTTCCAGAAATGCATCCGGTACAATCCCTTTGTATGTCGTCCTCCAACTATTCACATGGACATTCGCAATACCTTTTGCATCTTCTGTAGTCGCTTTTCGAATAAGCATCCTAATCACTTCCTTTCAATATTGTCAAAAGACCTGTGCAATTGATCGAAATGGGCTGTTGTTATATCTTTTAGATTCAGAACACCATTCGCCAATACCTTTTTAATACGCTTAAATTCCGACCAAGCCAATTCATATTCATGTGCCGTTATTACTTTTTCCTTCATGGCCGTTTCCAATTCATCCAAATCCTTGTCAATGACTTTTCCGGTTGGCAAGACGATTAAATCCAAATACAAATCATCCATCCATGGTCCGTGCTCGGTACAATACCCAATTTTTTTGCTTATATCGATATACCACTGAACAATACCACCTGAAGCGTCAAACACTGTTGTAACCGAATAGTACTGACCTTCGGGAAAATGCTGCATCCAGAAATAACCGCGATCCGCTATGCAAACAGTCCTCCCCTCGTACGTCATATATAAGGGTTCACTTACTTCTTTCATATGTAATAGGCTCACATACCCTTTGAAATATGGGTCGCTATCAATAAAGAGTTCCGTATACGTCCTCTCTGTTACCCGTTTCCAATCATATCTGCTTCCATATTTTCGTTTCAGCATCTATATCCTCATTTCAATATGCCATTCGCAAACTTCTTGAGACCCATCTGTTCATAGAACGGAAGCAATTTGTTCCTGCAGAAAAATTGGAATGGCAATGAATTTGTTACTGTAGGTTTCACTAATTGTTTAAATAAGTCTGTACCTATCCCATTCCCTTGAGTTTTTCTAACGGTGTTTATAAGAGAAAGAGCTATTAATGCAATCCATCATCTTGGCCGCGCTTCATACGGATGAATTTGCCCTATAACCCCTTCTTCATCAGTCATAATCCGGTTTATAATCCCATTCGCAATTTCTTTATGGGTAAGCCAACGTGATTCAGCCTCTTCCACCATGAAACCCAAAAAGATTTCCCGGTAATCACATTCGCTGGGAACCTGGATTGGTTCATCTTCGAAATACCTCTTACTCCCTTTTACATGAAAAACCCGAAATCTTTCAGTTGCATGATTCATTTCCAAAACCTTCTCCAGCAAGCTATAATTTGGTGTCCAACTGACAAGAAGGTCAAAGGGCCCCCTCTCCTCAAGGGCTTTCCCAATTTCAACAAATACGTCGTCGGTATCATAATCCACTATCAATGGAAAGATGGAATGATCGGGGCTTTGTACATGCAGAAATTCGAATTTAGTATGCGTACGTCCGATGACGGAAACAGAATAGCCTTCATGTGCCAGATGAATACAGACCTTCGTTAGCATACCAGTACCCCCTATTACGAGGGCGTGACCATTTCTTTTCATCCTTTCACCTCTACATTAGAAACGTGACATGAAAACCACCTAAAAAATCGGCATACTCGCTAAAAACATCTTTTTAAAGGATTCATTCATCCATCCATTTCGTTTGTTCCGATGGCGATTACAGGAACAATTTTCCCTGTCAATGAACGTACGCATATAATCGACATAGAAAGAAACGCCTTCGCCATGTCCTTACACATGACGAGTGCGCTGTTTACGACTGCTGTATGAATTGAAATTGGTGCAATACGTAATACTTGAATGTACAACTATCGAAAACCGATTTGGCTCACGTCTTACCTTTTCCTACAATTCATCCGATATCACTTCTGCAAATTCATAACATGTGTTGTTTCAGAAGCAGAATCATCAAAGTCAAAACCATTAACTCGATAAAAAGCATCCGCTTTCGAAGATTCCGTTCGGACAGTTATTTCATTAAAGTAATCACGTGAATGGTCTGTTATTTCTTTCAGAAGAGCAGATCCTGCACCTTGACGACGGGCATCCGCTTCCACATAGAAACGCTGTAACCTTGCTACTTTATTGTCCTCAGAGAAAGGTGATTGATTCACGCCGCCAATCGCAACGATATTCTCCCCCTTATCACGAATGCAAAATAATGCCTCTCCAGGTTGGTTAAACGTATTTGTACCATCTTTATAGTCATCCACTAAACGGGACAAGAAGCGATAGCCTTCCGTTTCACTTTCCTCAACCAACTTTGTAATATCAAGCTTTTGCAAATCATCCACTCGGTCCACAGTAAATTTCATCCCTATTCCTCCTGTTTAGTTATTAGATTTTTGTATACATTCTAATTCTACAAAGGAGAGTAAAACACCTTCTTTTTTCTGAACAAAACAAAAATGACTTGCAGGCACGATGTGCACTGCAAGTCATTTATTTAATCCTTACTTTATCTCTAGATCATCGTATTTCGCCCTTGAGAACCCGCGGCCTAATATTTCAGAGGCATTTATGAAAATGACAAATGATGAAGGCTCTTCTGCTTGTAGAAGTTTCTTGAAATAAATGGCTTCTGATTGCTCAACTACACATAAAATCATCATTTTCTCCTGATTGGAATAACCACCCATTGTTTTAATCTTTGTGAGTCCACGATTGATTTCATTTTGAATAATTGCTTGGATTGCTTCTTCTTTTTCAGTGATTATAAGTACCAATTTGGTCGGTGAAGTTTGCAATTGAACAAAATCAATTACTTTACTCGTAACGTATATTGACATCAATGCGTAAAGTGCTAATTCAAAGTTAAATACAAATGCAGAAGTTACAACAACCAGACCATCCACTAGAAGTTGCGAAAAACCACTTGAAAGGCCAGTGAACTTTTTAACCAATTGAGCAATTAATGCCGTGCCACCGGTTGATCCATTTCCTCGATAAACAATTCCCAGTCCAATTCCGAGCACAATTCCACCATATATGGCACTCAGTAATGGATTATCAATCGAAATCCCCATATCCGCTGTGAGCCAAATTACAAACGGCAAAAACGCTGTCCCCACAAATGTCTTATAACTAAATTCTTTCCCAGCAATCAATACACCCAGTATGAGTAATGGAATATTGATAATCCATTGCACGTAAGCCGGATTGAATTGGAAAAGTTCATATAGAATTGTACTAATCCCTGATATTCCACCTGCTGCGAGTCTTGCCGGTAAAAGAAAAATATTGAATGCCAATCCGACAATCGCGGCCCCAACAAGCACTTGTATATATTCAAATATAATCGTTTTCTTAAAGTTTTGTATTGCCATTTTGCGTTACCCCTCTTTCTCCATTCATTTTAACAAAAAAAGGAGGGGGTCTTCAGATATAAGTTTTTTCTGACTTTCCTATCACCTTGCTGGGAAACCAGAAGACGTGTCTTGCAAAACTGGAAGTTATTTTCATTGAAAAACGATCATGCATGCTGTACTATATAAACATAAGCTGCGTTGTACGTATTGTAATTAAGTTTTAACCTTTATGCTGTAATAGGGAGTTTTACATCGAAACTGGAATGGTACGCTTAGTTCCTATATGCAACTAAGACATACAGGAAAGTTTCTGCGAACACCCACTTTGAGGAGTGGTGGTTTAAAACTTTCATAATCTGATACGGCAAAGGCGGCTACGCTTTAAAGCCATATATACTAAGGCTCAAAAAAGCATCATCCTTTATTGGATGGTGCTTTTTTGATGTTATTTTATTGATTGACGTAAATCTGACGCAAAAACACTTTACGTTTTGTTATAAAAGGTAATAAACCTTTGTCACGACAAGTCTTGACATCCACCAATAGAACATTTGTATAATAAAGGATTCCAGCGTATCATTTGTGTGTTTATTTGACACTATTTTGATGCTTCACTTTTTAATTCAAGGTTTAGAAATACACCTATTTTTCTCAACAAAAAACCGACCGCGTTACATAAAGGTCGGTTTGCTTATTAGTAAGAAAAATGGTCTGTTTGGTGCGATTGATAAAGTCTGTCAGGCAAGCTTGCAGTCACCGTCAAAGCAATATTTAAGAAGAAGTCTTTTCACGGCGCAATAATAAACCTAGAACCGCTCCAATAATTGCCACAATCACCATAAACCCAAATGTATCACCGAAAGAATTCGCTGCTACCCCGGCTATCGCCTGCTGCATCGCTTCAGGAGTCTGTGGAGCAGATCCTGGTGCGGATTGGGCAAGTTCTTTAAATTCATCTGTTCTAAATGTGATTCGTGCTGATAAAATTGTCACCAACGTGGCTACAGAAAGCGAATTGATCACTTGCTGCATGGAATTCGTCAGTGACGTCACCCGGCTGACCAAATGACGCGGAGCCATATTGAATAGGTGTGTATTCATAGGCATTGTCATCATTCCCATACCTGCCCCCGCCATGATTAACGGGACTAGTAAATCCTTTCCGGTCGTTGTCATATCTACTTGGGAATATTGATAAGTCGCTCCTGACACGAGACCGAGTCCAATGACGACAAGCCAACGGACGCCGATACGGTCGAAAAGGTAACCTGCAATCGGCATGACAATCATTGAAGCGATCGCCTGTGGCAATAAAATCATTCCCGTGTCAAATGCTCCAAAACCTCTTGCTTGTTGAAGAAATTGTGGAAGCAGGAAGATTGCCCCGAACAGCGCAAACTGACCAATCCATTGCACGACGATTCCGATCGAAAAGTCTATTGAACGGAAGACCCGTAAATCCAGAAGCGGCGTTTCAATCGATAGTTCCCTAATGATAAAGGCCACTAAAGCGATTCCACCGATTACGAGACCTGCGATTGTATTGACAGAAGTCCAACTATTCGCCCCTTCAATAACGCCATAAGACAACCCAGCGAACGCGATAGGAGCAAGAATCATGCCTGGCAGATCAATTCCGGTAACCGTTTGACGTTCCACTTTGGGCAACGTTTTTAAACCCATTATGATAGAGATGATTCCTACAGGAATATTAATAAGGAAAAGCCATCTCCAAGAATAAAATTCAACCATCCATCCTGACAAAACCGGTCCGATAGCTGGGGCAAATAAAATCGGAATCCCCATCATTGCCATAACAGTCCCGACTTTGTGTTGCGGGCTAAGTCTGTATACATATGCCATCGCAACAGGTATTACACAACCACCGCCAAGCCCTTGTATAACGCGGAAAGCGATAAGCCAACCTGCACTATTAGGGATTGCACATAAAACAGAAGCGATTGTAAATAATGTAATGGAACTTAAAAACACTACCTTCGCTCCAAATCTATCTGATAACCAACCCGCCAATGGGATGACGGAAGCTTGAGCTAACATATAACCAGTGACTGTCCACTGAATTGTCGGGAAATCTGTGTTTAAGTCTTTGAGTAAGGTAGTTAACGCTACATTCATCGATGTGCTATTTAGAACAACCATAAACACCCCTGCAATAATAGCTAGCAAAGGAACGATAATACTTTTAATCCTAAACTCTTCTGTTACTACGTTCTTCTCCATCTTAATCCTCCTAATTTGCATGAAGCTCATTTGACTGCAATTTGTGCAGAATGCTATAATCTATCAGGACAACTGTCCTCTAAAAAGATAATACGGACAACTGTCCCGTTTGTCAACTAGTAATTATCTACTCTATAGATTCGCTTTGTAAGCAGAATGGAGGATTTCACAATGACTGATTCTACGAATGAAAAAAAAGTAACAAAAAACAAAGATACTTCTAGGAACCATGGTCAGGAAAACGCTGAAAAATACCGAAATCGAATTGTAACAGCATCAAAGAAACTATTTGCTGAACATGGTATTGAAAATGTCACGATGCATCAAATTGCGAAAGCTGCCACTATCGGACAAGCCACCCTATATCGCCGCTATTCTCATAAGGGCGAAATCTGTATGGAAATTCTGAGCAGCAATACTCAGAGCTTTTTGAAAGAACTAGATTTATTGCTCACTTCGACTGAGAAAACCTTAACGCCCCTAGAGCAATTGGACAATGTAATTACCAAGATTGCAGACTATATAGATGACAAAGCCAGCATGCTTGTCATCATTAAAATTGAATACAGTCGTGAACTTCAATTGTTACAATTCCACCATCCCATCTTTCTTTACTTGCACAAAATTATTTCCGACTTGTATACAAAATCTATTAATAATGGAGAAATAGTAAAACTCCAGACAACTTTGACTGCACACACATTAGTAGCTGCCTTGAGTCCCGACCTTTTCCTTCATCAAAAAAATGTAATGGGCTTCAGCAAAGAAGAAATTCTTGCAGGTATACGTCAAACATATATTGAAGGGGTTAAAAAACGGTGAAAAAAAGAACCTTGGAACTTTTAGGGTTCCTCGGTTCTTTCACAGAGGTTATTCTAAAAGCTATCACTCCAAAAGCGAACGGTGCCTGTCACTAAAACTAACATGTTTATTTGAACAGTCATCGAAAGTCAAACTTTCATGATTACATAAGTGGCAGGTACTCTACAATTACTGGAAGATATTTTCATTGAAAACAATCATGCCATGCTGTACTATATAAACATAAGCTGCGTTGTACGTATTGTAATTAAGTTTTAACCTTTATGCTGTAATAGGGAGTTTTACATCGAAACTGGAATGGTACGCTTAGTTCCTTTAGCAACTAAGACATACAGGATAGTTTCTGCGAACACCCACTTTGAGGAGTGGTGGTTTAAAACTTTCATAATCTGATACGGCAAAAGCGGCTACGCTTTAAAGCCATATATACCAGGGCTTTCAAACAGGCATCATCCTTTATTGGATGATGCTTTTTTGTTGTTATTTTATCGATTGACGCAAAAAACGATACTATATAAGACGTACTAAAGAATTGCACGTATAACTTGTCTATGCCGTTGTATGGGAGCTCCTCGTATGCATTCCATTTGAGTGGCTGCAGTTGCTTGTAGTGGAAGTGCGAGACTCCTGCGGGAATAACGTTAGCCGAAGACCCCGCAGGAAGAGCCGTCACGAAGAACGGCTTTTGCAACCAAAAGCGTCAGCGTTGGGAGCACGGGGGGCAGAATGCCTTAATTTCTGCAAATAACGCAGAAATTAAGGCAACGCCCGCGGAAAGCGAGTACTGGAACGGAAAGCAACTGCCCTTGTGATATTATAAACTTTTGCTTGTTCTATATAGTTTTCGGTTAAACTGCCGAATGAACCCTGCTGATTTAACCGCCAGTAGGGATTTTTTCACTTTATGATTTACCACTTGCCAACTATTTATTTGAATTCACAAAACCTTTACATCACCTTAATACTGCCTCAACAATCGTCCTTTACTATGAGTCTTGTAAGGAAAAACATTTTAGGGGGACAACAACAGATGAAAAACGTTAAGACACTTGCAGCAATCGGTCTTGCCTGCTCGATATTTCTAGCAGCGTGTGGTGGGAATGATGGCAGTACCGGAAAGAGTGCCTCCGCTAAAGAAGATTTCGTACTTAGCGGTAATTTAGCCGGTGACGGGTCATCCACAGTAGCACCAATCATGGAAGCGCTCGTTGAAGAGTACGCACAAGCGGAAAAGGATGTAAAAGTTTCTGTCGGCGTTTCAGGTACGGGTGGTGGCTTTGAAAAGTTCATAGCTGGTGAAACCGATTTTTCAAATGCGTCGCGTCCAATAAAAGATGAAGAAAAAGAAAAACTGGACGATGCCGGTGTTGAGTACACTGAACTTAAAATTGCATTTGATGGATTAACAATTGTCGTAAATAAAGAAAATGACTGGGCTAAAAACCTAACCGTAGAAGACATCGAAAAAATGTGGGTGGAAGATGGTACAACTAAAAAATGGTCCGACATCGACCCAAGCTGGCCCGAAGAAGAAATTATCTTCTATGCTCCAGGTACAGATTCCGGGACATACGATTATTTTAATGAAGTAATCTTACAAGATAGTGATCTTGTTAAATCAGCAACACTTTCTGAAGATGACAACGTTCTTGTAACAGGCATAAAAGGTGACAAGAATGCCATTGGATTTTTTGGTTATGCATACTACGATGCGAACAAAGACTCTTTAAACGCTGTATCGATTAATGATATTGAACCCAATTCTAAAACAATTGAGTCTGGAGAATACGAACCATTCTCACGTCCTCTGTTCGTCTATGTAAGCAATGCAGCATTGAAAGAAAAAGAAGCTCTTCGAAACTTCATGGATTTCGTCATCGACAACTCAGCTGAAATGGCGGATGCAGTCGGATATGTTCGCCTTCCGGTAACAGAATATGACGAAGCGAAAAAACAATTAGATTCTGTAAAATAATAGACTTAATCGCTCATTTCAAACTTTGGCTGTCCGGTTGCCGTACAGCCTTCATACTGTGAGGGGGCTCGCCTTTTGTCTTCGATACAACCAAGTGAAAAAATGCGGACACGCGATGTCATTGCCGCCGCGAAAAAGAGGGAGAGGTTCGGAAAACTCGTTCCTCATATCTTACTAGTCGTAACAAGTCTTACTGTACTCGCAACATTAGGTATTGTTTACACATTATTAAAAGAGACTTTTATATTTTTCACCCATATAAACGTTTCCGACTTCGTGTTTGGTACAGAATGGGCACCTTTTTCCAATGGGTCACCCGCTTTCGGAGTACTACCGCTCTTAATAGGAACTCTAAAAATTGCACTTGTTGCTCTTCTCATTGCCGTTCCAGTAGGTCTAGCTTGCGCAATTTTCTTGAGTGAATATGCATCACCAAAAGTTAAAAAAATTATCAAACCTATTATTGAACTGCTTGCAGGGATTCCAACAATTGTTTATGGTTTTTTCGCTTTGACGTTCGTGACACCTTTTCTACAGACGCTCATTCCTTCACTTAAGTTATTTAACGCGCTTAGTGCAGGAATAGTAGTCGGCATTATGATTTTACCAATGATTGTATCCCTATCTGAAGATGCACTTTCTGCTGTCCCTGCTACATTCCGCGAAGGGGCATATGCGCTAGGTTCTACAAGATTTGAAACGGCGATCAAGGTCGTTATTCCTGCAGCGGTATCAGGAATTGCTTCTTCAATTATTTTGGCCGCTTCACGTGCTGTGGGCGAAACAATGATTGTATCCTTAGCTGCCGGTTCAACTCCCGCATTTAACTTGGACTTAACCGGATCAATCCAGACCATGACTTCCTACATCGTTCAAGTTGCTACAGGAGATGCAGGGTATGGAACAACCATTTACTACTCGATTTATGCTGTCGGTTTCATGCTGTTCTTATTTACATTCCTTATGAACCGAACTGCATTGTACGTTAAGACGAAATTTAGGGAGGACTATTAATATGGACAACAACCTCCTAATAAAAACGAATCGACGGATTGTGAAAGATTCTATCATGAAATGGCTTTTCGGTACTGCCTCATTTTTGTTAATTGTACTCATCGCTTTTCTCTTTTACGGAATTGGTGCGGATGGTGTGGGACGTTTGAACCTCTCACTTTTCACAAATTTCGGTTCACGGTTTCCAGAGCAGGCCGGTTTGAAAGCCGCGCTTGTAGGTACGTTGTCTCTTATGGCCGTGGTGATTCCGGTATCCATGTTCATCGGAATTTGTTCCGCCATTTACCTTGAAGAATATGCAGTGAAGAATAAATGGACGGCCTTTATTGAGATGAACATCAGTAATCTTGCCGGAGTGCCGTCCGTTGTATTCGGACTTCTTGGCCTCACTGTGTTCTCACGTGCATTGTTTCTTGGTAATAGCATACTCGCCGCAGGACTTACTATGAGTGTCCTCATCTTGCCGATTATAATCGTTGCATCACAAGAAGCGATACGTTCGGTGCCTGATAATCTTCGGGAAGCTTCCTATGGTATGGGTGCAACGAAATGGCAAACAATTACTCAAGTCATTATGCCATCGTCAATCGGCTCTATTTTAACAGGTAGTATTCTATCGTTTTCCCGTGCGATTGGCGAAACAGCGCCGCTAATTGTTCTAGGTATCCCAGTTATCATTCAGTTCCTACCGACCGGGCCTCTAAGTACATTTACCGCGTTACCAATGCAAATTTACGACTGGGCAAAGCGACCGCAACCCGAATTTGCAGACGTCGCATCCGCTGGTATTATCGTTTTGCTTGTCATTCTCGTTACGATGAATGCTTTTGCCATTTATTTCAGAAATAAAGCCATGAAGAAACTTCAAAATTGATAGGAGAATTCGAATGACGTTAATCAAAGATCGAAAAGAAAAGATCGGACTCCATGTGATGAAAAATGAAAACTGGAAAAAGCCTGTCTATGAAACAAACGGACTTAACGTCTGGTACGGTACATCACACGCCCTGAAAAATATTGACCTTACCATCAACGAAAAGGAAGTTACCGCGATTATCGGACCTTCTGGTTGTGGTAAATCAACCTATTTAAAGACATTGAATCGAATGGTTGAAACTGCACGTGACGTGCACATCTCAGGTAACGTTACATTCATGGGCAATGCTATTCTGGGCAAAGCGATGCCGGTCGAACTCCTTCGTTCGAAAGTCGGCATGGTGTTTCAGAAACCAAACCCTTTTCCGAAATCGATTTACGAAAATGTTGCATTCGGCCCTAGGATTCATGGCATTCGTAATAAAGTGATGCTCGACGTCATTGTAGAAGACAGCTTACGAAAAGCCGCGTTGTGGGATGAAGTAAAAGATCGCTTACATAAAAGTGCATACGGGCTTTCCGGAGGTCAACAACAACGACTTTGTATCGCGAGGTGCCTCGCAATAGATCCGGAAGTGATTCTTATGGACGAACCAACATCTGCGTTAGACCCTGTATCGACCCATAAGGTAGAGGAACTCATTGCGACAATTAAAAACGATGTGACCATCGCAATCGTCACTCATAATATGCAGCAAGCTTCACGAATTTCCGACCGAACAGCCTTTTTCTTAAACGGAGAAATTGTTGAATGTGACCGCACATCAACATTGTTTAGCACACCCGAGGATTCCCGAACGAATGATTATATTAACGGTCGCTTTGGTTAACTTTTAAACGGTACCTGTCCCTCAATCTAACATGTATGAGGGACAGGCACTCTACAATTACTGGAATATATTTTCATTGAAAAACGATCATGCATGCTGTACTATATAAACATAAGCTGCGTTGTACGTATTGTAATTAAGTTTTAACCTTTATGCTGTAATAGGGAGTTTTACATCGAAACTGGAATGGTACGCTTAGTTCCTTTAGCAACTAAGACATACAGGATAGTTTCTGCGAACACCCACTTTGAGGAGTGGTGGTTTAAAACTTTCATAATCTGATACGGCAAAGGCGGCTACGCTTTAAAGCCATATATACCAAGGCTCAAAAAAGCATCATCCTTTATTGGATGATGCTTTTTTGTTGTTATTTTTTTGATTGACGGAAATAATGATGTAACTCTTCGTATCGACTCGTTATTTCAATCATTCAGCCACTCAATTTCTTTTTCTGACAAATTCTGTTCTTCTTCAGTTTCTTTCCATGAAAGCGCATTTGACCTCCTCTGTGATGGCTTATCTAGATGTTTCTTGAAGTTCTATGGTAATCACTTCTTCAGTTTCGGTAGTATATTCAATTCTTACAAATATGCCGAACTCGCTGTCACCCTCCTTTAGCCATAGCTTAAACTTTTCAATTGTTGAATTCCCTCTAGTTTCGCTTCCTTCATGCAGGTAGTCAATAATATTCGCATTGGGATATTTTGATTGTGTTTCCTTCATCGCATGCTTTCCCCACTTGGCGTAGGCTGGATCATCTTGTTGCCCATGTGCAATAGTCTGAATATAAGTAGGTGTTAAATTAACTAGTATAAAAATCCCAAGTGCCATAAATACTTTTCTCATAATCGATCTCATCCCCTTTTTTTATAGGATGAGTAATTTTCCTAAAATCATTCTGAACTGAGTAAGCTTTCTTGAAAACCACACTACGTCATCTACACTATAAGATATTGCAAAAGCAGGGTCCCGTGCCCAATTTGATAATAAACATGGTGCCTAACACTCAAACTAACACGTTTATTTGAACAACCAAGTTCTTGTGATTACATAAATAACAGGTACTCTATAATTATTCCATAATTCCACTACGAAGCAGTGTAAAGTCAACATGTACATTTACTTTCATTTCCTTGTATAACCCATGCCACTTCTCTTGTGTAAGATCTGAATGACGGACAGTGCTTCTGTAATATTCACCAAATCCAAAGACATCCGAATCAGCTTCCTGGGAGAGGGCAATTACCCTTGATAGTTCTTCAGATAGACTTTTACCGATTGCTTTTTCAAGTTTTGCTACATTTTTGGGTTTACCCACATCAATGTATGGCTTTATTTCCATCAATCTTGCTTTCACATTAATCTGTAAGTCGAATTCAGGCGTCGCCTGATTGACTAATTTCAACTCTTTTTTTGTCTTAATTGGATCGAATACTAAATCAATCCTGTCAGATGGATTCTTCATTAAAGATGATGGCAATTCATCTCCTTTAATCATCATTTCAAGTTTTCCAGTGTTATAATTATCACGAATTAGTTTCACATAAAAACTATCTTTAGCAGAAAGTTTACCTACCATTTCTCCATTTTTAAATAAGGCAACACCAGAAATTTCTATAAGCTCCTTATCCTTTTTAAGAATAGGCATTGCAATATCCCTTCCTGGGGAATAATAATCATGTCCCACCTCGTGAAGTGTAGATGAAATCATCTGCTCGCCTTTAATGTTTTGTTCCAATAGCTTATAGATGTGATCACCAATGTCATCGATATCCGGATATTCGAATTCAAGTAACGATTTCGATTGACCTTCAACCACCGCCAAGAGAACACTCCCACTCATTTCAGAGTGTTTCAACAAGGTATCAACATAATGACCAACACCCTTTCTGGCGAGCTCCTCACCGAATAAAACTCCCCTCAATTGTCCAGCCATTATTTTCTTAGATGACCTGCGGTTGATTTTCGTACGCGTCCCTTGACTTGTTTCATTTTCGGAAGTAATGATTGCAACTTGACTTTGAAATTCCGTATTCACCTGGCGGACAACTGCAGTAGTCTTCACGTTATCCTCATTCCCCAAATCGTAGCCTATTAAAGTGGTCAACCCTACTTTTTCAAGAAGTTTCTTTTCCGCACATCCAACCAAGCTGATAAGGAGAAGCAGGTATAGTATATAGGATCTATATTTTTTCATTCGATTTGCTCCTTATGTGATTTGAATTTCCTTTTCACCACTGCCACCACATACAAAAAAATAGGGTAAACAAAAATAACATAAAATGCCACTTGACCGAAGTAATTGTTAACCATATTTATTTGAGTTCTATTTTTAACAACTAACGAAGCAATAAAGATGGAAAGTGAGAAAATCCAGACGAATTTGGTTGCGTTTACGTTGACGAGGCGAATGGTCCCACGATAAGCAGCCCATACGTATAGACAAAGATTCGGCAAAATGATCAACATCCAGAAGCAAACCGCTATGTATTCAAATCGTTCTACAAACGGAAGCTTAATAATACTAAACAAAGACAAAGTTGCCCATATGGTTTTAGTTAATAAATCCCCGCTGAAGTAAGTTATCGAAACCAACATAACAGATACATAAATAAAAGTTGTGGCTAATAAACCTAAATGAACATACTTTCTTACATTATTTTTATCCTTTATAAACGGGTAAATTACATTTAACACTTCAAATCCAATAATTGTAAACGTCATGGATTGTACCCCTTTTAAGATTCCACTCATATCGGCCTCCAATATTGGTAATAAACTCCGCGGTTCCATAAATTTCAATGGGTATACCAACATTGGTAAAAGCCATATAGATAGGATAAGACTAAAAAAGGAAACACCCACAATTACCCGTAGTCCACCAGTAAATGTGTACATCACGATTAACAGCAACGTAGCTGCAAGAAACCAAGTATTTACATTTGGGAAAACCCAGGTCTGAACGACTTCAATATAGTTTCTCAAAACGGAAAAAAAAGCGGCTGAACAGTATAAAATATAAATGATGTTAAAAAAGTTCCCTATCCACTTACCAAATACATCTTGATGAATGCCATATAAATCATTTGAACTGTACATTTCCAACGTTTTAATCATAATAAAAGCGATGATATGTGTGGCAATACCCGCAAGGAGCACTGAAATCCAAGCATCATGTTTTGCGTCCTGATAGATTATCCGCTGAAAACCATGAATCCCCACTCCGATTTGTGCGGTATGAATGATGAAAAAAAGTAAAAAAGCGTTAATCGTACTTTTTTGACTAAGTTGGATAGAGTTTTTCACTTATTCCACCTTCTGTTCATTTTTTTCAGGATTTACGGGCCCGGGCTCATACTTGTCTTCATCTTCCGGCCTTGTATTTGAAGGCCTCTTAAATGTAAACGGCAAAGGCATTCTGATAATACTGTCACGCCAATCTTTCACCCGTGGAGGATAAAATGGTGCCGTGTACGGAGAACCCAAACTTGTTTGACGTAACAGGTGGATAATAATAAAACAAAACCCAAACATAATGCCGTAAAAGCCCCAATACCCCGCTAGTAGTATTAATGGGAACCGAATAATTCTAATGACATTGCCCATCATGTAACTTGGTGTCGTGAAAGAAGCCAATGCCCCGAGCGCAACAATAATGATTAAAATATTACTCGTAATTCCTGCTTGGACGGCCGCGGTTCCAATGACGATACCGCCAACAATTCCGATTGTTTGACCAACCTTTGACGGTAATCTAATTCCCGCCTCTCGAAGTAGTTCAATAATAAGTTCTAAAAGTAACGCCTCAAATAACGGCGGAAAAGGAACTAAAGACCTTGATTCACTTAGTGTAACTAAGAGCGTTTGGGGAATGACCTCGTAATGAAATGTTAAAGCCGCTACATATAAAGGTGTTAAAAAAATTGAGAGTACGACCGCACTAAATCTTAATAACCGGGCAAATGTAGCAATTTGCCATCGTAAATTTATATCTTCTTGGCTTTGGAAAAATTCAAGAAATGAGTGTGGTGCAACGATTGCCATGGTGCTACCATCGACAATGACTCCTAATTTCCCATTCAATAGTTCAGAGCAAAGCTTATCCGGTCTTTCAGTCAGTAACATTTGTGGGAAAATCGATAAAGAGTTGTCGTCTATCAATTGTTCAAGAATAGAACTGTCCAATAAAGAATCTATTTTAATGTCGGTAATCCTCTGCCGTAGCATATTAATCATTTCTTCTGAAGCAATGCCTTTAATATAAAGCATAGAAACAGCTGTGTTCGAGCGTTCTCCAACTTTTATCTCTTCATTGCAAAGATCTGGGTTTTTTATATACCTTCGAACCAATGATATATTCGTTGTAAGGCTTTCATTAAATCCAACTTGGGATCCAATTACTTGGGATTCATTTTCCGGCGTTGATAAAGCCCGTGATTCCTTGGTGGGGATGTTTGCCAATACAATTTGGGAGTAGCCCTCAACATGAATAAGTACCGTTCCATCCATCATTCCCGTAATGGCTCCATCTATTTCACCAGACAACTTTGCGTTGGGTATCGAAAGGACGGACAGGACATTTTCTGGGGATTCACTCGTATTCCCTAACAAGTCATGAATAATATGTTTTTTTAGTACTTCGCCATCCACCAAATTATCTATATAAATAAGTGTAAGATTCGGGTGTATCGATTTAACTTTTAAATCCGATGAGTTATGAACAGCATTACCCACCGATTTAATGAAAACACTCTTTAGAGGCGAAATCGTGCTTTTTGTTTTTTCTTCATTTTCTTTACTCTTTTCACCCTCCGCGGCTGGCTGCTTTTTTGCGGAAGACAGTTTGAACTTTTTGTTAAACATGACATTCACCTCATTACTAACTTTGCCTTTAGAATTGACTTTAATAGAACAACTTATACCCCCTCTTAACGTTTCAGCTATATAGAATGAACAAAAGTTTAAACCATCAAAAAAGGGAAGCTGCTTTCCTTTCTAGTACTCGCTTTCCGCGGGCGTTGCCTTAGCAAATCGAACAGCGAAGGGCTCGATTTGCCGTATTTCTGTGTTATTTGCAGAAATTAAGGCATTCTTGCCCCGTACTACCAACGCTAGCGCCTCTGGTGGCGAAAAGGTTCACGGTGATGTATATTGGATATCAAACAGGATGTTATTCGTGACTGAAACTCAACACTAATTCCCTAATGAAGTCAGTGTTTTCACTTTCACAGGATAGGAGGTCGGACGCGATTCTAAAACGACTAGTTGTCACGGGCTATAAACAACATGAGCTAGGGATTTTCGACGATAAGCACCCCGGGATCCGATTTATTAAAAAGTCTTTGATGAAACGTTTACTAGATTTACTAGATGAGGACTTGGAATGGGTCATTGTCAGCGGTCAGCTCGGGATTGAAACGTGGGCTGCTGAAGTTGTGATTGAACTAAAAGTTGAATACCCACATTTAAGATTAGCGGTCATCACGCCCTTTTTAGAACAAGAGAAGAATTGGAATGAGACGAAGAAAGAAAAATATCATTCGATTATCGCTCAAGCAGATTACACGACGAGCCTTACGAAAAGACCGTACGAGGCACCTTGGCAGTTCATCGAAAAGGATAAATTTTTCATGCGCAATTCGGATGGTATTCTAATTGTCTTTGATGAAGAAAATGATGGTTCGCCTAAGTTCGTAAAAAAAGCAGCGGAGCGCCACGCCGCCCAAACTGATTATCGGGTACTCACCATTACTGCAGATGACTTACAAGTAATTGCAGAAGAAGAACAACTTAATGGGTGGCAATGATGAATTACGGAATACCAGCGCTTGACAAATCCATTTATATATGGGAGAATGAACTAGTTAACAACTAAGGTAACATTCGAGATTTGAACATATGGCATTCTACGTACTGTTTTTGAGAATACTTATTCACACTGGCGCGGCTAAAGGGTCGCAAGGACGTAAAAGTAGGTAGGGTTTGCGTTGCTTAGGTTAGAAGACACCCAGTGGAACAATGACCGCGGCACCGAAAGTTTAGTCTTTCATCGGAAATTATTCCCCGAATTATCGGGATGAAAAAATTACATCAAAACTTAACTGTTACCTTATAAATCAAAGGGGTGCTCTTCATATGAGAGCACCCCTTTTCCAATTTATTTTTTAAACTTTGGATCCGGTGCCAGTTGCTACCACAATTTAAAGGACGCAAATGGTGTCAGTAACTGGCACCGGGTGTTAGAATGGACAGAAATAGAAGGGGGTTTCTAAATGGACATTTATGCACACCGGGGTTCATCCGGGACACATCCTGAAAATACGATTAGCGCTTTTCGAGAGGCGGCTCGCCTTCAAGTGACCGGCGTGGAATTCGACGTTCATATGACAAAAGACGGTGAACTGGTTGTCATACATGACGAAAGGATTGATCGCACTTCAAATGGAAATGGTTTTGTGAAGGATATGACACTTGAGGAATTGAGAGGGTTTGACTTTGGTAGCTGGTTTTCAAGCGATTTTAAAGGCGAACCTATTCCAACATTGCAAGAAGTGCTCGACATCTTTTCAACAACTCACCACCATCTGAATATTGAAGTCAAGTCGGATATTTTTCCATACGACGGGATGGTTGAAAAAGTGGTTAAGGCTGTAGCCATGATGAACCTTGATGCACGGGTCGTTATTTCGTCTTTCGATCATGGAGCAATACGTAGAGTGAAACAGCTTGCTCCTCAGTTGGAAACAGCGGCATTATTCATGGAATCATTAGTGAATCCGCTTAATTATCTTCGAAGTATTCCCGCTGATGCTCTTCATTTATTTTTGCCCGCAGCGGTACGTCCATTTGCGCGTGGGGTTCTCGACGAAAAAGTTAAGGTACGTGTCTTCACGGTCAATGAAGAAAAACATGCCGAAGCTTTGCTAACTGTTGGGATCACGGCGATTTTCACCGACTTTCCTGAGAAGATAATGGCGTTCCTTCAAACAAAAAGCTGAGCAGATCGCTCAGCTTTTTTGGTCCGATTCAATTGCACAAGCTTTAATGAATCTTTCAAAAATCCGCTGGGATACGGTGTCCCCTTTTACCGCTAATTTTTCAGGATGCCATTGTACGCCCAAAACAAATCGATGTTCATTGCTTTCAATTGACTCAATAATGCCATCCGTCGCGATACCCGTAACGATGAAAGGGTAGGTGACATCTTTGATAGATTGATGGTGATACGAGTTCACTTTAATGCGATGATTCCCAGCAATTGATTCCAGTAAACTACCGTTTTCCACATCGACGAAATGGGATGCATGGTCACCCGGGGCTTTTTGCTGGTGTTGGAGAACCGGCTTATCCAGTTGCTTATAAATATCTTGATAGAGGTTACCCCCACCTGCGACGTTTAGAATTTGAATCCCTCTGCAAATACCAAGAATTGGTTTATCCGTTTTCAGCAGTCGGCGTGCCAATTCTAGTTCGCAGGAATCCCTTCCAGGCGATACTTCTCCAAGACCTACACGCGGCTCTTCATCAAACAACATTGGGTTAATGTCATTTCCACCTGTGAACAAAAGACCGTCAAGCATAGCCAACAACTGATCGGCATCTTCATCGACACCGATTGGAATAACAACTGGCAATCCACCGGCCCGAATAATCGCTTGAACATATTCTTTTTCCAACTCATGCTTCCCGTCCCTCGTAATATCTGTCGTTACCCCGATGACCGGTTTCATCCAGTGTCCCCCTTTTTTATCTCCTTAATATTTTCCGTTAAATTACGTTTAATATAACGTTTCCGACGCCTTTGAAACTAGCTTCATATTTTCCTTTTTTCAGGACTTTCGGCAATATGAATGTCCCCGAAGAAATAATCGCTCCTTTTTTCAACGACTGCCCATGCTTAGCAAGCTCGTCAATCAGCCATTTCACCGCATGGACGGGGTTGCCAAGTACTTCGCTGGAAATACCTGAAGCAATTACTTCACCCTCAAACTTTAAAGCCCCTTCGATGTTATGTAATTGATCGTATGATAATTCAGCAGTCGAGTTCCCGATGACCACTTTTCCAGCAACTGCACTATCTGCGACCAACTGTCCCAAACTAAGGTTTGGAAACCAGTTCGTAAAGCGAGAATCAGGAATTTCAAGCCCTGGTACAATTCGCGTTTTAGCCATTATCGATTCGTAATCATCTTCTGTTGAAAGGTCTTTTTCGACAATGAAAACAAGCTCCAATTCAATCAAAGGAGATAGCATACGGCTCAACTCAATTGTCCCATCGGAAATAGTAGATCTTGTCAACGCTCCGTATAAAGGGGTCGTTGAATTAAACATTCTTTGTGTTTCTTCACTCGTCAAACTAATCTTATAGCCGGCATGGTTATCTTTATCATCAATTGCTTTTTTATCTGTATGCAATTGTTGAACACGATACGCTTCCGACATCTCCAATGTTTCAGGCACAGCTTCCTTATCAATAGGTTGCCTATTCGTATATGCCTCGTAAAATCGTTCTACTAAGGTAGCCGTTGTCATATATAAGTCCCCCTTCAATTTCCCCCATTATATCCTGAATTAAAGAATCCGTATGAAAACTAGCAAAGCGGTCCGTCTTGTTTCTGGAGACAAACTCGCAAAGAGTCCTAGAGGTTTAAAATGCATTTTTTGTTTAATCTATATAATTCATTCATTTTCCGGAGAGAGCTTGGAATACGCTCCCTCCTATCTTCCGTCAACCGACAAGTCCGTTTATGAACTCCTCTATCTCTTCTTGTGATTTGCGATCCTTGCTCACAAAACGGCCTACTTCTTTCCCTTCATGGAACGCGATAAAACTAGGAATGCCGAAAATATCCAGTTCTCCGCACAAATCTATGAATTCATCACGGTCCACATAAATAAACGTATACTCCGGATAATTCGCTTCGATTCCTGGCAATACATGTTCAATCACACGGCAATCCGGACACCAGTCCGCGGAAAATAAAAATAGTGTCCGTTCCTCATTTTTCAGTTGATTAAATTGCTCCATTGATTGTAATTTTTCCATTTAAAATCTCTCCTCATACGTTAGGTTCAATCCCATTTTAGTATATCATTCAAACACTGATTAAATCATGTTTTCGGTCAATTTATTCAAAACTCTACACACACCATTTTTTTACTTCAATTATCAAAAAAATTACTACTCATGATTTACTTCAATCTGGGAAATCTAATGATGTGCGAAAAGGAGGTTTTTGCTTGCGTCATTGGATACTGTTACCGGCTTATGTAATCGGGCTTTCTCTGTTATTTTTCACGGTGGTCGTTGCAAATGACTCCGTGTCTACAGATGAACGGATGGACTATTTTTTAAAATTTGAAAATGAGTCTGTACCTTGGTACCACTTAGCCGCGATTGACCAATTCGAACGGAACATTCAACAAGTACGAAATGATATCCCGAAAAGCGAAGGCATAATCGCAATTCAGTTCGCAGAAGAATTTTGGGCCGGAGCGATGAACCCGAACAAGAACGATACGGCACCGGAATCAATTACCTTCTTCGAAGGAAATGGATTGGATGGTGATAATGACGGGAAAGCGGATCCGACAAACAACGATGATATTTTATATACCATGATGAGCTTTTTAAATGGGTATGGACCAAATGAAGATAATTTCAAATTAGCTTTGTGGGATTACTACAAGCGACAAGAAACCGTTAACCAAATCGTGGCAATTGCACAATTGTACAAGCACTTTGAAACAATGGAGTTGGATGCACATGCCTTCCCTATTCCAAAACAGCACAATTACAGCTATAGAGGGACATGGGGTGCCAATAGAGGTTGGGGCGGACGTAGAATACATGAAGGAACCGATCTTTTTGCAGGGCACGGCGTTCCCGTGTTAGCGACATCTTACGGGGTCATTGAAATTATGGGCTGGAATGAATATGGGGGCTGGCGAGTCGGCATCCGCGATAATCACAACACCTATCACTATTTTGCCCACTTAGCTTATTTTAATAAGGGGCTTAAAGAAGGCGATATCGTAGAACCTGGAACGATTATCGGCTATGTAGGCAGCTCCGGCTATGGAAAAGAAGGCACATCAGGTCGTTTCCCTCCGCATCTGCATTATGGAATGTACAAATATAACGGACGAACAGAATGGGCTTTTGATCCATTCCCTTCGCTCAGACTTTGGGAACGACAATGAAAGTGCTCAGGCGCCGACACAGTTAAGAATCGTGTCGGTACCTGAGCACTTATTTATTCGCTTTATGGACTTTTAATAACTTGCCTTTGACCGTTTTTGTTCTCATTTCATCCAATACGAGTTTGCCTTTTCCATTTAGAATATCGATATAAGTGACTGTGTCCTGGATTTTGATGATACCGATATCTTCAGCTGTGACTCCTGGAATACTTGTAATCGTACCAACAAAGTCAAATGCCCGTATCTTTTTCTTTTTACCGCCATTGAAATACAATTTCAGTATATCTTTATTAACGGTTGCATTTTTGTTCTTTTTCAACTGGGGTAAACTTTCCAGTTTCTGCGTAAACGCATCCATTGCGCTAACAACTGCTTGCCGGGAAGGTGCATTTCTTTGTTGAATTTCGAAACCGATGTACGCTTCAATTTCTTCAAGGAATCGATCCTCGTTCGGTGTAACGAATGTAATCGCTTTACCTTTCTTCCCCGCCCGTCCTGTACGACCCGCACGGTGAACATAACTTTCCTTTTCCAATGGGATATCGTAATTGATGACATGCGTAATGCTGTCGATATCAATTCCGCGTGCCGCAACGTCTGTTGCCACTAAATAACGGAACTCACCACGTTTGAATTCATCCATTACTGCGAAACGGTCTTCCTGCATCATTCCACCGTGCAATTTGTCACTTGTGTAGTCAAGCTTTTCCAATTGTTCATTGACATGATCTACTTGGTCTTTCGTCCGGCAGAAAATGATACAGCTATCCGGATTTTCAACAACAGTAACGTCACGTAATAGATCGAACTTCTGTTGTTCTTTCACGACAATCAGTGAATGATCGATTTGATCTGTCAGTGTGACAGTGGAAGCAATTTCAATATGCTTCGGCTCAATCATGTATTTGCGACATAGCTGTTCAATATTCTTTGAAAGCGTAGCCGAGAACAACATTGTCATCCTTTGCTTCGGTAACTTATTGATAATCGCTTCAACTTGTTCGATAAAGCCCATATTGAGCATTTCATCGGCTTCGTCAAGAACGAGGTATTCGATTTTACCAAGCACCAGGGTGCCTCGCTCAATATGGTCCATTACACGGCCCGGTGTACCGACAACGACATGGCATTTTTGCTTCAGTTCTTCTTTTTGATAATTAAACGGATGCTTTCCGTACACAGCCGCAGCTTTAATACGCTTAAAACGACCGATATTTGTAATATCTTCTTTAACTTGGTCCGCAAGTTCGCGTGTCGGTGTCAGAATTAGTGCTTGTGGTTTGTTCTCTTCCCATTTCACCAGCTCACAAATCGGAATGCCGAACGATGCCGTCTTACCACTGCCCGTCTGTGATTTAACAGCTAAATCCTGCCTTTTCAACGCTGCGGGAAGTACTTTTTCTTGCACTTCTGTCGGCGCCGAATACCCAAGCCCGTCCAGTGCTCGTGTAATCTCATCACTTAAATTAAAATCTTGAAAGTTCATTGTATCCAACCTCACATTCTACCTACATTATCTCATGATAATGAACTTCTCGCATGTTTTGAGATGATTATGACTACTAGAGAAATGGAATGCGGTCTAAGTAGACTGCATTCCATCTTTCCTATCTATCCAAGTATTGACGCCTCAAACACTTTCCAAACTTTTGCTACTCTTCAAATCCATTTTTAATGTTTCAAACAGAAATGAGTACATATCCGTCTGTTCTTCAATAATTTTCGCAGTTGGTTTACCAAGCCCATGACCTGCATTTTTTTCCACCCGAAGAAGAATCGGGTTATCACCTGACTGTGCTGCTTGTAAAGTCGCGGCGAATTTCATCGCATGCAGCGGAACAACTCGGTCATCTGTATCCGCTGTCGTCACCAATGTCGGCGGATAGGCGATACCTTCTTTCACATTATGAAGCGGCGAATAGGCGTACATGAACTTGAAGTCTTCTGGATTAGCTTCCGCATTTCCATAATCGGTTACCCAATAGCGCCCGACAGTGAACTTATGATAACGTAACATGTCCGTAACCGGAACTAAACAAAGTGCCGCCCCATATAAATCCGGTTGTTGCGTAATACATGTCGCAACAAGCAAGCCCCCATTGCTTCCTCCCATAATGGCGAGTTTCTTGCTAGTTGTATACTTTTGTCCAATCAACCACTCTGCCGCCGCTATAAAGTCGTCAAAAACGTTTTGTTTCTGTTCTAACGTTCCTGCTTTGTACCACTCTTCGCCAAACTCTCCGCCGCCGCGTAAATTTGCAGCAGCATACACGCCACCCGCTTCAATCCACATGCGCTGTGACGGTGAGAATGCCGGTGTCAAACTAACATTGAAACCACCGTACCCGTATAATAGAACCGGATTCTCCCCATTCAATTCCAAACCTTTGCGGTATGTTAGGAACATCGGGATGGTCGTCCCATCTTTGGAAGGATAAAAAACCTGTTTCGTTTCAAAGTTTTCCGTTTCGAATAACGCTGAACTTTGGAATACGGGATCAATCAGGTCTTCTTCAAAATCATAGCGTGCAATCGTCGTGGGTACCAAATAGGATGTATAACCGATAAACATCGTTGACGCAGATTTTTTCCCCGATACACCGGAAATTGAAATGTAATCCGGCAGCGGGATATCCCGTTGGAATGTCCCATCCAACGCATAGATAGCTAACTTATAGTGAGCGTTATGCAAATAGCAAACGACAAACTGATTGTTGATAATATCCACGAACGCCAGTACATCCTCCTTCTCAGGAATGACGTCAATCCACTGATCCTTCTCGGGTTTGTCTATATCAACGGCAATTACTTTCTCTTTGGGCGCATTATAATTGGTAGCAAAATAAAAGAGCCTACCTTCATTTCCGATAAATGTATATTCACCATCGTCATCGGCAAATAGGTGGACAAAATCTTCATCCAGCTTCGTGTCTTTATAGTAGATTCGACTTTTATTTTCGGTACCTTTCCATACCGTTAAAATCAAATAACGGTAATCATCCGACATGGAAGGACTGAAAGATAATGCTTTATCATCCGCATCTTCATAGATTAACCTATCTTTCCCTTGCTTTGTTCCGACGTCATGCCAATAGACACGATTGAAATTGCTTTCATCTTCAGGATCTACCGTACCAGGCTCAGGAAAACGGTTATAATAAAACCCGGTCCCTTCTTCATTCCACGCAATGCTACTGAATTTACACCACTTCACCACATCTGGCTCGTCCATTCCTGTCGCTAAATTGCGGATCCGTATCTCCTGCCAGTCACTACCGTGCAATGAAATGCCATACGCCAATCGAGTTCCATCTTTCGTGAATGCAAGATTTGTAATGGCTGCCGTTCCTTCATCGTTCAATGTATTCGGATCAATAATGACTTCTAAGTCTTCGGAACCCAAATCCTTTGTCCGATAAAAGATAGCTTGGTTTTGCAATCCCTCATTTTTATTGAAATAATAATAATCCCCTTCCTTTTGCGGAACGGAGTATTTCGGAAAATTCATGGACTTTGTCAGTCTTTCTTTTACCTCTTCACGGTTTGGATAGGTTTTCAAAAAGTCCTGTGTCTGTTCATTTTGCTGATCTACCCAGCCCTTAACTTCTTCAGCATCCGGATTTTCCAACCAACGATATGGATCTTTTACTGTAGTCCCATGATAATTTTCAATAACCATTTCTTTTTTTGTCTCAACGCTCAATTTAATACCCCCCTGTTATGTCCCTCCTGTATATTTTACCACACTAATCACAGAACAGAGGGATTTTTCAGAACGTATATCACTTTACAATCTAATATCGAAAGCACCTGGCATAATGGTTCAATTGATTTTACGGTTTCAAAAGTATTGTTCTTTGTTTTTACTTTATTGTTGTCTTTCTTTTCTCAGCAATCCTGCAATCCAATGCTGCCCCCACTATGAATCCTGGAATCCCTCCACCTGATAACGAAACAAATAGAAAGGATATCTTGAATGTTCCATAAACGTTGTATAGCAGGGTACCTACCAACAGTGTGGTTCCGACAAATAGAAGTATCGCGTATAAATATGAAACAGCTACATCATTATTCATAAACGTAACCATTTTTCTTTTTGAATGATGAATGACGACTAGTAGCATTTTTTCCACTGGCGTTTAACAGTTTATATTCTGCAACCTTTTTATGCATACCTTTCAACCCTTCCATTCAATGTCGATAGCAGTTCATCAATTGCCTTTAACGCAAAAAAAGGTCTGGCAGTTTTAAAAACAATTCATACTGTATGGTTGGAATAACGAATTTCATTGAATTCGCTCCGGCGCTTCGTGGATGCCTCCCGCTAGTTTTCATACAGATTAATTAATTCAACATATCTAGATTCGCCCCTTGTATTTGTTTAGGAATCCGTTCATTCTTTATAAAGTCTTTCCCTTAATCTTCTTAGATTATTCGATTAGATGGATGAAGTGATGTTTTCATAGCACGCTTGATTACTACCACGGAAATATACCAACGTTGACATACTTTTCAACACTAAACGACAAGGAATAGGCCAGTAAATGACAGGCGATTATCATCTTACACATTCTGGATGATTAAAATTAAAAGGTTATACGTATTTCGAACTACAAATGTTATACTTGTTGAACTAATTTGATTACTCGTTAATAGGAATAGTCTACCGCAAACGGGCCACTTTATCGGATAGGGGGGCATTTTTGTGAGAACTAAAGCAGAAGCAGAGAGAAACAAAGAAAAAAAGAAGATTTACAAAAACATTTTGATAATGTTTGGTGCAGTCGGTTTACTTTTTGTTGGACTGATTGGTTATGGCGTTTATTGGGCGTTCTTCGATATGAACAGATTACCAACAGGAGACTATCTTGCAGAAGAGACTTCTCCAGATGGAAATTACACTTTAAAAGCATACGTCGCTGACGGAGGTGCTACAACGTCGTATACGATTCGGGGCGAGTTAGTCTTTAATCAAAAAAGAAAAAAAGCCAAAAATGTTTACTGGAATTCCAAGGAAGATAATGCGGATATCAAGTGGATTGATAGTGACACGGTAGTGATTAGTGGGCATTCACTAGACGTACCAAATGACAAGTTTGATTTTAGAAATCAATAATTCCTTGTTCAATTAACTGGGCACGATTGTTGTAGATCAAAAGCCTAATTCCTCTTAAAATGAAAGAGGAATTAGGCTTTTTTATCCCATATTATTTTAAAGTACTCCTCTACAGTAAATGTTGTGGCAACAGGTGGTAAGTTTTGTGAGCATTACTGATAAAAAGTATGCCAGAAGTGGCACATTCTTATGGCCATGAATACACGCTTCCATATATCTAACCGGCCAAAAGCATTAGAGATGAAAATATGAAGGAATCATTACAGGAATCTACAGAAGAGACCTATTTCTGCGTATGGATCGGCTATCTATCGTGCTGCCTACAAAAAAAGAGTGCCAATCGCGATGACTCGGCACTCTTTTTTACAGCTTCTTATCCCGTTTTGGTAGCCCTAAAAATCAATATCGACTGCACTAGTTCAACCTTTTTAACTTTTCAATCACTTCTTTATCCAAGTGAGTTACTTTAGCAATAAAATCAATTGGCGAACCCTCTTTTAACATTTCAAGTACAACCTCTTTTTTACCTTCTTCTATCCCTTGCTCTATCCCTTGTTCTATTCCTTGTTCTATTCCTTTTCGAATGCCCCTTTCTTCCCAAGAATTCGGCAGCTTTGTGAACTCTTCTGCATTTTCCAATTGGCTAATTTCTCGCATGAGTTCCTTCTCCTCCTTTTCATCGAGCTTCAAGTATTGTTCAAAAAAATCATTGATGAATCGTGCACGAGCCGGGTTAAGTTCCATCTTCAGCATCATGCGCAAAAACTCCATTTTCACTTGCACTTTTTCCTCTTCACGGTAACCCATTTTACCCAACAATGCGGCCGCTACGGGGTTATCTGATTGCAAATAGTCCCGCCAGTTCATTTTTTTCAATTCTAACATCAAAAAATTGAATGTTAACACATGAAAGAAAGGAAATTCGATAGTAAACTGATTGTGCTCTGTATGCTTTTCCTCATAACTAAAAACAGCAATTGGCAAAATAGGTATTCTATACTTATTATAAAGCAGACTAAAATAATGATACATTCGTTGGTGAAAGTCTTTTTGATAAGAACTTTGCGGCTCCACATGAATAATGATTAGCGTGTCTTTCCCTCTCAATTTCGCTTCAATCACAATATCCACCCGCCGGTTTTCACCAGCAATCAAATCCGTGAACAGTTCTTCAGACAATGGTTTAACCGACTTGAAGTCAATACCTGCATGGACTTCCGGAAAAAATACTTCTAGAAACTCGACAAAAAAGTTGTTGATAAGTTCTTTAAACAATTGGTCATGATTCATATATTTTTTCTTTTCCTCATGAATGATTGTCGCCAAGTTATATCGGCCGGGTGATTCTTTCACGCACGCGATTACAGCCATCTAAACACACCCTATTTCGAAGTAGTGTTGTACTAGCCAAGTTGTATTAATCTATATTATGAAGTATAGCAAAAAATCTGATAAGGAACAAGCATTCTACTTCGATTATATATTTCCAAGATTAATAGTTGACAACGCCATTTTATTTGTTATGATTGGTTAAATTAAAAAATATTTAAACTATTTTGACGGAGACATACTCTACATGATGAAATCTTAAGAGAGCTGATGGTTGGTGAGAATCAGTGATTTCCATATAGAGTAGCACTCCTAAATAGATGGGCTGAACCTTTTAGTAGGCCTATACGACGCATGCTCGTTACGCATGTTAACCAGGTTGTCATGCGTATCGACAACAAAAAAAGGGTGGTACCGCGTGAGTCATTAAGCTCTTCGCCCCTTACATTTGTAAGGGGCGAAGAGCTTTTTTGTATTTTCAAAAATGAGAGGAGAATCTATATGTTACCAGATCAGCAGTTGTTAAGAATACCAGGTCCGACCCCTATCCCTCCAAGCGTGGTGCGCGCCATGAGCCAACCAATGATTGGGCACCGAGGACAAGAAACATCTCAAATGCTTCGAAACATTGCACCTGTGCTTCAACGTATTTTTGGTACAGCGCAGGAAATAGCCATTATTGCAGGTAGCGGAACCGCTGGATTGGAAGCTGCCGTTGTGAACGTTGTCCAACCGGATGAGGAAGTATTAGTTGTCGTCACGGGCGCATTTGGCAATCGCTTCGCGAAGATTTGTGAAGCCTACGCTATCAAATTCCATCGCCTGGATGTTGAATGGGGTAAAGCGTTGAATCCTATTGAAGTCAAACAATACCTACAAGCACACCCGGAGATTAAGGCTGTCTTCTCTACTTATTGTGAGACTTCGACAGGGGTCCTCAATCCTATACATGGCTTGGCAAAAGCCGTACGTGAAGTTTCAAATGCACTTATTATAGTTGACGGCGTCTCTTGTGTTGGTGGCGTTGAAACGAAGATGGACGATTGGGGAATCGATGTAGTCGTGACGGGTTCCCAGAAAGCCTTCATGCTTCCTCCGGGTCTTACGTTCATCGCAGCAAGTGAACGTGCATGGAAAATCATCGAGAAAAACGAGCGTTCCCGCTATTATTTGGATTTAGCCAGGTATCGCGACAATTTGCTGAAGGATACAACGCCATTTACACCTGCACTGTCTTTATTATTTGGATTGGAACAAGTTCTTCATCTACTTCAGGAGGAAGGTCTGGAACAGGTTTACGAAAGACATACCTTGATGATGAGGATGACACGTGCGGCTTTCAAGGCATTGGATATCCCCTTATTGACTAGCGATGATGATGCATCTCCAACAGTTACAGCTGTTAAACCGTCAGATTTTGATCCGGAGATATTCCGCAAAATACTCAAAAAGGAATTCGGTCTTACCGTTGCGGGAGGTCAACAAGGGCTGAGCGGTAAACTATTCAGGATTGGACATATGGGTTATTGTTCACCTGCAGATATACTTCAAACCATTGGTGTAATGGAAATCGGTTTGATGAAAATCGGTAAAGCAATCGAACTGGGGAAAGGTGTTTCAGCTGCTCAACAAATCTATGCAAACCAAGGGGTGTTGGTATAAATGACTTTTAACATATTGATAAGTGATCCGTTAAGTGAAGAAGGAATCTATCCATTAAGACAGTCTGCAGAGTTGAACATTGTAATCGACACAACCAATACACCGGAAGAGTTAGTTTCCAAAATCGGCGACTTTGATGCATTGCTCGTTCGAAGCCAAACGCAAGTGACACGTGAACTTATCGAAAAAGCAACGAATTTAAAAATGATTGGGCGTGCTGGAGTCGGCGTAGATAACATCGATTTGGATGCAGCGACTGAGCACGGCATTATCGTCGTCAACGCGCCCGATGGGAATACAAATTCAGCCGCTGAACACACAATGGCTATGCTCATGTCGCTTGCAAGAAAGATTCCACAAGCTTTCAATTCATTGAAAAACCAGCAATGGGACCGTAAATCATTTATCGGCGTCGAGTTAAAAAACAAAACGTTGGGCATAGTCGGTCTTGGAAGAATTGGAGCGGAAGTCGCACACCGCGCAAAAGGACAGCGCATGAATGTTATTGCATACGATCCATTCTTAACCGAAGAGAAAGCAAAAAAATTGGGCATCGATTTTGGATCGGTTGAAGATGTATTGAAAGTATCGGATTTCATCACTGTCCATACGCCCCTACTGAAAGAAACGCGGCACTTGATCAATAAAAAAGCCTTCGAAATGATGAAGGACGGCGTTCGCATTATCAACTGTGCGCGCGGCGGTATTATCGATGAGGATGCTTTGTATGATGCAATTGTTTCGAAGAAAGTGGCCGGAGCCGCACTCGATGTATTTGAAGAAGAACCATTTGTCGACCATAAGTTATTAACACTTCCTGAAGTTATTGCAACACCGCATTTGGGAGCAAGCACAATCGAAGCGCAAGAAAGCGTGGCGGTCGATGTAAGCGTTGACGTTGTTAACTTCTTTAATGGAGGAGCCGTTCAAAATCCCGTAAACCTACCCTCCGTCTCCAAAGAAGTATTGGCAAAGATTGCGCCATTCTTTGATTTGGCGGAAAAACTTGGTGTATTCCTTTCACGTTTGCAAAACGATGTAATCGAGGAAATTACGATTCATTATGCTGGCGATTTGGCGAACTTTGATGTTCGGCCGTTAACACGCAATACCGTAAAAGGGTTGTTAAAGCGAAACCTTGGCACACATGTCAATGATGTCAATGCAAAATTGCTGGCGGACCGTTTCGGGATTAAGATAAATGAACACAAAACAACAACGACAAAAGGCTTCTTGAATATGATTACAGTGGAAGTCGCCACTGCAAAAGGAACGAAACGTGTGGCGGGAACCTTGCTTAACGGATTGGGGCCGCGCATTGTAAAGATAGATAATTATGTAGTTGATATCGTCCCTGAAGGGCACTTACTATTTATCAAACATTTAGATCAACCTGGTGCAATCGGACGCGTTGGAACGTTACTTGCCGACGAACACATCAATATTGCGACGATGCAAGTGGGTAGATCAGCCGCGGGTGGGGATGCCATTATGCTATTGAAGGTGGATAATCATGTGGAACATACCGAAGTGACACGGTTGAAAGAGCTTTCCGATATTTACGATGTGGAGGTAATTGATCTTTAAGGTGGTTGCGCTCAATTAATCTTGAGCGCTTTTTTCCGAGCTAATTCCTGAAGAATTGGAGATAGTTTTTCAAGAGTATCGATTTCATATGTTGGAACTACTTCAGTATTTCGTTCTTTCTTCTCCCGATTAATCCAGACAGATTTCATGCCAACTCGTGAAGATCCTAAAATATCCGTCATCAAATTATCGCCTACCATGATTGCTTTATCTGCGGTTATATTGCTTTGCGCAAGTACGTGTTCAAATATTGTCGGATTAGGCTTCCCTCTTCCGAATGCTCCCGAAATGACGATATGATTGAAGTAGGGTGCAATTTCGGGTGTTAGCCCTAGTTTTGTATATTGTAGACTTGGTGAACCATTTGTTAAAAGCACAAGTTTATAGTTACCTTTTAACCCGTCCAGTACATGGAATGTTTCTTCGTAAATGAATGGATGCTTTTTTCGCTCTGTTGGAAACAATTCTGCTAACGTGCGTCCAAGTTCAGGATCATCGATTCCCATACGCATAAGCCCACTTGTCCAGGAATCGCGGCGATAAGTTGGAACAATCTCCGCCAGCTTCCCAAATAACTCCCCTTCATCGTCGAATCTGCCCCACAGCCCTTCAAAAGGATTAATGCCAATCTGTTGTGTGAATTCATATGTTTCATATGTAGCGTAAAGCTCCCTTGCAACTGTCCTGACAGCTTTTTCAAGTTCGGCTGGATTAAGAGTATAGCTGTTTGCAGCATATTCACAAGTCGTTTTAAACGCAGTGACGACACTTTTTTTATCCCATAGTAACGTATCGTCCAAATCGAAAATGATCGTGTTTATCATAAACCCACATCCCCTTTTCGCTTTAGTATACACGAATGAAAAACGCCCAGCATATGCAATAGCATTTATCAAGGACACATTTTAGACCGGATTGCTGTTTGACTTGTACGTAATGGGTTACACTTCAGATAATAATTAGTTTGTAAAAAGGAGTGGATCACAATACAGCAGCATTATTTCATCGGCATTAAAATACCATCGCATATCAAAGTTCAGGTAGAACTGGTTAGAGAAAAGTATAACTTGAACGATTTCTATAAAGTGCTTCCCCATATTGGGGATTTGCATATAACATTATTCTACTTGGGCGGCATATCAGCGGATAATCTTTTACCGCTCAAAGAGGCCTTTAAGAAAGTTGCTGAAACGCATTCGACCTTTTCATTACTAGTAGACGGCATTTCCTACTTTGGTCCATCGTCCGGACCGCGAGTCGTCTATTTGACTGTTGGGCATTCTGTGGAATTGACGACCCTACAATTGGCAATTAAAAATGAGATTACACAACAACTTTCGATGCCCGTCTCAGACCGATTTGTCCCGCATATTACAATCGCAAAAAAGAGGAAGACCAAAGACGTCCTGAATATCCAAAAAGAAAAAATAATTCCTATCGAAATACCGGTAGAAGCATTTTCACTTTTCACTGTGCATCTAGACAAAACACCAAAATACGAAGCGGTCGAGACATTCTTATTGACCTAAAAAACCATCGCAATGGCCGGTTTGGCATTGCAATGGTTTTTTCATTTTTGTATTGTTATCAAACTTTCCAAATCATGATTTAAACATTCGAAGCCATCCCCTGTATTTGAACCACAGTATCATCAATAACCCCGTTATGAACATCGCACCTAGCACGATTGGATAGCCGAATCGCCAATGAAGTTCGGGCATACGATCAAAATTCATGCCATATACGCCCGCTATGAACGTCAAGGGAATAAAGATAGAGGAAACAATTGTCAACATCATCATGATACTGTTCATCCGATTTGAATTTATGGACAATTGGCTATCCCGAATATCAGCTGTCAGTTCCCGGTTTGCTTCAATCATTTCACCCAGTCTTAACAAATGATCATAAATGTCCGTGAAATACTTGCGTTCCTCAGTTAAAAGAACCAATTGTTGCGAGTGAAGCATTTTATATAACAGTTCCCTCATCGGAAATATAGTTCGCCGCAAACGCAAAAGATCACTGCGGACTTCAAAAACGTAATCCATCGACAAATGTACGGTTGAAGGTGACAATTCGTCCTCTATTTCATCTAATTGGTCTTCAATTTTGTATAGAATCGGAAAGTAATGGTCGACTACTTTATCAATGATTTGATAGGCCTTGAATACATGTCCACGTGGCCACTTTTTCGAATCTCTTTTAATCGCTTCCCGTGCGTCCGCCAGCTCCTCAATTTCATCATAGTGAAACGTCACAATGTAATTTTCACCTAAGAAAAGATTCAGTTCTTCAGCCGTTAAACTATCATGCCGAATGGAATGCAAAACAAAAAAAGCATATGTATCATAGTAATCCAACTTCGGTCGTTGTAACCGATGCAGACAGTCTTCTATTGCAAGTGGATGGAAATTAAAAAATGACTGCAACTTCGATTCTTCGTTGTTATCCGGCTGATTAAAATCCACCCAGTACCATTGTAAAGCAAGTCCCTTAATTTCATCCAACGGGAAATCAAAGATTAGTTCATCATCACTTGTAAGACCTATCGTCTGAATCATAATCCACCCTTCTTTCCCACCCGGAAAATACGCTTTTTTATAATATCTTCCTATAAGGTGCACACTTGTCCTTAATACCGATTCTTTTCAGTATGTCTTCCATCTATACCCTACATTTCTGATTTCATTGACAGTAGTTAACGCTTTCTTCATCTCTAAAAAAATATGCCAGGCACTCACGCAATTAAATGATCGCATGGGTGCCTGGCATCATACATTTTAGCTCTTTGAAGGTTGCGTAAAACCTTTAATCACATGGATATGCCCATCATCTTCGGTGGTACTGATTTCAACATAATGGGTATGATAACCACCTGGCAATTGGATAGGAAGACTCGTATACGTTTCATATTGGTGAATATGTCCATCATCAAATGACGTATTACCCTTCATGTGATGAAAATGGCCTTGCTCATTCTCAATAGGAGTACTCGTTACACCGGGATGCATATGAACATGCCCATCTTGACAGGTTGTAGCACCAAGATGGCCATGCGTATGACCGTCTTTTTTGTAATGGTCTTTCGACTTTTGTGCTTCACTCATAGAACCCGCATGCAATCCGGGTATTTCAGGCTTTTGAAAATAATCGAGATCCATTTCGTCAAACGGCGTTTTCATATAATCGTCCTGCACTTTTCCAACTCCTTTGTTTAGACTGCTTTCTAACGTATGCATCAGTTATCAAGTCAGTTACCAAACGAGGGTTGGTTATTCATATTTTGAATGATCCATGAAAACGAAATACCATAAGTAAATGACGATACATATTGCCATCGTCACAAACCCCCAGCCCAGCGTAATTTGTTCAATGAGTAAATAATTATTGCATAACTGGACCGGCACTTTAATATACAAGATTCCCATCCCGAAAAAGAGAATCGTGAAACCAATGAAAATAATCTTCTTCACTGTAAGTCCTATCTTCTTCCAACTATCCCGTAATGGAACGCCTACTAAAAATGGCAAACTAAAAAATTTGAAGGCTTCTACACTTTGTACAGTCAACGCATCATCCATTGTTCGTGGAATCATCCAATACAACCAAACAATTGTAACTAAAAGAATCCCCGGTATTCCTGCGTGATTCCAGTTTTCAAAAAGACGCGGAAAACGTTTTTGAAAAAAAGGTGCCATCAAAAATCCAGCGATAACGAGTAACGGCATCTGCATATGCATGTGAATAATCATTATAGATTCCAGTAAATGAGCGACAGGAGGAATGAGTAAAAATAAAAAGAGGAGTAGACCAAAACGTGCCTGTTTCATAGATTGCCCCTCGCTTCAGTATCCAGGATTTTCACTATCTTTTTTGCTGCCTCATCGCTCTTTTTATAATCCAACACCTCAATAAGTGTGCCGGTTTTATCGATTAAATAGAATGCAGCATTATGTGTAAAGTTCCCATAATCGTCTGGAATGACGATAACGCCGAACTTCTTCAATAAGGAATCCAACTTATTTTGGTCCTCGATTCTAGCCATTCTCCATGTTTCGCCATCACTATCGAAAATTTGCCGGTACTGGTCCAATACGGCAGGCGTATCTCTTTTCGGATCAAAACTTACACTTAGAAAGACAATCTCTTTCCCCATATAGTCTGCGGGAATCTGTTCAACGATTTCAGCTGTATTCATCTCCAATTCAATGCACATTGTTGTACAGGATGCATAGATGAATGTAACCAATACATACTTACCCTTGAATTCATCGATTGAATACGCTCGTTCCTTACTGTCCTGAAAAGTTACGTTAGGAAAAGTTGGTTTCTCTTCAATGAGATTATTGACTCGGGCAGTTTCAGCAGTAAATGCACGAAAACCATCCGTACCCATGTAAAACAGTGTCAGGCCAAATAGAAGCACGATTCCAATTGCCATGTTCGAGTATCGATTCATATACCTCACTCCCCAAACCTACACAATTTTGAAGTGATACTAACTAAAGAAAGAGATAGCCATTCCACCAGGCTATCTCTTTTAACCAGAATAGCCATCACCATGTTTTGAATGGAGGTGAACCTGGAGGCGCGTTGACGATGAGTTCAACCAACGGAATGACATATCCCATTGAAATAACCACTAACATGATGACAATCCAAAGTCCCCAACGTTCCGTCCACATAGGTGTTTTTTCTACCGGCACTTCAGGGTCCGCAATCGGGAATTCCGTTACGCCTTTCGGTGCAAAGAACATCATATGGAAAACCGCAAATACTTGGATAAGAACTCCGATGATTAGGAACGTTCCACCAACTGCAACGAAAATTAGGTAGGGGTCCCATCCCAATGCAGTAGCGTTATCACCATATGTCGAATAGGAAGTTCTTCGTGGAGAGCCGAGCAAGCCTACTGCATGCATCGAACCCGACATGAAAAGCATACCTATCGTCCAGATGATTGTCTGGATAACCCCTACTTTATTCATCCTTGGTGTCAGTACACGGTTTGAAATATGAGGAATTAACCAATAGCTAATACCAAAGAACGTTAAAATTACTGAGGTACCGACTGTTAAATGGAAATGACCGACCACCCACATTGTATTATGGACTACTTGATTCAATTGGTTCGTTGTTTGTGCAATACCACCGGCTCCAGCAGGAATGAATGCAATCATAGCAATCATTGGCGCTAAAAATCGCACATCTCCCCATGGTAACTTTCTGAGCCATCCGAATAGCCCTTTGCCTCCTAGCTTTCTACCTGTTCGTTCAAATACATAAAACATGGCAAACGCCGTCATTAAAGAAGGAAAAGAGATTGATAAACTCATGAACACATGTAGAAACTTCAAAGCTTGAGACATTCCGGGGTCGACGATTTGGTGATGAAACCCTCCTGGAATGTTCATAATAACCAACAGAATGATTACGATACGTGTCAACGCATCACTGAAACGCCTGCCACCAATAATTTTAGGGACAACTACATACCACGCGGAAACGGCCGTTAAATACCAAATGTTCACAAGCGTATGACCGAATGCCCAAAACAATGTACGACTAACCATGACATTCACCGTTGGAATCCAACCGAATGACCAAGCAATTAGAATGAGCACTTCGATTGTTACACCAATACTGCCGAAGAATAATAAGATGAAGACTGCAGTTGCAAAGAAGGCGAAAATAGGTAAGTGTTTCCCTTTATTCACTTTTCTCCAACTCGCAACGTTTATAAATGCACCAAATGCACAAACCCATATGCCCAGTACAATGAGCGCCAAACCGATGTAAAACGAAGGTGCGGCTGCAAGTGGCGGATAAAATGTATACATAACTGATGCCTTATTCAGTAAAACTGGAATAATGGCAATGACTAAACCAACAATCTTCATCCAAAATCCAATCCACGCCATCTTCCTTACTTTGGGCAATAATCCACCCAAGCAATGAGAAAGACCAGCGTAAAAGTAACCAATTGTAAAGAATGCTGTTAATACAACTACGAGTAACAAACCGTGCGCTGTCAGAACTTGATAGTAATTAAACCAGTACGGCAATTGGATAAGTCCCGCCCGCTCAAATCCTTGAAGTAATCCCAAAATCCCACCAAGTAACAAAGCGATAAATGCGACTGCCATGTAAGACTTCGCTAGTTTTGCATCTTTAAGATTCACTCCCATTACTTGATTGGCTTTTTCCTTTAATGATTTTGATGTTGCTGTACTCATTGTTCTCCCCTCCTTCATTTAACGGTAATTGTTGTACTCATCATTTGGTGCCCAGCACCGCAATATTCATTGCACAGCACCAAATACTCGCCCGGCTTATCAAACTTTTGCGTGATTTTTTGAATGTATCCCGGCATAACCATTGCATTCAAATTCGTACCCGCAACTTGAAAACCATGTACAACATCTTTAGAAGTCATTGTGAAATGGACCGTAGCGCCTTTTGGAATTTCGATGTTGTTCGGCGTGAAGCTGAAAACTTGTAAAACCATAACAACTTCATATTCATTCGGACCGACTTCAAACACGCCTGGATTATCGAAAGGAGCCGTTTGATCTACCTTTTGCGGATCCAATGTTTCTTTATTACTCGGCGGCCCCATACCTAGCGCAAATGTTTGATAACCGACAATGACCATGAATAGGACTAACATGCCCACGCTTATGGTGAGCCATATTTCTTCATGTTTACTAAACTTCATATCTATCCCTCCCTATACTCGATACATATATAACGCGAAGAGTCCGACCCAGAAAATAAGAATGACTGCACCGACTACTCCAACAGAAAACATGGTCCCTTTCACTGAATACTCATTGTCTGCATCCAGCTTTTCTTCGGTGTGAACTTTTGAGGCTTTCATCTGTAATCACCTCCCGTTTCTCTCTTTCCTACATCTTAATTGATAACAGTTCTCACAAATGTGATATAAATCACATATCCATCCCCAATTAAGACAAAACCGTGAATAAAGAAAAGCGAGGGAGCTTGGTCAGCTCCGAAGTGCACTGTAGGGATTGAAAGTCATGGCGTCCTTTGCCATTACTTTCAATCCTGAAGTGACTCAAGAAGCTAAGCGCCCGAGCTAGACAATAAGAAAAGCGAGGGCACCTGTTCAGCCCCGAAAAGCAATACAAAAAAACTGTCCGATGAAATCCACATTTAGCATGCAGATTCATCGGACAGTTTTCACTTTTCATTTATATAATTTATCTCTAACCCTATTTGGATGAATGAAATACTTGCCATCAATCAATTTAACGGCATCTTCCTTTTTAAGAAGGGATATCATTCGATTAACCGATTCCCTTGTCGTTCCAATCATATTGGCAAGATCCATATTTGTAAAATGGGTGTTTACTTTATTCCAGCCCTCTTTATTCTCACTACAATGCGTTTCACTTAAACGAAGTAGTAACAGCAGAATTCGTTCATTCGTGCTCCGTAAAGCCATTTCCTCAAGTCTCTGTTGTAGATCAACAATCTGGTCGCCAAGTACGCGAAATAATTTAATAGACAGGTGAGGATTCGCAATAAGCACTTCTTCAAAATCACGAATGGATATCGAAAAAAGGATTGTATCTTCAATAGCTTGAGCATGTGCGGGATAATTACCTTGTCGAAAAAAACCGACATGCGGAAACATATCATTTTTTTGTTTCACACAAATGATTTGCTCCTTGCCAGCAAAGTCATTTCGAAACACCTTCACTTTCCCAGAAGCGACAAAGTATACATGAGTAATCGGTGCGTCATGCATGAAAATCATATTCTTATCAGCGAATCGATTCCTTCTAATTATAGTAAGAAAAGGTGTTAGTTCTTCATCAGACAAATCTTTAAAAAGCTTTACACCCCTCATTAATTCCCGAACTTGGTCCATTAAAATTCCTCCATTTTCAAGATAGATAGAATTCTCCTTATCCCTGATCAATGCAGTAACACTCGTATTATACCATACCACTTTATGAAACTTGGCTAGAAAAAAGTTCTAATTTACGGCGTTGTTTCTTCTTTATATTCGATATGGATACCTGATTCTTTCAACTCGTCTACGAATGGTTGGAAGCGCTCTTTAACCATTATGTTTTCGATAGGAACGACACCCGTTTCTGTTACCCTTCCCATCGCAATCCATTTGGTGATTAACGCCGCGGGAATCGCTGTTGTTTTTACCATCGAGGTGATTGTAAAATTTTGTTCCGCCAAGTCGATCAGTTCCCATGTATGCTTTTTGGGTTTCCCGTCTTTAATTCCACTCACTTCTACTCTGACTACCGTAATGTCTTCAGCTGAGAGACCAATCATTTTTTTGGCAAGTACTTTTTCTGCAATCGCGCGGGGAGTTGTTAGTGACCCGTTAATCTCAAGCGGTTCGTTTGTCAGAAAACCTAACTCATTTAACACGTTCATTTTTTCCCAGTGACCGGGATATCGAATTGTTTTTTCATAAAGGTTTTTCACTTTATCCTTTAAGGTGAAAGCTGTACTATGTGCATCCGTTATGACCGCTTCACAAGCACCTATCGGCTCATCAAATACAACCTTTTCCAATCCAGAAAATGCAGCTAGCTCGACCAACTTTCCATTCTCAACTGCAAGGGCGGGTTTTGTGTACAAACCTAGTACGCTTTCAAGTCGGAAGACAACTTGATACCATAATGGTGGAACAGGATATCTTGGAATCCCCCCACATATCATGACCGCATTTTCAGCTTCGTCCAGCATTTCAATTCCCTGTGCAGCTAAGAAGTTCGTTATGCCCGGCGCAACCCCACATCCTGGCACAATAGTAATGCCTGCATCTTGTGCGTCTTTATGTAATTCAAACTTTTCATTAAACTTTGACCCAACCAGGTCTACTAAATTGCATTTCGAAATTATGGCGGCTTTACTGGCGACCATGCTTAAAGAATGTGGCAGGCACGCAACTGCTATATCAGCATCTTTTAACACGAGCGCAATATCTTCCTCAGTGGCAAATGAAGCCACTCTACCTTGTACTTTCCGGCTATTTGCGATTTCCAAACACTTATCTACATTTTCCTGTTTCACGTCGACAGCTGTTATCCTATCTACACTTTCAAACTTAGAAACTTCACTAACCACCGTTGTACCAATCATCCCAGTTCCTAACACCACTACATGAATAGTAATCATTCCCAGCCTTTCATCGTTTTTTTTGAAAAAAGAAAATAACGATCCAAACTTCTACTAGATATGTTGATTGCAAGAATCCACTAGGAAACCGGTGGAAACGCCTTTTAAGGGGTTAGCCTGTGCCATGCTCTAAGCGCCGAAGTAGCCTTGAATGGAATCTTTTATTCAACCTATATAGATTACTCTATGCATCCACTTACTTTTCTAGCGATTTAGTTCCAAAGCATTTTTTGAAGTTCATATAGAATTAAAAAAAGCACTTCAACACGTCCATATAGGAAGGTAGAAACGCTTTTTAAATAATACAGTTGAGATGAAAATCTATATTAAGTGGGCGTAGGCAATTATAGCCCTGCATTGAATTCAAGGAAGGTCCTTATTTCAACATATATACGCACACAAGTAATTCACACTAGCATCCCGTCCAAGTTTGATAGAATATGTAGTTCATGCATGGGTCTTGTCATTGCCACATAAAGCAGTTTTCGGTCGATTGGATGGTCACGGAACGGCTCGTCAAATGCTGCAACCAGAACCGCATCGAATTCCAATCCTTTCGCCAAATAACTTGGCACGATAAGTAAGCAATGCTCAGTGATGTCGGACTGTTCGCCAACTAATTGAACAGCCAACTCATTGGATAAGTCTGCGTACAACTTGTTCGCCTCTGCTTCCGTTTTGCAGATTAACGCGACTGAACGGTGTCCCCGCGCAATAATTCCGTCGTAAATTCCTTTCACTTTGCGACAATCAAGTGCTGGCATGTCGTAGTGTCCCGGATCTATGCCGTGACGTACGACAGGTTCCACAAGGGGCAAGTCCTCGTCCATTTGCGCAAGAACTTGATTTGCAAGATTCATGATTTCAATTGTTGTACGATAACTTTTCTGTAAGGTTGTGTATGTCGCCCTTGGAAATAACGCCTTTATCGGTTCCCATGAAGTTAATGCGCGATAACTGTGGATCCCTTGTGCAAGATCTCCTACCATTGTGAACATATCTGTTTCAAGGCCATCTTGCAAAGCCGCCAATTGAAATTCGCTGTAGTCTTGCACTTCGTCGATAAAGACAACACGCATTTTCCATTCATTCGCTATGCCTTTCAACTTTGTATATAAATAGTAGAGTGCCGCCAAATCCTCCACTTCCCATACTTCTTTCACATGCGCCGCAAAAAAGGTGCTCCGTTCTTGCTCAGTCCATTGATAGGTAAGCTCTTTTTGCAGTTGACCATCAGTCAGCCAATCCCTATATAGCTTTTTCACGTTAAACTTTTTGAACCTCCGCATATAGGTTGCCGTCGTTTTTTTTCCCTCTTTTTCAATGGCAGGAAGCCGTTCATCGCGCTCATCTAGTATCCGTGTCAGTTTCGCTTTCCTTTTTTCATCATCTCTAATGCCATATAACGCCTTATCGAGTACTTCATCATATTTGGCTGTCAGCGTCGTCATGATCTTCGTTCGTTTACGTTTCACTTCACTTTGTAAAATGATTTTGATACGTTCAAGGCGCTTTTCCACCGGCATATATGAAAACTCTTCCAAGAACAGCTTTTTCAGCTTGGAGCCTTTTACCACCCGGTACTTTTCAATATAGATATCTTCAAACAGTGCGGCTGTATCCTGCTCCAACTTGTGTACATAACGCTGCATGATTTCTCGGTAATCAAGTGAACCTTTCATGCGCGCAATAAAGAGTACATCCTCGTTAACTATGTCAGCTCCTACTAACATCTCCAACTTCGCGTTCGAATCGGTCAGTTTCAACTTCAATCCGGTAGCGTTCAATACATGCTCGGCATACGTTGTCTGGCAAATACGTCCTACACCAAGCTCCGGAAGGACATCCGCAATATAATCCATAAACAACTTACTCGGAGCTAGGATCATCAGTTTTTCTGCCGGGAAATGTTCCCCCATTGTGTAAAGGAAATAAGAAATTCTATGAAGGGCTATTGTCGTTTTCCCACTTCCAGCGGCACCTTGTACAATAATAGGCTGTTTCAAATTCGCGCGGATGATCGTATTTTGCTCCGCTTGAATAGTAGACACTATTTCAGTTAACCGGACATCTGCTTTTCCAGACAATGCCTCTTGAAGAAGCTCATCATTTGTCGTCAGGTCAACATCTCGTATTCCGAGAAGTTCTCCTTCTTCAATCTGAAATTGGCGTTTTGAAAACAAATGCCCTTTGAATTCCTCTTCTCGTACTTGATAAGATAAATCTCCTAGCCTTCCATCATAATAAACATTCGCAACGGGAGAACGCCAATCCACGATGATTGGCTCTTGCGTTTCCCTGTGGAATAAAGATGTCTTTCCTATATAAAGTAATTCATCTGCTTCTTCTTCCTTTTGAAAATGAATACGTGCAAAGTATGGCTTCTGCCGAATCGCTTCCAACCCCTCTTTTTGAGAACGGGCCATTTCAAAAAAACGTGTATTCGTTAAGATATTAATGTAACTTAAACTGGAATCGAGATAATCCAGATCCGCCATCGAATGCCGTATTTTCTCTTGAGAGGATTTCACGTCACGTTGTGATTCCTCTAATAACTGTTGCATGTATTTTTTCGTATAGTCAAGGCGCTGCAATTCCAACTCAAAATCAGGATGCTTCTGCATGTACAGGACCTCCATTTTGTGTATTTGCGGTATTTTGGTAGTTAGCGTGTCGGAGACGGAACACTATCTTAACACTCTGAAAATAAGGTAGCAACAACTATTCAAAAATTGAAAGAAAGAAAAAGCCGATTGCACATATGCAACCAGCTTTTTCTTTCTAGGCATTATTCTATTTTAAATTGGCCCATATCTGTTTGTAGTTTTTCAGCAAGTTCAGCAAGCACAAGTGAGCTGGCTGATATCTCTTCATTTGCGGCAAGTTGCTCTTCTGTTGCAGCACTTGTCGATTGCGCTTGCTCTGATGATTGCTGCGCTAATTCTTGGACGTTCAATGCCCCAGTTGCTACGCTCTCCGTCATCAAGCGGATTTGTTCGATTGCCGCAGAGACCGTTCCAATTTTATTGCCCACATCTGTAGCTGCATATTCGATCCGATCAAATACATCACTTGTCTGCGTTGTTATGGAAAGACCTTCTTCAACTCTCTGATTTCCCTCTTTGGTACTGGATACAGCCAGTTCAACGTTTTCAGTCATTTCATCAATCATTTGACCGATTTCTATCGCCGAATGCTTCGATTGCTCAGCGAGATTTCGCACTTCATCAGCTACTACTGCAAATCCTTTACCATGCTCACCCGCACGTGCTGCTTCAATTGCGGCGTTGAGCGCTAGCAAGTTTGTCTGCTCGGCAATGGCTGTTATCAGTTTTGTTACGTTTCGGATTTCTCCCGAATGATCGGCCATCTTACCCATGATTCCCGCCGATTGTCCAATTGTAGAATTGATAATTTTCATTTGAGTTGTTACATTTCCCATAAGTGACGCACCTTCTTCAACAAGGCGATTGACCTCTTCTGACGAATGTAGCATAGCTCTGTTGCCTTCTGTAACCTGGTCAATTCCCGTTACCATTTCTTCAATTGCGCTAGCTGTTTCGCCGACGATTGTTACTTGCGACTCACTTCCCGCAAGGTTTTGCTCCGTTATTTCAGCAACCATTTCTGAAGCTGCCAGACTCTCTTCCGAACTTGCCGACAATTCTTCCGCTTGAACAGCAAGCTGGACAGCCGATTCATTGGCTCTTTTAATAATGCCACGCAAATCTGCTGTCATGCCATTAAATGCGGATGCCATGTCACCAATCTCATCTTTATTGCGAATGCGCACCGGCTCAATCGCAAAATTGCCTTCAGCAATTTCCGACAATGCCGATGTCAATTTCCCAACAGGACGTGCAATGCTTCTACTAATAATACGCGCAATAATGATGCTTAAAATAATAGCAATCCCGGTTAAAACGCTAATAAACATACGTGTATTAGCCAGTAAATCTACCAAGTCTTTTTCCGTCTTTTTCATTTCTTCCTCTTGATGTTGTATCAGTTTAGCAACGCTTTCTTCAATCGTACTCTGATAGATAGCAGCGTCGGATGCTAGATTAAGTGCTTTTTCATCGTTAGCGCTATTGAACTCTTCGACTGCCATGTCAATTGTTTCACTATAACTTTTACGTGCATCTTTTACTTCATTAAGTAGCTCACGGGCATTTTTACTTTTAACAATCTTGTCTAATGTAGACCACTGCTCTTCAAAGGTGTCACTTAATTCTCCACGGTTTTTAAGATAAGAAATTTTCTTGAACAGCAAAAAGCCACGAACATTGCTAACGATTTGGTATTGTGTGGATGAAAGTTCTTCCAATACAATCACTTTCTGAATCCGATCATCTATAAGAAAACGATATTCATCATTCATTTTAGAAAGAGACCAAAACCCCGAAATCCCCACTACTATCAATAATAGAAGAACCGCTAGAAAACCGGTCCATAATTTTTTCCCTACAGTAAACTTCATGATAATCCCCCTCGTATATCATAGTCTTCTATAATTATAGACTAAGAGACTAAAGTAGTATATTTGTGAGAATTAATAAATAGTAATGGGTGGTTATTGTTTCCTATGTATGTTGAAATGAAGTGTTTCATTGAACACGCTGCGGCGCTTGGGGATGCCTCCCGCCCCTGAAGGCGCCTCACTGGTGCATAACCCACACTCGGTGCCCTTCTTTGGCACCGGATTAAAAGTACCAATCAAAAAAATCCGTCCCCGTATATATATGGGGCCGGATGCACAATACGTATTATTTCTGGAACTGTACGAACCACTGATCTTCGTCTTTTTTTATAGCAGTTCCAATCCACTTTGCATCAAAATAATGCTGTTGCTCGTCAGTATTTTCCATCAACACCATTTGGCTTTCACGAAAATGTTGATGTGCTATTGGTCGTTTGAAATCCTTCAACATTGTATACCGTAGTAAATCACCATATTTCATTTTTAGCGATACAATCTGAAAGCCAAGTGCAAATTTATCTTTTAAACTTGCTATATTAAAAGGGGCAACGGTTGCGCAGATATAAGGGTAACGCTTTTCATCCACTTCATCCATAATTACTTTTCCAAGTAATAATTGCAGGCCGTTACCTTGAAAATCAGGGTCTACATTCGTTATTTCAGAATATAAAACCAGCGGCCATTCATTTATCGCAAGTCCTGCATCTCTTCCTAAATGTTCCTCATCCAATTCAGGTGCTAACATGGCGCGGAATGCAATGAGTTGTCCATTTGAATAGGCCCCGATTAGAAGCCCTTTCCCATTTAAAATAATCAAGAATTCTTCTGTCGTTAAAGGTTGTAAAAATGACGTTATCGTTAATGCCCCAATGACTTTTCGTTGCAACGCTTGAATTTCTTCAAGATGACTTGCTGTAAGTCGTTTAATAGTTATTTCTTCGCCATTTTTCAATCGGTAGGACTGATTCATCCGATTACCTTCTCAGAGAACTGCGTTAACTCTTGAAGTACTTGCTCATCAATTTCGATGCCCAGTCCCGGTTTATTTGTTAAACGGATAAACGGAACGTCATACTGTAAATTACCGACATCTTTACTGAACTTCAATGGGCCTGTCAGTTCGACACTTGTAATTATCTTCTTTGAAAAAGCGACGTGGAACCCGGCAGCTGAACCAATGGAAGATTCGACCATTGAGCCGATTTGACATTCAATCCCAGCCATTTCCGCCATGACCGCAAGTTTCATAGCTGGGTAAATACCTCCGCACTTCATCAATTTAATATTCACTTTATCGGCAGCGCGTTTCGCTATGATTTCCCTCATATCACGCATCCCTCGTAATCCTTCGTCAATCATAACGGGTACTGCTGATTTAGATTTCACTTCAACCATACCATCGAAATCATCCGCAAGAACTGGTTGCTCCAGCCAATCTAGTGAACAGTTTTCCAGCTTTTGAAGTCCTTGTAATGTATTGGCACTCGTTTTCCATCCTTGGTTCACATCGACACGTATGGCAATGTCTTCACCAACACGATTTCGGACCGCTTGAATTCGTTTTACGTCATCTGCAACACAAGTACCGACTTTCATCTTCATGGAGCGATAACCACCCACTACTTTTTCTTCTGCTTCCTTTGCCATCTCTCCAGGAGAAGCAATGCTGAGTACATGTGTAATTGGAAATGCTTCATGATACTTTCCGCCAAGAAGATCATAAACGGGGATCCCTAAACTTTTACCCACAACATCGAAACAGGCAATATCGATTGCAGCTTTTGCTGTTGGAACGCCGTAAATGGCCGCATCCATTATATGATGAATCCGTTCCATATTTTTTGGATCTTCCCCAATAAGTTTCGGAGCTAACGTATTTTTCAATACCTGGAACGTTCCCCCCCAGCTTTCGCCTGTGACATGATCATCCGCAACACTTTCCCCATATCCTACAACTCCGGTGTCTGTTGTGAGCTTCACAATAATGGAAGGCATATAATCGTACGTCGCATAGCTGATTACAAATGGTTCATGTAGCGGTAAATGGATAGCATAAATTTCAATTTCAGTGATTTTCATCGAAAACATCCTTTTCTATTGTAACTTTCTGTTTTCCATTGTATCATCGTCGTTAAACAGTCGCTATTACTCGGAGGTCTTTTTGTGAAGATAAAAATAGCAGTCATCGGTTCAAATGATTTCTGTACGCGCATTGAAAAACTTACTGCCAATCGCAATGATGTTGAAATAATCGGCTATCGATACGAAGAGCCCAAGGATGCAATCGATTTGGTTCGTACACTTACACCAAGCGATGCACTTCTCTTTTCTGGATTGATTCCCTACTTTTTTGCCAAAGAGGCAATCGGGAATCTACCTATTCCTACTGTGTACATAGAACAGGATGAAGCAGCCATCGCTGCCACTTTACTAAATTTAACAATTCATAGCCATCTAGATTTGAATCGGTTATCAATTGATGTACGAAAAAGGGAACTCATTGAACAGGTGCTTTCTGATGCAAATCACCCGACGGAACAACCATTTATCCACGAGTTACGAGATGTGAGTACCATACAGGAAATTACAGATTATCATGCACAATTGTCCCTTCGTGGTCAGACGGACATTGCGATAACAAGCGTACATTCCGTTTACGAACAACTTAAACAACAACAAATTCCTGTTGTTAAAATAATTGACACGAAGAACACACTTCTGCAGACGATTGAACGTGTAAAGCAAAGCGCTTTTTTGAAGAAAAGCTATTCCGCCCAAACCGCGGTCGGCATTGTTAGCGCATTAACGACAGATGCAATTCTAGAAACGTTTGTAAAACGGCTTGCTAGCCAACTGCATGCGCATTGGAGTATCGAAAACAATGTCTATCTGTTATTCACGACAATGGGAAATATAAATTTTTCTTTGAAAAACCGTGAGTTTCTGAAGTTATTTCATACTAAAGGTATCGATGTCAGGCTCGCTTTCGGTTCTGGGGAATCTATCATCGATGCCACGGAAAATGCCTATTTCGCACTCGATTTCATCGAAAAAACAGGTAATCATTCTTTTTATATATTGGATTCAAATAAAAAACTTCTTGGTCCCTTTCCTCAAACGGATGGGATAATTGCAATGAAAACCAATGAGCCTGTACTCGTTGAGATGGCGAAAAAGACTTCATTAAGCCCTGCCAACATATCAAAACTACTCACATTCAGCCAATCCCGCGATTCAACTCAATTCACCGCTAATGATTTGGCGCTGCATTTAGAGGTATCCCGCAGGACCGCTGAACGCACACTGAAGAAACTTTTGAAATTCAGTTACGCAAAAATTGTTGGGGAAGAGATGGCCTATCGACAAGGCAGACCTAGGGCACTTTATGAACTTAACTTCCCTACTTATCTGTAAAATGAAAGGAAAGTTCACAATTCAACAGTGAACTTTCCTTTTGTTTTATGGATTTAAACTAACTTCTTCAGTTTCCAGTTCCATTTCGTAATTTGTTTCATGATCCCTTTCAACAAGCTCTTCTTTCGTCATTTTTACAACAGTAAAGCCTGTGAATGCATATAAAATTGAAATAATTGGAACGACAAAATTCAAAATTGCATATGGTCCATATTCAACAACGCCTACACCCAATGTTCCTAATATGAATACACCACATGTATTCCAGGGGATGAAAACAGAAGTTAACGTACCTCCATCCTCAAGTGCACGTGAAAGGTTCTTTGAATGTAGCCCTTTTTCCTTATACGTTTTACTGAACATCCGCGCTGGAACAACTATTGAGATATATTGTTCAGAACAGGTTGCATTTGTCATAAAACATGCCGCAATTGTTGTTGCAATTAGAGAACCTGTGGATTTCACTATTTTCAGCAACTGGTTCATAATCGATTGCAACATTCCTGAATACTCCAGAATACCGCCAAAGGTCATGGCGACAATTGTCATTGAAACGGTGTACATCATATTATCCAATCCACCGCCATTAAAAAGCCCATCCACCATTTCATTTCCCGTCGTTATTGAAAAGCCTTCTTGCAATGCTGTTATGGCATGTACTACCGTATCGCCTTGGATGAATACCTGCGACAAGAACCCTAATATAATCCCCACAATAAGCGCTGGAACAGCCGGTATCTTAAGCGCAACCATTAAAATGACTGCAAGAGGAACAAGTAACATGAATGGCGACACTATAAAACTCTCTTGTAATACCTTTGAAGTTTGTGCGATTTCGAGTGCTTCCGTTTTACCAGTTCCAAAGTTCCTTCCTAGGTATGCGTACACGCCAAGTGCAATCAGCAACCCGGGAATCGTTGTAAAGAACATATGCTTAATATGATCGAATAACTCCGTCCCTGTCAGACCCGCTGCCAAATTGGTCGTATCCGATAACGGGGACATTTTATCACCAAAGTAAGCGCCAGAGATTACCGCCCCTGCAATCATCCCTGCTGGAATACCCATACTGAGGCCTATTCCCATTCCGGCCACACCGATTGTAGCCATTGTCGACCATGAGCTACCGATTGCAAGCGATACAATTGCACAAATGATTGCAATTGTCACAAGGAACCATGCAGGCGTAATAATCTTTAATCCATAAAAAATCATCGTTGCGACAATTCCGCCACCCATCCAAGCACCAATTGTAAGCCCTACCAACATAATGATGACAACGGCTGGAAGCGCCAGTTTTATCCCTTTATACATCATTTCCTCAATTTCTTTCCATGTATAACCAGCCTTCCAGGCAACTAAAGCTGCTACTGTCGTCCCGACAATAAGTGGCATATGTGGACCTTGTCCCAATTGAACAACTGTTACTATCATAACGGCAATCATGATTAGAAGTGGCAATAGAGCCATCCAAAATTTTATCTCTTTCTTAGTTGATTGTTCCATACTAATCCCCCTACAAATGAAGTATTTCCAAAATTACTTATTGTCGCTTAATAGTCGTTATAAAGCATATTAAGTGCTTATTCACAGAATGTCAATACTATTTCAAGATACTTTGTAAGCGATTTCATAATGATAGGTTATATGTAAACTATTTTCCCCAGTGACTTTATCCCCAATTACGATCACCCACTTATTCTTCTTGTTTCCAAGAAGACTTGAAGTTGGGGGATCTTACTGCCCGTTAATGCGGGATAAAAATAGCAATGATACCTAACGTAAAAAAAATGTTAATTATAAATGGTCAATCCTTTTTTACTTGTCCATCTTCAACTATAATTAATGTAAGGCAATCACTGCAGTGATTCACTTTTTGTAGTTAACTATAAAAGATTCATCCTGCTTCTACACTTTTTCTTAAAGGAGATGCACGACTCGTATGGTGAAAAGTCATAAAAAAGAAACACTGGGACATATGATTTTACGGTATATTTTCATTTCAATTGGTGCTACATTGGCCGCTGTTGGACTCGAATTGTTTCTCATCCCTAATTCAGTAATCGATGGGGGTATTATCGGCGTCTCCCTCATCTTAAACTTCTTAACGGGTATTCCGTTCGGTGTGTTGATATTAATCGTCAACCTACCATTTCTTTTCTTCGGTTATAAACATATTGGCAAAAACTTTTTCTTCTCTTCTTCATATGCCATTGCACTACTTGCAATTGTCGAGTTCCCACTCAAATCCGTTGGTCCATTCGTAACCGATCCACTTCTCGCAACTGTTTTCGGTGGATTAATACTGGGTGCCGGTGTCGGGCTTGTTATTCGTCACGGCGGTGCGCTGGACGGAACAGAAATTCTTGGTATTTTGCTTACTAAGAAAATCCCCTATTCCGTTGGGGAATTCGTCATGTTTTTCAACATATTCATCTTCGGCTGGGCAGGTTTTGTCCTAGGCTGGGAGAAAGCCATGTACTCCATCCTTACATATTACATTGCTTCTAAAGCAATTGATGCCGTTATTCAAGGTCTGGATGAAACGAAAGCCGTTATCATTGTTTCAGATGAGTATGAGGAATTAGGTGCCGCTATCAATGAACGCCTTGGAAGAAGTGTCACAAAACTGCACGGGAAAGGCGGCTATAACGAAAGTGAAAAAGACGTCATTTACGTCGTCGTCACTCGTTTAGAAATTTCAAAATTGAAACAAATTGCCCACGACATTGACCCATCCGCCTTCCTAACAATCATGAACACACAAGAAACACACGGTGGAACGTTTAAAAGTGAAATACATTAAAGAAAAGCGATAGCGCCTGTTTTAGCCCCGACAAGCGCTGGAGGGTTTGAAATAATGACGCCTTTTGTCATTACTTTCAAAACCGAAGCGACTCGAGGGGCTAGGCGCTAGAGATAGCTAGTAAGAAAAGCGATGTTATTAAAAAATCCAAGGAATCCGGTTTGTTCCATTAACGACAATCAAACCAACATGTTCTTGCATAGTTTACAACTATGCAAGCATATTTGTATTTGATTATTGTTAGCAGACGTATAATCCTACTTAAAAATCCACAACATGATTGCATAGAGATACGGGGCTCCTCCCCCTATCACTTCTTTTCCTACTAAAAAAAGGAAGGAACTCAATCATGAAATTAAAGCATTTGTTTTCAACTCGTAATGGTCTTATAAAAGCGGGGATTACTTTGCTCACTTTATCTATTGTTGATGCGCTTTTAACCGATTTCGGCATTCGCAATAATCATATCAGTGAAGCGAACCCGCTTATGCGGTCGATTTATGATTCAAGCATTTTCAGCTTTTATGCGATTAAAATCATACTGCCACTCATTCTATTAAACGTAATTACTAAAATCGAACCCAAACTTTATATACGTCTCTTGGTTGGCTCTTCCCTTCTCATTTACACAGCTGTTTTATCGCTGCATGTATGGTGGATTTCAGTTATATCGACAATCCAATAGCCAACGGCCCTTTCTGTAACGGATGGGCTAAACGATAATAACTATCTATGTTGAACTACTGTTACTGTATAATCTCCTGCCGAAGACGATGAGCATTGTTTAAAGTACCCTATATGTCAATATAAATAATTCAGACCGCCAAATTATAATTTGGCGGTCTGAACTGGTCTATCGTGTATTAACAGATAACTAGTCTACTTACCCATTCAAAACAATATACTGGTGGTATCTGTTGAAATAGGGGATTCCGAATTCGTAGCGTTTGAATTGGTCTACATTCCCCATTTGCTTTATAACAGTTACTTAATTGTAATGATTATAAACAAATAACTAGTATTCATTAGAACTATTTGTTATAGTAATTGAGAAGGTAACGAACTTACTACATAAGGAGGCTTTTATCAATGTCCATCAATGAAAATGAAAACAAAAACAAGCTTACAACAGCCGCTGGAGCACCAGTCGTTGATAATCATAATTCGATGTCTGCTGGTCGAAGAGGCCCACTTCTACTACAAGATGTCTGGCTAATTGAGAAACTGGCGCATTTTGATAGAGAAGTTATTCCCGAACGCCGGATGCATGCGAAAGGTTCGGGTGCATATGGAACATTCACAGTAACAAATGATATTACCCAATATACAAAAGCAAAAATCTTTTCTGAAGTCGGGAAACAGACACCGATGTTTTCTCGTTTCTCTACTGTTGCTGGTGAACGTGGTGCAGCTGAAGCTGAACGTGATATCCGCGGGTTTGCTTTGAAATTTTATACAGAAGAAGGAAACTGGGATCTTGTCGGGAACAACACACCCGTATTCTTTTTCAGAGATCCTTTACATTTCCCGGATTTAAATCATGTTGTTAAACGGGATCCACGTACGAACATGCATAATGCAACATCCAATTGGGATTTCTGGACGTCGTTGCCTGAAGCGCTTCACCAAGTGACCATCGTCATGAGTGATCGCGGGATTCCTAAAACACTTCGTAATATGCACGGGTTCGGTAGCCATACATTCAGTATGATCAATGCCCAAAACGAACGTGTATGGGTAAAATTCCATTTCCAAACACAGCAAGGCATTGAAAATTTGACGGATGCAGAAGCAGTTGAACTCATTGGTCAAGACCGTGAGAGTCATCAACGTGACTTATTGGCTAGCATCGACCGCGGTGATTTCCCTAAATGGAAAATGTATATTCAAGTGATGACGGAAGACGAAGCAAACAACCTGCCTTATCATCCGTTTGACGTCACAAAAGTTTGGTATAAAAAAGATTTCCCACTTATCGAAGTAGGAGAATTTGAGTTGAACAAAGTTCCAGATAACTATTTTGCAGAAGTCGAACAAGCTGCATTTGCGCCATCATCTATTGTTCCAGGTATCGGATTCTCACCTGACAAGATGTTACAAGGCCGACTATTCTCTTACGGAGATGCACAACGCTATCGTTTAGGCGTCAACCACGCACAAATCCCAGTGAATGCACCTAAATGTCCGTTCCATAGCTATCATCGGGATGGTGCAATGCGTGTAGACGGTAACCAAGGCAGTAACGTGAATTATGAACCGAATAGCTACGGGGCTTATCAAGAACAACCCGATTTCAGAGAGCCACCACTTAAATTGGATGGTAACGGCGATCATTGGAGTTTCCGTGACGACGATGATGATTACTTCACACAGCCTGGTAAACTCTTTAACTTAATGGATGACTGCCAGAAGAAAGCATTATTCGAAAATACCGGACGTGCAATGGAAGGCGTACCAGATCCAATCAAAATCAAACATATCGTTCACTGCTACAAAGCAGATCCCGCTTATGGTGAAGGTGTAGCTAAAGCTACTGGCATTTCAATGAGCGATGTGTTTGTCAACTAAATTTCTCCACACAAAAAAGCGATAACCCAATCGGGCTATCGCTTTTTGTATGATTATTTTACTCTAATGCGGTTGCTGCGTTTCCCATCGATTTCCGTGGAGTTAATATACTTCCCCATTTCCAGCATCACTTTAACCGCTCCAGATGCTAGCTCATCATACTTAATTTGCTGTTCCATCATTGAAGCCCCCAATTAGTTGGCGTACTTGTTGAAATGCATCCTCATTATCAATTGCATTGATATCGATTTTCTGGTCTTCATTGTACTGATTGCTTGAATGTTCATATTTCGGATCGTAGTAGTATTCAAGTAAAAGTTTTGTGACAGAAAGGAAATCACCACTTTCAAAACCATTTTCAATTTGCCTACTTATTGGTGTATGGATATGTTTCTTGATGAGCTGAAAAGCTTCTTTAAAACGTTCGGGGTAGTTCGATGGCTGGTAATCATCCAGAATGTTTTGGGCTCTTGCTTCAAGAGGTAGGTGAATAAACAACTGCAATCCTTGTTCTTTTTTATCATTTAGAAATTGCGGCATGCTGACTTTACCAATCCGTCTACTTTCCCCTTCCATAACAACAAAGGGTTCTGCTTGAAACCTTGACAGTTCATGGATCAGTATTGAATCGAACTTCTTCTGATTGCTTGGTTCAAGTCCAATCTGTCCGAAGATGGACCCCCGATGCCCCGCCATCCCTTCAAGATCAAGAATCGGGTAACCTCCTTGCGCCAATCTTTTCAAAATAAGCGTTTTGCCGGATCCCGTATAGCCATTTAGTACATAGAGTTTCGGTTTGAATTCTTCTTTTTCAAGTTCATGTACGACCCATTGGCGATAAGATCTGACGCCGCCTGTAAGACGTTTTGCATGAATGCCCATCAAGTCGAGAACCGTTGCCGCTGTTTTACTGCGCATGCCGCCGCGCCAACAAAAAACAGTTATCGGTGTTTCGATTTGTTTAAAGGCTGCTATGAAGGCCGGTAACTTTTCTGAGAATATTTCCAAGCCTCTTTCTTTCGCCTCTTCTGCACCGACTTGTTTATAAATCGTTCCCACTTCGGCTCGTTCTTCGTCGTTGAAAACAGGTATATTGATGCTACCAGGCATTGTGGCTTCTTTAAACTCTTGAGGAGAGCGAACGTCAACCAATGTATGTGCTTTCTTTTTTTTCAATTCAACTAAATCAGCCAATGCTATATCACGAAACAAAGATTTCACCTTCTACTTTTCCAGAAATTTTCACAGTACTTGAATGCGTCCTTCATCTTCCTTCGTCACTTCGCCGATAATCCGTGCATCGACGCCTTTACTTTGCAGCTCGTCCACGAACGCTTCCGCTTCATCATCCCCAATGGAAATTAACAACCCACCTGAAGTGACCGCATCACAAAGAATCCATCGATCGATTTGGTCCAACGATTCGGGATATGTAACAATACCCGCGATATGTGCAAAGTTGTTTTTCGTTCCACCCGGCACGGATCCCGCTTCAGCCAGCTCTTTGACACGCGGTAGAATTGGCACTTGGTTGTAATGTATGCGAAGACCTACGCCACTTCCCTTCGCCATTTCTGAAGCATGGCCGAGAAGTCCAAAGCCCGTTACATCCGTTGCGGAGTGAACGGCGTAATTCCCCATTACTTCAGCGGCTGTCTTATTAAGTGTCGTCATCACTTTTGTAACAGCTGAGATTTCTTCTTCAGAAAGTAAACCGTTTTTAAGTGATGTCGTGCATATTCCTACACCAATCGGCTTGGTCAATACCAATTTATCACCCGGTTTCGCACCCGAATTTGTTCTGATTTTATCTGGATGAATAACACCTGTTACCGCCAGACCGAATTTCGGCTCCTTATCATCTATTGAATGGCCACCGACTAACGTAACGCCCGCTTCATTTAACTTATCCCCAGCACCGCGTAAAATGGCTGCCAAAATCTCTTTATCTAAAGTTGCGATTGGAAACGCTACGATATTAAGTGCAGTAATCGGCGTTCCACCCATTGCATATACATCGCTGATCGCATTCGTTGCCGCAATTTGCCCGAAATCGTATGGATCATCGACAATCGGTGTAAAGAAATCAACGGTTTGAACGATGGCTGTCGTATCATTTATACGGAAGACCCCCGCATCATCGCTTGTATCGAGTCCCACGAGCAAGTTCGGGTTAGAAGCGGCAGGAGGAAGCGTTCGTAATACCACCTCAAGATCTGCAGGACCTATTTTACAACCACATCCTCCTTTTGAGGAAAGAGATGTGAGTTTTATGGAATTGGAATTAGTCAAATTAAATCATCCTTTCTTTTACATATCTACAGTTTATTTTAACACAGAAAGTTCTACAGCCTGCTATAAGCGATACCGCTAAGTACCTAAGCATTGCCTGATTGGATCCAGATTGTTATCCAATCCGACAAATGGAAGGGGATGATGGGGATTTCTCCTTGTAAAAATTGCTTTATAAAAGCACAAAAGCACCTCATCATCAAACAGCGATGCGAGCTGTTGATGATGAGGTGCTTTTTTATAGTACGAAATGAAAATCCTACATACGTATGAAGATTCCACGTATAAAATACAGAATTTCAATCCATTTCTATTGTGTTTTTCAATTGTTTTATATGACGTTTTTCATGAAGACCGACAAATGGAAACCATTGCGTTAGTGGAATCTGACCAAAAAGTGGATGCTTGGATGATTTTTCTCGGAATTGTTCTTTGGTGCCTGACTCATAGACATCCATTAAAAATAGGCGTGATTCGTGCAACGCTTCTTTCATCATCTCTACCGTTTTAAAATCATCAGTTGGTAAAGTATGACTCGGGGCTTCCACTTTAATAACACGATTCGTAGAGATGACAATCGGCTTTTTCATCACTTTAAGGCTTTCAGAACTTTTCAATTCCCTTGCAATGCTTTTTGCAATGACTGTTTCCATGAGCACGAGATGTTCTAAAATTTGTTTGGGAGACCATCCGCCATTTGAAGGTTTCTTATTAAATTTCTCATCTGTTAATCCTTCGATTGCTTTATATAGCTCTTTGCGGATTTTTGTATTTTCTTTTAAAAACATCTTAATCTCTCCTTTGTATAGCTCGTGACTTGGAGTCTATGTCCCGCAAGTTGGTCGTATGACCTTAACCTGCTGTCAATTTGCGTACGCTTATGATTTTTCCTACCACATTGTATCACGATTGTCGCATTAACTATATGCTTCCCGTTAATATGTAAAAGTAACTTTCTTTGAAATAGTGACATAGTTTGCACTTGGATGGATGGGGGTGATTATTTAGTGGCCGCGGGCGCTCATTCTCACGCGACAAGCGCTCATTCGAACGGCTTTCGCGATCATTCCTGCGCGGCTGGCGCTCATTCGAACGGCTTTCGCGATCATTCCCACGCGGCTGGCGCTCATTCGAACGGCTTTCGCGATCATTCCCACGCGACAGGCGCTCATTCGGACGGCTTTTGCGATCATTCGCCCTCGAAAATCCTATTTAGTATGGTCAATTCTCTTTTTACTCCCGCCTAATCCCTTCATTCATAGAGCTCTAGTTTAATTTTTTACTGATGTCTAGATTAATTCATGGTAGTATTAAAGATGGAGTATTTAGACATTAGGACCCACCCGGTTTCCAAGACTCCTATTCAATCGTTCTAATTGAAATTCCGCTCATAATAGCTCATTATTAGCACTAGTGAAATGAAACTACATTAGTTGAAGGAAGTCGTTTATGTCTGAGGAAAATGTTACGAAACTCATTGTTGGCGATAAGGAAATCATCTTAATCGGCACAGCGCATGTGTCAAAACAAAGTGCAGAACAAGTAAAAGCTGTCATTGAAGCAGAACGACCTGATTCCGTATGTATCGAGCTTGACGAACAAAGATATCAATCAATTATGGACGGCAGCAAATGGAAAGAAACAGATATATTCGTCGTTATAAAGGAGAAAAAAGCCTCCTTATTATTAATGAATCTAGCCATTTCTTCTTTCCAAAACCGCTTGGCAAAACAATTCGATATCAAACCTGGACAAGAGATGATTCAGGGTATTGAATCCGCAAAAGATGCGGGTGCAGAATTGATACTAGCAGATCGTAATATTCAAACTACGTTTTCCCGGATTTGGCATAATCTTGGTTTCGTGGGGAAATCACAAATACTCATGTCCGTCATCTTCAGCATCTTCGATAAAGAAGAAGTAACAGAAGAAGATTTGGAAAAAATGAAATCAAAAGACATGCTGAATTCAGTTCTCGCTGATTTCACAGAGTCATTTCCAAAACTAAAAACACCATTGATCGATGAACGGGATCAGTACCTTGCTCAGAAAATTAAAGATGCACCTGGGAAAAAAGTAGTCGCCGTTTTAGGCGCTGCACATGTGCCTGGTATATCAAAAGAAATCCATAACGAGCATGATTTAGAAAAGCTATCCGAAAAGCCACCTAAATCAAAATGGCCCACTATAATCGGTTGGATGATTCCATTATTAATTGTCGGGCTAATCGTATTTACATTCTTTATGAATCCGTCTGCCGGTCTAGATCAGACCATTAGCTGGTTTTTATGGACAGGATCGTTGGGTGCTATTGGAACAATCTTCGCTTTAGGTCATCCACTTGCAGTCCTTACGTCATTTGTTGCCGCACCTTTTACGGCTTTGCATCCATTACTTGCAGTCGGCTGGTTTTCGGGAATTGTTCAGGCGTATTTCCGCAGACCGCACGTAAGTGATTTCGAAAAATTATCTGAAGATGTTTTTTCCATAAAAGGATTTTGGAACAATAAGGTTACACGTGTCTTGCTAGTCGTCGTATTGGCCAACTTGGGTGCTTCAATAGGTACTTTCATCGGCGGTGCAGACGTCATTCGTATCTTCTTTAAAAATCTATAAGAAAAGCGTCAGGTGCACATCACCCGAAAGTTAAGGGTGTATGCGTGACTTGGCGCTTTTTTATGACCTAGTCTCCCTTTTTCAAATAAGATAAGTACTATTTCACATATTGAAAGAAAGCGTTTTGGATAGTCAATCCGGAAAGGATATATATGGGCCTAAGCACAAAAAACAATAAAAAACGACTATCAGGCTTTTTGCCCGTTTAGTCGCTTTTCTTCTCTTTGCAGAGAAACCACTCGTTTCTCTCCGCTTGCCACTCTTTTCGGCTTCGTTTTCCTTTGATGATCATCTAACAACGCTTGTAAATTCACAATATCAATCATTTATTTCCCCTCCGTTTCATCCACACTCACGTAGTATATGGAATGAAAAGGGAAAGGATACACTAACTCAATATGTTATATTCTTCTGAAAACACAAACAAGGATAACCATATGATTAACGACTATGCTGGTATTCGCGAGGTTCTCGTACTCTTACTTCTAAATGACATCAAGTTGAATAGTTCAAGCCTTTTTGACAAATTCAGATTTTAGTTTCATAGCCCCGAAGCCATCAATTTTACAATCAATATCATGATCGCCGTCGACCAAACGTATACTTTTTACTTTTGTACCCACCTTCACGACAGACGAACTTCCTTTTACTTTAAGGTCTTTGATGACTGTTACAGCATCACCATCATTCAAAATATTTCCATTCGCGTCTTTAACGACCTTTTTCTCTTCACTAGTTTCAGCTGCCGATTCCAAAGACCACTCATGCGCACATTCAGGGCAAATCAAAAGATCCCCATCTTCGTATGTGTATTCGGAATTACATTTCGGGCAATTAGGCAAATCAATCATCTTTCATTTCCTCCATTCAGTGAATCTGGTACACAATCCATTCAGTATAAGCGAACATAAGTGATTGGACAACTTTCTCTAAACCTATTTAAGTTGAACAATTAAGTATCTATACAAACTAAGTGTAGGCGCCTTAAAAGGGGTAGCCGAAGCCGCAAGACTGTCAGCGAAGCTGTCTGGCTTGTGGCGGGAGGCATCCCCTAGCGCCGTAGCGGCTTCAATGGAATTCTATAATTCAACCTATATATGGAGGGATTTTTGTAGAATAAAAAAGATTTACGTTTGAAAGGAATACAAGCCGACAGTTCAGTATATTAATACAAATTTGATAACAATGTTGACAATGCCACTTTAAAGCGCTTACAATAGTAGATAGCTAGTAGTAAATAGGCATTATGAAAAAGAAGGTATTCAACCATGAGTCAAGAAATTCTTATCGGAAAGGTTGCTATACTGCTAGCAACCTTGGAAGAAAGTGAAACCGCCCCTTTTCAGCCTTTACTAAAAGGCGTTCATTACTGCCGGGGTAAGGTCGGCGCGATGAATATGGAAAAGGTGATTGCGGCCGTTGAAACCGCAGCTACACGTGAAAACTTAATCACTGAAAATCTGTATAGGGAAAATCACGCACTCTACCATGCAATCTTAGAAGCACTAGAAGGTGTGACTAGGGGGCAGTTTGCAATCGGGGATATGAAACGTACAGTTGGACTTCGTTTTGCAGTTGTAAGAGGCAGACCATATACGGATAAAAGAGAAGGCGAATGGATAGCCGTTGCCTTCTACGGTACGATTGGTGCCCCAGTAAAAGGACTAGAGCATGAAGCAATGGGACTCGGTGTTAATCATATTTAATCCAATATGATTGAATGACAATTAAATACAAGTATCATTGCCTATAGTGACTAGTTATCAGGAGGCGATGATGGCATTTTCGTATGCCATCATCGCCTCTTTCTGTTCGAAAAGAAGGTTTTTCAATTTGGGTTGTTGCTTTACTAAAGCATCTAGCACTTTAAGTGGAGTAGAATATCTTTTACACAACAAAACAGGAGGTCTTTATAATGATTGAGTTAACAGGAAGTACACTAACATTGGAACAAATTCGCCGGGTATGCTATGAAATGGAAACGATTCAAATCGCCCGCTCAAGTATGGAAAAGGTTCGTTCAAGCAGAGCTGCCGTTGAAAGAATTGTAAAAGAAAAAAAAGAAGTATATGGAATTAATACCGGCTTCGGTAAATTTAGCGATGTAACAATTGCCGAGGAAGACGTTGCCCCTTTACAACTTAATCTTATTCGTTCACATGCGTGCGGTGTAGGAGAACCATTCCCTGAAATTGTGTCCCGTGCAATGATTTTATTACGATTAAATGCATTATTAAAAGGTTTTTCTGGTGTGCGACCAATTGTAGTAGAGACACTTGCGGAACTAGTAAATAAGCAGGTACATCCGGTTATTCCCCAACAAGGCTCGCTTGGTGCTTCAGGAGATTTAGCGCCTTTATCGCATTTGGCACTCGTCTTGGTTGGTGAAGGTGAAGTATTTGATAAGGGTCAAATCTGTGCAGCAGGCGAAGTGTTAACTAGAGAGGAAATAGAGCCGATTGTGTTACAAGCTAAAGAAGGTCTTGCTTTGATCAACGGAACGCAAGCAATGACCGCAATGGGCGTTATCAATTACTTAGAAGCCGAAAAAATCGCTTATCAAAGCGAATGGATTTCCGCAATGACGCTTGAGGGGCTTGAAGGAATAATTGACGCATTTCATCCTGCTATTCAGGAAGTTCGCGGTTATCCACAGCAGATTGAAGTTGCTGCACGTATGCGCGGTCTTCTTCAGGATAGTCAACTTACTACTCGTCAAGGTGAGAAAAGAGTGCAGGATGCTTATTCGCTTCGCTGTATTCCGCAAGTACATGGTGCAACATGGCAGGCACTTGATTATGTAAAAGAAAAATTAGAGATTGAGGCAAATGCGGCAACGGATAATCCGTTAATCTTTGATGATGGTGAAACTGTCATTTCCGGCGGTAACTTCCATGGTCAACCAATTGCTTTTGCGATGGATTTCATGAAAATAGCGGTAGCGGAGCTAGCAAATATTTCTGAACGACGAATTGAACGATTGGTAAATCCTCAATTAAGCGATTTACCGCCATTTTTAAGCCCAGAGCCTGGTCTCCAATCAGGAGCAATGATCATGCAATATGCGGCAGCATCGCTTGTCTCTGAAAACAAGACATTGGCACATCCGGCAAGTGTCGACTCGATTCCCTCGTCCGCAAATCAGGAAGATCACGTTAGCATGGGGACAATCGGCTCCCGTCATGCGTCGATGATTATTCAAAACGTACGGAATGTCTTAGCTATCGAATGCATCTGTGCACTTCAGGCTGTCGAATTCCGTGGCATTGACAAAATGGCTTCACGTACACGGGAAAAATGTGTACAATTACGATCGTTCGTACCATCAATTACAGAAGATCGGATCTTCTCGCAGGATATCAAACAAATTTCAGAATGGCTGAAAGTTAATTCTTAACTACTGACTCTTGCATGGTATTACTCGGGGTTATTGCAGCAATGGTATTGTGAGACAAGTGTGTGGTATGCACCAGCGAAGGCGCCTTAAAAGGGGTAGCCGAAGCAATAAGCCGGGCAGGCGAACTTCTGCCCGGCTTATTGCGGGAGGCATCCCCGAAGCGCCGAAGCGGTAGACAACGGAAGTCTTTATTTCATGAACCCTGTTGTTCATCAAGAACTACCCGAATCCTTCTTCAAAGACTTTTTCCTTACCCCATATACAACAGCAAGCAATAGAGGAAGAACAACACCAACAAACAGCGAAAAGTAAGTACCTGTCGTCTCATCCCAATTTACTTGATACGAAATAGAAGGATAGATAATAATAGAAAGAAATACCGCAATCATTCCTAAAGGCAATGTCAACGGGCGGTAGTCTTTAATATTTAAAAGTTGTGCAATCCCCAAAACAGAAGCATAAAAATAAAGAACCGCTTTAAAATAAACGGAAATAATCCAAAGAGTAGACGATACTGCCTCAATCCGCTGTATGAAGTCTCCAACATTTATCCTTTTGGTCAGTTCATAGCTCGCATAGATTTCCCTTGCCGTTTTCTCCGGACCAAGAACAGAAATACATAGAAATGTAACGATGATGATGACAATCCCGCCTATTAAATTCCCAATAATAAATGACTTTTTCGCATGCTTTACCTTGTTAATAAACGCAGGGAAAACCATTAATAATACAACAGCGTTGGAAGATGCTACCGCTACGTAAAATATGGACGATTTAATAATTTTTTTTGCTTCCGCTTCAAATACCGGTTGAATATTTTCAATTTGGATTCCAGGCGCTATTAAAACGACTAACGACAAAAATAGAATAAGAAAAACAAAAAATAAGATTTCCGCAGATCGTGCAATCGTTTCCAATCCAAGCCGGACGCCCATCACTATAATTCCCATCATAAGAATATTAAGAGCAACAAGGGGCGTATTAGGCATTACATGTATGTTCAAGAATGTACCAGAATAATATAAAAGACTTGCTGTATAAAGGAATGCCATGATTATAACTAAAAGAGAAAGGACCTTGCCCACCCATTTCCCAAAAACCTTTTCATTCAACTGAACATAAGTGAGGCTTGGAAACCAAAGAGCTATCGTTGTATATAGCCAAATGACTAATAATCCAATTCCTGTACCAATAATAACGGTAATCCAAGCATCCTGATCCGTATCGGCAGCCAAAGCCGATGGAATCGTTAAAATACTCGTACCAACCGTAAATAGTATTACTAAAATTAAAAATTGACTGGAATTAATTTTAACATTTTGCATCTTTGATTTTCACACCCCACTTATCCTGTTAGTTCAACAATCGACTCATTGTATCTACTATTGGTTTGAAAATGAATGAAAGTAGCTCCAGTGGATTCGGAATCGTTTTCCCTAATCCTAGAGCAATACCCAATACAACCCCAATTAAAAGAAAAGTTGCAAATGCTACTAACTCTTTTTTTCGCTTTTTTTCTAAGAGAGGGGGAACTTCAATCTTGGCAATGATAGCTGCGATTAAGAGGATTCCTGCACCTTTTAGTATGATTATTCATTCCTTTACTCTTTTTAAGAATGAATTGCTTAACGTACCGGTATTATGAAGTTTCATATTCACCTCAATATTCACGGTTAGCTCGGAAAACTCCTCATTCCACTGTTCCTTAATCTTTTTCCACTCTTTAGGATTTGATCGATGAATCGCTTTACCAAATCCGAAAATATCTGATTCATATTTGTTTTGTAACGTATCAATGGTCTCATTAATAATTCCTTTCAATTCTTTTTCATAAATTTTTTCTAGTGTATCAATTGTTTCTGTTTCTTTAAGATCAATTTTACATTCCACTGCCCCTACATTTCCTTCCGCCTCAATGGTGAGATCCACTTCGGGACTTCCGTTTTTAAACTTGCCTTTCATATCTGTATTGAAGTCAATTACTTCAATACTGGCTTCCCCCTCACCAGGACAAGATATAGGCATTACGGTAGACTTTACCGAATTGGTAATATCGTTATACCCTCTGCTTTCACGTTCAGTCAGCCATCCAATTAGTTTATTTCCTTTAAAAACCGCCAAATAATCATAGGTAATTGTGGCGGAAGGAGTTATTGTTTCTACATTTTGTTTGCTTGGTCCTACTTCTTGATCTCCTTTTACCTCAATTCCCGTTAACACGGCGTTCTTTCCTTCACTTGTAAGATCTGCTATCAACTCATCCAATGTAATGCCCTTTGTCGAGGCTAAGCTGGATTCAGACGTTTTAAGTGTGTTGAACATTTTATTGGCAGGTATGTTTTCAATCGTTGTTGAAACATTTAATATTTCTGTAGCTGTTTTATCTTTCGCGATAACAACATAGAAATCAGATCGAAGCTCCCAATCCCTTGCCAGTAAATCAAGGGATTCACTAATCCCTTCTTTGGCTAATTCTTCACCAAGTACAAGCATCCGAAGATGTCCAGGATATATTTTTCTAGGTGATTCATTCGTCATTTTTCGAAGTGCTTCATACACCGTTTCGCCTTTCGCGCGAAAGAGCGTTACCGGTGAGCTTCCCGTACTAGATTTCGGGGAGACTTCCGAGGGTACGACTACTTGTGCAGATACTTCGTATTCGCCTTCAATTTTATCAATTCCTAACGCCAATGTAATGGCTAGCTCATTTAATTCCCTTCTGTCCCAACACCCCGTAAGAAATAAACTGAAAATCAAAAGGACAAACACATATCTTTTCATCAATTAATCTCCTTCTAACTCATTTCTGTTTGTTGGGTCTGGTTTTGCATCAGCTGGACTTTGTTGTCTAACCACATCTTTTTGATTGATCAGACGAGGACGTGTGAACATTTTCCATCTTGGCAAACGAATCAATGTATCTTTTTGATTGGACATATTGAATGGAGCTAATGGAGACATATAAGGAACGCCAAAAGAACGTAAGCTGCATAAATGCAGAATTAGTGCGATAAAACCAACCGTAATGCCAAACAAGCCAAATGAGGCAGCTGCAATCATAAATGCAAACCGTAAAAGCCTAACAGCAATCGCTATGTCATAAGTAGGCGAAACAAAACTCGCAATAGCGGTCAATGAAACAACGATTACCATTGCGGCGGAGATTATTCCTGCCTCTACCGCTGCCGTACCAACTACAAATGCTCCCACAATAGACATGGCCGACCCGATAGACCTTGGCATTCTAACCCCAGCTTCACGTAAAAGTTCAAAGGTCAATTCCATAAGCATCGCCTCTACAAATGCTGGAAATGGAACCCCTTCTCGTTGGGCGGTGAGACTCATAAGAAGGGCCGGCGGTAGCATTGCCTGATGAAAAGTTGTAATGGCGATAAAAAGTGAAGGTGCAAACAAAGCAATTGATAATGCAAAAAAACGAAGAAGGCGAATGAAACTCGCAATATCAGCACGTTGGTAATAGTCTTCTGAGGCTTGAAAAAATTGAACGAATAATGCAGGGACGATTAGCACAAATGGGGTCCCGTCAACCAAAATAGCAACGCGTCCTTCCAAAAGTGCAGCAGCTACGATATCGGGACGTTCCGTATTGTAAATGGTGGGAAATGGCGAATACGGTGAGTCCTCAATTAGTTCCTCAATATAACCACTCTCGAGAATGCCATCAATGTCAATCTGATCTAAACGTAAACGTACCTCTTCGACTACCTTGTCATTTGCAACGCCATTTAAATACATCATGGCAATGCTTGTTTTCGTTTTCCTCCCAATCACTTTTGACTCGGTCCATAGATTCGGATCTTTCAACCTTCGGCGTACTAAGGCAGTATTTATACGAATATTTTCAGAAAACCCTTCGCGTGGCCCCCTCACAACGGTCTGGGCTGACGGTTCCGTTACTCCCCGCTCGGCCCATTGCTTATTGGAAATGATCAACCCTTGAGCATATCCATCGATTAAAATAATTGTATCTCCTGATAAAAGACCGGTATAAAGTACATCGAAACTTGTGAGATCTTCTATTTCTCCGACTGTCATAGCGTAGTCTTTTAACACATTAATAAGATCTTTTCCTGCGGACATCTTTTTTTGTAATTCGTTTCCTTTGTTATCTATCATAAGCGTTTCTAAAATAAAGTTTTGTAAGGAAGGGGTGTCAGTTAATCCATCTGTAAAAATAATGCCTGCCTTGATTGTTCCTTCTTTCCCAATTCGAATTTCTCGAAAGATAATATCTGAGCTTTCGCCAAGTGAATCTTTTAAAATTTTTATATTTGCTTGAAGATCAGTTTTTAAAGCATTCTTTTGATCGGGATTTTGCTTTTGACTCGGTAAAGGAGTAGAGGATTTTAACCCATCACTATTTTTCTTTCTAAAAAAACGCATAATCTCCCTCTTTTACTGGCACAATTTTGTGTGGCTTTTCTACTTTCCATATTTTTCAGCATGAGCGATTTCTTTTGTTTTTATACGTTTGGATGGCCATCTGTTCTGACTATTTTATAAGGTAGCATTTGAGGTACCTAAGCTTTCATCTATCTTGAAAATTTCGTGCATGGGTATCCGTTATTATCACTTCGAATTTTTTCAAAGAAAAAAACACCCATTCAATATGGATGTTCATCTATACTTTGCTTACATACTCATTCGGATTTCAAACTAAAAAGTATAAGAAAAATTCCAGCAAACAGACAAACCATTCTTGTTAATGAAATCTTATCAGCCAGACCGAGTAATGCTATCCCCGTTGTAACAATTAAAATAACGGGGCCCACTAAGGCAAGTAGCGTATTAATATAAAAGGCTTTTTCTAAATCATTGAATTTATACATTAAAGCCGCAGCTGTTATTTCTATACTGCCTGAAATAAGTCTTAACATGATGATGAATAGAAGCGCCCTTTCAATAACAGTAACCACATCCCCCGAATTAATTCATACCTTTTATATATGCTATTAATTCGAGGATTATCTAAAGTATTGAAAAGTTCATTTTTCGGAAAAATCCCCTTTAGCTTCGGATAGGATTTTGGATACATACCAATACTCCCACTAGAATTTCTCCTTTATATAGTTGTACAAGTCACGCTCTTTGAATAGGATGCATAGACACCATTTTAGGGAGGACTATTTCATGAACTCAATAATTGCCTATATCTTTTTAGGTGTATCTTTGGCAGCTCCAGTGGGTCCCGTTAACGCTGCCCAGTTAAATACGGGGATTAAGAATGGATTTTTTCATGCGTGGATTTTCGGTATTGGTGCGTTAACAGCTGACGTCTTATATATGCTTATGGTCTATTTCGGCGTTGGACAAATAATTGAGTTCCCACTTGTTAAAATAATTCTTTGGTCGTTTGGTTGTTTTGTACTTACCTATACAGGTGTGGAAAGTTTACTTTCGCTACATAAAATCGAGTTGGATATGAGGTCTGGTAAAAAAATTCGTTTTAGGCGTTCGATATTCTCAGGTTTTTTCATGTCACTGTTGAATCCGCTTACGGTTCTCTTTTGGCTGGGGATCTATGGTTCAGTTTTGGCACAAGCAGCCGAAACCTTTAATGGACAACAACTAATTATTAGTAGCCTGGCCATCATAGTAGGTATCATTTTGTGGGATACAATAATGGCTACGATATCAAGTGGAGCCCGCAGATTTTTATCCACAAAGTTCTTAAAGATTATATCCATTTTCTCTTCCCTGTCCATGATTGGATTCGGTATCTACTTTGGTATTCAGGCTTATCACGCATTATTTTGAGTCTCCTCTCTCTCCCACTTTTTACGCAGTAATAAGATAACAATCCCGATAACTGCGAGGAATACCAAACTGATAAAAAATCCAGGCCTGGTTGTTTTGTGTAAGAGTGTCCCACTAACAGCTGCAACGATAAGAATCATTCCAATCACTCTTTTCACTTTATCGCCAGTAGTCGGCTCGATTAGCCTGTGATACATAATTAAGATGAAGAGCCAATTATAAAGAAGCATTAATGCGGCGGCAGTCGTTATATATTCATATACTTCTCCTGGCAATAATAAAGAGGTAACAATGGAAAGAACAAGACCTGTTGAGGTTAAAGCAATAGCAGGTAATGGCATTTTGAATTTCTTTTTCGTTTCTTTACTGAATAGTTTAGGGGCATCGCCCTCTTCGGATATCGTCAGCAGAATGGTGGTAACTGAAAAGAGAGACGCAGACATCGTTGAAAACCCGGCAATAATAATTGCAGCGGTAAACACGTGCGGGAAAAAATCGATATTTGAAAAAACTGATAAAGCTTCAACAAACGGGCTTTTATCATCCTTAAACTTGTCATAGGGAATCAGTAATAGCGCTAAAGAAATAGCAGTGACGTATATTATTCCAAGTAACCCCAACATAACTTTTCCAGACTTTGGGGCGTCTTCTTTATTTTTTAGATGGATGGCCATTACACCCATTACTTCAATTCCACCATGCGCAAAAAAAGCAAATAAGAGAGCGCTCCAAAACCCGATTATGCCGTTCGGGAAAAATCCAGTTGCAGTTTGAGGAATTCCTCCCTTTGGATTCCCTTCAATTGTCCCTGTCAGTGCTAAAATGGCAATTACAATAAACATAAAAATAGCGGCAATTTTCATGACGGCAAAAATACTCTCTATTTTCCCGAACGCTTTTGCTCCGATAAATAAAACTAGAAGACCACAGAAGGCATATATCGATGCAAATATCCACAATTTAACGTTAGGAAACCAAAATCTAGACAAAAGTGAAATAGCCGTTAGCTGGCTACCAATGATTAATATTTCCGAACACCAGTAAACCCAACCACTGCTGAAACCAGCCCAACGACCATATGCTTTTTTGGCATAGGTACGAAATGACCCTTTCTGTGGATCCTTTGCAGACATTTTCGCCAATGCCTCAAACACGATATACGTTGCACTTGCTGCCATTATAAACGCCAGAATGACAGAAGGACCTGTCATTTTAATCGCGATACTCGACGCCAAGAAAAACCCTGTACCAATAATGCACCCTACTCCAATAAGGGATAATTGCCACCAAGTAAGATTCACTGCTTCATCCTTGCCGCCACCAGGCGTTTTTTTCGCCATTTACACACCTCCACCTTAAGAGAGTCTTCCACAAAAAAGCGGATTTATGTGTTGATGAAAAGACGAAAAAACTAAAGTAAGTATCGATATAGGAACAAAAACTTGAAGAATTTTCATCTCAAAAAGAAGGTAGACGAGTTCCCGTTGAAACGGAAAGATCAAACAGCCTATTGCCGACATGATAAAAAGTTTCTCAACTTTTTACCTAAAAGCCCTGCTAATCTCTTCATTCATTAATACTCTACTAATAGTACTAAGAAAGGGGGAAATAATATGTCTGGAAATGTTGGTGGTGTTGGCGGGGCCGGTGGATCAGGTGCGGGCTTTGCATTAATTATTGTTCTGTTCATCTTGCTTATTATTATTGGCGCTGCTTTTGTTGGGAATGAAGGCTATGGCGGTGGCTACTGTTAATATTCAATACACGTCTTGGCGTGCTTAACAAAGTAGAAGGGAAATTCCCCTTCTACCTTTTTTGTTGTTAATAATACAGCTTTTTTGTATTACCGTTCACGATTGAAGAAATGCTTGTCATCCTTCTCTAATTCCCGTCTGCGGTTTGATTAACGGCGGCCAATTATCGAAAAGGCTACATAGATAAGGTCCCAATTGGGTAAACTTACAGTGGATAAACAAAGAGTTGAAGAGACTAATGAGGTCGCTACATAGATTTACTGAAGTAGGAGGATTGGCGATGAACATTCTAATCGAATGGATTTACAAAACACCTAAAGGGACGGAAACCATCTTCCGCTCCGAAGAGATGCCTGCAGCACAAGCGCTACTATTTGCGGAAGATATGGAAAGGACTGGGCGCACTAAAAGCATAGCATTCATTGACCGGTTCGACAGCTCGTGGACAGTCAAAGAGTTGAAGAGCTACCTGAAAGGTATCGAAACTGAACCGCATAACATCACGGTCTATTTTGACGGCGGCTTCGACCACGCGACAAGCCGGTCTGGATTGGGTTGTGTCATTTATTATGAGCAAAGCGGGAAATCATATAGGCTGAGGCGCAATGCATCTTCTGCCGAACTCACATCGAATAACGAGTCTGAATATGCTGCGCTATACCTGTGCCTGCAGGAGCTTGAACTTTTGAATGTCCATCATCTACCAGTCCGGTTCATAGGGGATTCCCAGGTGGTCATCAAGCAGATGACTGGCGAATGGCCGACGCTAGAGAAAGTTTTGTTAGGCTGGGCAGATCGTATTGACAAAAAAATGAAAGACCATGGTATCCAGCCAGAATACGAACTTGTGCAACGAAAATCAAATTCGGAAGCAGATCGACTAGCGACACAGTCATTGAATGGAATTTCGATAACAGCTACGAGTGAAATGCCATAGGATAATCGTTATATTAACAACTGGAAGCAGTTAACACTCGCTTTTTTAACTAATATGCGAAAAACTTTTGACAACGTAGAGAAAGTACGGTAAATTACAATAGTACGAACGTTATCGAAGTTACTCATCACAATATTCGCTTTTGGGAGTGTTAATTATGGAAAACGTGTTTGATTATGAAGATATTCAATTGGTTCCAGCAAAATGTATCGTAAATAGCCGTTCAGAGTGTGATACATCTGTCTCTCTCGGTAAACATAAATTCAAATTGCCAGTCGTGCCAGCTAACATGCAGACGATCATTGATGAAAATGTTGCTATTAACCTAGCCGAAAATGGTTACTTCTATATTATGCATCGGTTTAATCCCGAAAAACGGGTAGACTTTGTGAAAGATATGCATGCACGTGGTTTAATCGCTTCTATCAGTGTTGGCGTTAAAGATGAAGAGTATGGTTTCGTTGAACAACTAGCTGCTGACAAGCTAGTACCCGACTTCATCACAATCGATATTGCACACGGGCATTCTGTCGCGGTTATCAATATGATTCAGCATATTAAGAAACATCTGCCTGATTGCTTTGTTATTGCAGGTAATGTCGGCACCCCTGAAGCCGTGCGTGAATTGGAAAATGCAGGTGCAGATGCTACAAAAGTCGGCATTGGACCAGGTAAAGTATGCATCACAAAAATCAAAACTGGCTTTGGAACAGGCGGATGGCAACTGGCTGCACTTCGTTGGTGCGCAAAAGCCGCCACTAAACCGATTATCGCGGACGGCGGCATACGGACACATGGCGACATTGCCAAATCAGTTCGTTTTGGCGCCTCGATGGTTATGATTGGTTCCCTCTTTGCGGGACATGAGGAATCACCAGGCCAAACAATTGAAATAGACGGTAAACTTTTCAAAGAATACTTCGGCTCAGCCTCTGAATTCCAAAAAGGCGAAAAGAAAAACGTCGAAGGTAAAAAAATGCACGTCGAATACAAAGGCCCTTTAAAGGACACTTTGACCGAAATGCAGCAGGACTTACAGTCTTCTATTTCTTACTCCGGCGGTAATAAACTGGAAGCAATTCGGACAGTGGACTATGTCATCGTGAAAAACTCTATTTTTAATGGCGATAAAGCGTACTAAGATTGACCGCACTATTTTTATACACAAAAACCGGCTAAGGGGATTCTTTTCCCTTGCCGGTTTTCTGCTTTACTTTTGGGGTATCAAAACATAATAATAGTTTTTGAAAAAGTGCTAACGACTTTCACCTCTCAATCCAAAAACGCCGAACGATAGTCCCGTCTTCTTCGATGAAGCTTTCGTCTTCAATGCCGCCATTCTTCACGATTGTTTTAGCGGATCCTATATTATCCTCATTACAAGTTACTAGAACCCGACGTATTCCCAATTCATCACATTTCTTCAATGCCTCTGCAAGAATCCATGTTGCATACCCTTTTTTACGTTCCGCAGGTCTTACCCCATATCCGATATGCCCGCCGACATTTTCTAGGTACTCAGTCAAATCATGCCGTATATCAACCATTGCGAGTACTCTATCCTTTTCATCCACCATGAAATAATTCGTGCTCGGTACCCACTTTTCTTCCCCCGCTTCTCGAAATTTCAGGGCATCCAAATAAGTTTCATAGTTGTCATACCCAGCAAGATTAAAACTACTGGGGGTCACCCGTGGTTCATCCCATTCTTTCACACAATCTTCATGTTCGTTTTTCCATTTGATGGATGGTCTGACTAGTCGCATATTCATTCCCCTTTTCCCTTTTTATGTTGTGCTATTACTTTACAAAAGATATTTCCATTATAATCGGTTCGTCAAACGAAATGTTAGTAAAAAATGTTCATCGCAATTAATTGCATAATGTGTAGCTTGTGTACTATTTGAACTTTTCGTATGCAATAGTTATTCCATATTATCCATAAGTATCGAACTCTCATAATAAGATGCGCCTGTAATGCCATTATGATATTATTAGTTGATAGAATATTCTTTCATACTATGAAATTTGTCAGCAGTAACGAGAGCCGTGAAACGAGGGGGAATATAAATGACCAATATCGGTAATCAAATTCAATTTGGTGTGTATCAAACAATGCCCAATCCTGATCCAAATCGACTTCCAATTGCTTTTGAGGAATGGGAAGAACGAGCACGCGAAGTCTTGGAAGATGGCCCCTATTATTATGTTGCGGGTGGTGCAGGTGGCGAAAATACAATGAAAGCGAACCTTCACGCATTCAACCGTTGGAAAATTGTGCCGAGGATGCTGCGGAATGTGGAAAATCGTGACACTAGCGTGGAGTTGTTCGGAAAGAACTATAACTTTCCACTAATGCATGCGCCGATTGGTGTACAATCGATTATCCACGAAGAAGGAGATTTAGGTTCGGCACGCGCATGCGCAGAACTAGGCGTTCCCTTTATCGCAAGCTCCGCTTCTACTGTGCCAATGGAGAAAATTGCGGAAGTGATGGGGGATGCCCCTCGATGGTTCCAGTTGTATTGGAGTAAAGACCCTGATATAGCGGCAAGTTTTCTAAGAAGAGCCGAAGCTTCCGGTTATTCGGCAATCATCGTAACCTTGGACACGCCCATGATGGCATGGCGTGAACATGATTTGAGAAACGTTTATTTACCATTTTTAATCGGGGAAGGCGTTGGAAATTATTTAACGGATCCCGCTTTTTGTTCAAAACTTGAAAAGTCTCCACAGGAAGATCCAAACGCAGCAATTATGTATTGGACACAAGTGTTTGGAAATGCAAGCCTGACCTGGGATGATCTAGCCTTCTTAAGAAAACATACGAAATTACCAATCGTATTAAAAGGAATTCTTCATCCTGATGATGCAAAACTTGCAATAGAACATGGGGTTGATGGCATCATCGTATCTAATCATGGCGGACGCCAAGTAGACGGTGCAATAGGCGCACTTGACGCACTTCCGTTGGTGTGCGATGCGGTGCAAGGACAAATCCCCGTGCTTATGGATAGTGGCATTAGAAGAGGTTCTGATGTGATTAAAGCGTTGGCACTTGGGGCAAAAGCCGTCCTTGTTGGAAGACCATGCATGTATGGATTGGCAGTAGCAGGAGAAAAAGGTGTCAAAGCGGTTCTGCAAAACATGATTGCTGATATGGATATTACAATGGCGTTGGCGGGTGAAAGATCCGTTAACGAGCTAGGAAAATCAATTCTTGTGAATGAAAAGTTTTAACTTCATCCCGGCAATTAAGTTTTGAAAATGGGTTATTATGTGGTATTAAAAGTTATAAACCGTAAAAAAAGGAGCTATCCCGCTTTTAGGGATAGCTCCTTTTTTCGTGACAATTTCGCTTTTATAAAATTTGCATCGAGATAACGTGGGTTCGGATAGTTGCAAAAAACCGCGCCCCCGCCTCGTCCTGTCCTGCCTTGATTGAATAAATTCGACTTCAGCCTCATAAACGATGCAGCACTTCCAACGTTTCTAACACATGATAAAGGAAATCTGCAATCTCCCCCATGTTTTCTTCATTTATTTTAGCCTTGAATTTCACCTCTATTTTGTCTGTATAACTTGATTCCTCTTGGTCAAACACGAAGCACAATGTTTGCGTCAGTTGGATTTCATTTTCCCAAATGGTGTTTAATGCCTGTTCAACCTGCTTGCACTGGACAGCTGCATTTTGAACCCGCTTATTAAATAGTATGGACAAAGAACAACCTAGATTATCTCTGGGTAGCTTCATTATCTCCCCCGCTAGATCCTTTACGGATGCTTTTAAAATAATCTCCGCCGTGACATCCGGTTTCCCAACTAACATAAACTCAATCGCAAAGTTCCTGTTAAGAATAGCAAAATCCATTCGATCAACCCGGTTAGTGATTGCTATTTTCCGCTCTATATTATCTAAATCATACACATGATTTTCAAATGCCACTTTTAAGTTCTCAAAAATAGTTGGATCATACAAATTGACTCCTCCAAACTGTGTTTTCAGGTAGATTTTAGGTATCTGTATTTCAGACAATTACGAGAGTTTAAACATTCGTGTTACTTTCTTACTCAGCGTATCCTATCGCTTAATCTAGACGGCTATCTTTTGATTTGGTATACTTAGGCTAGCAACAGGATATAGTAAAAAAGACCGCTTGACGTTGGTGCGTCAAACGGCTTCGTGATAGGTAGTTCCCTCAATGGGGATTAGCCTGATAGTTGGAAAAATAACCTACCTAGGGCTGTCAAACTCAAAGGTAGGTTATTTTTTATGGTCTGTATTATTAAATGTCAATATCGCTACAACTAATAAGGCAAACGTAAACGTTACCATCATTGTTTCGAATATTATCACTTACACCACCCCCTTTCCCACGGGGATGGCTAACCACCTTTGAGTTTCCTATTCTATTACTTTCCCATTATACCACATGTACGTTCGATTTATGGTACCCCGTACTAACACAATCTGGAATTATTTCAGGCTAAGATACCTTAAATCCTTTATATATATATCCATTAAACGATTACTTGATAGCAGGCTTGTGTTTCATTCCTTAACCTGGAAGATGCAGACTCCAAGCGTTTCAAATCAATCTTTAACAATGTATCCATCTCATTTTCAACTTGCCCTGAAAAAGCTAACCTGTCATTATCAGTAATGCCTGGCGTCTTTACAGCCAAATCAATATCCGAATTCCTCCCATAATCACCATGTGCTCTTGAACCAAATAATAAGACTGTTTCAATGGCGGGAAACCTGTTCGCGACAATCTGCAACTGATTCACAAGCTTATCATTCATCCTAGCCATTTCTCATCATTCCGATCCTTCAATTTCAAAAAAGTAGCCTTCGTCCCGAAGAAGTATCGTTGAATATTGCCTACTATACGTAATGCCATCTCTTCATCATAAACGTGAAAGGTTTCATTGCGATTTTTTAGAATCTGTAATCGGGCACCCCCATTAACTAACCATCCTGCCTGAAAAGCATCTTTAAGGGTTTCCATTGGCGTTTTTGATTCTATACTTAAAGTGCCACAAACCTTACGGTTTTATGTAGCACTCCGTATCCAACCTCACTATCATCCCGCCCCTAAAGGGGTGGACTTTCCCGTTCGGATAAGTCTGTAAAATTGCATCCGAGATGTGAGTTTCAAAGTTCTTCAAATTCTTCGCTATCACCAGCACTTATCCATTTTGCTAAAAGTTTTCTAATTGGTGATTATGTCTAGTCGCTTTCCTTTAGTATAGATGTATTCCGTTTGAATCTATAACGGAAAATATCCAGGCACAACCAATAATAAGCAGAAAAGATAGAAACGGAACTTTTCACATGGACAAACGTATAATTAGTACTCAAAGAAAGAGGCGAGACTATAAATGACAGATTCCAAAGAGTGGTTAACAGAAGAATTAAGAAAAGTTGAGATTTGGGAAAAAGATCAAAGTGATTTATGGTTTTGGGAAAAGCTTGGTCGTTTGCCATTTAAAATTATCGATAAATTTACCCCCGCCTTCATTCAAAACAAAATTGGCGTACTCTTGGATGAACTTGGTCAATACGTACAAACCGGCGGTAGCTATTTGAGTTCAGCCTCTAAAATACCCGCTTATTATCCTGATTTGACTATCAATACATTGGAAGACGTGGAAAAACTCGCAATTACAACTATGGATAATGCCGTAGAAAAAATTACTGGCAACAGAAAAAAGATTGCGACGTTTCAAGGTGCAGGTACTGGTATTGGCGGTATTTTCACCTTAACGATCGACATTCCTCTACTTCTTAGTTTACAGCTAAAAACATTACAGGACATTGCGATTTGTTATGGCTATGATCCAAAAGTAAAAGAGGAACGCCTGTTTATCGTAAAATGCATGCAATTTGTATCTGCTGACATTGTAGGAAAACAGGCTATCCTTACACAATTGTCTCAATTTGATAGTCCCGATGACTCTACGAAACGCGAAGTTCTCTCTGAACTGCAGGGCTGGCGCGAGGTTATTTTTTCCTTTCGAGATCAATTTGGTTGGAAAAAGCTTTTTCAAATGGTACCTATTGCGGGGCTCGTGTTCGGTGCGTTCATCAACCGGTCTGCTGTGAACGATATCGCCGAAGCCGGAAAAATGCTTTATCGAAAAAGAAGAATTATCGAAAGGCTTGGTAGTATAGAAAGCAATGAAATACAAACAACCAAATGAGGACTAGTATCAGACCTTTATATTAAAAAACGTCCTCCAACAGCGATGGAGGACGTTTTTTCCTTTCAACCATTATCCGGTCCGTTACCACACCGCCCTTGACCATAATTTCGGCATTCGCTACCTTCGACAACAAGTGCAATTACTCCTTTTTACGTTCATCCACCAAGCTACTAATTCCATGTTTCATTTCAAAACGTATTCTGCTAGCACGCTTTGTACCTTATAAATATTTAAGGACTTATTGAATTTCTTTTGAATTGGAACAGAACTTCCGGATAGCCAGATTTTCAGTTCAGCATCAAGGTCAAAAGTTCCCGCGGTTTCAATCGAGAAATGTACGACACTTTTATACGGAATAGATTGATATTCTACTTTCTTTCCTGTGACGCCCTGTTTGTCCACCAGTATGAGACGCTTATTCGTGAATATCAACAGATCCCTAATCAGCTTATAAGCATGTTCCACTTTCTCGGTAGGTGAGAGTAAATCCTTCATTTCTTTCTCTACTTTGCCCACTTCAATCTCAGATGCATTTCCCATCATTCCGTCAAAAATACTCATTATTATTCCTCCAATTTATCTTTTTTTGGTGACAGACACTAAAACAACCATGTTGGTTCAAATATACATAGTTGTTTGAACTTCCTCAACTAAACGAGTGCCTGTCACCGTTGATTTCAAACATTATTCGTCTTCCTCCAACCAACTCAGTGAATAATAAAGATTCTCTAAAGCATCATGATACCCCCAGCCTATACCGTCCGAATCTTCCACAATTGCATATAAACGATCTTGAAATAGATCAAACAATTCCTTTGATTTTTCACATTCCATAATAATATTGTCATACATCGATTCCATACTGTTATAGAATCTCAAATCAATATCCCCATATGTCCGCGTAAATTTAGTACCATTCTCCACATAAATAAGCATCAACTCAATCGTTTTCAAATGATCTTTCGAGAGTTTTTTAAACCGACTAATGGCCTGCTTCGCAACCGCTAGGCGTAGCTTACCGTGTCCTTTCGCCGGGAAAAATTCATCCTTCACCTCTTTTTCTGCTCTCTCAAACAATTCATCAACAGCATCTCCACCGACAAACTTTACAGATAAGTATTCCTGCACAGTCTTATCTAATTTGTATAGCTCTAAAATGATACTAATTAGCTCTTTTTCTTCGTAATTCTTCAATTGCTTCTTTAAATCTGTAACTTTTAGTTTGGTCATTAGTTCTTAGCCTCCGTGGAATGAAAATCAGTGCTCTATACACATTTAAATAAAGAACAAAATTAATCACTTCTTAGTTCCACAACCCATATATAAACCCTTTTCGGAAAATTGATGAGCTACCCCATCCCCTTATTATTTTACCATATTGGATTGGAAGTTTTCCCGGCAGCTAAACTTGTGGTGCCAGTATATTCATCAGCAGAAACCGACACAAAATGTTAAAAAGGCCGATTAAACGAGTGCTTTCCCTATCATTTTCAGAAATATTGTTTCGTTCTCAACTTTTTTTGTAGAATTGGCCCATAGTATGATAAACTTTTAGTAGGATATTATTTTGCAATTGCATGATAGTTAAAACACTCAAAACGAACACAAAATGCAAATATCCTAGAAAAATAGAAAGTTGGAAATACATATGGAAGAACAACAATTAGCAAGAGGACTTAAAAACAGACATGTACAACTGATTGCCATTGGCGGCGCAATCGGAACTGGATTATTCCTTGGAGCAGGAAAATCCATCCATTTAGCAGGACCGTCAATTTTGTTTGCTTATTTGATCATGGGTGTGATTGGATTTTTAATCATGCGTGCACTTGGAGAATTACTGTTATCCAATTTAAACTACAGTTCCTTTGTTGACTTTGTTCAAGACTATTTGGGCAATATGGCGGCGTTTATCACGGGCTGGACTTACTGGTTCTGCTGGATTTCAATCGCGATGGCCGATTTAACTGCTGTTGGTCTCTATACGCAGTTTTGGTTCCCGGGTGTACCACAGTGGGTGCCAGGTTTAATCGCTCTTGTCGTTTTGTTATTTATGAACCTTGCAACCGTAAAACTTTTCGGTGAAATGGAATTCTGGTTCGCATTAATTAAAATTATTGCAATCATAGGGTTAATTGTCGTCGGTATTTACATGATTATAATGGGCTTTTCCACCGATGCAGGGCCATCCAGCTTTTCGAATCTATGGAGTCATGGCGGCTTTTTCCCTAATGGCATCAATGGCTTTATCCTTTCGTTCCAAATGGTGGTATTTGCATTTGCAGGCATTGAACTGGTCGGACTGACTGCAGGGGAAACAGAGAATCCCGAGAAGGTTATTCCAAGGGCTATCAATAATATCCCCATTCGGATTTTGATATTCTATATCGGCGCACTAATTGTCATTATGAGTATTTATCCGTGGAACGCCATCAACCCCGCTGAAAGCCCGTTTGTTCAGGTCTTTGTTGCAGTCGGTATCGCTGCCGCTGCGGGTATCATCAATTTTGTCGTTCTGACATCCGCAGCTTCGGCATGTAACAGTGCCGTTTTCAGTACAAGTCGGATGATCTACTCGCTTGCCAAGGATGAGAATGCACCTGCATCCTTTACAAAACTAACGTCCAATAAAGTACCTTCGAATGCATTGTTCTTTTCAACTATCGTCATTCTTATCTCCGTTGTTTTGAACTATTTAATGCCGGAAGGTGTCTTTACATTAATCACAAGTATTGCAACATCCTGTTTCATCTTCATTTGGGGAATCACTGTCATCTGTCACCTGAAATATCGTAAAACAAGACCGGAACTTGCGAAAGCGAGCAAATTTAAAATGCCGCTTCATCCATTTACCGATTACTTGATCCTTATCTTTCTAGCGTTCGTTGTTGTCGTGCTAGGACTTGTTGAAGATACACGTATTGCTTTGTTCGTAGCTCCCGTTTGGTTCATTTTACTGATTGTGATTTACCAGATACGAAAAACGAAGCACCAACGACAAAACACACAAGGCCTTTGATCCTTTATATTGAAATGGAAAATGCGCTGTCTCTCGTTTCGAGGCAGCGCATTTTCTTGTTTCAATGAATGGCAGTTTTCCAGCAAGCATCTAATGTTTTTAAACTATTCCGAAAATAAATTGCGTATTGATAGAAAATGGAGTAGTGTAAAGTAAATACTTTTATTCTACTTCCGTTTTAGTAGTTTAGAAGCCATCTTTATAGCATATGAAAGCGGTTTCACTCGTAAGAAAGGAGAAGCAAACAAGAAAAGGCTAAACACTTCTAATATTCAATAGAAAAGAGGATGATGGCGTGAGTGGGAGTCCGAAAAAAATGCAAAAGACGGCAAATTTGGATTACGAAAAAATTATCAATAGCTCGGAATTCAAAAACTTAGTCAAACAGAAAAGAAGGTTTGCTACACCGTATATGATTATCTTTTTTATTGCCCTTTTTACATTGCCTATTCTAACAGGCTATACAAACATACTTGAGAATCGTGCATTTGGTTGGTTAACTTGGACATGGGTGTACTCATTAAGCATGTTCGCAATGGTGTGGGTATTTACATCCATTTATATGAAAAAGTCAAAGGACTTCGATAAAGATATCGAAGAAATTCTAAAGAAAAATATTGCGAAATAAAGGGGGGATTAACAAGTGGATATCATATCAATCGTTATATTCATTGCAGTAATTGGCCTTACGCTCGGTATTACATACTGGGCTGCTAAACAGACCACAACAGCAAGTGAGTTTTACACCGCCGGGGGATCATTAACCGGTTGGCAAAACGGGATGGCTATTGCCGGAGACTATTTGTCTGCCGCCTCATTCCTTGGCATCGCCGGAGCCATTTCTTTAAGTGGTTTTGATGGTTTTTATTATAGTATCGGCTTTTTGACAGCCTATCTTGTGGTATTATTTCTAATCGCCGAGCCACTTCGGAACCTAGGGAAATTTACAATGGCCGATATGATAGGCGCACGTTTCGGGGCAAAAAAAGTCCGAGGAGCCGCAGCGTTAAATACAATCACGATTGTTTTATTTTATATGCTTGCTCAACTTGTCGGTGCAGGTGCACTCATTAAATTACTTTTAGGTATCGATTATTGGATTGCTGTTCTGATTGTTGGCGTCATGATGACAATCTATGTATTATTCGGTGGTATGACCGCTACAAGTTGGGTTCAAATTGTTAAAGCGATTTTACTGATGATAGGAACCATTATCATTTCATTCCTCGTTCTTTTAAAATTCGATTTCAATTTCATCGGTATGTTCGATGCCATGAGGACCGCAACGCCTCACGGGGAAGCTTTCTTGCATTCCGGATTAATCTACAAAGATCCTATCGGCTTGATATCCGTTCTAATTGCACTCGTTTTAGGAACGGCTGGCTTACCCCATATCCTAATGCGTTTCTTTACGGTAAAGGATGCGAAAACAGCCCGGTCTTCTGTTATTTATGCGGTTTGGATTATAGGTATATTCTACGTTCTAACTATTTTCCTTGGTTTCGGCGCTGCTAAGTTTGTTGGTGTGGATGCAATCGTTGCTGAAAATGCGGCTGGGAATATGGCAGCACCCATGTTGGCAGGTGTATTAGGTGGTTCAGCATTGGAGTCATTTGTTGCCGCGGTCGCATTTGCAACCATTCTTGCAGTCGTTGCCGGGCTGGTATTATCAGGTGCATCCGCAATTGCACATGATATTTATGGACAAATTATAAAAAAAGGAATCATTACAGAGAAACAGCAAGTAAGAGCTGCAAGATATGCTGCAATTGGCGTTGCCATATTCTCTATCATTTTAGCGCTAGGAGCGGAAAAATTGAATGTCGCGTTTCTGGTTTCTTTAGCATTCTGTATCGCCGCCTCCGCGAACGTTCCGACAATCCTTTTCACTATTTACTGGAAAAAGTTTAATACGACGGGTGCGGTTGCTTCAATGTTAACCGGTTTAATCGTCGCGCTTGTTCTCGTTGCATTAAGTCCTAGTGTTATTAATCCGGTTGAAGGAGCGGCGTTCTTCGTAGGTGACCCAATCTTCCCGTATGCGAACCCCGCCATTATTTCAGTTCCAGCAGGATTCATAGCAGCAATAATTGGGACACTTGTTTCATCAAAGAGGCACGAAGCTGACGAAGTTTCGTATGCCGAAGTGAGGTTTAAGGCGGAAACGGGTTATAGAGAACCTGAGCAATGAAAACTTTAAGACGATGTGATTTAGGTTAAGATGAGTTAAAATAAAGTACTTTTGTAACAAACAATCATATTAGTTTCGCGCATGGTTACTTCAATACAAAACACGCTCATTATTGATTTCATCCATCGATAATGGGCGTGTTTTTTACAGATTTTTGATGGTCGATTCAATTAATTTAGAATGGATATTGACGTTTTTCTTCCTGGACAGAAATCCACTTGAAAGTTGTGAATTCGTCCAGTGACCAATCTCCACCAAAACGACCGACGCCGGAACCTTTTACTCCTCCGAATGCTACAAGTGGCTCATCATTGACGCTTTGGTCATTGATGTGCACCATACCCGTCTCCATTTTTTGTGCGAAAGCCATCGCTTTTTCAACTGTTCCTGCATGAACAGATCCGCTAAGACCGTATTCAGTATCATTGGCTATGCGAAGCGCTTCTTCTTCACTAGCGGCAGGAATAATTGTCACGACAGGCCCGAACATTTCGTTTTTAGCGGTGGACATTTCATTCGTACCTTTTAAAATATAAGGAGACATGACGTTGCCGTCGACCGATCCTTCGAGCAAAACCACTGCTCCTTCTTCTTTCGCTTTTTCAACTTCACCAAGAATTCGCCCAACCGCTTTATGATTGATGAGGGGTCCAATTAATGTATCTTCATTGGAAGGATTTCCAACCTTAATCTTTTTCGTGAATTCCACATATTTATTCGAAAACTCTTCGTAGATGTCCTGGTGAACGATAATCCGGTTAACAGCCATGCAAATTTGCCCGCTATGCATATATTTGCCAAAAGCAGCTCCTTCGACCGCCCGTTCAATATCCGCATCTTTAAGAACAACAAACGGGTTGTTGCCTCCAAGCTCAAGGACTACTTTCTTGATCATACGACCGCAGATCTCACCGATATGGCGTCCGACACCAGTTGAACCGGTGAAAGAAATCATGCGGGGAATCGGATGTTCGACGAAAGCATCACCAATTTCACCAATATCGGGTACTACGACATTCAATACACCAGCAGGAACGCCGGCTTCTTCAAAAATTTTACCAAGCACTGTTCCGCCCGACAACGCCGTCTGTGAATCCGGTTTTAAAACAACGCCGTTCCCCACTGCAAGCGCCGGTGCAACTGAGCGCATTGCAAGATACATCGGGAAGTTAAATGGCCCAATAACTCCGACCACTCCTAACGGCATGCGGAAAACCTTATTTTTCTTTCCCGGTACGATCGACGGCGGTGATGTCGCTTCTACATGAAATGGAAACGAAGCCGCGTGACGCGTAATGGCGATGCAGAAATCGACTTCCACATTTGCTTTGATGAACGTTGATCCGCCATCTTCAATTAGTAGCTCCACCAATTCCTTCCGACGTACTTCCATAATTCGTGCCGCCTCATTTATAATACGAGAACGCTCAAATGCGTTTACCCCGGCCCATTTTTCTTGAGTAGAATTCGCTGCTTGATATGCTTCATCAACATCATTTACACTCGCCGACTGGAACGATGCGATTTTCTCTTGTGTGTAGGGATTCGTCAAATCGATCGTACTCGATCCCGTTCCCTTTTTCCATTGCCCACCGATAAATTGTGAATCTAATCCTGAATAGTTAACCATAAATAAAACTCCTTCCTGTCTCTCTTGTTCCACTTCTAGTTGTTTTCCCTTCAGACAGAAGGGCAAACATTCATTATCTTAAGCAGTCGAGCGAGATAAACAGTCCTTGTTGTTTGAAATTTCATGAAGGCTTCTTGCACCAGTATTTCAAATTCATATGAGATAAAACAATCCACCATTTATAATTTCAATTTTAATCCTTGCCTCGTATTGTTGGTCCATTGCTTCTTTCTCTATCTCGTAACATTCAGGTCTGTCTTCTACCCCTTCATAGAAATACTCCAATACATTCCTATCCTTTTGCCATCTCATTTTCGCTTCTTCAGCCCATTTGTGATCCTCTTGTTGTATGCTATTTTCAATAACTCCATCCAATCGCTCCAGTGCTCGAATAGGTTTTATCGTATACGGCAGATTAAATGTATTCTCTGGCCTAGTTACACCCAAATCCATTTCACTTAACGATTCCTGAAACCCTTCCAAAAGAGTACCTGTCATTAAATTCATGCCTAATGAATAAAGAACTTCTTTTGTTTGATCACTGAAATACGTTATTTTATAGTTAACACCTAACCACGGTGTCAATATGGTCTTCGTCCCAAGATTATCTGCTACCTGCTCATACATCTGTACAAATGAGCCCATCTCATTAGTTGCTTGGAACAGTTGACTAAGTCGGGGAGAACCGAAGTGGATAACTTCCCCTTTAATGTCATCATCAAGCTTATTTGTATCGGTGATAAACGTTAGTTGTGCTGGGTTTGGCTCGGCCCCTGTGCTTTCCTGATACTTCCAATAAAATGGTCGATTCATAATTCTTTTATCCATTTCAATCGTTAGTTGTACGTTGATGAAGTGGTCATTTTCATTTAATATTTGGCAATTGTTCTCTTTGAAAAATTGTTGTAAATAACTGTGAATTTGTTGTGGATACATATACACCCTTCCTCTCCACCTTTATCTCAAATGGTCTTTTTGAAAGCGGATAGAATATCGTCTAACTCACCCACTACTTTTTCAAAAACTCCGATTTTAACATAAAGCAAGTCCAATATATGGTCCTCAATTGTATTTTGAATGGCCAGATTGTAAATATGGACGTCATTTTCCTGCCCTAACCGATGGACACGTCCGATTCGCTGCTCTAACTTCATGGGGTTCCAAGGTAAATCATAATTAATGACATGGTAGCAAAATTGTAGGTTTATACCTTCACTACCGGACTCCGTGGCAATTAGTACTTGCGCTTTTTCCTTAAACAGTTGTTTCATCCATTCTCGTTTGTTTTTGTTCAGTTTTCCGTTGAAAAGTACACTTGTGATTCCTTTAGAATGTAAATACCACTGCAAATAGGTTTGGCTAGCACGATATTCGGTAAAGATAATAACCTTACCGTTTGCCCGAGAAACAATTTCATACGCCTTTTCCGCTTTCGAATTTATTTCCAGTGCCATTGCCTTATGAATGATCTCATCTATATAAGAACTATCTTCTGGTTTAATGCATTTTTCTCGCATATTAGTTAAGGTCAAACATGTAGCTTCCTTACTACTGCACATTTCCCTTTGTAGCGTAATCATAGAGAAGGCATCCGAAAAAACAGGAGAAACAGTTGGTAGTTCTGAAATCATATCGTAGACTTCTTTTTCTTCTTTTGTAAAATCGATGGGTATTATTTCTACATGACGGTTTGTCCACTCGATTCCTGTATCCTGTCTTCTATTTCTTACCATCACCTGATTAACCAATTCCTTCAAGTACTCTTCCTGTTCTACGTCGTGCTTACTCGCGGAAAATGATGCTTGAAAAGACTCGTAATTACCGAGGTGACCAGGTTTCAGTAATGATATGAGGTAAAACAATTCAAACACATTATTTTGAATCGGCGTGGCAGTTAACAACAAACAAAACTTTTTCTTTAAGTTTTGTACAAACTCATAATTCTTTGTTTTGTGGTTCTTCAATTTGTGTGCTTCATCAATGATGATCAAATCATAATCCTGTTCATAGATCTTTTCTTTATGTGGGCTTCTTTTCGCCATATCTATACTCATGACGACAATCGTACAATGGTTTAAATCGTAATTTTTTCTATACTGCATGGCCGGAATATGAAATTTTTGATTGAGCTCTTCAATCCATTGATTGGTAAGAGAAGCCGGAACCAAAATGAGCGCCTTTTTCACAAGACCTCTTATTAAGTATTCTTTTAAAATCAAACCAGCCTCAATGGTTTTACCAAGTCCAACTTCATCTGCAAGAATCGCTTTTCCATTCATCCTTTCAATAACCGTTTCCGCCACTTCCAATTGATGGGCAAGCGGCGTAAGGGTGGGTAAATATTTAGGAGATTGAAGACCTTGGAAATCTGTAATCAAGTTCATTTTTACTACGTCGTAGCTCATTGTATATAATGTCCAATTATCCCATGCTTCACGATTTTCCAATCGTTCTATAAAGCCTTCTTTCCACTCAGTCGACCTTTCAATTATCATTTACTTCACCTCATCCAGCTTTTCCTTTTTTATTAGATTGTCCCAAAAAGGAGTTCCTATGTTAAACTGATTGATTTTACACTTCATTACTTTGCGCCAACAAAAAAAGACCGAGGATTTCCCCGGTCTTTTAAATATGAGGTTAAAACATTTTAGTCGTCCAATTTTCACCGTTCCAAACAGCAGTTACAAGACCTTCATAAAAGTCAGGTTCATGCGAAATCAGCAATACGCTTCCTTTATATTCCTTTAAAGCTCGTTGTAATTCCTCTTTCGCATCCTTATCAAGGTGATTCGTCGGTTCATCGAGGACGAGTAAATTCGTTTCAGAATTGATTAATTTACAAAGACGTACTTTCGCCCTTTCACCGCCGCTTAACACTTTCACTTTGCTTTCAATATGCTTGGTTGTTAAGCCACACCGAGCTAAAGCAGAACGTACTTCATACTGCGTGAAATGTGGAAACGTCTCCCATACTTCTTCTAGGCATGTATTATTGTTTTCCGACTTCGTTTCTTGCTCAAAGTAACCGATTTCCAAATGGTCCCCACGCTCGACTGAACCTGAAAGCGCCGGGATTTCTCCAAGAATACTTCTTAAAAGCGTCGTTTTCCCGATACCATTTGCGCCTGACAATGCAATTTTTTGCCCGCGTTCCATCGTTAGATCCAACGGCTTGGATAATGGCTCATCATAGCCGATAACAAGTGCTTTCGTTTCGAATAGGAATCTGCTAGGAGTCCGTGCTTGTTTGAAGTTGAATTGTGGTTTCGGCTTTTCAGCATCCAATTCGATAACATCCATCTTGTCTAGTTTTTTCTGGCGGGACATTGCCATTTTACTCGTCGCTGCATTCGCTTTGTTGCGCGCTACGAAGTCTTTTAGATGGCTAATTTCTTTTTGCTGCTTCTTGAAAGCGGCCTCTACTTGTTGCTTCTTCATTTCATGCACTCTTAAAAACTCATCATAGCCGCCGGAATACCGAGTGATTTCTTGATTTTCCATATGATAAATCAGCTGAACAACGCTAGTTAAGAACGGGATATCATGCGATATTAAGATGAACGCATTATCATAGTTTTGCAAGTAATTTCGAAGCCAGTCGATATGCTCAACATCCAAATAGTTCGTCGGCTCATCAAGGAGGAGGATATCCGGTTTTTCCAGCAATAACTTGCCAAGTAGCACTTTTGTCCGTTGCCCGCCACTTAAATCATGGACATCCTGATCCAAACCGAATTCTGTCAATCCGAGCCCATTCGCCACTTCTTCCACTTTGGAATCCACGATATAAAAGTCATTATTCGTAAGCTCTTCTTGCATCTGCCCCGTATCCTCAAGAAGTTTCTCGAGCTCGTCCACATCCACTTCAGCCATTTTAGCAAAGAGCGCATTCATTTCCGTTTCCTGATCATATAAATACTGAAAAGCGGTCCGCAATACATCCCGAATGCTCATCCCTTGTTTCAACACGACATGCTGATCCAAATACCCGACCCGTACTCGTTTCGCCCAACTAACCGTGCCGGCATCAGGCTCAAGCTTTCGGGTAATAATGTTCATGAACGTCGATTTCCCTTCACCATTCGCACCAATTAGCCCGATATGCTCACCTTGTAATAACCGGAAAGAAACATCCTCGAAAATCGCACGATCCCCAAAACCGTGACTTAAATTCGTTACAGTCAATAAACTCATTTATTTTACACCTATTCCTTTTGTAAAGATTATTCGACTTCGCCGACAAAACGTACGAAAAATATACCGAATCCATTTAATTATATAGTGTTCACATTGATGATGATAGGGTTTACATTGAAATCCGGGTTAGAAATCCCCACAAATCAACATAAAATCATTAATCTTCGTAGTCCGATCATTCAACGCGAATTGCAATCAATAAACCTCGTGTTCCGATCATTAATCCCCGTAGTCCGCTCATTCAACGCAAATTGCAATAATTTTTCATCAAAAAAAGCACCTCGTACTAACACAATTCAAAATTGCATCAAAACTAGGCACCATGCATCAATTGAATATGCGATTGAGGTCACTATCATTATTCCTCATTCAAACATTCGATATACAAAAAAAGATCCTTATAATAAGAATCGACTTTCGTAATTGTAAAACCAGATTGTTTTAGCAAGTCAAGCGTATTCCGGTTTAACTGACACCCATCAGCAACTCTCGCCCATAATGGATTCAATAAATCTTGAGCCTTCCCCAATAGTTTTTGATCCATTCGAACATGTTCAAACAACAAGAGTTTAGCCCCTTTTTTACTAACTCTCCTGATTTCCTGTAATGCCTTGGCCGGTTCTGGAATCGTACAAAAAACAAGCGTCGCCACGACAGAGTCAAATGTGTTATCAGCAAAAGGAAGTTCTTCAGCTGAAACTGTATGCAATTCAATGGGTATACATGCATTTTGGATGGCGACTAATGATTGATTGCTCATCAAGGGATTAGGTTCAATTGCGTCTACTTGTATTGCGTGTTCGTAGAATGGAAAGTTTACACCCGTCCCCGAATCGATTTCCAGCACTCTTCCAACTGCTTCGTTTATAAGTCCCATTCTAACTTTTTTTAAACGTGTTTTTCTAGCGGTTTCATAGCCGTGTCATATAGTCGCGGAAACCATTTCCCCATTCCATTTACCTCCCCCGAATTTCTGCACTTAAATAAGTGGCAGACGTTGACCATTTTTTCATACTTGCTTTACCATTCGGCGGTATCATAACGACCTTGGTTACGAAACATTGGATGAATATATTCGTTCCTAAAAGCGAGATGCTTTTCATCAATTCTTTTCTCCGGGAAAATCCGATATAAAGAATGGTTCGATGCCACTTTCTATAAAGAAACTCTTCATGGAAGGTCGTTCAATTGCCGCATTCGGTTGTAAAACTTCTTGCCGAAGACGTGTACACCATTCAGTGTCCAGTTCCGGAAAACTTTCTTCATACGTCAACGTTCTTTCATCTTCAATGTGAATGAAAAACCATACAATGAACGCATACATTACTGGAAAATCACGCTGAATAGCTTGCTGATGTGTCACAAATGCCTTCATATAGTGATGAAGCTCATGCCGCCGCCATTCGCCAAAGCCACCATCGAACTTTCTTAAATGCTGTGGGGTAAATGAAAAACTACTCCCCGAATGCCATGTACCAAGCATCATTGTGAAAGCCATCAATGCATTCCTACGCACTTCCTTATCTTTATCATCCATATACAAATCGTAACGGGCATACTCTCCACATATGCCTGTATCAAAATAACCAATACCGGCACCCGTTATAATGTCTTTTACTTTTTCTTTAATCGACATTCTGCACCCCTATCTCTGCACATAATGCATGAGCTCCGTCTTGTATTTCGCGATTTCTTTACTCGGCTTCGGATCCAATAACAACTGCATAAGATCGACAATCGCATGCTTTGGTTTACCCAACTTATAGTCTGCAATTGTTGCCATCGCGCGAAAGGCTTCCGAATCGCCAAATTCGCAAATCCCTTTATCCAATATACGTTCAGCTTGCTTATACTGGTGCAGTTCAAAATAATTACAGGCGAGATCCATATAGGCTTTTTTCAATAAATCTTTTGGTAACCCTTGTTCGATTGCTTGTTTATAATTATCGATTGCCTGCCGTGCATTTGCTAGAATGCTGTAATTCCACGCACATTCAAAATAGATGCGCCCATCCTTTTCTTCAATACTTTCCAATAATGCAGTGGACTCTGCGATATCACCTTCACGACGCATATCAATCGCTTGTTGCAGTCTTTTCAATGCTAGCCCCCCTTTTGGATGAACTGAATATTAATGACACATTCAACCTAAACGTCAACATACTATCGTCTGAATATCTATATCATAAAAGGTACCAGATTATAAAACAACTTAGAGTTGTTCTATAATCTGGTACCTAAAATTTAAAAACCTTATTACCTAATTCTTTGTTTTCTCATCCATTGCGTTGCGACCCACTTTTCACCTGTTATAACAGGTGCTCCGCCATGTAGCGTTAAATTATTCAAGTTTTCGTCATTATAGAAATATTCAAAGTAAACCGCCATGCCTTTTTGCGGTGTTACTGTTAGATTCAGTTTTGGAAAAAACGTTTCTCCACCTTGTTCTACATCATTTAAATACATAATGAGCGTACTAATTCTATTATTGTTTGCTACCTTACTTGTTGATGAAAAGAAATCATAATGGGCTTTATATTCTTGACCAGGCGTATATTTAAGGATTTGAATGCCTTCTCCGTGTTCAATGGGGATATTCATAATAGATGAAATTCTATTCTCAACTCTAGTAACAGTTTCGTTTTCACTTTCTTGAAAAAACATACCACTACTTGTTCGCAGTTCATTTACTTCTCGTGTCTTCCCAATTTTTGAACGTTGCATTTTGTCCTTTGACAATCTGATTAGTTCATCGCATTCTTCATTACTTAAAACATTATCCAAAACCACAATCAATGGCTCTTCTAATCGAGTGATTATGTCTATCTCTCTGTCTGTTTTTATTTTATTTCCAACGTGATCAAATATCGTTTGTTCTTTATTCTCCGTTATCATCTTCTATAGACTCCTTATACTATTTAATTTTCAGAACGAACACGTTTTTTTGAAATGGTTATACTTGTTAAAACTATTCCTTTAATTCAAACAATTAAGTGCAAGGGTTTGCGCTTATACTTTCTTCTTTGAATGATTTTATTTTATCACGTCTTTTTCTCATATCGCAAATTTAGAAAACACTTTAATTTAAGGTAGTTTTCGTAGATGCGTTTGGAAATAGTATCAATCACTGAACACACTTTATGTGCTTTTCAGTTATCCCACGCCATTTTGTGCACACATCTCCCCGGCATAATACGAAAATTCAATCGCTTATCCTTTTAAATCCATTGTACTGTATTATCGTTTCCGAACTAAAGAGTATAGGACAGTTAACGAAAAAGAAACATCATACTCCTAGTGCAAAATGCAAAGCCGATTAACAAAGAACTTGATAAACCTGCACTAGCATGGTAAATTGGAAAAAGAAAATTTCATACTGAAAACAATATGTATAACCTCAATAATATGGTTTGAGGGTCTCTACCAGGAACCGTTAAATCCTGATTACAAAAGTGCTGTTCACTTTGTAATCGGGATTTTTTTGTTTTCTTAAAATCAATTATTCGATACATTTATAAGTATTTTCCTAAAGGGAAAAATAGAGAAGTGAATAGGAGAGAATATAATGGATTTTAGAGTTTTTATACTGGCGGCATCTACGATTACAGTAGGGCTGGTTGAATTGATTGTGGGTGGTATATTACCAGTTATCGCAGACGACTTGGGCGTTACAATTGGAACGGCGGGACAACTTATTACGGTTTTTGCGCTTGTTTATGCAATTGCCGGTCCTGTTCTATTATCACTTACCGCAAAAGTTGAACGGAAAAAATTGTATCTGATTACGTTAGCGGTATTTTTCATCGGAAATATTATGACCTATTTCAGTCCTACATTTTCCCTGCTGATGATTGCAAGGATCATCACGTCAATGAGCGCGGCTTTGGTGATTGTCCTTTCCTTGACCATAACAGCGAGGATTGTAGCCCCTACACTACGGGCGAAAGCATTGGGATACATTTACATGGGCATCAGTTCGTCCCTCGTATTGGGAGTTCCCCTTGGAATCATCATTACGGATTCATTTGGATGGCGTACTGTCTTTTTAGGGATTGCCATTCTCTCAATCGGTTCCTTCATTCTAATAGCTGTATTCCTTGAAAAGATTCCTACTGGAGAAGTACAGCCGCTTTCCGCACAAATTAAAGCGCTTGGCAATAAAAAAATTGTTTTCGCCCATTTGGCTACAATGTTCATGTTAGCCGGACACTACACTGTATACGCATATTTCACACCGTTTTTAGAAACAAATTTACAGCTGAATCAATATTGGATTAGTATTTTTTATTTCCTTTTTGGTATTGCTGCTGTCAGTGGCGGGGCATTCGGAGGGGAACTTGCGAATCGGATCGGCTCTGCGAAAAGTATTTTAATCATCCTGGGTGCATTCGCCCTTGTCTTATTTGCACTTCCTTATTCGACATTTTCGGTTCCACTCTTTATAGTTGTGATGATGGTGTGGGGAGCATTAAGTTGGAGTCTTGCACCTCCACAACAAGATTATATTATTCAAACAGACCCGGTTTCTTCTGATATACATCAGAGTTTCAATAATTCCGCTTTACAGATTGGCATTGCGCTGGGCTCTGGTATCGGCGGTGTCGTGTTGGAGCACACTGAATCAGTTACCAGCACAGCAACAATCGGATCCGCGGTTGTAGTCATCGCCTTTGTGTGCGCCGTCATTTCACTATCCATGTTTCCACGTACGGCACTGAACCCCAAAACAAACGAAACTGATTGCGATTGAACTACCCCCACTTTGTTCAATCAACGCATGCAATAACTCAGGGAAATGTATTGCAATAGCCCTTGTTTTATCATTCACGCTATGATAAAGTTATCTAAATAGTTTATACTAAATATATTGAACTAATGATTCCATATAATTTCCAGCGAGTGCCGAGCGTTGTTGAGAGGATTCTTTATAGCAATATATACTACTAACTTCATATTTTATTCTTATCAAGAGAGACCGAGGGATTGGCCCGGAGACGTCTCAGCAACCAGCCTGTTTAGGCACGGTGCTAACTCCAATAGGTATTCAGTTACCTAGAAGATAAGAAGATTGACTTCGTAAATTCGGGGACCCTCTTCTTATAGAGGGTCTCCTTTTTAATTTCAAAAGAAAAGAGTGAATCTAATGACAAAACGAAGTTTAGAAACCACCCTCGTGCAATTAGGAAATAACAGTGATCCGAAGACCGGCGCCGTCAACCCGCCCATTTATTTATCAACGGCCTACAAACACGAAGGACTTGGCAAGTCGACCGGTTACGATTACACACGGACGAAAAATCCGACCCGTTCCATTTTGGAAGAAGGAATTGCACAATTAGAAGGCGGCGATGCGGGTTTTGCATGCAGTTCGGGTATGGCCGCAATTCAGTTGGTCCTATCGCTTTTCCGCCCGGAGGATGAATTGATTGTTCCGGAAGATATTTATGGCGGTACCTATCGCCTGCTCAAACAGTATTCTGACGTCTACTCAATCGGTACGACGTATACGGATTTTTCCGATGTTAATGAGACCGAGAAGTTGATCACTGTTAAAACGAAGGCACTATTTATCGAAACACCGACGAACCCTTTAATGCAAGAATTCGATATCCGGCAGTATGCGGAACTTGCCCGGAAATATGATTTACTGCTGATTGTTGACAATACGTTTTTAACACCTTATTTCCAACGACCGATTGAACTTGGCGCCGATATTGTCGTGCATAGTGCGACGAAGTATATCGGAGGTCATAACGATGTTCTTTCCGGACTTGTCGTTGCGAAAGGTGACAAGCTATGTAAAGATTTGGCTTCCAACCATAACGCTATCGGTGCAGTCCTCTCCCCTACCGATTCTTGGTTAATCATCAGAGGGCTGAAAACACTGCATTTACGGATGAAACAGCATGATGCAAACGCGAAAATAATTGCGAACTATTTAAAAAGTGAACCACTTGTAGTAGATGTTCTCTATCCCGGGGAAGGTGGCATGCTATCATTCCGTCTACAAGAAAGTGAGTTGGTCGAACCGTTTCTTGAAAATCTCCAACTCATCACTTTTGCAGAAAGCCTTGGCGGAGTGGAAAGTTTCATCACCTATCCAGCAACACAAACCCACGCCGACATCCCCCGCGAAGAACGGATACGACGGGGCGTCGACGACCGACTCTTACGTTTTTCTGTCGGAGTGGAAGAAGCCGATGATTTGATAGCGGATTTAAGACAAGTTTTTGCGTCAATGAAAAGTAAGATGCTCCAACCAGGACTTTGAATAAAAAACCAACTAGAAAGAAGGAAACCAATATGACGAATTCAGCAACAGCTAACACAGTCAAGAAAGCACCATTTAAAGCAGATCACGTCGGTAGCTTCTTACGACCGGAACGTCTTAAACAAGCCCGCCTTCAAAAAGAAAACCTTGAAATCACTGCAGAAGAATTACGGAAAATCGAAGACGAAGAAATTATAAAGCTCGTTGAAAAGCAAAAAGAGGCTGGATTGCAATCCGTGACAGACGGAGAATTCCGCCGTAAATGGTGGCACTTTGATTTTCTTGCCGGCTTTGACGGCGTCGAACTATACCAAACCGAAGAAGGCGTCGAATTCAAAGGCGTCTCGCGCAAAGCGGATGGCATTAAAGTAACGGATAAAGTTAGGTTCAGCGATCATTACATGATTGAACACTTCAAGTTCCTGAAAAGTATTGCAGGCAATACGGTGGCAAAGTTTACGATTCCTAGTCCGAACATGCTACTTCACAGGGCGACATTCGAAGAAGGAATCTATACGAGTAACGAAGAATTAGTTAATGATTTGGTTACCGCTTATCAGGGCGTAATTCAAGCACTATATGATGAAGGCTGCCGTTACCTGCAACTAGATGATACGTCCTGGGCTTCATTTCTTTCTGAAGAAGGAAGAGAAGCGATGAAAGCAAAAGGCCTGAATCCAGACCAGGTTGTACAGCAGTCTGCACAGGCAATCAATGAATCGATTGCGAAAAGGCCGGCTGACTTGCTCGTGACGATGCATATATGCCGCGGCAACTTCAAATCAACCTACTTTTCTAGTGGCGGCTACGACGAAGTATCTGCGACTATTTTCGGCGGATTACATGTTGACGGTCTTTTCCTTGAATTTGATGACGAACGTTCCGGAAGCTTTGAACCGTTAGCTCACGTGAACCGACCTGATCTTTCCATCGTATTGGGACTGATCACGTCTAAATTCGGCGAACTGGAAAACCCTGAAAAAGTGAAAGCAAGAATAGCGGAAGCTGCAAAATATGTTCCGTTGAATCAACTCTGCCTAAGTCCGCAATGTGGGTTCGCCTCGACGGAAGAAGGAAATCTGTTGACGGAAGAACAGCAGTGGGAAAAAGTACGTCATGTTGTCGCTATTGCGCAAGACGTCTGGTATTAATTCATAACAAAAAGGCATCTTCCTAGTTCAAGTGAACCGGAAGATGCCTTCTTATATTCAAAACTCAGCTCTTAACGACAGCCAGCTGATCCTTTCTAACTTCTTTCGCCGCCTCCACCATGATCTTCAACGCATCAATCGTCTCTTCTTCTTTTCTTGTTTTCAAACCGCAATCAGGATTAATCCAAAATTGGTTCGGATTAATGGTTTTGAGTGCGCGATTAATATTTTGTTTCATTTCATCCTTGCTTGGAACACGTGGACTGTGGATGTCATAGACGCCTAGACCGATTTCTTTATCATACGTATTATTCTCAAATGCAGCGATGATTTCACCATGGCTTCTTGACGTTTCAATCGAAATAACATCCGCATCCAGTGCACTAATCGATTTAATAATGCCGCTGAATTCCGAATAGCACATATGTGTATGAATTTGCGTAGCATTTTCAACAGAAGAAGTCGCCAATTTGAACGCATGGACAGCAGCTTCTAAATAGCTTTCCCTTTTTTCTAAATCAAGCGGTAAACCTTCGCGAAGTGCTGGTTCATCTACCTGAATCATGCGAATGCCGTTCTTTTCAAGCGCTTCAATTTCTAGACGAAGTGCAAATGCAATTTGGTTTAATACATCGTAACGTGGAATATCATCTCGCACGAATGACCAATTCAAAATTGTCACGGGGCCTGTCAGCATGCCTTTTACAGATTTTGTCGTTAACGATTGTGCATAGACACTCTCTTTCACAGTAATCGGCTCACTAAACGCAACATCCCCTAAAATGAGTGGTGGCTTGACGCAACGTGAACCGTAAGATTGAACCCAGCCGAACTGTGACACTGCAAAACCTTCGAACTTTTCGCCAAAGTATTCGACCATATCCGTTCTTTCAAATTCACCATGAACTAAAACGTCAATTCCAATGTCTTCTTGAATTTCAATCCATTTGTCTATCTGATTTTTGATAAATTGCTCATAAGCTTGATCTGTAATTTCACCTTTACGCCATTTGGATCTTGTCTGTCTCACTTCTGGCGTCTGCGGTAAACTCCCGATTGTCGTTGTCGGCAGTAGTGGTAAATTAAAACGTCGTTGCTGCTCTTTAATCCGCTCTGCAAACGGCAATGAGCGATTCACATCTTGTTCAGTCAGCTTTCCAATCGTTTCTTTCACCTCGACGTTTTGCCGATATTTGGAGTTATTTAGGCGAGAAAGTGCGTTTCGACTCTCCTTAAGTTCAACCGCAATTGTTTCTGTTCCATCGTTAACCCCTTTACTAAGGAGGACAATTTCAGCAAGCTTCTCGTCAGCAAATGCCAGACCCTCTTGAATGATGGGGTCCAATTTTTCTTCCAATTGCGTACTGACAGGGACGTGTAGCAGTGAAGAAGAAGGTTGAACAATGAGACGATCCTTTTCAACATAGGTCTGAATTTCCTCTAACAGCGTTAATTTACCATCCAAATCTGCTCGCCACACATTTCGTCCGTCAATGACACCCGCCGCGAGTACTTTGTCTTTTGGGAAGCCATATTTACGTAGCAATCCAAGCGAATCACCATGAACAAAATCAAGGCCCAATCCTTGCACAGGTAGCGCAGCAACTGCTTCGTAATTTGCAACTTTTTCAAAGTAGGTTTGCAGGATAATTTTTACTTGCGGCACCGCTTCGTGAATTTCTGCGTACGCTTGTTGCACATGTTGGAAATCCTTTTCCGATAACTTACTTGTAAAAATTGGCTCGTCAATCTGAACCCACTCCGCGCCGGCATCTGCGAGCTCTTTCAATACTTCTATATACAGCGGCGTAAATTGTTTCAGTAAAACAGGGAAATTTTCATCACCGAAGGATTTTGCCAGTTTACAATATGTAACTGGGCCCAAGAGTACGGGCTTACCATCAATACCTAGTTTTTCTTTCGCTTCTTTATAAAATGCAAGCGGACGGTTTTCCACTAGTTTCGGTGTTACACCTTCTAGTTCTGGAACGATATAATGGTAATTTGTATTGAACCATTTTGTCATTTCAGAGGCAACCGCATCCTTAGTTCCACGGGCAATTGCAAAATACGTTTCCAAAGGCACTTGACCGCCTGAATACGCAAAACGTTTAGGCACCACACCAAACATAATCGATGTATCTAGCACATGGTCATATAGCGAAAAATCGCCGACTGGGATAAGATCAATACCGAATTCCTTTTGTTTTTGAAGATTATCCAATCGAAGTGCTTCAGTTGTTTTCAAAAGTTCATCTTCCGAAATCGATCCGTTCCAAAAGCTTTCCAATGCCCTTTTCCATTCACGTTTTCCACCAATTCTTGGGTACCCACTGTTTGAACTTTGTACGTTTGTCATTGTATGTTATCTCCTTTAATTTTTATTTTTGTATTCGTTTTAATACGTGTTACGCTAGGCTCGAACCACCTCCCTTGCTACAATGGCATCCACTTTACTGTGTATATACTTCGTCAAATCCACAGTCATGTCGTAACGCATGAAGGGAGTTATTAAATAAATGCCATGGAAATGCTCAAGCGCCACATCGATCAATTCCTTCGAAACCTGTAAACCTTCTTTCGTAGATTGTTCACGATTCCCATTGGATAGGGCCATTCTTGCACGTACTTGGTCTGTCAACTTAATGCCTGGTACTTCGTTGTGAAGAAATTCAGCGTTTTGCGATGAAGTCAGCGGCATATTTCCAATGTAAATCGGTGCTTTAATATGTTTTGTTGCCTCGTATAGTTCAATAATCCTTTCCGGGCTATAGATTGGCTGGGTGATAAAATAATCGGCCCCGGCTTCTATTTTTTTCTCCAATCTTTCTACGGCGCGATCCAAGTGGCGAACATTTGGATTAAAAGCCGCAGCTACGGTAAATGACGTTTTCTGCTGCAATGATTTTCCTGACTTCGAAACTCCTTCATTAAATTGCTTAATCAGTTTGATTAATTCAAATGATGTCACATCGAAAACAGATGTTGCTCCAGGAAAATCACCTATTTTCGTAGGGTCTCCCGTAATTGCCAATAATTCAGTGATACCTAATGTGTGTAATCCCATAAGATGCGACTGCAAGCCGATTAAATTGCGGTCCCGGCATGTCACATGAACTAGAGGTGTGGCTCCAATCGTTTGTTTAACAAGTGACGCCATTGAAGCATTGCAAATTCTTGGTGTTGCCAATGAATTATCCGCCAATGTAATGGCATCCACACCCGCATCCTTTAATGCCTGTGCACCTTCAAAAAATTTAGTTGTATTTAAATGTTTAGGCGCATCAAGTTCAACAATTATCGAATGCCTTTTTTTCACCGTTTCAAGTAATGTCGGTGATTGCGACTCTTTCAACTTAGACTCTGAAGCCGCAACTTTTGCCACTTTCTTTTTAACAAGCTTTTCCTGAATCGGCTCCCGGATTGTAAGTCCTTTCACTAGCGCTCGAATATGTTCGGGTGTTGTCCCACAGCACCCACCTATTAAACTGATCCCTTCCTTTCGAAAATTCAGCGCGAACTTCTCGAAGTATTCAGGTTCATTTTCGTAAAATAACTTCCCGTCTTTATAGCCCGGATAACTGGCGTTCGGGTACACCGACAACAAAGCGCGCTTCATCAACGGAACAGATTCCAAAGACTTCAACATATGGTAAGGGCCGAGGCGGCAATTGATGCCGACTATGTCTGCACCTAGATTTTCCAACTGCAACAAGGCGTCCGCAAGCTCCAGTCCATTTTGAAGTACACCCGCTTCATGCATCGATACGTTCGTAATGATCGGGATATCCGTCTCTTCGCGTGCAATTTTGAGCACAGTCGTTAATTCATCAAAATCGTAATACGTTTCTAAAAGCAGACCATCCACACCTTCAAGGAGTAAGCAATACAATTGTTCCCTGAAGCTGCGCTTGATTTCATCCTTCGTTCCTGTGGATGTTCGGGATCCATGAATCCCACCGATAGCCCCAAGGATGAACGTATCTTCACCGGCAGCTTTTTTCGCAATTTGAACCGCTGCTTTATTTATCTCTTTGACACTGTCCTCCAAACCGTGGCGTGCCAGTTTTATATAATTGGCGCCATATGTGTTCGTTTGAATGATATCGGCACCCGCTTCAATATAGGCTTGGTGAATGTGAAGCACTTGGTCGGGGTGCGTCAAGTTCAGTTCTTCAAAACAAAGATCAACCCCGTGTGAGTAAAGGAGGGTTCCCATTGCCCCATCACCGATTAAAATGCGTTCTTTCAAGGTATCTAGTAGATTCAACGACATCACACTCTCCTTTCAATTCTCAAAAAGTTATTTCAAAAACTCTCCTACTACTCCTTTTTCTTGAAAATACAAACTTTATTGGAAGTACTTTTATATACAAAAAAGAGCCTACTTCCTATGTTGAATAAAGGAAGTAGACTCTGATTTTGAATAAGTCTTCTCCTCATCTACCAAGTCTTGTTACCGACTTGCTGGAATTAGCACCGTGCCGAAATGGCTGGTTGCTGAGGTGTCATCGGGCCAGTCCCTATACCTCTCTAGATAAGAAAAACTATTAAGTTGGATTTGTTTGCTTTCGTTAATATAGACTTTACCTTATTGTCGGAGAATTAGCAACACATATTTAAAAATTAATTTTATCACACTCCTGGTGCCGGTTTCTGACACCACTTGTGCTCTTCACATTGTGGCAGTACCTGGCTCCGGCTTCAGAGGAAGAAGCTGGTAGCCGGATTCACTGGAATCATAAGTTCCCATTGAAACTGCTGTAGCCTCTAATCTTAAGTAGTCCTCGTTATTCGCCAAATCACCCCAGTTCCAGGTATTGCTGATTTTCCGGCAAACAAACCGAAGTCTGCGATGTAAAGGGCACCGTGGTGATCAAAAACGGCATCAATGGGACGTTCGAATCCACCCCCGTTTGTCGCAGATGCAGGTAGGCCGGATTGATTAATGGCAAATACATGTACCTGCCCTGTTTGCATATCTATACGAGACACACGATGTCCAACACGTGGAAGTGATTTTCCTCCCGTTGTAACGGGATCATTGGCACCGAACTCCGCAATAAATGCATCCCCTATTGTGGCAAAAGAGGGATCCTCATTGAAACTGAATCCCATTGTGGCTGAGTGTGCCGGAAAGGTAGCTACTGGACGCGGAGGTTGCATCGGATGTTCCGCCAACAAAAAGGTTGGTTGGGGCATCCCCTCCGGTTTAAATTGTGGCAAGGTGACTGGCAATCCCCCGGTGAAATCCGGAAACCCATACCAGACATCAGGTCGAATCCACTGGAATTCGTCCGGCGAGTTGGCGACTGGCCGACTACCGCGTACGTCTATCCCGTGATTGGCCGCAAACAAGCGATGATAACTGTCAAACCGCAATCTGAAAGGATTCCGCAACCCCCACGCAACCAATTCAAGCTCCGAACCATCCGGATTGGCCCTTAATATGCTTCCATTTGCACGACTAATTCCATCCACCGTTTTTCCAGGATAAGTTGCAATACCAAAAGGTACATACGCACCCGTTCTGGATAAACGCTTTGGAAAACTATCTAAAAATCCTGAACTTTGATAGTCCTGCCCATTCAAAGTAATTCTCCCGCCAGGGTAATCATGAAAGAAAGGATGCTCTTTGACCCAGCTATTGTCAGTTCCTACAACCCCACTGTTCGTCGCAGTTCCCTGACCAAAATACATTTTGCCATCCGGACCGAACACCACCCGGTTATTATGGTGGTCACCATTACTGGGCAGGCCATCTATGATGTCCTTTTTCGTCCCATCAGGTTGGATTTTTGTGACATAACGACGATGTGCAACGTAAATATCGCCATGATATTCAGTAATTCCTGTCAATGGAGGATTAAACCCATCGGCAATAACTGTAAAGCCTTCCCGCGTCAGTTTCAGCACCTTGCCATTACCATCCGTTATACCGGAATCCGCAACCAACATTTCCGCTTTACCTGTAAAAGTTATATTAATCGGCGTGGTTAAACCGGTCGCAAACACGTCGATGGTGTACCCGGCCGGTAACAAGACGTCTCCAGGATCAATCTTTCTTTGTTGGGAAACTTTCCGTTCGGACATCGTCCACTATCCCCTCTCTACGGTTTCCCTATCAATCTATTCAACAATTGGGCTTTTGGGTACTTATAACCGTCACAGGTTCCATTCCTTTCTTATACTATATAAGGACGTTGTGATAAATGGGTAAAACAAATAGGAGGGAAACCATGTATTTTACCAAAGCCATACCCTCTCATCCACATGACATACACCTTTTTTTTAACAAGTGGTCACCTACAAAAAAGATGATGTTTACAGCATTGATGGCGGCGCTTGCAACAATTCTACAATCCGCCGGGGGGTTGTTACCAAGTATTGGTTATTTCATTAGCCCATTTGCGACTGCACCGATTTTGCTGGGTGCGCTGATTTCATTCCGTTCGGGGGTTTTAGCTTACGTATTAACAATCTTCCTATTAGTCGTAATTCAACCAACTGAATTGATCATTTTCCCTTTCACCACCGGCCTACTTGGATTAGTATTAGGGTCGACATTCCGCGCTTTGAACCGTCGCTTGGGCGTTCTATTAGCAACAAGTTTACTCTTAGTCATAGGCATCTGCGTACCTTTGTATGGTCTAGGCTTTCCTGTTTTCGGCCCCACAATTTCTTCCTCGTTCAGTATGCTGTCTTTACTGATTATTTTTGGATTTTCGCTTCTATACAGTTGGTTTTGGTTGGAATTCGGTCTCTATTTTCTGCGTAAGATTAAAGCAATCCTGGGGATAAAATAAAAAAAGACCTTTCGCAAGTTCAATGTTGAACTTGCGAAAGGTCTTTACAGACTGACAAAGTCATTTCCAATTCGTATGAAAAGATCCTTCTACATCAGTGCGCTCGTACCTATGTGCACCAAAATAATCACGTTGTGCTTGTAAAAGATTTGCGCTGGAATTAGCTGTACGATAGCTATCATAATAAGAAAGGGAAGCGCTTAGGGATGGAAATGACAGCCCCGACATTACGCCTTCAGTAATAACTTTTCGCAGGCTTACCTGATACTCTTTCGTCTTTTCTACAAAATAAGGTGCAACCAATAAATTTGCTATGCCCCTTTGTGCTTCATACGCTTTACTGATTGTATTTAAAAATTCAGCTCGTATAATACAACCGCCACGGAAAATTAAAGCGATGTCTTTTAACGGCAAATTCCAATCATAAAGTCCCGAAGTCATTTTGTACTGGGTAAACCCTTGTGCATACGCACAAACTTTCCCCATATATAAGGCTTGTCTTACATATTCAACCCATACATCTTGATCTAAGTCATCATTTTGAATTTCCGGACCTGCTAATAGAGTTGATGCAGGTACGCGTTCTTCTTTTTTATGGGAAAGGTAACGAGCGAATAACGATTCCGTAATAATTGACACGGGGATACCGTTATCAATTGCTTGGATGCTCGTCCATTTCCCCGTACCATTTTGGCCGGTTTTATCGAGTATACGATCTACAAGCGGCAAACCTGTTTTGTCATCTTGCTTTCTTAATATATCGGCTGTGATTTCGATTAGGTAACTTTTCAATTCGCCTTGATTCCACGTTTCAAATATATCAGCGATTTCCGTCAATGGAATATGCAGTTTCTCTCTTAAAAAAGTATACGCCTCGGCAATTAGCTGCATATCCGCATACTCAATCCCGTTATGGACCATTTTCACAAAATGGCCAGCGCCTTTCGGACCGATGTAAACGCAGCATGGTTGCCCTTCCACTTGGGCGGCAATTTTAGTAAGGATAGGTGCCACTTTTTCATACACTTCTTCATCCCCACCAGGCATAAGGGAAGGTCCTTTTAATGCACCTTCTTCGCCGCCTGAAACGCCGACACCTAAATAATCGATTCCCGTGACCTTTAATTCGTCATACCGGCGTGCGGTGTCTTCGTAATTTGAATTGCCGCCGTCCATGATGATATCGCCTGGCTCAAGATGGGGAACGAGTGACTGAATCACCGAATCTACCACTTTTCCAGCTGTCACCATAAGAAATATTTTTCTTGGTGACTGCAGAGATTGTACAAAACCTTGTACATCATAATACGGATAAATTTCCTCGTGTCCACTTTTTTGTACGAGTTGATCAGTTAAATCAGGTGTGTAATTATAGACAGCCACCTTTTCACCCTTACTCGCCATGTTTAACGCGATACTGCTACCCATTACTCCTAGGCCCATAACGCCAATCGTATTGCCCATCTATTTTCAACCTCCAATTTAAACAACTAAACTTAATAATAAAATAAAGCCTAATCCAGCTATTGAAATAATCGATTCAAGCAATGTCCATGTTGCAAATGTCTCTTTCAATGTCAAACCAAAAAACTCTTTAAACATCCAGAAACCAGCATCATTCACATGTGAAGCGATCAAACTTCCTGCCCCAGTTGCCAATACGACCAAAGCTAAATTCACATCGGATGTGCCCAACATCGGTATAACCAATCCAGCCGTTGTTAAAGCCGCAACAGTTGCCGACCCCAAAGCAATCCTTAATATAGCCGCGATTATCCATGCAAGTAAGATAGGTGATAAGGAAGTTTCACTAAATAATTCCGCTACGTAGCCACCAACACCACCATCAATGAGCACTTGTTTAAACGCCCCACCGCCCCCGATGATTAAGAGTAGCATCCCAATATTTGCGATTGCGATCGAACAAGAATTCATCACTGTTTTCATCGGAATATTTCTAGCTAATCCCATTGTAAAGATTGCGAGCAATAAAGATAAAACCATTGCTGTAGATGCATTTCCTACGAAACGAACAATTTCGAATGCCTGATTATCCGCAATGTCAGCTGTCTTCTGGACCATTGAAATAATTGTGGCGATAGACATTAAAATAACAGGAAACATTGCCGTAAAAACACTGATTCCAAAACCGGGTGTATCTTCAATTTTAAACGTTTTTTGTTCACCCAAAGAAGCAATATCCCCTGTCCGATTGAACGAATCAGGTACAAGTCTTTTGGCAAGCTTTGTAAATAAAGGACCCGCTATAATGACGGTTGGAATTGCGATGATAAAACCATAAAGCAAAACTTCACCAATATTAGCACCATATTCTCCAGCGATTACAGTCGGTCCTGGATGCGGTGGTAAGAATCCATGAGTCACTGATAAAGCAGCAGCCATAGGAATCCCTAAATATAAAATAGAAACCTTTAATTGTTTTGAAATAGTAAATACGATTGGAATTAATAACACCAGTCCTACTTCAAAGAACAAGGCGATGCCGATAATGAATGACGCAACTACAACGGCCCATTGAATATTTCTTTCCCCGAATTTATCAATCAAGGTTATCGAAATACGTTGCGCACCTCCCGCATCCGCGATTAACCTACCCAACATTGCACCAAGACCGAAGATCAATGCCAAATGGCCAAGTGTTCCACCCAATCCGGCTTCAATTGAGGAGACAATACTATCCAGTGGCATACCCAAGGCTAAAGCGACACCGAAGGAGACAATGATTAAAGAGACAAACGTGTTTAATTTGAATCCCATGATTAAAATAAGTAATGCTACAATCCCTACTGATACAATGATTAACGGCATAATAATCTCCCTCTGTGGTTCCTTATTTAGTTGAAATTAAGCTTCTCTGATAACTTGCGATACTCGCATACTCGTTTTCCAGTACTCTGGATAAATTAATGAATATTGGTAATAGCTTTTTGTATTCATCCACATCGGCTTCAATCGGTGTATGCTTATGCGTATTACCGACCATTTCAGACACGACATCAAATGATTCGACCTTTCCCGTGGCATAGAGTCCCAAAATACAAGCACCCAAACACGAACTTTCATAGCTTTCGGGAACAATCACTTCCAGATCAAATATATCGGCCATCATTTGACGCCATACGCTTGATCTTGCAAATCCACCAGTCGCTTGAATTCGAGTAACGGGTTGATCCATAACTTCTAGTAATGCTAAAAAAACTGTGTACAGATTATAAATCACGCCTTCAAGAGCTGCGCGAATCATATGTTCCTTCTTATGCGACACTGTTAAGCCAAAGAATGAGCCCCGCACGTCAGGATTCCACAAAGGTGCACGTTCACCCGCTAGGTACGGATGGAATAACAAACCATCCGAGCCAGCTCTTACACGTTCGGCAATCTTCGTTAACACTTCATACGGATCAATACCTAACCTTTTCGCTGTCTCTACCTCTGATGATGCAAATTCATCTCTAACCCAGCGAAGTACGATACCGCCATTGTTTACAGGCCCGCCAATGACCCAATGGTTTTCGGTTAATGCATAACAGAATATCCGTCCCTTTTCGTCTGTTTGAGGACGGTCAATGACGGTCCGTATCGCACCACTAGTACCAATCGTTACCGCGACTTCACCCTTACCGATCGCATTGACACCTATATTAGAAAGCACGCCATCACTTGCGCCAATGACAAATTTAGTCCGCGGATTAATTCCAATTTTTCTTGCTAATTTTGAGTCACAATTCGTAAAAACCGTTGTTGTCGGTACAAGTTCAGACAACTGCTCTGAAGTGACACCAGCAATTTCCAACGCTTCTTCATCCCAATTCAGCTTCTCGAGATTCATCATCCCCATCGCTGAGGCCAACGAATGATCCACGACGTACCGATCAAAAAACTTTTTAAAAATATATTCTTTAATGCCTATATATTTTTTCGCTTTGGCTGCTAGCTCAGGACAATCATGCACAATCCAAGCAATTTTGCTTAATGGAGACATAGGGTGAATCGGTGTACCAGTTCGTTTATATACCTCATGACCATTTAACTCTTCTTTTATTTTACGTGTCCAAGCTTCACTTCGATTATCTGCCCACGTGATACACTGCGTTAGGGGCTGATCGTCTTCATCCATCGCAATAACACTGTGCATCGCACTGCTAAATGATATGAACAACAGACGGTCCGGAGAAATACCGGAATTCCCCATTACATTCGAAATTACTTGCATCACAGCTTGAGATATTTCTTCTGGGTTCTGTTCAGCTGTCGACATATCCGGCGTAAAAAGAGGATAACCGATATTCTCTTGCTGAATGATTTTACCTTCTTCAGTAAATAAAACAGCTTTCGTACTTGTCGTGCCTATATCTACGCCTAACATATAATTCGTCAAATTTATCGCTCCCTTCCTTCAGTGAGCATTTGCTGCGACATCCAAAGGTCTCCCACTTCACCTTGCACATTATCGAAATTCTGATGCAAAGCTTGAATCATTATTGCTCTATCTTTTGTTTTAATCGCTTTAATATAAACCTCATGATTTTTCAGTATTCGTGTGAAATCATCGTACTTTTCTTCTAAGCGCATTCTCATTGATAAAAGAATTAAACTTTCCATAACAGGTTTCGTATTATTCCAAATCAGCATGATGTAAGAATGATTGATCGAACGAATAATCGTTTCATGAAATAATACATCTTGATAGGAGAACTCATCTGCATCTTTGTATTTAATAGCAACTTCCATCATTTCAAGTATCTTACTTAACTCTCTTACTAATTCACTTGTGTCTATTTTCACGATCCGTTCATACACGAACGTTTCGATTAGCAAACGCACATCATATATTTCCTTTATATCCTGTTCAGTTAAACCGACTACAACCGCGCCCATTCTTTCTAGTCGGATAATATTTTCAGATGCCAGTATTTTCAATGCTTCACGAATAGGTGAGCGACTAACTTCAAATTCTGATGCTAATTTATTTTCCGATAAAATAGTGCCCTTTGTAATCATGCCCGAAATAATCCGCGTTCTAACCTCGCATGCTAAACGCACACCAGTAGAAGCGCCCGCACCCCATTTTGGAGGGTATATAAACTCTTTGGTTTTGCTCATAACATCCCTTCTTCCTTTGAATGTCGATATACTTGTATACAAGTATAATAGTGCAATTATCACGAAATGTAAACGCTTTTATGATGGAATAATAACGTTAACGGATGATTAGTTTTAGACCAAAAAACGACAACCCCTATTACGGAGTTGTCGCTTTTTGTTGTAGGGATAATTGTTTGCGTGCCAGTGTAGCTACTTTATTTCAACCAAGCCACTATATCTGCCTTCACATCATTGCCATTCCAAAAAGCCAGCGCCTCTGCCTCCCCTATCCTTTCAACGAGATGCCCGACGTAATCCATCCCCAGTAAATAGCCTAATCGGTTAGAACCGAAATAGCTGCCGCCGGATAAGCGGAACCACTCCTTTTCCTTGACCATGTCCCATCCCGATAACACATCTTCCAGAAAGCGTTTTTTCACTTCAAGTTTATTCTCTTCATAACACTTCACCCACAAATCCCCGTCGTCATCGTACGTGAAATACACTGACTTATTTAGACCGGGAACGATTTTTTGTGATAAATACGTCGCTGCCCCCTCCGTATAAAGTGTTGTAAGACCGTGCATCCAATCGACTGACCTCCAGTCCATCCCCTGCTTAGCAGCGAATGAAAAATGAGTGACATGGCCAATTTCATGTGCAACAATCACCTTTAAATGATTGGATACAGGAGACAATTTTTCAACCGCAAAGTAAATATCTCCCTTAATTTCCCTTGTGACAAATGCATTCGAACCAAACGTGCCAACAAGGATATTATAGTTAATAGCAAGATCATTATTGAAGACGTTCATATAGACTCCATCAATCTCTTCGATAATTTCGGGTAGCTTCCCCGACATGGTACGTATATCTTCGATTTTACTAGGGTATTTATCAATTGCTGCCTGAAGACGTTCTTCAGTTTTCGGACAGTGGTTCGGAAAATACTGGTCAAATATCTCTGGATGCCTGTTAATATAAGTCTGTAAATCGGGTAATTCAAATTCCTTCTTAGATTCGTACAGCTCCAGAAAGTCTGGAATGCAATTTTTAATCCGCAAGTGAATTCCTCCCTTTTTTCAGTCTACCACCGGCTTCGTAATAGTTGAAAATAAAAATTGAAATTTCCGTAAATACTTATCGGCATGGTAGAATAAGCCAGAAAATTGTTATACCTGGTGTTGTATCCTGTGTCACTCATACAAACATGAAAGTTTAAACAATCAAGACAGTTGAAAAAAACGCGAAAGTTTGAGTGACTGTCACCGCAGATTTGATAAATATATCGCAGAGAAGCGTCAACAATATTCGTGTTTGTGCTTTCCCTTTTATATCCTTGTTAGTATAAATGGAAACATCATAAAGCAAGTAGTAAAGTTTTGACACCTAAACCATCGTTAATCATTAGGGTAGCCACAAAGTTCTACTAAAGTTCCCGCAGTTGATGCAGGATTAATATAAATAAGCCTTCTCCCACGTGTGTTAGTACGTAGTGTGTCCTCTAGAAAACGAATCCCTTTTTCTTTCGCCTCGAGTATTGCTTTGTCCAAATCTTCAACTCGATATGCAATATGATGCACCCCTTTTCCCCGTTGCTTTATAAACCGGGCAATTGGAGAGTTCTTGTTGGTTGGTTCCAGTAATTCAATTACTTTATCATTCGTTCTGACCACAGCAACATGCACTTCAACACCAGGTGCATCACTTGTATAACGATCCTCCAACAATCCATTTAGTACATTAAGATAGAACGGAAGCACATCATCGATACTTCTAACAGCAATTCCAACATGATCTAAAACATGGTCCAATTTAGTTCCTCCGTTCGGTATCCAGCGAATTGTCACTCATACAAACATGAACGTTTGAGTGACTGTCACCATGGACTTTTCTAAATTTATTTCCCAACAGGGTCTATCGGTTCCTTCCCCGTTAAAACAGCAACTAAATTCTCGGCCGCTCGCATCGCCATTGCCGCTTCCGTTCTCGCTGTAGCGGATCCGATGTGAGGGACAGTAACGACATTCGACATTTGAAGTAATGGGTTATCTTGATCCACAGGCTCTTTTTCAAATACATCCAATCCTGCTCCGTAGATCTCCCCATTTTGTAATGCATGAATAAGCGCTTGTTCATCTACTGTCTGACCGCGAGATACATTTATGAAAATGGCTGATTTCTTCATCAATTTAAATTCTTCTTCGCCAATAATTTGGAACGTCTCAGGTGTAAGAGGGGTCATCAACACGATATAATCGGCACGTGTTAAAAGCGACGTCAAGTCGCAATACTCTGCACCATACTTGTCTTCAGCTTCCGGTTTTCTGTTCCGATTAAAATAAAGGACATCCATATTAAATCCGAATTTCGCTCTTCTTGCAATCGCTTCTCCAATCCGCCCCATACCAATGATGCCTAGCGTGGTACCATGTACATCCAATCCATAAGTCTCGTGATAATTTGTCGTTGGTTTCCAGCTTCCTTCTTTGACAAACTGATCTAATTCAGTGATGCGTCTAGCAGTGGATAAAATCAGTGCAAATGCTAAATCCGCAACCGTTTCATCCAACACATAAGGAGTATTGGTTCCAATTATATTTCGTTTATTCATAGCTTCTACATCAAAATTATTGTAACCAACAGATACGTTACTAATGACTTTTAAAAGAGGGGCGTGATTCAGCAGCTCGTCATCAATCACTCCAACCATACTGCTACCCGCCGTATATAATCCTTCAACATCGGTAATTTCCTTTAACAAAACATCTCTTGTAATCCGTCCATCGCCCTGCCATTCACGAATATCACAATAAGTTGCCATAAATTCTTTCACATGTTCAGGTACAGAATATGTTGAATACACTTTCGGTTTCACTTTTCATTCCCCCCTACTATTCAATAAAACCTGAATCCATCATTAACGGTGTCACCATGCGAAGCGAATTTTAACATCTTACATATTTGCGTTTGAAACCAAGTTTTCCTCTGTCTACTTCTTTTTGAATGCTTTCGTAAGCGTTTAGGATACTGCTTTTTTTCTTGTCTCGTTTGACTTCTACTGTACCTACTACACTTGCTGTTTTGACCGCCATTTCATGGAGCGGCAAATATGAAACGCCTACAGTGTGTAGAAAATTATTCATAGCGGATTTCGTTCGTTCTGGAGAATCGTGAATCGTGTTTTTCATGGTTTCAAGCATGCTGGTAATCTTGCTCTCGGAAAATTCAACGTCGGAGCGATTACCTAAAAGCCAACAGTAGCAACTCCAGCCCGCTGACATCCTCAGCTCTTCACCGCTTGCAATCCATTTATCAGCAACTTCTTGTGCAATATCTGACTCTGATAAAGTTACGGCCACTACATAATCGGACAGCATATAAAAATAGGCCGAATCAATCCAACGATCAAAATCCGATTCAGTCATTGCTTTTGGGTCTGCAATAATGCCCGCAAAGTACATGGCATCGTAGTTCCTTGTCGCATAAAGCTCTTCAGCTAACTGTTGATTTAATTTCAGGTTCTTTGCGATTGGTTTCATCGCACCTGTAGCCACGCCGAAAACAGGCTCATGCGCGCCATTGGATATGTATATTTTTTTAGTTCGTTCCTTGCCAAGGGCTTCAAGCTCCTGCATTACCATTTCTACATTCATCATTTAGCACTTCCTCTTTTCGGAGTATTCCTTCTACTATTTTGCCCATTGAATTCACAGTGCCACAGTCACTTATACAAACTGATGGCAATACGATACCCATTCGCAATTTCGAAACGAACATACGAGTCTGCCTATGTATACGTTCCACTTCGCTAAAAGTTCCACTCAATTGAAGGTATCGGGGAAATTAAATACGGATAGTAGAACGAAATTAATGGCTGGCGCTTTCTATTAATTGAAAAGTAGAACTTCTTGAGTTATATTTATACTACACTATCAAAGGGGATGAGCATATGGCAGATTGGCTTACTAGCTTACAAACGGACACTCCTCAACAAGGATTTGAACTTGCTTTAATGCTAGCAAGGAAAGGGGTTGCCTACACACAAACCTCTGCAGAAGTACGGGAAAAATTACGTTCTGACTACGCGGAAAATGCCGATAGTCTCACGATGGCATCACATGTTGTTGCAACACATTTTCAAACCGTCGCAGCTGCGAATAATTATTGGAAGTAAGTGAAAAAACAGCATAGGTATCTAATATTAGTTTAATCATATACAATACGGTTCTAGCCACTCATACAAACATGAACGTTTGAGCAATTACCACCCTATTACTCTGTAAAAAATAGCGCCAATTTCTCTTTTACTAGAAATCGGCACTTCGTTTTTCCCGCATTAACGGGCAGTAAGACCCCCAACTTCAAGTCCTTGAGAAAACAAGAAGAATAAGTGGGGGATCAACTGCCCGAAGTGCTTGCGGAATAAAATGCGATTCCGCTTTAAAGCCCGAATGGCTCAACTAACAATCAGTGGGGGATGAGGCAGACTAAATGCGCGACGTCCTGTCGCAACGTCTGCACTAGCACGTCCTGTGCGTCGAAAAACCCCCACTGATTGAAGTTTCGCTTTATTTGCTATTCGCCGCGTGATGTTTTTGGCGGTTGGCACACGTCACATTTACGTTGGTTATTATTGTTAAACTTTGTAAGTGTTTTTTCAAAGTTACTACCACATGCACATTTAAATAGTAGCTTTTGAGAAAAACCATGATATTCCGTCGTTAACAACTTACTATCCGAATTGTTCTCAACAAATATTTTAATTTTATCGATTGTCCATCGTTTGCTCATTCTCTTATACCTCCATATTTTATCGATAGGCGGAGGCTTTTTTCGGCATCCGTTCAATTATGAATAATTATCCTAATCCCCTCATTATAACATGTGCGAGCACACAATTAAACAGAGGGAAGGAATCTTATTCAACTGACCTGTTCCGCTGTAGAATAAGTACCTAGGTCGTACTCAAGAACCAAACGGACGCTACATCATTACCCTTTGATGTAGCTGATGAAGTTCACTGATGGGACAGCTATCAAACTCTTAATGCATTCATTACAAAATGGAAAACAGACACCCGCCGGTTTGCATACGCATATGTATAGTAGTATAAAATATGCAAAGGAAGTGGACTACATGCCAAACGACCAGCTGCAAATGCTGCTAACACAAACGCCGGAAGAAGGGTATAAACTGGCGGTTAAGCTTGCACAAAAAGGGATAGAGCTTACACAGCCTTCTGAAGAAATCAGGCAAATGTTGCGTCCGGTATATTCCAGAAATCCGGATAGCTTAATAGCGGCATCACAAGTCGTCGCGATTCATTTTCAAACAGTAGCTGCCGCAAACAACTATTGGAGGATGTGGACACCACTTTATCGGTAACACCTAATTGATTGGATAGTGAAAGGTACCGGGTTATAAAGCAATTCAAAGTTGTTTTATAACCCGGTACCCAAAATTAATTATTTAAACTTTTACGATCATTTCTTGCATACATCACATTGTTCAATTCTTCTGTTGCGTCGTTCCAACAACATTCTTTCACTCGAAGTTACTAAGCAGTTCGCGCACTTCATCTGTTGACTCTGTGCTCATCAATTGATTTCTCAATTCACCTGCCCCTTTGAACTCACGAATATAGATCTTAAAAAAGCGACGAAGAGGCTTGAATGGTAGAGGCTCCAATTCTGTTGAATATTTATCGTGGAGGTCAAGCTGCAACCTTAAAAGATCAAGCAATTCCTTACTACTATGTTCTCTTGGCTCTTTTTCAAAAGCAAATGGATTTTTGAAAATACCTCGTCCAATCATAACCCCATCCACACCGTATTGTTCAGCGAGCTCCAAGCCAGTTTGACGATCAGGAATATCCCCATTGATTGTCAAAAGTGTATCTGGCGCTACCTCATCACGAAGTTTCTTAATCTCCGGGATTAGTTCCCAATGCGCATCTACTTTGCTCATTTCCTTTTTGGTACGCAGATGAATGGATAGATTTGCGATGTCTTGTTCCAATATGTGTGTCAACCAGCCGCGCCACTCGTCCACGTCCGTATAACCAAGCCTTGTCTTCACACTTACAGGCAATCCTCCTGCTTTTGCTGCTTGTATGATATCTGCTGCATTATCAGGATAATTAATCAGCCCGCTTCCTTTCCCTTTTGCCGCCACATTAGGCACAGGGCAGCCCATATTGATATCCACCCCCTTAAAACCTTGTTTCGCCATACCAATACTCATTTCCCGAAAGTTTTCAGGCTTATTCCCCCATATATGGGCCACAATGGGTTGTTCATCTTCTGTAAAAGTCAAACGTCCGCGCAAACTAAAGATACCTTCTGGATGACTGAAACTCTCCGTATTCGTAAACTCAGTAAAAAACACATCAGGCTTTGCTGCTTCACTCACTACATGGCGAAAAACAACATTCGTTACATCTTCCATTGGCGCTAATATAAAAAACGGTCGTGGTAACTCACGCCAAAAATTATCTTTCATACTCGAATTCAAATCCTTTCATTATTTTCCCGTACCTGGAACGATCAATTATGATTGTTTAAACCTTCACGATAGTATCTTACATAGGCACGTTAAATTCATGTTAATCTTACCACAAAAAGTAGAAAACGAAGGCGCCTAGATTTTTTTTAGTTACCTAGGTTATCGTCTTTCATTTTCATATTTAAAGCATCATAATCCTCTTTACTAAAAGTTACGGTTACCCTGGCGACTCTTTTTGAATTTGGATACAAATATAATTGTTGATTAAACTTCACCCCTAGCGGAGCAATCATTTGATAGATCAGATTTAAAATATGGAAACAATCTAAATCCACGCCATCTTTCAAATGATTTTTCATACTTATAACCACAATATTCTCAATGGTTTCGAATCTAACTTTTCTGAGAGAAATATCATTAACCTTGCACATTTTCTTTATAAGTTGCTTGAAAACATCCGAATCCACTTCATTTCCCCCTATAGTAACTTGTACTTCCTAAACAATCTGGCCCGATCAAGCAAAAATGGGCGCAATGCTTATTCTGCGAAAGTCCGGATAATGGAAATCAATAATTAAAGATGATAGTCAAATACAACGTATACAACACGCCAAATTAGGTATGCAGTAATAATTACGTTGAAAATAATCGGTACCACTTTTTTTAATTCAATATCAAAGTTATTGAGAATAAAGCGGTATAAAAGAAAAATGACAGTTATTAAAACGAAATTAAACAGTGGGAAGCCGACACTATAAACAAGTTTTGAACCAATACCAATGTCACCAGGCGGTCCATCAGCAGCTGTAAAACGTACACTGTAAGTCCACAATATTAGCATCCAGTGAAACCCATAAGTCCAAGCGATTACTCCCATGAAATAAAACAAGTTAGCAAAAAAACCTTCACTTTACATTCTCCTAAAAGACACTCTTAATTAGTATCACTGCAACAAAGTGGCCCTAATACTGAATAAGCGCAGATCCTTACTTTGGAAATGCGCCCATTTATCGAACAAGTTGATACTTATTTTTTAGGCATAGCGAATGTCGCAGAAATACCATTGTTTTCTTCAATTTTCATAAATATTTCATTAAGAACTTCTAATGCTCTTTCTTTTGATTCATACTTCCCCAAGTCTTTACTCCATTCGTCTAAAGTCGAACTGCTAACAAAACCTTTTATTTTTTTCCCGTTTACAGTAACTTCTTTTACATTTATCAAACTTTGGTTATCTTGTGTAGAAATCCATAACATAGAAAAACTCATCCCTTTCATCCATACTTATTTCCAATCTATACCACAACTTGGCCCGATCTTTGAAGTCAGTTCTTATTGAAATTAAATCAGACTAGCACAACAAGTATAACATTTATAATTCACCATACGTATGGCTTTCACATTAATCATCCAGAAGATGTGAAGGGGTAAGCGCCTATCTTTTACAGGTACATTTGTAGTCATTCAGAGAGAAAGCATTTTACGGTGACAGTCACTCACACTTTAGAGTTTTCCATGAAATACGCTTCGGCGACCACTATGAAGGCGCCTGCGCTAGATTTACTTAATTGCGTGAGTGCTGTGCATTGTAAAATGCCATCCTAACACCATAATCCCTGAACCCAGCAACGTTTTCTTACCACACAACATATTCTCGAAAGCTCACAACATAATCCCCGAACCTCGCAACGTTTTCTCCACACCTCACAACGACTAAGGATGCCAGGTACCGCCACCATTTGCGCACTACAAATCGTGGCGGTACCTGGCATCCCGTGACAAATTTTAGTTATTCGTTTTTCATGTCCACAAAACCCCTACTATACAACTAGCGAACAGAAGGAGTAGAAATAAGGCAGAGAGTATCCAGTCATTAATTCCCAGCGGTATTGGTTTATAGAATTCGCTACGCGGCGCACCCGTGAAACCTCGTGCTTCCATCGCGAATGCCGCCCGTTCAGCTTTTCGTACCGCAGCCGCAAGGAGAGGGATCAGTATTCTTTTCATCCCAAAAATGCGCTGCCACCACCATTTTTCATCCCCAACGCCTCGCAACCTATGGGCGTGCCGGATTTGAATGAATTCATCTTTGACAACAGGCAAGAATTGATAGCCAACCAACATCCCATAAGCAAGTTTCGGCGACAGTCGGAACTGCTGCATTAAACTCATCACGAATTTCACCGGTTGTGTTGTCAAGGCAAAAAGAAGCGAAATAGAAGAAAAGGCGATGACGCGAAAGGATAGCGATAACGCCCGTGACAATTGTTCGTTCGTTACGACAATACTTTTCCATGTCCAAATGACCATACCTCCAGTTTCAGCGGCAAATAAAACCGTCGTCCACAAATAACCGAAAGCCGTAATAGAGAAAGGAATCATCATAAGTAGCCACAGTTTCCAGTTCACACGACTTAGAACCAATTGAATAGATACAATCCCAACAAAAAACAATGCAGGTGTCCAAGGGTTGAAAAACCAAGCCAGCGTCAACATGGAAACGACGACTACGAGAAATTTAATAGCAGGATTCATGTCATGAAGTTGTTCACGAAATTCCACAAAGAACACCCCCTACAGGTGGGAGTAGCGCATGTTCATATAGAAGCGTTTCATTTCCCCAAACGTCTGCCGCATTAAATCGACCTGTTACTTGTCCTTCTTTCATTAAATAAACAGTATCGGCAACGGATGCTGCAAACTCCATATCATGCGTCACGATGAGCACAGCAAGACCCTCTTCTGCCCGAGCGTGAATCAGGTGGTGAAGTTCCAACAAAGCCGCTTCATCTTGCCCACTCGTCGGTTCATCCAACAGTAAGACAGGTCGTTTTTCAGCAAGCATGGCTGCAATTGCCGTTCTTCGCTTTTGCCCATGACTGATTGCAAATGGGTGGGCGTCACGAATGTCGTCCAAACGCAACCGGTGCATTAAATCATCGACGAGTTCGGGCACCACATTTTTTGAAAAGAGAATTTCATCTTCCACCCGTTGTGAGACGAATAAGTGTTCAGGTGACTGGGGAACGTACCCCGGTAAAATGGTTCCACTTTCGATTATTCCTTTTGACAGAGGAATGATTCCACAAATCGTTTTCAATAGCGTCGATTTTCCGCTACCATTATGTCCTGCCAGTACGGCGATTTCCCCACGTTTCAGCTGTATGGACACATCTTTCAAAAGTTTTTTTCCCTTCACTTCCACAGAAATACCCCGCGCTTCAAATACAGTTTCCTCTTCGATAGATGTAAATCTTTTGGTGAATGAAATCGGAGCAGCTACTACGGAATCCGATTGTTCGACGAATCCGCCTGTAACTACTTTCAAACGACGACGGAAAAAGTCTTTCCAAGAATCAAGGCGATGTTCGACCGCCACAACTGTCCATCCGTATTTTCTTTGCAGTTCGTCCAACCAAATCACATATTCTTGTGCAGTTACTGGATCAAGATGTGACAAAGGCTCATCAAGTATAAGAACGTCCGGCTTCATCAAAATGGCACATGCTGTAGCAACGCGTTGCTTCATACCACCGGACAGCGTTTGAATACGTGCATTTCTTACGTGGGTTAACCCGGTCACATGTAGCGCTCCCATAATCCGTTCTTCCATAAGCGCACGCGGTACCTGTAAATTCTCCAAAGTGAACGCCATTTCTTCTTCCACCGTCGGCATGCAAAATTGGGAATCCGGATCTTGAAACACCGTAGCTATGCGGGCATTTACTTCACCAGGTGAATAGGCATTATGATTTTTTTCAAATAACGTGATTGAACCCGTGACAATTCCATCACAACTTACCGGATACAGGCGATTCATCAAATAGAGAAGTGTGCTTTTTCCACTTCCACTTGGGCCTGTAATGACAACACGTTCTCCTTGATGGATTGTGAATGAAACGTCCCGAAGAATAGGTTCATCGTCTTCGGGAAACTGGAATGTGACAGTACTGAATTCAATCACAACCGGGACGCGGCTTTCCTTTAACTCACTCAACAGACGTCTTCCTTTTTCCTAAAGATATTGCATAGCCACGGAGTGCCCCAGTTGCAAGAAGACCGTTAGAAACCCATTGCCCACCGAGTCCTGCAATGAGTGCACCACTCATGATACGAAGTCCGAGCATTAATGCTAAATAAGAAGGCGCCAATGCCGAGTAGCCCGATACGAAAAAGCCGTACGCGAAACTAAACAATGCAGCGCCGATACCTGCAAGAATCAGAACCCATGTATTGAAACGTTTATAGCCCGTTATCGCAAATGCAGCCTCCGCACCAAGGCCTTGCACCAGTCCACTCAAAATAAGACGGGGGCCGACTGCGTTGCCGATCATCACTTCAATTACCGCTGCCATTGTTTCAGATAAAACTGCGGCCCCAGGTTTCCGAATAATGTACATAGAAATGATGGAAACAATAAACCAAATCCCAAACATCCATTCAAACGCAATCGGTCCGATAAAACCCGACCAAATATTACCGACATGGACGAATAATAAATAGACAACGGCGAATACGACGGAAAACACGGATAGCAGAACAACTTCTTTTAGTTTCCATGATTTGAGCATATTATGAACCCCCTTTGTGTGAAGGGCTGTTAATGCTCATGTTTACTGTCATGACGAGGTGCTTATTCTGTTCGGAACGTGCGTGCATAAATGTTTCTTCCAAAAAAGCAAATACATCATGAATGTCCCCGTGCAATCCACTTGCATAATGCATACTTTCGTTAAAGACACCGCATTCTTTCGCACGTTCTACTTCTTTGTAAATAATCGCCATATAATCTGGATTGTTCATCGGATATAACCCAAATTGCGAAGATACATATTGACGATAGTCTTTAACGTTAGGTTCATTCACCAAGACATCCTCTTTTTCTAAATAACTGTCGCCCGTAGTATCGCCAGGACAACCAATTGAAAAAGTCCCATTAAATGCAACATGCGCTCCTGTTGCCGCTGCATGTAAAACGATGGCCTTCGCTGTATCAAAAACGTGAATTTCCTTCCCACGCATGACGGTACTAACATCATCTGTATGCATCCACACATTCGATGTATCCGCTTTGGAGAGAGCCCCTTTAATAATTTCTACAAAGTTGTCCGCCATTGGATGGATTGAAAACCTCAATCCAACAATCGGACTCGTACCGCAAGACAAAGATGATTTCAAAATCGTTTCCCCCTATTTTTCTCCACAAAAAAAGCCGCACCCGTGAAGCTGCAGCTATTTTTCACGTATAGAGATCTAGTGAAAAAGTAACCGCACTTCCCCACGCCAGTATTACCTGGTTCGAGTTATAAGGGATTGTAGCAAATGCTCTCATCTCAGCCAAAAATAGGCACCCCTAGTGCAGAAAACGTATGCGATTTTTAATGTGAATCTATTATTTTGCCGAAGTCTCTTCAGCGCCTTTAGTGTATAGTATGAATCTTTCTTTGTAAAGCAATAATTCAAAGTTATATAATCTTCAGTAGCTGCGTGAGAAACAATCATGATTGTTTAAACCTTTACGATAATTTCTTGCACAGGTAGATTACACTCAATGACGTGCTTCAATAAACTGCGAATGATTTTTCGTCGCGATAAAGGAATGCGTGAACATCTTGCCGTCTTCTTTTTTACGTACACCCTTTAATAAGGAACCGTTTGTAATGCCTGTGGCAACAAAGAAACAAGCGTCGGTTTTTACGATTTCATCCATTGTTAATACAGCTAGTGGATCAGCTATGCCCATCTTGATGCAACGCGCAAATTCTTCATCATTTTCAGGAACAAGTCTTCCTTGGAAGTCTCCTCCAAGACACTTCAAAGCGACAGCAGCAATGACGCCTTCTGGTGCACCGCCAGTGCCCACTAACAGATCTACATCCTCTTCATCAATAGCAGTCGAAATCGCACCCGTTATATCTACATCAGAAAACATTCGTACTTTCGCACCTACATCATACACTTGTTTTATCAAATGATCATGCCGCGGTCTGTCCTGTATCATTACTGTCAATTCACTTACATCTTTCCCTAATGCCAGTGCAACTGATTTCATGTTTTCTGTTAGAGAAACATTCAGATTGATGCTACCTTTTGCTTTTGTCCCGACTGCAATCTTTTCCATATACATATCAGGTGCATGTAATAGTGTCCCCTGCTTTGCCACCGCGATGACAGCCAGTGAATTATCCTGCCCTTTTGAGACAAGTGTCGTTCCTTCAACTGGGTCAACTGCTATATCAACAGAAGACCCATTACCCGTTCCAAGCCTTTCGCCAATATAAAGCATTGGTGCCTCATCCATTTCCCCTTCTCCAATGACAATACGGGCATCCATGTCTATGTGGCCCATTGCATCCCTCATCATTTTTGTTGCAGCGCCATCCGCCTTATTCTTATCCCCTCTACCAATCCACGGGTACACAGCAGTTGCAGCTTGTTGTACGACTTTTAAAAACTCACTGGTTAGTAACTGTATATCTTGACGTTTTTCCACCTGTAATTCCGTCAATCCGTTCACCCTTCCCATAACTATTTAATTGTTTTTGATAGTAAAAACTACTTAAATAAAAAACCACTGCCCATTTATCCAATTACGACTGTCGATGGGCAGTGGATATTAATTGTTAAACTACTTTTTTAGCATTCATTGTTTTTAAAAATGTTTCAAGAATCAGATAGGCTGATGCAGCACCAGGATCTATCGTCCCCAGAGAACGCTCTCCAAGACGGCTTGACCTTCCTCGTTTGGATAACATATCTTTAGTCGACTCCATACCTTGATATGCACTAGCAACTGCTTCAGTAAATGAAACTACGAAATTATTGGATTTATCAAAGCTGGCCTGCAAAGTTTCTAAAGCAGGTTGAAGTGAATCAACCATAGTTTTATCGCCGACTTCAGCTTTACCACGTTCTTTGATGCCTTCGACAAATGCTACCCAGAAATCTTTCAGCTCTACATCATTTACCTCTGTTTTACCTTGAAAAGCCTTTGCCCCTCGCATAAAGCCAGTTGCGTAAAGCGGCCCTACTGACGATCCTACTGCGCTCAAAAATGTGCGGCCCGTCATGATAGCAATTTTGCCACAGTCCTGCTCGTATTTCAGTTCATCATTCAACTTATCATTGATTGCCTGCCAGCCAATTGACATTGTGACGCCATGATCACCGTCTCCAAGTTTCCGATCCAGTTCACACAAATATTCTTTTTGTTCTTCTATCATTGTTACCACATTCATTAAAAAATTTTTCAACTCATCGGCAGTCATTTTCATTGATAGGTCCCCCTTATTTTTGAGTGTACATCGCGCAATCTGCCGGATGATCGACCAGCTCAGCTAGCTCGTCATCCAATTTCATGATTGTAATAGATGCGCCGCCCATTTCAAGTGATGTACTATAGTCGCCAACATATGAACGATGAATAACGATTCCTTTTTCATTCAATAAATGTTTAACCCGTCTAAACATAATGTAAAGTTCCATTCTTGTTGTAGAACCTAATCCATTGACCAGTACAGCGACTTTCTCGCCGGATTCAATTGGCATATCAGCGAAAATGTCTCGTACAAGACGATCCACTACTTGGTCAGCAGGCTGCAATTCACCTTTTTCAAGACCAGGCTCGCCATGATGTCCCAAACCAATTTCCATTTCGTTTTCTTCAAGTTCAAAGCTCGGTTTTCCAGTTTGCGGAAGTGAACAAGGTGTCAAACCTACACCCATTGTCCGCATGGAATCATTTGCTTTTTGTGCAATACGTACAACATCATCAAAACCGAATCCCTTATCTGCAGCAGCACCAGCTGCTTTCGTAACAAAGAACTCACCCGCAATTCCCCGGCGTTTTTCCATTTCGTCTTTCGGGGCGGAAGCAACATCATCTGTTACAATCACTGAACCCACTTTAATACCACTTTCAAGGTCTGCAAGTTCGGCTGCCATGCTGAAGTTCATAAGATCTCCTGCATAGTTACCATATATATAGACAACACCTTCGCCTTTGTCAATCACTTTTGTTGCTTCCAAAATCGGATCAGGAGGTGGTGAAGCAAAAATGTTACCTACCGCCACGCCATCTGCCATTCCATCTCCGACATATCCCATAAAGGCCGGTTCATGACCGGAACCGCCGCCAATCAGTACGCCGACTTTCCCTTCACGTGTTTCTTTGGCCGTTACGATTGAGCGTGCATTTTCCGATAACTGTCTCACATGGTTTGGGTGTGCCAATACATACCCTTCAATCATTTCCTCGACAACATATCTTGGGTTATTAATTAGCTTTTTCACGCTTGAACCCCTGCCTCTTTTAGAAACTCTTGTTCTTTGTCCATAATTTGCTGTACTTTTCTAGCTGAGTTCCCACCAGGAAATTCGGAATCAAGGTACATTTCCACTACTTTTTTAGCTGCCTCTATGCCAATCACATTTGCACCCATTGTTAGAACTTGTGCATCATTACTTTTTTGTGCACGTTCAGCAGAATACGTATCATGGCATAACGCCGCTCGAATGCCTGGTACTTTTCCTGCTGCAATCGCCATCCCGATTCCAGTACCGCAAACAAGGATAGCGCGATCTAGTTCATTTTCATTAATAGCTTCCGCTACATCAAATGCAACTTGTGGATAATCTATTTCCGTACATGAGTCCTGGGAGCCATAATCGACTACCTCATGTCCAAGTCCTTCTATGTATTTTATTAAACTGCCTTTCATATCAAACGCGTTATGGTCAGATCCTAATCCTATCTTCATAATACATCGCCCCTTCAATAGTTTCCTTGTTTTTCATACAATCTATATTCACATTTTTTCATTTCCGCACACAAAAGTCAATCCTGTTTTTCATTTACTTTCATTTATAATCGTTTGGCGATAATTCATAAAAAAAGCAGGAACATCTTATGAAAGACGTTCCCTTTTTCAATTATTATTGAGTAATTGCTATATCTGCTGCCTTAGCTGTTGCGTTCTCTTTCTTAGGTAATGTTACAAAAATCATCAGGATTGAACTGAAGACGTATAGACCTGAGTAAATCCAGAGGACACCCAGCGTGCCGACAGTACCGATGAAAATACCAACAATTGCCGGGCCAAGAAATGTACTGAGTCCCGCACCTAAATTTAAAATCGACATTGCTGCTCCCCTGTTTTCTGGTGCAAGCGACGGGATTAAAGCAGACAATGGTACAAACGCCGCTACACATGCTCCGAAACAAATTGCCACAGCCATAGTGGCAAGATAATTCGGACCGAATGTATGGGGAACGTAGTAGAGTCCCATGATGAAGACGGAACAACCTATTCCACCAAACCACATAACCGTATTTCTCCAGCCTACACGATCTCCGACAATCCCCCAAATTAAGTTGAAAATTACATTACTTGTCCAAAGCGCTCCATAAATTTGCAGCCATTCGGTACGCGTGAAACCGACATCCATCATAAATGCAGGTAAGAAGACTACTAAACCGTAAGCTCCTGCCGTATTGATTGTACGGACAATGCCGCCAATTCCAACCTTGGGCCGTTCGAATGCAATCGTGATCCCCTTAGATATATATTTGAACATAGCAGCTTTCGATTCAAACACCTTTCGGTTACTTCCATCATCTTTATTTAAAAAGATAGCTAATACCGAACCGATTGCTACAAAAATCAGTGCGCTCCAGAGTGTTTTCATTTCACCCAGATAAGGCAGTGCAAAGCTTGAATAATAAGCACCGAGCACATTCAACCCTCCTGCGAATGAAACCCAGAACCACCCTACAGCCGTTCCAAGTCTTTCAACTGGTGCATGATATGTCAGCCAAACTAAGAATGAATAAGCAAATAGCGGATAACCAAGTCCACGTAATGAATATGTGGGTATCATGACTGCTAGATTCATTGTCGGGATACCAACTGTCAAAAATACCACTGTCCCCGTAACGAATAAAATTAGTCCAAGCGTCATCACTTTCTTCGGCCCTAGTACTTCCGCAAGCACACCGGAAAGCCATGCTGCTACTGCAACCGCAAAACCATAGACGCTAAATAGGAGCGCGGATTGTTGTACTGATAAACCATTATCAATCAAATACGAAGATAACCAGCCTAACTCTAGCCCATCCCCCATCATAAATAGCAAAACGCCGAAATAGCCCAGAGCCATCTTGGAATCCATCCCCAGCTTTCCTAAAAGCCCCTTATTCATTGCACTTCCCCCAGTTCATTTAAGGTATAATGGATCCTACCAAAAGATAGAATTCTATTCTTTCACAGTTCTTTACAGACTTGGGTTTAGGATTACTTTAAGTGAGTCTGTTCCACTTCTAACTAAATCAAAGCCTTTTATGAAATCTTCCAAGGGTAACTCATGTGTCACGACACCTTCTGTTGGCAGGTCACCATTTACTATTCCTTTCATTACCGGTTCATAGCAGTACGGACCAAGGTGGGATCCTAGAACATCCAATTCTTTACGATCACTAATAATGCTCCAATCCACTGTTACAGGATCTTTAAATACACTGAACTCGACGAATGTACCTAACTTTCGGATCATGCTTAATCCTTGCTCAACAGATTTTTGTGCACCGGTTGCTTCTATATAGACGTCGCAGCCGTAGCCTTCCGTTAAGTCCTTCACAATTTTATCCACATTGTCTCTCATTGGGTTCAATACCATGTCTGCACCAAATTGCATTGCTAATTCGAGACGATCATCGAATAGGTCAAGGACAATTAGTTTACCAGCCCCTGATTTTTTAATAGCACCTATCATCCCAAGACCAAGTGTTCCTGCACCTGCAAGTACAACAACATCGTCAAGTTCTATTTTAGCGCGTTCCACTGCATGATAAGAGCATGCGTATGGCTCTATCAATATTGCCTTTTCAATCGGTAGACTCTCTGGAACTTTGTAATTAATAGCTTCTTTTGTGAACTTCATATACTCGGCCATTCCACCGTTTACATTGCTTTGAAATCCATAAAGATCGTGTTTCTGGCACATCCAGTACTGACCTCGGTTACAGAAACGGCAATCCCAGCACGGAACGATTTGTTCGGAAATAACTCGGTCACCAATTTGGAAATCCCCTTTAACACCTTCGCCAAGTTCAACGACATGCCCAATAAATTCATGCCCCGGTATCATTGGGGCTTTGATATAGGCTGGTTGTTTTTCATCTCCCCAAAAACTAGGTGCTCCATCAAAAGCTTTCAAATCTCCGGCGCAAATTCCACATGCTTCAACTTTTATAAGAATTTCACCATCAGTGATCTTAGGAACAGCTACTTCTTCAAGCCGGTAATCACCCGGTTCATAGGCTACAACCGCTTTCATCGTTTTAGGTATAGTTGTTTCCAAACTAGTTTTTTCTTCTATTTGATTGTTTGTAGACATTTAACATCTCTCCTACTAATAGTTTTTTTATTTCATGTTAATTGACATTCCACTAATAAGTTATTTCAGATTGTTTAATTTTACTTATGTAATCGTTTTCATTATAATATTTTTGTTATCGAACAGTCAATATATTTTATCGGTTTCTTTTGTTTATTTTCATTTACACTCGACCTTTTAAAATAATAACAATCGCAACTATTATTCATATCGATTCAATTCGAGTATAATTTTATGTGATATAAAAGTTTAATTACCCCTACTATTGAAAACGGCCCGTTTATCCTTTAAACTTTTGGTCTGGGGTGCTAATCTGGATATAACGATTTAATCGCTTTTTTATCTAGTATATAAATTCTTAACTGTCTTTGTATTTGTCCATATACTTTATTTAACTTTCAGTTGTTGTTATTTTAGGGAGTATTCATCGGAAAAATAATGTAGATACGCAGGTGATTGTGTGAAAAAGATGTTTGCACCGGAAAGAAGAAAGCTTATTTTAGATAAATTAACTGATCAAAAACGTGTAACGATTAAAGATCTTTCAAAAGTGATTGATGTCTCTGCAGCAACATTGCGGACTGATTTATCGAAGATGGAAGAAGAAGGTTTGTTAAAAAGAACGCATGGCGGTGCTATGTTGGCAAACCAAACAGACAGCGAAACAAGCTTTTTCATCAGGGAACAGAAAAACCGTTGTGAAAAAGCGGCAATCGCACAAAAAGCTTTACAACTTCTCTCAAACGGCCAATGTATTATGCTCGATGCAAGTTCAACCGCATTGGAATTGGCTAGATTATTAAAGGAAACACCGTTACGGTTAACGGTGGTTACAAGTGGTATAAATACGGCACTCGAACTAAACTCTCATCCGAATATTACGGTGATTCTGCTGGGTGGAATCGTAAAGAAAGGTTCTGAATCGCTAGAAGGTACTCTTGGCATCAATATTTTAAATCAGATTCATATTGATATTATGTTTACTTCCGCAAACGGCTTTTCCATTGAATCCGGTTTAACGGACTTTAGTATGTATGAAGTTGAATTGAAAAAATCGATGGTCCAAGCATCGAAAAAAATAGTTGCGTTACTTGACCAAACGAAAATGAATAAAATTTCCATTGCCTCCTTTGCAACGACTGACCAAATTGATATGATTATTACTGACCACGAAATGCCCGAAGGATATAGCGAAAAACTCGCTGAACATCATGTAGATATTATTATAGCTTCCTCTGATAGCTATTAAAAAAGGTAGTTGGATTTTCCTCCAGCTACCTTTTTTTATCATTCTTTCGTCTTGCTGCAAAAAAATTCTTACCAGATTGTGTATCCACCATCGACGATAAATGACGATCCAGTAACAAATGATGAGGCTTCGGATGCTAGATAAATCGCAAGTCCACCTAGTTCATGCGGTTCGCCTAGGCATTTCATCGGAAACATATCGAGTACATGGGCAAGTTCGCCGCCCAGTTCGAAAATCAGTTTGGTCATTTCCGTTTTCATATATCCGGGTGCAATTGCGTTGACACGAATATTGTCTCCTATCCACTCGGAAGTCATAGTTTTTGTCATCATCGCTACAGCCGCTTTTGATGTATTATAGGCAGACTGTGCTTCTGTATTCGCAATGAAGGTGGACATCGAAGCGATATTGATAATCGAGCCACCCCCTGCACTTTCATCTGTTTCCCGGAATATTTGGAAACGAGAAAAACACCATTAACGTTAACATCCATCGTTTTCTTCCAGTCTTCAAAACTTTATTCTTCCACAGTTATCTTTTGACAAATTCCAGCGTTGTTGATGACAACGTTAAGTTCTGTGAACTCACTGACAATCCGATTGACCATTTCCTTCACTTGTTTTTCATTTGTAACATCTACTTTCAAGCCTAATGTTTTTCCACCAAACAAAGACAACTCATCGGCTGTTTTTTCTGCAGATACTACATCCATATCAGCAATAACGATATTAGATCCAGATTGTGCCAATGCTTCGGCCATTGCCTTACCTAGTCCCCTTGCACCTCCCGTAATAAGAGCGGTTTTCCCCTTTAAACTAAATAGATTTTTATAATCCATTATTTTAGCACCTCCATTTTTTTAGGTTATCAGAGTATGCTAATAATAGTTTCCATTTCGTCAATTGGATTTTTGTATTTTTTTACGTTTTTTCATATTCTCTTTTTCGTTTATCGAAAGCATTCTACAAGGTTTTATCCCGATTCGAATGGAACTAAAATGCTAACCAATACAAAAAGTCAGTCATTGCAATCTTGCCGGTTCTTTAGTTGTGCGGGTACCTACAACAAAAATAAATACAGACAATCCATACAATTCGATAGAGATACAATAAAGATCAGACATCAATCTTTCGCCCGATCTTCATTGTATCTCTACGTAATTAATAGCAATAGGTATAGCTTTGAAATTAACTCCACCTTACCCCCTGCTTCACACCGTACGTGAGACTTTTGTATCATCCGGCGTTCCATCTTAATCTGCTAGACTAATTTCAACCAAATTACACTACTTAGTTTCTTGCACCGCTTTAAATCGAATTGCGTGGGTGCTGTTCAATTTAAATGCCAACCTAGCAACAAAATCCCTGAATCTAGCAACGTTTTCTACGCACCTCACAACGTTTCACCAAAACCCTACAATTATCCAATTCCCAGCTCATAAATATGAAATTATAGTGTATTGTCAGAATAGCACTATGAAAAGGTACCCGTTTTCGAGAATAATACCATGCATAGGTACCCGTTTTCTATTGCTCACCAGCAAGCAGAACTGTTATATTTTACCCATTAGTTTGTGTTAAAGGAATTATAAATTGGACAGTATAGATGAGGATGGAAAAATTAATAGAAGGAAAGGTGATTTCATGGATGGAAAGTCATCGTCGGAAAACAAAAAACAACAGCAACTCGATCAGTACCGCGTAACAAATTCCGGAAAGCCATTAACGACAAATGTAGGGAGAAAAATATCAAACGATGAGGATCAATTAAAAGCCGGTGTACGCGGTCCTTCATTACGCGAGGACCAGCAGTACCTTGAAAAAATGACGCATTTTGTAAAAGAAGAGATACCGCAAAGGGTGGTTCATCCTAGAGGTTACGGGGCGCATGGGGAATTTGAATGTTATAAATCCATGAAGCATGTGACAAAAGCTGGATTTTTACAGGAAGCTGGAAAAAAGACCCCTGTATTTAACAGATTTTCTACCGTACAAGGGAGAAGTGGGTCCAAGGATACGGCAAGGGATATGCGTTGCTGGGGCGCCAAGTTTTATACTGAAGAAGGAAACTACGATCTGACAACGATTAATAATCCCGTACTTATTAATAACGACGCGATGAAGTTTCCTGATGCGATGCATGCGTATTTTAATAACATACGTGATGATATGCCAACAGCTAGTGCTGCACACGATACTTTTTGGGATTATGTCGCCAATAATCCGGAAGGTCTTCACCAGGTTCTTTGGATCATGTCTGATTATGGTATTGTAAGAAGCTACCGAATGATGCCAGCGTGGTCAATAAATACGTACCTGTTTGTTAACGCGGAAGGGACAGCAACATTTGTTCGATTTGTTTGGAAGCCTGTCCTCGGTACCCATGCCTTACTTCAGGATGAAGCACAGAAAATCGGTGGAATCGACCCCGATTACCATCGAAGGGATCTTCGAGAGGCAATCGACCGTGGGGCTTACCCTGAATATGAATTAGGTGTCCAGTTGATACCGATGGAAGATGAATTCAACTATGACTTTGATGTCCTTGACCCTACAAAGTTCTGGCCGGAAGAAGTTATACCTGTTGAACTTATTGGAAAGTTAACGTTAAATAGAAATGTGGATAATTACTTTGCGGAAACGGAGCAAGTAGCCTTTAGCCCTGGAAATGTCGTGCCAGGAATCGATTTTTCAAATGATCCCGTTCTGCAAGGAAGGTTAGCTGCATATCTACCTGCACACTATCATCGACTGGGTCCCAATTTTCAGGAACTACCTATCAATCAACCCGTCTGTCCGTTTCATAATAATCAGAGAAGAGGCGGTGCGAGGTTTCGAATCGACGTTGATCAGGTATCGTACCATAAAAATTCGCTAGCAAATAATACGCCCCACACAACTCCTCCGGAAGAAGGTGGCTATGAGCACTATCCGGAGAAAATAGAAGGCCACAAGATTAGAGGACGAAGTGAATCGTTCAACGATTATTTTACGCAACCAAGAATCTTCTGGAATAGTATGGAACCTGTTGAAAAGCAGCACTTAATTGAAGCAATTAGTTATCAACTGGGGAAAGTAAAGAGTGAATCGGTTCGCCAGCAAAGTGTCAATTTACTGGCCAACGTGGATAAGGAAATGGCTTGTGCCATTGCTGATCATGTCGGTGTCGATCACCCTAGCGGAACCCATGTCTCCGTCTCCACGAGTTACCCTTCACTTAGCCTGATGAATACACCAAAGTCCGCATCTACGCAAAAAGTAGGTGTACTGGTTGGAAATGGTTTTGACAGTAATGAGGTAACAAATCTGATTAACCTATTGGAACAACATGGAGTTTTTGTTGTCACCATTGGGGAAAGCCTTGGCACTGTTACTGGTACCGACGGCACAATACTTAAAGTCGATCAAACATGTCTTACAGCCAGCCCTTATTTGTTTGACTCACTTTATATCGTCGGAGGAAATGCTAAAAATGAAGCAAAATTCCATCAAGACGTTATGTATTTTATAAACGTGCTGTTTAAGAGTTATAAACCTATTGGTGTTGCGACAGCTGCATCGTCTCAGTTTCAAATTAGACCGGCAACCGGCATTGTTTTTGCTGAAAACAGCCAAAACTTCGGAGAGGAATTTGTCTCCGCCATCACCCAGCAACGCTTTTGGGATAGAATCTAATTAATCATCAATTATGGGGGAATAGCGTTTGTTATTCCCCTGTACTTCCAGTATGAGGAAATACCTTGATTCAAACATCATTACCCTATAAAAGACAGTTGTTGTCGTTTCAATTCGGTTCCAGGTGCTGCCATAATTTTAAGAGCACAAATGGTGTGTCAGTTTCCGATACCCAGGTATATTAAAATTAGTTTGCTTAAAAGGTTTATCCTCCCCCTCCATGGGTATAGATAGATTACAAGGCGGAACAACCGTAGGATGAACCCAGTAGACGAGTAACCTGCTGGTGATTCTGTGGATGAACTGCACAGCCTTGGCGGAAAAATTTGCTTTGCTGACGATCGGTACACTTTTCAAGAATCACGTTATGGGATTCTCAGCTTTATGTGTTAACCAAGCAGAAAGCGTTCAGTTTTTTGTTAAAGTGCAATTTGAAGACTGACTTCAGTAATGTAGATCGCGTACTAAACACCCTGCGACTGCATGGTCTAAATGGCTAATTGAGTCAGCCCTATCCAACTGCACTGCTAGGAGATAGGTAATAGTCGTCAGAAAGAATAGTTTTTTAATCGAAAAAAACGTTCAAATTTTCCGAGTGCAACCCTCTTTTTATTGGAGGAATAGAAAAAGCATGGTCCTTTAGTTTGTGGGTCATGCTTTTTCTTTATTTGTAAAAAATAAGATGCGATTACTAAGGAGGTATTCATGGATTCCTCAGCCCTCTCTGATTCCCCCAATTTCCCCATTCCCCAGTGATTAGTAGCAAATACTTTTTACCTTCATATAAATACGATTTTATTCATTTGTAGATGAGAACGTTTAGATATATAGTTAGATTTATACATTACAGAAAGTTGTGGATTACTAATGAATGATTTTTCCTTTGAATGGCCAAGAAAGAAATTGATACTGCTTGCTAGTTTATCACTTTTGTTTATCGCGGTTGGACTTATTCTTTTGGTCATCCCTTCAGACAAAGGCATCCTGATAATCATTTTAGGACGAATTACTGGCATAATAGCCATCCTTTTCGGCGGTTGGCCTTTACTCTTCGTATTGAATGTAGCGCTTACTAAAAAACCGGCATTTTCCATAACTAAGGATGGAATTATTGATCATTCGACTGTGATTGACGTAGGGTTAATACGTTGGGAAGACATAGAAGATATTATCTTCAGTTCTGGAAGTATTAAGATTTTCACATATGATCCCGCTCTTATTATTCATCGTACAAGAGGCATAAAAAGATGGTTACATACGGCAAATCAAAATTTAAAAAGTGCACAAGTAAATGTGATTTTTGATACTCTACCCTGTTCGCTAGATGAACTTAAACACGAAGTTTCCATTCACTGGAACAAAAAAAGTGAAGATTTGATTTAGTGAAGTAGGAACTCCGTAAACGATATGTGTAGTTTGCGGACGTTCTATTCCCAAAGAACGTTACACGCTATGGTAGATAAACGTAATATCTTAGACACTCTCGTCTACTATAGCGGGAAAAGTAAATAGACCTTAGCGGATAGTAGCAAAGGTCTTTGGCGGGATAGTTTATTATTTATTTCTAACTAATGAAAGACACCTAAAACCCGCCTTGAAGATACATATTATTAACCCCGCCTCATATACTTTACCAAACAATCGGTTCTTGTCAGTTACGATTGATCATGAAAGCGGGTGATGGTAATGGATGATTCAAAACCGAAGAACCCATCTCTAAAATCTACAAACAATCCAAGCTCACAAGTATGGGACTTCGCCTCGGCCCCTTTCTTGCATCCAATGAAAGTGACTGTAAATGTAAATGAACCCGGAACAGCTCCCGGTCTTATATTCGTTGCGCCCTATACATTGTATGGAACACCTATGATTGGGCAAACGGGCACACTCATTATGGACCAGGAAGGTAATCCCGTCTGGTTTAGACCACTTGATAACTACACGCAGAATCGGAATTTCAGATTACAATCCTACTTCGGGCACCCCGTTCTTACGCTATGGCAAGGAACGATATCCGGCTCACAATCTGCACATCCACCTCTTCCAATGGGAGATCCCTTACCTGGTGCTCATTTTCAAATTATCAACCAGAATTACCAAGTCATCAAAACAATTACTGCCCAAATGGGATACACGGCTGGTGTTCATGAGTTTGTTATTACAAAACGGAATACAGCTTTGTTTGCCGCCGTTAAACCCGTGCCTGCGGATTTATCGCCTTATGGGGGTCCGGTAGATGGATATATTGACAATTACGCCATTCAAGAAATCGATCTTGTGACAGGAAAGCTCGTTTTCTTTTGGGATACGCTTTCCCATGTTGACCCTGCAGATTCAATGGTTTCTATTTCTTCTGCAACATTTTCCAATGGTATTTGGGACTGTTTCCACATGAATTCAGTTGAGGATGGTCCGGATAATACAGTGCTCATCAGCATGCGTGACATGGGGGCCATTTATAAGATCGACAAAGCAACAGGAAAGATTATTTGGCAACTAGGTGGAAAACAAACTGATTTCACGTTTGGTCCAGCTGCGACATTTTCTTGGCAACATGATGCCCGTTTCAGACCGGGAGAACGAATCAGTTTGTTTGATAATTCGTGTTGTGCGTCTTCAGACTCCCCGCCTGAAGGACCGGCTCGCGGATTAATCCTTCAGCTCGATTACCAGAACATGACTGCAAAAGTGGATCGAACCTATTACCATGATCCTCTGCTAACTGTTTCACATCGTGGAAATCTTCAAGATCTTCCGGGTGGCAATCAATTTGTCGGCTGGGGAGCACGACCCTTTCTCTCTGAATTTAAAAATGCTGGCAATACAAAAGAGCATCCTTCAGTTAACTTTATCTATGATATGCAGTTTCCTGGCTCAAATTTTTCTTATCGGGCATTTAAGAATGAATGGGTGGGTTTGCCACTTTATCCGCCAAGTATTGCAGTAAATCCGGTAGGTCATGATTCGGCGAATGTCCATGCATCATGGAACGGTTCAACTGAAACTGTCGCCTGGCAGGTGCTAGCCGGTCCAACACCTAATACATTGTCCGTGGTAGTATGTAAAACCCCTCATACCGGATTTGAGACAGCCATTCATGTTGATTCAGTCGGCCCCTACTTCCAGGTGCATGCGTTGAATTCGAAGTGTGAAATCATCGGTAGGTCGTGGATTTCTTGCGGCTATTAAATTCTTTATTACTATAAAAGGGACTTCCAATTATATCGGAAGTCTCTTTTATTTATTCGTATACATTCCTTTTGAGTGGCCGAAGTTGCTTGGAGTGCAAGTACAGGAACGATAAAGCAACCGCACCTTTGATAGTATAAACTTTCGTTTGTACTATACAGGATCTTTACCCTAGTTGAGCTCCACTAAGTTCCGATGAAATTTGTTGCGCGGCCTCATATACTTTTTCAATAAAAAAACGCATGCGTTCATCGGTAATGTCGTACGCTAAAACTTCAATGCTAATCGCTCCTACCACCCGACCATCAAAGTCAAAGACTGGTGATCCAATTGCAATCGTCCCTTTCGTCTTCTCACCATAACTAATTCCATATCCCTTTTGTTTAACGCTGGCTAGTTCCTTTTTAAACTCCTCCCTCTCCAGTTTAACGGGTACTAGTCTTTCAAGAATTTCCTCAACTTCCTTATGTGGCATGTTCGCCAAAATCGATTTGTTCGCCCCTCCTATATGTAAAGGTATTCTCTCTCCAATACTGTCAAGGATTTTAACATTTCGCGGACTATCTATTCGTTCGATAATAATCGAATGGAACCCGCGCGGAAGATTTAAATAGACAGTCTCCTCCACCTCAAGTGCCAACCTTTCCAAAACGGGTCTAGTGACATCTCGAACATCTAACTTTTCAAACATTTTCAATCCTAACTCCATCCACTTATAGCCAAGCTCATAGTGTTTCGTAGCTTCAATTTGTGTAACGAGCCCATGTTGAATCAGGGACTGCGTGATTCGATATACAGTACTAATGGGGAGCCCCGTCTCCTCGGCTAATTCTGAAGCTAACCACTGTTCCTTTTCGTTCTGGGATAGCGTTTCTATAATTTGCATTGCACGGTTAATAGATTGAATCATTTCTTCATCTCCATTCTCAACTTACCAAGTTTGTATCTCTTCTATTTTTAGCGTTCCATAATTTATAGCCTATAAGCTAGAGTTTACAAGACCTCGTTAGTTGTGTAAATTACTAGAACCTTCCCGTTTTTGAATTAAGTGATTGACAACCCCTCAAAAATGAGATTAAATAAAGTTTATCAAGTCATTCCACAATGCAGAATCTATTCCGCATTGTGGAATGAAAGCGCTTTCCATACATATTTTATAGATTGAAGGGGTTGGCAATGTGGAAAACTTCACTAATTTCATAGCAAAAGCATCAAATTTCATCTGGGGGATGCCACTTATTATTCTACTTATTGGTGGGGGGTTCTTTCTTACAATTCGGCTTAACTTTTTCCAATTCCGTTATTTTCCTCATATTATGGCTCAAACATTCGGGAAAATTTTTGCCAAAAGCGATGCTCCTGGCACATTAACACCGTTCCAGGCTACAACAGCCGCACTTGCTTCAACAATGGGGGCCGCGAATATTGTTGGTGTACCTGTTGCGATTGCATTAGGGGGGCCTGGTGCAATTTTTTGGATGTGGCTTGTCGCATTAATTGGAATTGGCACGAAGTATTCAGAGGTTGTTCTCGGCATTCATTATCGCGAAAAAAATGTGAATGGCGAATACGTCGGCGGGCCCATGTATTACATAAAAAAAGGATTAGGGTGGAAAAATATTGCCTACTTCTTTGCATTTGCGTTAATGATAGAAGTTGTGGCTAGTACAATGGTTCAATCTAACTCAATAGCCGCAACATTGGATAGCTCATTTGGAATTTCTCCTTTAATGACTGGGATCTTTGTTGCAATTCTTGTTATTTTAGTTACATATGGTGGCATTAAAACGATTGGGAAAGTATCTGAAAAACTTATTCCAGTTATCGTTGTTCTTTACTTGCTAAGTGCTTTTATCGTCATTGCGGTGAACATAAAAGAAGTACCAACTGCTTTTACTCTTATTTTCGAGCATGCATTTATGCCTATCTCGGCAGCTGGTGGATTTGCTGGAGCCGGTGTAGCTGCGGCAATACGATGGGGACTGGCGCGCGGACTTTATTCAAACGAGGCTGGAATGGGAACGGCACCTATTGCCCACTCAGCTGCTATGAATGATCATCCTGCAAAGCAAGGTTTCTGGGGAATTTTTGAAGTAATTGTCGACACTTTGGTTGTTTGCACGATTACAGCACTCGTCGTTCTAACTTCTGGCGTTTGGAAAGACATCCCTACAAATGATGCATCGACGATGGTAGCAGCTTCATTTGTTCCAGTCTTTGGCGCTTCAATCGGCGGATTCATTGTTTCGGCAACGCTGTTTTTATTCGTAATTACGACGGTTGTAGTCATTATCTTCTATGGGGAAAAACAAGCAGAGTTTTTGTTTGGAACAACTTTTGCAAAGGTCATGCGTTTCGTTTACATTGCAGCGATTGTCGTTGGAGCTGTTGGTGGATTGCAATTCATTTGGCAATTTCTCGACCTTTTACTCGCAGCTGTTGTCATACCAAATGTCATTGCTGTTTTATTCTTAAATGGTAAAGTACGTGAAATCACGAAAGATTACTTTACGAACTTTTATCCTAAAGAAAAAAGAAAATAATTATTAGTAGGAGGCAACTGACATGTATCAACAAATCCATTCACTGAAAACTGAACAACAAATTGAAGCAATAGCAAAACATTTGGTTGGCATCAACAGCATCAACGGCACAAATGGAGAAGTATTAGTAGCTGAGGAACTCTATTCAATTTTAAAAACGTTTCCATACTTCCAACAAAATCCAGATCTTCTATGGATGCAATCGATCAAAAACGATCCAATTGGTCGAAAAAATGTCTTTGCGTTTGTAAAAGGAGAACTTTTTACTAAGAAAACCATTATCTATCACTCACATATTGATACCGTAGGCGTTGAAGACTTTGGCCAATTAAAAGATAAGGCTTTTTCTCCTGATGCATTGGCTGAGTTCTTTTGTTCCTATGATAATGACAAAGAAATACAAAAAGAAGCGCGCTCGGGAGATTGGATGTTTGGCCGTGGTTCGGTTGATATGAAAAGCGGCGCCGCCGTTCATATGGCGAATATTCTCCACTTCTCAGAACACCGTGAAGAACTACAAGGAAATCTTTTATTAATGCTAAATGGAGATGAAGAAAGTGAGCATCGCGGCATTATCGGTGCACTTGCTGAATTAAACCGACTTCAGGCAGAACAGGGCTTGGAGTATGTACTTGCCATTAATACAGATTTTATCACTCCTCTTTATGATGGAGATCCCCACCGTTACATTTATACTGGGGCTGCCGGTAAAATTCTTCCGTGCTTCCACATCTACGGCCGTGAAGTGCATGTAGGCGATACGTTATCGGGTATCGATCCAAACTTCATCGCTGCTAAACTTACGGAACATATTCATAATCGTTATGAATTGGCAGAAAAAATTCCTGGTGAATTGGTATTACCACCCACGTGTCTCTACCAACGTGATACGAAAGATATATACACTGTTCAAACAGCATCAAGTAGCCATCTGTATTTTAACTACTTTGTTTACGAAGATACACCCGAACAAATTCTCGAAAAATTACTTCATGAAACAAAAAAAGTGTGCTTAGAAGCTGAAACGTACTTGAAAGAACAATTTCATCAGTACATTGAATTTACAGGACTTCCAACTCGTGATCTAACATGGGATATCGAGGTAACTACGTATGAACAATACGTAAACATGTTATTGGCTAAAGGTATCAATGTACATTCCATCATTAAAAAAGCAATTCAAGAAAAAACAGCAGATGATTTCAGGGAAATAAGTTTTGAAATTGTTAGCGCCCTACAAGCCGCAGATCCGGCTAAAAAAGCTCGAGTTATTCTATTTTTTGCACCGCCTTTTTTACCACATAATTATTTAAAAGAAACAGATTCACGTGATAAACAAATACAGGACTCCATTACCGGTATCCTTCAAAAAATGGAAGTTGAAACGGGAGAGAAATTCGCATTGAAAAAGTTCTTTCCTTACCTAGCAGATGGTAGTTTCCTATCTATTCACGAGACGGAAGAGGAGCTTTCCCCGTTGCTTAATAACTTACCTGAATGGGAAACCTTCTTCCCTATTCCTTATAAGGCGATACAGAAATTGAACATCCCTTCCATCAACATGGGGGTTTACGGAAAAGACGGACATAAATGGACAGAACGTATTTATAAACCCTACTCATTTGGTGTATTGCCTCAGCTAATACAACAGACGACAGTTAAGTTGTTAGTAGAGGCTACAGAAGAAGAGCTCATGCTACCTGTATAATTTTGGTGAAAGTTATTATGGTGAATAGAAAGTAATCAACTTCATTGCGGCGATTGCTTTTTGTATGGTCTCTATAATGGTCCCGATTATGTCAGTTTACGGATTTATTTTAACGTGCCACTTAACAGAGATTGGAAGGTCAATTTTCATGGCTCACCTTAAAATAATGAGTCTAAACTTTATCGTGGCGCTTCCATCGCAGTTACTAATTGTGGGACCCATCTCACGGAAGCTATTAAACAAATATATTAAACCATCGACACAAAAGCCTGAGGCAAACGTTTAAAGATGATAACAAGGAAAAGGCATGATCCTCATTTCGAGGATTATGCTTTTTCTTTGAATTTTCATTACCGTTATAACTTCCGTTAATGACAGTACTATTATGCACGATCGCCACACCTATATAGGAAGTCCAATCTACTTCACCCCTACTACTTGCTGCTTTTTCAACTTCAAAAATCCTATCCCCGAAAGTATCGCACTTATCGAGCCAATCGCTGCGGCAATGCCGATATCGCCGAACATCATAGACGATAGGATCAATCCAATTCCACCAACAATGAGTAAAAGAATGCCAATGATTTTCATATACTACTCCCCCTTGTATTCGTTGTCAGCACCTGGCACCGAAGTGTTAGTACTTACTAGCTAATAAAACACAACCGGTTATACCATTTCCTCCAACGCATCTGGATAGACAACGATGCCAAAGATTTCCCCTGTGCCAGCATCTTGTCGACGACTACTGTGAATTCCGAGAAAGAACCATTGGATTTAACGTCTTTAATCGATGGAAGCTCTTCGTCACTGATCAACTCATCGACATAGGTCGTTACATTCGTTTTCATTTCTTTCATCATTTCTTTATGTTTAGCTTTTGACATTTCATATGTTACGGATCCATCCTCGTTTTTCGTTACATTTTTAATGCTGTTCTCTTTTGCTTCAGCAATTATTGTATCGATGTCTTCCCCTTCCATAAACGTGGAAGGGATTGTCACCTCTACAGATAAGAGTACTTTATCAACTTCAAGAGCACCTTCTTTTCCATCCTTTTTTTCTTTTGTTCCTTCTTCATTCGCACCATTACCAGTCGAACAAGCCGTTAATGTGAACAACGCGGCTATGATAGCCATAACTAAAACTTTCTTCATCATTTTCATCTCCACTCTTACTAGTCAGTTATTGCACGCTAAAGAAAATAGGTGAACCTTCACTCGAATCGTACGACACTTTGAAGTCATCACCGGTTTTCACTTGGTTGACGAGAAAGCCCTCACCTGTCGCACCATTGAAAAGCTCTTTAGAAAGCCCGTTCGGAATGACAACGGAGATGAATTCAAGAACTTCCCCTTCATTCGTCACGAAATTAAAATTCATATCTGAAAAATAAAGACTGTCATCATCTGTTTCAGATTCCTTCAAAAATCCTTTTACTTTAATAAGCACATATTCAAATCCATCAGTAGCCGGCTCATTATACATATTTTCTCCCTTAATAATTGCCCAAGCTTCTTCTCCACGAATCGTTTCAAGTAGCGTAATGTCAAGATTCGATTCATAGGCGTTAGAGCTGTCATCATAAATGTTTTCCTTCACGGTGATTGTATCTCCAAATGGCAAAGGGTTCGACCTTGTACCGACTGGCTTTTCCTTTTCTTCTTCTTGTTTATCTCCTTCTCCCGCTTGTGCTTCTCCGGCTACGTCGCCTTTTGGTGTCACTTCCCGGCTATTTTTTTCATCGATATCACCACAAGCCGCAAGCACCAACACTAGTAACATGCCCCATATCAAAATAACTTTTTTCATATGATTATCCCCCTCTTATTGTTTACTCTTTCATTATAAATGCCCATAAAAAATAACCTTTGCGTATATCCACAAAGGTCATCGGTATTGCTCGTACATTTTTTCCGATTCTTGTTTCATTCGTTCGACAAGCTGGGTGGGATGGAGGACTTTGACATCGCCGCCCCAGCGGAATAGCCAACGGACTGGGCCTTCACTCATCGCGACTTGGGCCTTCAGCAAAAATGTGCCATCCTGTTGATCCACAATGTTGGCATCTAAACCAAAGCGATCAATGACGACATTAATTAGTTTCTCGTGAAACTTAGCTTCCAACGAAATCATATCACCGCCGAACATATGGATCATCTTGCTTGTATACACATGTAAATCGAAATAAGGATCGGTTACAAATTGCTCGTCCAGTATTCGGACATTGCGCATGCGATCCACACGATATTGCCGGATTTCATCTTCTTGCATAAAATGCGCAACCAAGTAATAGCGATCATTATTCCATACAAGCCCAAGCGGTTTGACGAAATAGTCATTTCCTTCATGACTTACAACGAATTGAAGATTCGTTTCGTACCGTCCATATTGGAATGCAACAATTCGTTTGTCATGGATTGCTTCATGCAATAACTGTACGGTTGAAATGATTTCGACTGCCCCTTGTGTCGATTGCTCAGCTACGACCAATTCATTCGTCAACTGCTTGGCCAAACTCCTGCTTGTCAGTTTCCTTATTTTCATCAGCAACTGATTTGTATCTCGTCTGGGAATGAATTTTGCTGCTGAAATGGCATCCATCAATAAGCGTAATTCATGTATTTCAAAAAGTTGTCCGTCATAATAATAACGTTTAGGCAACCCGTTTTTCTGTTGGACAGCGACAACTGGAAAAGCAATCGAGTTTTCAAGCGATTGGATATCGTCACGAACTGCCCCAATTCCTACTTTTACATGTTCCGGAAAAAAGCTGTGAATGTCGTGAATCGTCAACATCGTTTTATCATCGGTATATTCCTGTAAAATACGAATCACTTCCAACAAACGGTCCCTTGCTGTTACTGGTTTGGTAGTCATTGCACTTCTCATCCTTTAATGAAAATATTGATTAATCCTTTTATCTTATCAGCGTTTCATTTAAATGACTACCCAGCACCGCTCACCAATCTTCATATCCCGCAATGGTACAAATAGAAGTCACCTCCAGCTAACCTTTCTACCAATGAAATCATCTTGTCCAGTTGCTTCAATACTTCATCACGATTGAGTTTTAGCTTTTCATAGTGTCCTTCCTGGTCGTCATCCCCTTCCACGAAATTCCCAGTAAGTTCAAACGTAGGGATTGCATTTTTGAAAAGGTCTCTCCAAGAATTGAAAATGCCTAGTAAAGATTCGGAAGACTGCTTGTCAAAAAGCGTTACGCCCCAGTAATTGATGCCGTGGCTTGTTGGATTTCCTTCTTTCCCCGGATTTTTACTTGGAATCCAATTTAACGTATCCATCATATAGAGAACTAAATCATCATGTATGATTGCCTTGTCAATGAAACTTTCATTATTTTCCATATGCATCCAAAAGTACTTTGTATCGGTAGTGCTGGAAATAAGGTAAAATTCATGGCTTAAGCCCATATTTCCCTCCTTACAATTAATGGTATTTTATTCTAAAACGCTATTGATTTGTTTTAGAATCAGGTGCCTCACACTTTGTATTCACTTATTCACTTCAAGCACATAACCCGTTTCTCCCTCAATCTTCTGACTAACTTTCTGCAGCTCTTCGTCTCTCGGCATCTGTTCTAGCTTGACGGCAAGTGTTTTCCTATCCATGTGAATGGATGGATTTTTCTTCGGTTGCCATGAAGGCGGGAAAGATTCTATCGCGACACGGATGATTTCATTTTGCTTAGGATTTTTGGCATAGGCGACAGGCATACCGATGCGCCAAGATAGCTCTTCCAATTCCATTTCGTGTTGTATGGCGATCTCAGGCGAGATGAAGTGGACTTCCATCACTTCTTGTTTTATGCCTGCCTTGTAAATCGTGATGTTCCGCTCCGCCGCCCATTTTCTCGTTTCTTCGAGGGCTTGATTGTTTTCCATTCGCCCTTCAGCGCTGGCGACCTTGAAGACATTCTGATTATTTGGATTCAATGGACTAGTCGATGCGGCATCTATAAATTGTAATGTAAAACCCGTTGTTTCTTTGAATTGAATACTCATTTCCTCAGCGTTTTCTGGTTTTGCCAATGAAACACTTACAACTCGGTCATGTAAATGGATGGATGGCGTACCTATAGAAGCACCTAGTTGTTTAACAAGCCTATTTTGTAATAAGTCTTGACGGATGGAATCGGAAAACGCTATTTCCCAGCCAGTTTCATCTCTAAAACGTTTGATGAGCAGCTTTCTTTCCGGATCCATAAGTACATCTGGAAAGTCGAAGTAAATCATTAGTTGTTCGTCAGGCGTTCCAATATTATTCACACCACAGCGCATAAAACGTGGATGTTCCGCAAGCCCATTCCTGACACTTTCCAATGCTGTTGCTGAATTCATCTTAATCGCTTGAATGGGTAGTGTTAGTTGTTCCAACTCTCGTTCCATTTGTGCATCCATTTTGTAATACTTCACGCCGTCCGCATGTTTGATGTGATGGGTTGCTGGAAAGCTTTGAATCGCTAACGCAATGGCTAGTTTATCTTTAATGTTTGCTACACCAAGTATTTCGTATATCCTATTCAACGACACGATTTCTTTCGGAAGCTTTGACCAAGCTATTTGCTTTATAAAAGGTCTCGAAAAAGAAAAGACTTCGTTCGTTGCTTCCGTCAATTCATCGATTGGGCCATCCCATCGACCAATTGTTTCAACGACTTGATTGGCCTGCAGACGAACAGGTTTCCCCTTTAACGTTTGACAAATAAGAGTATTAGTTTTCGGATGAACACCTGTGCACATGGCAAGCTTCAGCACATGTTCATCTTCCGAACTATAGAACAAAAGACTTCCAATTTTGTCGCGTAACTGTATCGCGTCGTCATTGACTCTGTATCTTTTCCCTTTGACACTTTTTCCCGATGTCCGCTTTTCAAACGAATACGATTCACCATTCTCAACCAAAGTCGGTTCAAATCTTGGGTCAATCAGTTCGCCAAGTCGGCTTCTTGCCTCATCGTCCCCATGGACAAGCAATGTATGGGAAGGTTGCAAGGTTTGGATGAATCGGTTCATTTCATTCGCATCGGCATGTGCAGACAAGCCATATTTGCCGATGCGACATTTGACTTGGTGGCTTGTCCCATTCAATTCAAGTGTTTGTTCAACACCATTGGCAAGGTCAAGCAGTTTTTTTCCAGGACTTTCTTCGTCTTGATAGCCTGTGATGAAAATCGCATTCTTTTCTCCTGAAACGAGCCGCTCGGCATACCAAGAACTGGCTCCTCCAGTCAACATACCCGATGAGGCGACGATGCAACCGGGCTTTCCTTGTAAAACAGCTTCACGTTCTCTTGGATGAACCGCCTTACATCTACCTTCCGTTAGAAACGCATCTCCATTTTTTCGAACACGGTGCGCTACAGGTCCTTTTAAATAATGTGGATAACTTTTATAAATGCCACTAATCGGTGTGACGAGTCCATCTACGAAAATTGGAAACTCGGGAATCAGGCCTTTATCCATATAGTCTTGCAGAACAAGCAGGACTTCTTGAGCACGTCCGAGCGCAAATGCAGGAATAAGTGCGAATCCTCCACCTGCAATCACTTCGACGACATGATCAGCAAGACGTTTTTCTTCTGTATTCCGATCGGTATGGATGCGATTTCCGTAAGTCGATTCCATCACAACGACATCAGGTTGAACTGTATGCGGAACCTCTGCACCCGAGATTGTCCTTCCAGCCTTGAAACTTAAATCTCCCGTTACAAGCAAACTTTCTCCATCACTTTCCAGTAAAAACATGACAGCCCCTAAAATATGGCCTGCCCTGTAACTTGTGATTTTCACGTTCCCCACTTTCAACACACCACTGGCCGGAAATAATAGCAATGACGCTAGCAATGCATTCACTTGCTCTTCGCTATAAGGCGGCAAACTGTTCGTTAGTTGAGCGCGGCCAGCCAAAATCTTATAAGCATCTTTCATCATGATTTTCATCAAATCTGCGGTAGGTGGTGTGGTATAAACAGGTACAGTCGAAAATAGTGAATGGACAATCGGAAGTGCTCCTATATGATCTGCATGCGCATGCGTCACAAGAATGCATTCCGGAACATCAAGTCCATCCAACATGCCAAGTGCAGGAAGTAAATCATCCCCTTGCATCCGCATTCCCGCATCGATCAATAGATTCGTACCGCCTATTTCAATATGTAAACAGGAAGCGCCGACTTCGCTTCCTCCCCCTAAAATACTTATTTTCATTCTGTATCCTCCTCTTCACGTTTAGCTATTGAATCTTTCACATGTATCATAAATTGTATCATAATTTCCGCTGGGCAAAATAATTATGCAAGCTTACTATCATTAAACTTGGGAAGCGATCATTCATCAACGCTTTCCGCTCATTCAACCCCGACAAGCGATCATTCAACAACGCTTTCCGCTCAATCAACACCAACAAGCGATCATTCATCAACACTTTCCGCTCAATCAACACCAACAAGCGATCAATCATCAACGCTTTCCGCTCATTCAACACCAACAAGCAATCAATCATCAACGCCTTCCGCTCATTCAACACCAACAAGCAATCAATCATCAACGCCTTCCGCTCATTCAACCCAACAAGCGATCATTCAACAACGCTTTCCGCTCAATCAATCCCAACATGTGATCAACAATCAACGTTTTCCGCTCAATCAATCCCAACATGCGATCAACAATCAGCGCTATTCGCTCAATCACCCTCAACATGCGATCATTCAACAACTCGTTTCGCCCATTCACCAATAAAAAAAGTACCCGATGCCGATACAATTCAAAATTGTATCAACATCAGGTACCCAAAATTGCCTGGCACCTTAAATAACACAGCTACCCGTCACTTACATGCGAAACAACGTTTTTACAGACTTATACTTTCCACGATCCAGATTCGCAATAATCGCCTCCTGGTATTGCCCCAGGGAAAATTCGTGCGTAACTAACTGTTCAAGTGGATAATCCTTATTCTGCTCAATTAGTTCTATTAGTAGTTCCTGTGTAGATTTTTCTTTCCCTTGCCAAGACTCTTTTTTCGAATACGCATGGGTTCCCACCACGGACAATTCGTTGGCCCAAACAAAAGTCCAATCCAATTTTTTTATTTCCCCTGCACAGCCAACGAGTGTCACTTTGCCACGTTCACGCGCCATACTGAGTGCATCATCCAGACTTCCCTGGCTACCAATGCAATCATAGACGGCATCAAAACCGCCAAGGAAGACGTCTTTTCCAATCATCGGCTTATGTTTTGTCGTTTCAGGCAGCGTCAACATGAAATCCTCCACTTCTTTCCGAGTGGTCAATGCTTCATCTGCGCCTAAATTCAACCCCATTTCTCTCTGATAATCCAACAAACTTAAATGAGTGATATGACAATCAATTCCAAGTAATCGAATTGCCGCAATAACGGTATATGCAATCATCCCACCGCCGATAACGAGAACGTGTTCCCCGCTCTTGGGCGGTTGGCGAAGCACGGCATGCAATCCAACGCTCAACGGTTCGAACATGGCTGCAACCTTATCGGATATCGTGTCGGGAACCGGGATTGCCATTGACTCATGAACAACAACCGACTCACTCCACCCCCCGGGCAGGTCTTTACAAAACCCCAGAATCATGCCTGGGCCGAAATTTTCAGTCCCCCCTTTATATCTGCACAAACTATGAAATCCTTCACTACACGCAGGACAGAGATTTTCTCTACCACGAACTTCACATGTAATATATGGATCAAGCGCAATGCGTTGACCCACTTTCACTTTCTGGACGTCTCTTCCAACCTCCGTCACAACACCGACCACTTCATGTCCCAAAACAGATGGAAAAGAATTGAAAGGTGTGAGTGCTGGCGATGTTTTATAAATGATAGCGCCCATATCCGATCCACAAACGCCCGAATACGTAGGCTTTACCTTAAGCCAGTTAGAACTTGGAAGTAAGGGTTCATCGATATTTCTCATTTCAAGTGCGGAAGGCTTCCCATAATAAAGTGAAGGAAATTTCTTACCTAACCCTTTTGCGACGATATATTTGGGCACTGTAAAGTCGTAAACAATCGCCTTCATACTTTCCCCGGTTCCGGTCGCTCAATTGTCCCAAACGCAATCCGTTTATGCATAAAAGATGGCCTTGCGCGGATTGAAAGGAAATTAGGCGTTAATTCCGAGCTTGGAAAAAACTGTGGAAACTTTGGGTTTGCTTGACTAGGGTCGGCCATTAATTTTTCTTGTACCATCGAGTTATATTGTCTAGCCGTCTCTTCAATTGTATTCGCGTTTAAAACGACCTCAAAGCCCGTTTTCTTTGCATACTTTTTAAAACCTGGAATACCACTTTCTTCCGGTGCATAACTTTCGGCGGCAATACCGTTTTCACTGGTGACCCATATCCCTGTTTCAGTATTTACAACAAGTGAGTGATTCCCCTGTGTATGTCCCGGCGTCCAGATTAAGGACACACCGGGCCCCAAAAGGACGTCCCCATCGATGAATAGCAACCTATCTCCGGGAATATCATCGTATTTCTCCGGCTGATACCATATCTTTTGCATCGGATGCAGGTACGGTAAGATATCCCATTCTTTCTGTTGGACGATAAGTTTTGCATTAGGAAAGTAAGGCTTGATCGGTGCATTTGGGCTGATGTCAGGTTGTGGTTTTGTCGTTCCTACCCAACGGCGCACATCTTGGGTATGAAGGTGATCATACGTGATAAAGTCGATATCCTCTGGTTTTAATCCTACCTTTTCCAAATAGTCTTCAACGGTTCCATGGTACTTGGTAAACACTTTTCTGCTTAGAAAATCACCATACTTTTTAATAAGTGAATCATAATAAGGGGTTTCTTCAGCCAATTCTGTTTCTGATGGCTCATTTATCATCGTCCATGTGCGTCCTTGCGATTTCCATTGAACAATAAACATACGATTAGTGAACCAAATAAACGGCGTTGGGCTTGTTCCCGCTCGCCACAATCCATATTTAGTCGGATAAGGAATCGTAACCAAGTCAAACGAATGATACGCAGTTGCCTCCCCCGTCGATTTAAACCACTCTTTAAATCCCGGGATAGCCTTTTTAATCTTTTGCAATTGCCTACCTGGATTACGATCATTATGGGCTTCTTCGAAGTGTGAAATGTTTTGAAATAAATTCGGCACTGCTACTTCTTCCATCGTTTTCATAACAATTCTCCCCTTCTCTATGTGCATCAATTACAAGTTTCGGTTATTAATAATACAAAATACTCTGATTCCATTATACAATCCTAGTTCCATAAAGTATAATTAACAATAATGATAGTTCGTTAAGTTTTAGTAATGGAAGGAGCGTGCGATATGAATTTCGAGCAGTTGAAGTATATTGTTGAAGTGTCTAAAGCGGGATCCCTTTCAATCGCATCCCAAAAACTACACGTTACGCAGTCTGCCCTCAGTCAATCCATCACGAATCTGGAAACTGAATTAGATGTGAAACTATTCAATCGTTCGCGGAATGGAACCACGCCTACAGATACAGGCAACCTAATTATTAAGAAAGCATTTGAAACATTAGGGAAGGTTCAAGAACTAAAAGAGGTTGCTTTTTCGAATGCCCATGCCATCAACGGCACATTAAGAATTGGGACAATACCAGGCCCTTTAATGCTATTGCCAAGAACACTGTCCATATACAAAACAGACTATCCCACTATACAGATCTCGATTGCGGAAAAGGAATCACAAGCTATTATTGATGATATTAAACAGGACAAGCTAGACATAGGAATAATCGGTTTAACTAGGGAAGGAAAAGAAATGAATGACGAGGATTTCGATCTTGAAGTAGTATTGCGCGGGAAAATGGTTGTCGCTGCAAGTAAACACTCCTCTTTAGCTTTTTCCGAATCAGTCACACCACAAGAGATTCGAAATCATTCGCTTGTCATCTATAATGACGATCGTATGTGGGAGTTTATCGATGATTTCACTTCACTTTGCGGCAAGGTTTCTATTTTATTTTCCACCAATAACTTGGATGCCATTCGAAATGCCGTACTTGAAAATTTGGCCATCACCATAGGACCGGATTACACAGTGGAAACTGATTCCTCTGTAACCAGTGGAGAAGTTGTTCCCGTCACAATTACCGAACTTGTGCAAGATTATCCAGGAATGGCTTTGGTTTGGTCAAAAACAAAGCGCAATTCGCCCATCCTAAAAAGTTTCGTTTCGAGACTGAAAGCTCAATTGGACGAATTAAAAATCCATTCTTAAGCTGCTGTAATAGTTGTAATAAAGAATTCCATCGAATACGCCGTGGCGCTCGGGGGTGGCTCCCCGCTCATTCATCTCCGACAAGCGATCATTCAACTACGCTTTCCGCCCAATCAACCCCGACAAGCGATCATTCAACTACGCTTTCCGCCCAATCAACCCCGACAAGCGATTATTCAACTACGCTTTCCGCTCAATCAACCCCAACAAGCGATCATTCAACAGCGCTTGCCGCTCATTCCCCCACCTCACCGTTGAACAGGTAACTCATCAACGCTTTTCCAAACAGCGGCTTCTTTTTCCGTCTGCGTAATAATCCCGAGGTCATTCATTCTTGTTAACACAACGGCTTGCCTATTGAACGCCTTTTCGGGATGTTTGAATGGTGAATAGATTTCGGGCCCTTTTGGCAATGAAGCAAGTGTTGCCGCCTCACTTAACGTTACCGGTTCCTTGCTGTTTGAATCGCCAAAGAATGTTTTGCCGAAGTAAAAATTAGCCGCTTGTTCAATGCCGTATTGTCCGTGGCCGAAATAAATCGTATTCAAATACATTTCCACAAGCTCATCTTTTGTATACATACGTTCCAAGTTAATGGCAATAATGATTTCTTTCAGCTTTCGCTTGATGGATTTTTCCTGTGTGAGAAACTGGTTTTTGGCTAATTGCATCGTTATGGTGCTCCCGCCTTGGGCAAATGATTGTGTTTTTAAATCAACGAAGAGTGCTCTGGTCATCGATATGGGGTCTATACCGAGATGATGGTAAAACCGGTGATCCTCTATACTGATGAAGGCTTCTGGCACATATTCAGGCATTTGCTCAGTTGTTACAAAGGTTGCGCTGCTTCTTATTTGCTCGAGTTCTGTAAGCTTGCTGTCGTCCATGAGAATGGAACCTGCCGCAATCACTGCACAGTATGTGATAAGAATTAAGAGTAAAGGATAAAAAAAGAGCCATTTCTTTTTAGAGAACTTTTTGCGTTCTTTTATAATTTGTTTTCGAGTTTTTATCGCTGGACGAACCGTTTCGGACGCCAAATGGCTTGCATTCATCGGAGACCTCTCCTTTTCACTAGGCTTTCTATATATAGTATAGAAGGAAAAGTTTATTGGTCCTATCGAAGTTCATTTCACACACCTTACAGTTTCGTCATATTGAAACACCCATACAAACAGAAAAATACCTAACAAGCAAACGACTAAAGGCCGTCTGCCCATTAGGTATTTTTGTTCAATCATTTAAACGTCATGGCCGATTTAACTGCTTTTTGCCATCCACAGTATAAGTCTTCCCGTTGTTGTTGCTCCATTTGCGGTTCAAACGGTCGGTCAAGATTCCAGTGGGCCGAGATTTCCGAACGATCCGTCCAAAATCCGACTGCAAGACCTGCCAAGTAAGCGGCTCCGAGGGCTGTTGTTTCGCTGATTAGTGGGCGCTCGACAGGCACATTTAATAAATCCGCTTGGAACTGCATAAGGAAATCATTTTCAACTGCACCGCCGTCTACACGCAATGTTTTTAAAGAAATCTCCGAATCTGCTTCCATTGCATCAAGGACATCTTTCGTTTGGTAAGCGAGTGATTCCAATGTGGCGCGGATAAGATGTTCCTTCTCCGTCCCGCGTGTCAATCCAAAAATAGCGCCTCTTACATCGCTATCCCAGTAGGGTGTCCCAAGACCGACGAATGCCGGGACCACATAAACCCCTTCCGTTGAATCGACTCGTTTGGCATATTCCTCACTTTCCGAAGAATTACGGAACATCCGTAGTCCGTCACGCAACCATTGAATAGCCGATCCCGCAACGAAAATACTACCTTCAAGTGCGTATTCCACTTTGCCATCGATTCCCCACGCAATAGTTGTCAACAAGCCATGTTCGGACTTGACTGCTTTGTCACCGGTATTCATCAACATAAAGCAACCTGTACCGTATGTGTTTTTCACCATGCCGCTTTCAAAGCAGGCTTGTCCGAACAATGCAGCTTGTTGGTCGCCAGCGATTCCAGCAATCGGCGCAGCATGACCGAAGAAATGACTTTTTTCCGTATGCGCATAAATTTCAGAAGATGGGCAGACTTCCGGAAGCATGTTGGAAGGAACGTCTAAAATAGAGAGCAATTCCTCATCCCATTTTAATTCATGAATATTGTACATCAATGTTCTGGAAGCATTCGAATAGTCCGTTACATGCCGTTTTCTGCCGGATAGTTTCCAAATAATCCATGTGTCTATCGTTCCGAATAAAAGATCTCCGCGTTCCGCTTTTTCTCTTGCCCCTTCTACATTTTCCAAAATCCATTTCACTTTCGTACCAGAGAAATAGGCATCGATAAGTAAACCTGTTTTGTCACGGAATAAATCGTTGTAACCGCTTTCTTTCAGCTCTTCGCATATTTCAGCAGTTTGACGTGATTGCCAAACGATTGCATTGTAAATTGGCTTACCCGTGTTTTTATCCCATACGACAGTTGTTTCACGCTGATTTGTAATACCGATTCCTTCTATTTGTTCGGCTGAAATATTTTTCTCAGATAATACGCCTGCAATAACCGCTAAAATTGAGCTCCAGATTTCGTCTGCGTTATGTTCGACCCATCCTGATTTTGGAAAGTACTGTGTAAACTCTTGTTGTGCTGTGTGAAATACCTTACCGGTTTTATCGAATAGAATTGCACGTGAACTGGTTGTCCCTTGATCGAGCGCCATTATATACTTTTCAGTCATCAGTTACTCCCCCAACTAATCATTTTTTCGTTATACAGAATATGCTTACCTATACTACTACTATGCATTACCTCGTTATGCTTGTTCTTTCCTTATAGAATAGTGTGCACCTAACAGTATTGCTAACACAATACCACCAACTACCCAAAATGCAACGCTATTGACTCCTTCAAACACTTGCTGGTAAAACAATGCACCGAACGTTCCACCAAGTAATGGGCCTACAATCGGTACCCATGCGTAGCTCCAATCCGATTTCCCTTTGCCTGGAATCGGTAAAAAGAAATGCGCAATACGCGGGCCTAAATCACGTGCCGGATTAATGGCGTAGCCTGTTGGTCCACCGAGTGATACGCCGATAGCAACAATCAATGCGCCCACAATTAGTGGATTCAGCCCTTCCGTAAAGGCATTCGCCCCGATAGCCAGCAAACCAAGTAGTAAAACGAACGTACCAATTAGTTCACTTGTTAAATTCGAAAGCGGGTGACGGATCGCTGGTATTGTCGCAAATACACCTAATTTCGCTTCTTTATCCTCCGTTTTCTTCCAGTGTGGCAAATAATTGAAATAAACAATGGTTGCACCAAATATCGCGCCAATCACTTGTGCCACAATATACTTGGGAACATCCGCCCATGGAAATTCACCGATTGTAGCCATTCCAAGTGTCACTGCGGGATTCAAATGCGCACCACTGGCACCCCCGACAGCGTAAACACCCATTGCAACAGCAAGTCCCCAACCGATTGTGATGACAATCCACCCCGAATTTTCCGCTTTCGACTTTTTCAACACCACGCCACCGACTACTCCAGCACCGAAAATGATTAAAATCATTGTACCAACGAGTTCTCCTAAAAAGGGTGTCATCTATCTTTCACCTTCATTTCTATATTTGTGCGGTTGACTAGTGAACGAAAAAAAGCCCACATTTAAACCCTTGCGCAACGCAAGGTTCAAATGTGGACTCCTAGGCTCAACCACTAGTATTGACTTGCACCTAGTATATGCCTATTCAAATAATCGGTCAACACATTTAATCGTCTATGAATGATTCCCATAACTCATGATCTGAAGTTGTCACTGCAACAGCACCCGCATTCAATGCATCTTGCACATGCTTTCGTGTACGGATCAAGCCTCCGTTAATGATTGGAATGCCTGTTCTTTCAAAAACTTCGTTGATAAGTTCCGGTATGACCCCGGGCAACATTTCAATATAGTCGGGCGCGGTCTGGTCAATAAGCGAATAACTTTTTTCCAATGCAATTGTGTCCAGCAAAAACATTCGTTGAATAGCGATAATCCCTTTAGCCTTCGCCTTCATAATCATATTGGATCTGGTTGAAATGATGCCGTCAGGTTTAATGTCATTGCATAGAAAATCCGCGGCGTAATTATCCGTTTTCAGTCCTTGAATTAGGTCCGCATGGATGATTACTTTCTTCCCGTGTTTTCCTGCTTCAGTTTTAAGTGTTTTGAGGTTGCCGACATGGACTTCCAAAAGGACAATGTATTCAAATGGGCTTTTTAACAATTGTTCAAATTGCTTTAGGCTTCGTGCAGCGGGTAGAATTTTTTGATTGTGAAAAGGCATCTTCTGCATTTCCTCCTTCATGCTCCATCTCGCATGCGGTGCCAGTTGTACTTATTGTACAGTCGTTGCAATTGTCATCTCAACTTCAAGTTCTTTTTCATATTGTTGACGCAACGCATCGGACCAACCGAAAATGAATGCCATTTCTTCCACTACATCTTTTTTCCCAGCTTTAACATTGTCGATATTGAAGAACAAATCACCTGTTCTACGGACAAAGAAGTCGGTTGGTTTAACTGTCATTTCATGCTCAATTGCGTATCGTAATTTCACATAGAGAATGCGTGGAATCGCTGTATGTGCTTCATAGGGAATCGCTAGTACTTGGTCAACATTGGTGCCGTATAGAGCTGCCAAATGGCGACTTTGTCGTTCTGTAAATCCAGCTGCTTGTCCTTTTTCAATCGCTTGAGCCATAAAACGATCCATATTGGGTGAACCACCAATATCTCCGCCTGAGATTGGCATATTCTTCGTCGCGCATTTATTGAAATGACGCATTTCTTCATGGCTAAGTTGTTCTACAATTTTATCCACAACGGTTTCCGCCATTTTACGATAACCCGTTAATTTACCGCCTGCAATTGTAATGAGGCCTTTTTCCGATTCCCAAATTTCATCTTTTCTTGAGATTTCAGATGGGCTTTTTCCGTCTTCATGAATAAGCGGTCGAACACCCGCCCAACTCGATTCAACATGCTCCTCAGTCAGTTTGAGACTTGGGAACATATAACGGATTGCTCCTATTATATATGCCCTGTCCTCTTCTGTAATATGCATCGCTTTCGGATCCCCTTCGTAGAATGTATCCGTTGTCCCCACATACGCTTTTCCATCACGCGGTACAGCAAAAATCATCCGTTTGTCAGGTGTATCAAAGTATACGGCTTGTTTTAATGGAAAGTCTTTTTGGTCGAATACAAGATGGGCCCCTTTCGATAAAATCAGGTGTTTCCCTTTCTTTTTCCCTTCGATGTCCTTCACATCATCCACCCAAGGACCTGCGGCATTGACGACTCGTTTGGCGTTGATGGTAATTTTGTCAGTTGAAAGCCGATCAGAAACTTGTACGCCAGTGATTTTGCCTTCGTTGTAAACAAAGCTTTCGGCTTTTGCGTAGTTTACGATGACAGCGCCATTTTTTTCTGCTGCTTTCATGACTTCGATAGTCAATCGGGCATCATCCGTACGGTATTCCACGTAAATACCCCCGCCTTGCAGTCCTTCCCTTTTTACAAGTGGCGCTTTGTTGATCGTCTCTTCTTTTGTCAACATCGTTCTTCTTTCCGATTTCTTTACGCCTGCAAGGAAGTCATATACTTTCAGTCCAAAGGAAGTCGAGTACTTCCCAAACGTTCCCCCTTTATGGAAAGGAAGAAGCATCCATTCTGGTGTCGTAACATGTGGTCCGTTCTCATAGACGATTGCCCGTTCTTTTCCGAGTTCCGCCACTTCTTTTATTTCAAATTGTTTTAAATAACGTAATCCGCCGTGTACAAGTTTAGTGGATCGACTTGAAGTACCCGATGCGAAGTCCTGCATTTCAACAAGCGCTGTTTTCAATCCTCGTGCAGTGGCATCTAAAGCGATTCCAGCCCCTGTAATTCCGCCGCCGATAACAAGTAAATCAAATTCCTCTTCTAACTTATTGAATACCTCAGTGCGATTTAGCGATGAAAAGTTTGTCATTTCTCTCGTCTCCTTCAAAAATATGGAATATTATAGTTGAAAAAGAGACCTCAAGAAATAAGTTGCGATAGGCAACCCATTCATGAGGTCTCTCAATAGCTCAAACCTTACATATTAACTTAAGTCCAGTTTACCACTTATCTCTTCAATTACAAAATGGTTTGTCTCGGTGTATGTGTATATAATCAGTCCTCACCCGGGGCATCTGTCAACTTTTCTAAATTGGATGAGCCGAATAAGAGTAGTAGTAGAAATAGCAGTAACAGCACTTTATTTATAAAACCGACACCATCGAATCCGTCTATTCCAGCCAATTCAGCCACCCCCTTCTTTTGTCATCCGTTTTTTAATCCCTTCAAATACTTCGTCCAATGTTATATCTCCATTTTTCTCTAGGAAATTCGCCATTTCATTTACATTCTGATCATTTATGTTGTTGAATTTCCCAAGTAGAGAGACAGCGATGACAGGCTCAGTCCGGAAAAGTTGTACTGAATCCACTTTTAACTTACCAAGTAAAAGCAGCGATGCAGCAATTATTTCCAAGTCCTTCCCCTTCAATAAATCCTTCAACGTATAATTAGGATGCTGACTGTTCTTGAGATTAGTAGACAAAACGATGACACATCCTTTTTCTTTACGTATTCTTTTGTGGGTACTTATGATGTAGTGTATGTCATCCCATTGTCCGGTGTTCAGGCAGTTGATATAGATTATTCCATTGAATCCGCTACAGCGCTTCATTTTACATAAATATGTCGACTGAATGATTCTATCTAATCTCCAGCGAAGGCACCTAACTGGGGTAGCCGAGCGTTGTCGAGAGGATTCTTTATGTCAACATATACTGATTCATTAATTCAACATAACTAAAAAAAGCCAGCTGCAAAAACGATTAAAAATCGAATTTACAGTTGGCCACTTCTATCGTATATTCATTTACTTCTACTTGTTGATAACTTCGCCTTCGCGTCTAAAGAATCCGAAAACGCCTACTGTTTGAACAATATTCGTAAAAGCATTTGGATCCACTTCATTGATAATAGTTTCCAAGTCATACAGTTCATAGCGAGTAATCACAAGATACATCATATTTTTATCCTCTTTTGTATACGCACCTTTTGCAGGGATAATCGTTATACCTCTTACCATCTTATCGTGAATGGCTTTTTGCAGTTCATCGGCTTTGAGCGTCACAATCATTGCAGTCACTTTTTCATGACGTGTATGAATCATATCGATTACGGCAGTTGTTACGTAAAGTGCCAACATTGTATAGAGGGCGTTTTCTGGTTCATACAAAATGCCTGCCAAGACGATAATGACACCATTTAGAACCAAGAAATACATCCCAATCGGTTTATCCTGCAAGCGGGACAAGACCATTGCCACGATATCCATTCCTCCAGTGGAAGCACCAAGTTTCAACGAAATCCCAACGCCTACCCCGGAAATGACACCGCCGAATACAGCATTTAAGATAATATCATCAGACACGGAAATGACAGGTAAAATAGCCATAAAGAAAGTCGCGAAAATAACGGAAACGATACTATAAATCGTAAATCCTTTCCCTACTTTAAACCAACCCAATATAAAGACTGGTATATTGAATAGGAGTAATAAGACCCCGGTACTTACTTGAAACCCAAAATAATCCTTGAATACACTTGAGGCCAACTGTGCGGCACCCGCAAATCCACTTGAATAGACATTTGCACTAATAAGGAAAAAGTTGAGCGAGATAGCAAGTAACAAGGATCCGAAAATAACAACAACAATTCGTTTTGCCTCAATAAAAAACATAGGCGCCTCCTTCTATATATGTAGCGGACAGAACATCCAATTTCATAGACATTCATTGTACCGAAGTTAGTCGGAAAATGGAATTGTTTCGGTGTCGGCGGAAGCGGACACCATTCCAACGCATAAAAAAAAAGCTTGAAACGCCTGTCTTATTGTAAGACAATCCCATCGTTTCAAGCCCATTTTTATCGCTAGTACGCAATTTGTTTGTGAATCAACTAATCCAGTAGGCGTCTTCACTGGAGATTAAATAGAAGCATTTGCCCAACAGTTGCTTAATCCAACGCCATAATTTTTGTTGGGGGCGTTTGCGGTGGCAGGCTCCTCGTTGTCATCGCATAAAAGACGACTAGTTCTTTGCCATGCAATTCTTTTTCTGTGATTTCTTTTCCTTGTTGGTTTACAAGGAGGGTATCTTTACTTACATTTAATTTCAACTCACCGTCAAGACTTAAGAAATCTTTATCGAATTTCGATACTTTTACTTCACCGAATACAGACTCGTCTTTTACGATGATAAGTTCAGGTGTTACTGTGGCTGGGTAGATTGTTAGCATCGGTTTGTTTTTATCGTAATAAGCTTCGACTGTCGCTCCTTTTTTGAGACTCGTTTTCTTAAGTTGCTCAGTTGTTCCACTATTAAATAAAAGCGAATCGTCATTGACACGCAAAATCATGATCATTTCGTCTTTGTCTTCAACGGTCAGACGAATTTCTTTTGTATCTTCTTCAATTTCCGTAACAGTCCCTACGAACTGCATGTAGTCTGTCGTGTCCTCCTCCTGATCAGTTGTTGCATCCTCTTCTGTTTCTGTTTCCGTTTCTATTTTTGCTCCTGTTCCTGCTCCTGTTTCTTTCCCTTTTTCTCGTGTAAGGACTGTATAACTTCCAATAATAATTCCGATTAATAATACAGTCATGATGATTGCACCAAGTCTCTTCATATACTTTCCCCTCACTTTTTAATAGTTAATGGATTTGACGGGTACAGTTGGAAGAAGTTACACTTCTGCGGAGAATTTCCCCCTTATCCCGGCGTCAGTAACTGATACCAGGTGTGACTCCTTTTTATGATAGAATAAGCATGTAATTAATAGATATCATAGGAGGATTAAAATGATTAAAAAAGCGTTCGCCTCCTTTTACTTGCTTGCCGGTTTACTACTTTTTGCAGGCTGTGGAACCGAAACCGCAGAACCTACTTCAATAATAGAGGATGAGGCAAGTACGGCTGAAGTCGAAGTAGAACAAGTTGAGAAAAAGCCTGCTAAAGAGGTCGAAAAAGAGGTTGAGGAAAAGGTTGGAGTCACAGCCGATAAAAAAGTTGCGCTGTCGAAGATGTCCGTCCACTATATTGACGTCGGACAAGCCGATGCAACTTTGTTGGAATTCAGTGATGGAGATGATGCCTATTCCATGCTGATTGATACAGGTGACTGGAATTCTTCAGAAGTGGTTTCTTATCTTCATGCACAGGACATAAAAGATATCGATATTATTGCAATCACCCACCCGCATGCCGACCATATCGGACAATTAAGTCTTATTTTGAATGAATTCAATGTCGCGGAAGTGTGGATGAATGGCGAAACAACCAATTCAATGGTATTTTCGAAGGCTTTGGAAACCATTGAAGAAAAGGGCGTGGATTATTACGAGCCTGAAGTGGGTGATGTATTCGATATAGGACCACTTGAAGTCGCCGTTTTACATCCAGGAAACCTGTCGGGCGGTACAAATGACAATTCAATCGCAATGCGCTTACAGTACGGCGGAATCTCCTTCCTCTTTACAGGGGATGGTGAACTGCAGGCGGAAAGTGATTTACTAGCAAGCGGAGCTACTTTATCCGCAGATATTTTGCATCTTGGGCATCACGGCTCCGATACGTCAACAAGTAGCCGTTTCCTAGAGGCGGTACATCCGAAAGTAGCAATCTATTCCGCCGGGATTGATAATTCATACGGTCATCCTCATGCCGAAGTCATTAATCGTGTACAGACATTTGGCGCTGAACTTTACGGTACCGATGTCGATGGCACGATTATTGTTGAAACAGATGGGACTACATTTAATGTACTAACGCAAAAAGATGGAACTGTCTCACCTGGATCATCGACAGAAGTAGAAACCAAAACAGAGCCCGAAAAGGAAACACCGCCAGTATCGACCGGATCTTGTGTTAACATTAACACAGCGAGCGAGGCAGACATTCAAGGTATTATGCACATTGGTCCTGCCCGGGCAAAGGATTTAATACAACTTCGACCATTTGCTTCAGTGAATGATTTAAGTCGTATCAAAGGCATCGGACCTGCTCGTATCGATGATATTATTGCGCAGGGAATCGCCTGCACTGGAGGTTAAACGATGTATGCAGCTTATTTTGAACGATTAACGGACAACAACCAAGCGCTTCTTTTAGTTGAAGAATTGCAGAAACAGTTCCATGTCGATACATCCGCCCTTCCGGTTGGAAGTAAGGTCGGAATGTGGTTTTCGGTTGGGGTGGAAGATGACCAGCTTGTATCGATTTTACTTGATGAGGATAAAACACAGACGATGAAACAGGAAATCGATGATCGTATGCAACGTTTGCAATCAAAGAAAACGAGCCGTTTTAAACGGAACTGACTGTTATCCTTGCTTCCTAACGACCCACATGCTATGATTCAACAACGTCTTCATTTAGCGAGTGATAAATATGTATAAATCCATATTCAACCAAAAAAACTATTTCAAACGCCAAAACCCTTGACTGAAACCAGTCGAGGGTTTTTGTTGCCCAAGGGAAAGTCTATCACTGGAGGTGCTAGGTTATGAGTCAGCAGACCAATTCAAATGCTTCAATCGTTGCGGTATGGATCAGTTTACTTAGCAATATCGTTTTAACCGTACTTAAAATCACGGTTGGTTCCCTTTTCCATAGCCCCGTTCTTCTCGCTGATGGTTTCCATAATGCGGGTGACGTAGTAGCCACGGGCGCCGCCTTAACAGCCATGCGTATCTCCAAACGCCCCGCTGACGAAGACCATCCATATGGCCATGGTAAGGCTGAAGTAATCAGCTCCGCAATTGTGGCGCTCATTTTAGGATCGGCGGCCATCTTTATTGCCTACGAGGCAGTAAAAGCTATTTTTGAAGAGCCCGCAAAGGCAAGTCTGCTGGCATTGCTAACCGCCATCATTTCAGTTATATGGAAACAAGCCTTATATGTATACACAATCCGTATCGGAAAAAGTTCGAACAGTAAAGGTCTAATCGCAACAGCGTATGACCACTTGGCAGATGTCTACGCCTCATTAGCTGCTGTAGTGGGAATCGGACTTGCGTGGATCGGCGGCCATTATCATATTCATATTCTTGTTTACGGTGATCCGATTGCAGGTATTATTGTCTCTGTCCTAGTATTTAAGCTTGCCTATCAGATTGGCAAAGAAGCACTGGATACACTAATGGAAAAAAGCGTGGGAATCGACCGTTTGAACGACTTCGCTATCCTGATCAAATCAATTCCTGAAGTGAAACGTATCGATCGTCTACGCGCTAGAGAACATGGGCATTATATATTGGTCGATGTCCGTGTAAGCATCCCTGGTGAATTAACAATCCAAGAAGGACATGATATTATCCGCGAAATGAAGAAGAAGATCATGGGGAATCACCCCGATGTGGATGAAGTTCTTATCCATTTAAATCCTTGGTATGATGATGCGTTTGATTAATAATAGAAAAATGCGTAAGCAGGTTAGTACTGCTTACGCATTTTTTCGTTTGCATATATCGTTAAGGCACAAGTACAAGCTTCCCAATTGTTTTACGTCCCTGCAGTAAACGGTGAACTTCCACTGCTTTTTCCAACGGATAGATTCCACCGATTGTGAGTTTGAGTTGGCCATTGGCGACGTAGTCCAACAATTCTTTGAAGCTACTTTGATACATTTCGGGTCTATTCATAATTTGCGGCAGGAAGAAACCGATGACGGACTGGTTGCGTTTCATCAATTGTCCCCCGTAGAGCTGTGACTGTTCGCCACTTGCTGCACCAAAAACAACTAGTCGGCCAAATGTAGCGAGGCATTTAAGCGATTTCTGGAAAATATCGCCGCCCACCATTTCAAGTATGATGTCAACACCTTTACCGCCTGTTAACTCGCGTACTTTCAATTCCCATCCTTCTTCTGTATAGTTCACAAGGTGATCGGCGCCCAATTCCTTGGCATGTGCAAGTTTCTCATCACTACTTGCTGTTGCAATCACAGTGCCTGCCCCGAACAGCTTAGCTAGTTGGACGGCAATCGCGCCGACACCACCCGCTGCTGCATGAACCAATACCGTTTCCCCTTTTTCGAGTCGGCCCATCGTTTTCAAAATATGGTATGCCGTCTGTCCTTGTAAGGGCAGTGCAACAGCATCAGTGAATTCAACGCCATCCGGTACAGGCGCAAGAGCCATTTCGTGTACGGCTGCATATTCCGCATAGCCTTTCGATTCGATGAGTGACACGACACGCATCCCGGGCTTGAACCGTGTTACATCCTTGCCGACCGCAACAATTTCGCCAGCTATTTCCGCACCGGGTATGAACGGCAACTCAGTCGGTACGACATACTTCCCTTCACGACGGGCCGTATCCGCATAGTTAACGCCGATTGCTTTCACTTCAACTAAAACTTCCCGGTCCCCCATTTCAGGTATTTCGATAGCGACCATTTTCAAAACATCCGGAGACCCATATTCTTCAATTCTAACGGCTTTCATTGTGTCGACTGCATTGACTGTTGTCATTTCAATTCCCCCTTAGGAAGTATAGTGTTGTGCTTCATTTATATAATCCGCGATTTCCCGCTTCGTTTGGATCGTTCCTGTGCGTGACAATTGGCTTAGTTTTCTCGTCACATCTGTGAGCATTGCTTTCTGTTTTTCTGTTGTCGCAATGCCTTGGACGATTTTTCTCGCCGTCATTTCAACGTTAAGTATCGTATCATCGATAAAAGCCTGTGCCAGCTTCACTTTTAGAGAAGATGAGTCATTTCTATCGTTCCCTACAGCTTTTAAGCTCCGTAACACGACCGATTCTGCGGCGTAAAGTGCAATGCCCAAATCAGCAAGTTTCAACAGTATTTCTTGTTCATTCGCGATGCCTTTGCCGGCAGTTTCATAGCCAAGTCCCGCACATAGTAAAAAGACATTTCTAATCGTACGAACCGCTTCTTCCTCACGTGAAAGGGTTGCATTCGTATAGCTAGCAGGTTTCCTTAGTTCCGTAGTCGCCTGAATGACCAGTTCAGAAAGTGGAACAGCGCCTTTTCCTGCCTGACGGAGAAGCGTCATTGGAATGAGAAGGCGGTTGATTTCATTGGTTCCTTCAAATATACGGTTAATGCGCGAGTCCCTGTACACCTGCTCGATTTTATATTCTTTGATGAAGCCGTAGCCACCGTGAAGCTGAAGCGATTCGTCCGAAACTTGATGAAGTGTTTCCGATCCATACACCTTGCACACGGCACATTCCACCGCATACTCCATCATCCGTTTCGCAATAAGTTGGTGGTCGTCTGAATGAGACAAGTCCCCCAATGCCTCTTCCAAATAAGAGGCTGTCCGATACTGAATCGATTCAGATGCGTAGATTCGAATAGTCATGTCCGCGACCTTTTCTTTTGTTGCCGTGAAAGAAGCGATTGTTTGCCCGAATTGCTCACGCTCTTTTGTGTAATGAAGCGCCAATTCGAGACCGTATTTAGCTGCACCTGTACATGCTGAACCCAAGTTGAAGCGTCCTAAATTTAGTACGTTCAATGCGATATGATGACCTTTTCCCACTTCTCCCAGTAAATTCCTTGCAGGAACCTCACAGTTTTCAAAAAACACTGCAGTTGTTGATGAACCTTTAATGCCCATCTTCTGCTCTTCAGGTCCAAGTGATAGTCCAGGAAAATTCTTTTCAACGATGAAAGCGGTGAAAGCTGTGCCATCCACTTTCGCATACACAATAAATGTATCTGAAAAAGCGGCATTCGTTATGAACATTTTTGTCCCGTTTAGAATATAATGCGTGCCCGCTTCATTTAACTTTGCAGTTGTCTTTGCAGCTAGCGCATCCGAACCAGCAGATGGTTCGGTCAGACAGTAAGCACCGATGAATTCACCCGAGGCGAGTTTCGGCAAGTAATATTCCTTCTGCCACTGCGTTCCAAAATAAGTGATCGGCAACGTCGCGATGCATGTATGATTTGAATGTGCAACGCTGTAACCGCCTCCCGCGCCCAAATATTCACCGACGAGACCTTTATTTATTTTATCAAGCCCTAGTCCGCCGTACTTTTCAGGTATGCTATGTGCAAGTAATCCAAGACTGCCTGCTTTTTCAAGAAGTGTCTTGACGAGTGAAAAATTCTGTTTTTCAATTTCCTCATTATTTGGTCGAACTTCCTTTAGTAAAAAGCTTTTCGCTGTGGTAGCAATCATCCGGTGTTCATCCGTAAAATCTTCCGGGGTGAAAGTATCCTCTGGTTGGGATGGACTGTAAAGAAATGCCGCCCCTTTATACAATAGTGTTTCATTTGCCATAAATGATTTCCCCTTTCACAACCATCAATCCATTTTCAAACTGCGGAACAACAGGAGCAATCCCCTTGTTTGCCGCAAACCGAACGTCGTCCAACAATCCAGCCTTCACCATCATTTCCCCAGTTTTGGACGCTTTTAAAACTTCTTCCGCCTTCCCCTCATTACCTTGGTAAAAAAAGAGCGCCGCTTTCGCTGAATCTGTCAGTTTCAAAGTAGTATTCCGTCCAATCAATTCGCTGATGAAATACCCCGCGCCGTAAAAGTCCTCCATAGCAAAATGTCCGCCTGAACCCGCGCATAAGACAATGATGTCGTCATAGGCATGTTCTTTTGCAATCTTAGTTGCGACAGCATTTCCATTCAATAAGGATGCTGCATATACTGTTCCAGCCGTTGATGCATTTAGAATTGTAACGGTCCCATTCGTCGTTGAAAGCACAACAGATTTCCCTGAAACAGTGTTTTTAAGATAGGTCGGAAGCGGGTCTAAAAATCCATCAATCGTCTTTCCCCCAGACTCCCCTGTAAGAATTACCGTGGACTCGGCCAGACTAACCTTCACTTGCTGCGCTTGTGCACCATCCATTACGGGAATGATTTCTTTTGCACCATAATGGAGTAAAGCAGAGATAGTCGTTGTCGCAAGCAATACATCAAAGACGACCGCAACTTTTCCCGCACCCAGTTTATGGCTAAGAACTTCCTCTTTCGTAAAGACTACATGCAACTTCGGTCCCTTTTCACGTGAATGTCCCATTACGCTTGCGTCGTTCCATTCAGTGCGTGACGGACAAGACTATGGACAAACTTATCCATATGAGCGAAACGCGGATCTTTTGTTTGCCCTACCGAATAACGGTAGTAAATTTGTTGGCAAATGACAGCCAGTTTAAAATAAGCGAATGTCACGTAATAATGGATATGTGATACATCGCGACCGCTTTTTTCAGCATAACGGGCGATGAACTCATCTCGCGTATAGAACCCTTCGTGAACGGTGATCGGTGGTTTTCCCAGTGCGGTCAGTAGCATTTCGGGATCATCCGCTTGCATCCAGTAACTCATCGCCGCCCCGACATCTAGAAGCGGATCTCCTACAGTCGCCATTTCCCAATCGAATAATCCAGTCATCCCGGAAAAATCACCGGAAAACATGGCGTTATTCAACTTATAGTCGTAATGAATGATTGTAGGCGAAGAAGATGTAGGCATATTCTTTTCAAGCCAAGTAGTTAACTTCGCAATTTCAGGAAGTTCGGCGGTCTTCGACTTTTCATAACGCCCAATCCAGCCCGTTACTTGTCTTTCCACAAACCCAGCCGGCTTCACCATGTCAGCAAGTGCAGTTTGCGTGTAATCAATCGCATGCAGCTCGACAAGTTTATCTACCATCATTTCGGAAAGTTTCCTTGCGAGTTCAACCGATCCCTCGACGCCATCCGGGTATGCTGTATCTAACACAACACCATGCCGCCTTTCCATGATGAAGAACGGACTCCCTATAATCGATTCATCAGCCGAAAAGACAAGCGGCTTTGGTGCAGTGTCAAATACGGGATGAATGGCCGCCAGTACATTGAATTCCCGCTCCATATCATGCGCTTTCGGTGCAACAGGCCCAAGTGGCGGACGTCTAAGTACAGCTTCCCAGTCCCCGATTTCCAGGGCATATGTCAAATTGGAATGACCCGCGCCGAATTGTCGAATATGCAGTTCGCCTTCCGGTAGATTGTCAATCGTTTCACGAAGGAATTGTGCAAGTCTTTCTATATTCAGTTCTTCGCCGATTCGGATTGGTATCGTATCTTTTAGTGTCTTTTCCACTGAACACACCCCTTTACATTGCGTTTCTATTAGTGTTTCATCGTTTTTATTGCGTAACTTTTTCCTTATTATAAGTATAGAAACCTTGACCCGTTTTTCGGCCGAGGTCCCCCGCCTTTACTTTCTCCTCGATGCAGGCAGGTGGTTTATCCTCACTATTTCCTGATTCCGTAAAGCGATGTTGCATGGCATTGTACACAACATCCGCTCCCGATAAGTCGATCAATTCAAAAGGTCCGAGTGGATGCCCAAGAGATTTTTTGACAATGCAATCGATGTCTTTGAAATCTGCAATACCTTCTTCGTAAAGATGGATTGCTTCCTGATGGATTGCTCCCAATATACGATTGGCGACGAAACCGGCTATTTCTTTTTGCAGGAGAATGCCAGTCCGACCAATTTGCTTACAAACAGCCATTGCCGCTTCTGCTGTTTCATCTGCCGTTTTTTCACTCTTAACGACTTCTACACATTCCATGACAAGTGGTGGGTAAAAGAAATGCATATTACAGACCTTTTCAGGACGATTTGTTGCTCCTGCTAGTAGTGAGTTCACGATTGTTGAGCTATTTGTCGCTAGAATCGTATGATCCGGTGTTAGCTGGTCGAGTTTCCTGAACAATTCACGTTTCGCATCTACTTTCTCTACAATTGCTTCGATAACCAAATCGGTATTTCTCGCTGCCTCTTCGAGATTTGTTGTGTAGGTGAGATTTGCAAATGCCGTCTTTTTCTCTTCATCGGTCAGCTTTTTCTTTTCTACCCATTGATTCATCCGCCCATTTAGGCTAGCTTCCGCTTTTTGTAATGCTTCCTCATTTACATCTTGCAAAATGGTTGTATAACCGCCAAGTGCACAGAGCATTGCGATCTGGTGACCCATTTGACCTGCTCCAACTACAACAATGTGTTTGACGTCATGTGTTTTCATTTCATTCCTCCTCTGATTGAATACCGTATAATACAAAGTCGGCGAACATATAAGCTAATTCTTTAGCCGATACTTCCCCGGCAGGATTGAACCATTGGTAGCTCCAGTTTGTAACACCTAAAATTGCAAACGAAGTCATTCTAGGATGAAGGCCTTTCCGGAATTCACCCGTTTGAATACCTTGCCGAATTATTTCTTCAATAGTAAGTTGAAACGTTTCCCGTTTTGCTTTGATGATTTTTGCATTGTCCGGCGCTAAATTTCGCATTTCCCTGAAATAGACGCGGCCGTTCGGACCTTGTGTTTCAATGTCCTCGATGAGAAGCATCACAGTTTTCACGACTTTTCCCCGGTTGTCACTTTCACTTTCCATGATTGCTTGTTGTCTATTAAGCAAGTCGTCGATGTAGCGCAAATGGATATCCATGAGTAGCGTTTCTTTACTTGTGAAGTAATAGTAGAATGTACCTTTTGTGACGTCTAGCGCGTCGACAATATCTTGTATGGATGTTTCGCTGAATCCTTTTTGTTGAAAAAGAAGGACGCTTTGTTTTATGATTTTTTCTTTCATGGGTGCACAACGCCTTTCTCTGTCGATTTAAATTGTCTTAAATGTTGGCATAAAGAATCCTCTCAACAACGCTTGGCGCTTGGGGATGCCTCCCGCAATAAGCCAGACAAAAGACCGCGAGGCCGCTGAAAAAGTCCGACTCTCTTCAAATCCCGTTGATTTTCGTTCCGAGCGGACGCTTTCCGCGGGCACGGCTTCAGCCGCTTCCCTCGCTGCGCTCAGTCCAGGGTCTTCAACTCGTGCTGTTCCCGCTGGAGTCGCCGCTCTCCACTACAATCAACTAGTTCTTACTATAAAAAAGTACCCCAGATAAAACGATCTTTCACTCAGTAGAGAAAAGGTCGTTTTTTTTGTATAATGAAAGTAACAATTATCCTAGGCGGTGTTCCCGATGATCTCCAACCAACAGTCC
>NZ_UXAV01000043.1:0-57304 GCF_900609045.1 Filibacter tadaridae
TAGCCCCGGTTTCCCGGAGTTATCCCCATCTGTAGGGCAGGTTGCCCACGTGTTACTCACCCGTCCGCCGCTAACAATAAGGAGCAAGCTCCTTATTGTCCGCTCGACTTGCATGTATTAGGCACGCCGCCAGCGTTCGTCCTGAGCCAGGATCAAACTCTCCATAATAGAAGAAAATGATAAGCTCATTTCTTGCTGGCATTAATTAAAAGAATGTATTTCAACTCTTCATTAATGACAATTTGTATTTCTTCGCTCCGACATAAGTCAGTTACTCAGAAATGTTTTGCTCGAGTACACTTGGTACTCTCGCTGTATTTCATTGACGTTTTGCTGTTCAGTTTTCAAGGTTCATATCGTCCGTCGTCTTTCGGCGACTTCCTTAGTATAACATCTCTTCCAGAACGAGTCAACAACTTTTTTAATTTCTTTTTTGTTGTTGTTTTTCCGTTGTTGTTTCTCGCTCCCTGAGGACATGTACTAATATACAACATAACGTTATAAGAAATCAAGTCTTTTTCAAAAATAATTTATCCTTCAACTTATTCATGTCTACCACGAACAGCAATATCCCCGCTATAACAATGATTCCGCCGGTAATCTGTGAGGCAGACAGTGTTTCATGGAATACATAAAACGCAAGTATTGCAGCACCGACCGGCTCAAATAGAATAGCAATCGATATTACATTTGTACTCACCCATTTAAGTGCCCAGTTAAATAACGTATGTCCTAACAGGTTCGGTATTAGTGCGAGCAGGATGAACCAGAACCAATCTGCTCCGGGGTACGGACCAAACGACTCCCCTTTTAAAAGGACGTAAAAAAATAATGTAATCGTGCTTATTGAGTAGACAACAAACGTATAAGTAATAAGAGTGAGTCTCTTTCTAACATCTTGACCAAATAGAAGATAGGTCGTTATTAATGCACACCCAGCAAGCGCCAACATATCACCGTAAAAAGCAGTGCCGCTTAGTTTAAAATCTCCCCAACTGATAATTACGCTTCCCGCTATCGCAATTGCTGCCGATAAGAGCGTTTTGAAAGATAACTTCTCTTTAAAAAAGAAATAGGTTCCTATAAATGCGAATATCGGTTGGAGCGTCACAAGAACGGTTGAACTGGCGACGGATGTGTAATTCAAAGATTCGAACCATAATATAAAGTGGAACGCTAGAAACACGCCGGCAATAGCGGAGAAAATCCAATCCCTTTTGCTTAGAAGCAAAACTTCCTTCTTATACTTATATAAGAAGATAGGAAGCATAATGATAACCGAAAAAAGCATTCGATAAAATGCAATCACGCCAGCATCTGCTGTAGCCAGTTTAACGAATATAGCGGATAACGCTACAGATAGTACACCTATGATAATCGGTATGTATGGATGTATTGCTGGTCTTTCCACTTTAAACACATCACTTTCGGTAAAATTTCATGTTACTATATCGCTGATAAAGGTAATAGGTAATACTAAAAAGTATAACATGAATGTTTTACTCAGACACTATGAGTTCAGGGGGAAACAGAAATGGAATGGATTGCAAATGGTGAAATGTATCCTGAGGTATTAATCAAAATCGCTCTTGCACTTGTATTAAGTTTAGTAATTGGTGTAGAAAGGGAAATAAAGAAAAAACCGATTGGATTAAAGACTAGTGCGGTTATCGCTACGTTCAGCTGTCTTTTAACAGTTGTCTCCATAGAAGCTGCCTATCTTGTACCCGCCCGGGATGATATCAATGTTACAATGGACCCCCTCCGCCTTGCAGCGCAAATTGTTAGCGGCATCGGCTTTCTTGGCGCGGGAGCTATACTAAGGAAAGACAATGACAATATAACTGGATTGACTACGGCCGCTATGATCTGGGGAGCTGCAAGTATTGGAATCGCCGTAGGTGCAGGCTTTTATATTGAAGCTGCATTTGCAGTCTTAAGCGTCATGTTCGTTATTGAAGTTATTGCTCCACTGCTTGGTAAATTCGGTCCAAAACGTCTAAGGACAAAAGATGCCGCATTCATTTTTATTTTAACAGATATGATGAAAATCGAAGATCTTATTGGTCATTTAAATGCAGAAGGGATGTCGATTGAGAATTTACGTATTCGAAAAATTGTTGAAACGGGTAAGCCTTTGAAACATGAATTGGATATCCGACTTACTGCATTACCCAAAAAGAAAACATCGGAACTATATATCCAGCTATCTTCACTACCTTATATCGAATCAGTCGAAATTGAATTATTTATATGACGGAGGGACTTTATGTCGGACATACTGAAATTATTGAAAAATGGTAACAAACCTTCACTACTTGCCGGTGTCGTTAACGCAGTTATCGCGATTTTAAAAGCAATTGCTTTCTTCTTGACAGGCAATGTCGCTATGTTTGCAGAAATGCTACACTCACTCGGGGATGCAGCGAATCAGTTTTTCGTTTATATCGGATCAGCATTATCTAAAAAAGCACCCACTCCAAAATACCCCAACGGTTTCGGCCGAGTTGTTAACCTGGTTTGTCTTGGTGCCGTCATCGTAGTGGCAATCATGTCTTATGAGGCGATTTTAAGTGGATGGCATCATATTATGAACCCAACTGAATCTAAAGGATTAATCATCAATCTTTCTGTACTGGGTGTTGCAATAATCCTGGAGTTTTCGGTATTATTTAAAGCCGGAAAAGAGATTTTACATGAAGCTGGAATTGAAAACAGTGGTCTTGCACCTATTACAAAGAGCTTCGGGTCCCTTGATAAAGCAACCCCCCCAACAAAATTAGTATTCATGGAAGATCTTGTTGCAACAATTGGCGGCCTGCTTGCTTTTATTTCCGTTTTACTAGCTCACTTCCTTGGTTTGCTTATTGCGGAAGGCATTGCATCTATTCTAATTGGTATAATGATGTTTTACGTAGTCGGAAAAGTGTTCCTCGAAAATGCTAGAGGTGCCATCGGTGAAACGGATGAGGAGATGCTGAATCATATCGCCCATCTTGTCGCGGAGGATCCTGATGTGAAAGATATTCAGCGCGTTGAAGTAATTAAGGAAGGTGAATTCCTTCACGTCGAGGTAGTGGCAGAGGTTGACCCATCCCTTACGGTAGCATATGTCGATGACATTCGCGATCGACTGATGGCTATTATTCTAAATCAAAAAGGAGTTCGGGATGCAATCATTTCTTTTGATGAAGATGACGGCGTGTTGACATGGAAAAAATCGAACCCAACAGGACCTAATAAAGAAGCCAATAAAAAACTACCCGAGTAACAAAAAAACGTCACGCTCATTAACTACTAGCGTGACGTTTTTTTATGTCGTTTATAGTGAAGCTTGCAGTACTGCTACTACATCATCTTTTTCAAGATTGTTGAATTTCCCAAATGGACCGTTTGCCATAGCTTTATCGGCCATCAATTCAATCTTCGAGCCATCGATATTGTAATCTGAAAGTTTCACGGGCGCCCCGATGGATGTCCAGAACGTTCTTAAATTATCGATTCCTTCAAATGCAATCTCTTCTTCGGACTTCCCTTGTGGGTTTACCCCGAATACATTAACTGCCAGTCTTGCAAACCTGGCAGGATTCACTTTAACGTTATGTCGCATCCAATGTGGGAACAAGATTGCAAGTCCCCCTCCGTGCGGGATATCGTAAACTGCTGAAATTGTGTGTTCGATATCATGCGTCGCCCAATCGCCATTATAGCCCATTTGTAGAAAGCCATTTAACCCCATTGTGCCTGCGAATAAAATCGTTTCACGCAAATCATAGTTTTCAAGGTCTTGTACAAGTTTAGGTCCTGCTTCCATTACTGCACGAAGAACCCCTTCACACATTTCATCCTGTACAGATGTGTTTGTCGCTTCATTGAAATATTGTTCAAAAACATGGGACATTATATCAACGATGCCATAAATAGTTTGGTCTTTAGGTACGGATAGCGTATACGTTGGGTCAAGTATAGAGAATTTAGGGAAATTAAACGGTCCGCCCCACCCTTTCTTCTCTAACGTTTCTTCATTTGTAATAACCGAACCAGCATTCATCTCTGAACCTGTCGCCGCCAACGTTAATACAGTACCTATTGGAAGTGCGTCCTTTGCATATGCCTTTCCCGATACGAAGTCCCATGCATCTCCATCATATTTAGCTGCTGATGCAATCAGTTTTGCACAATCAATGACAGATCCTCCACCGACTGCTAGAACAACATCGATATTTTGCTCTTTACAGATTTCCACACCTTTTCGGGCTGTAGATACACGTGGATTCGGTTCCACACCGGATAGTTCATGGACTTCCATTCCATTGTCATTTAATAGCGTCATCACTTCATCATAAAGACCATTTCGTTTAATACTTCCACCACCGTATACAACAAGAACCTTTGTCCCGTAGTTCGCAAGTTCTGTAGGTAGCTTTTGTAGTTGTTCTTTACCGAAAATTAGCTTTACCGGGTTTTGAAATACAAAATCATTCATTATAAAAAAGCCTCCCTTTTCCCTACCTATTATCCGAAACTTCATGTGATTATGCAAAAATTAAGTTGTGTGTATGAAAGGTACTATTTCGGGAACAGTACGTATAGGAGGTTTTAAATTATGGTCATTCTTCGAAAACTTGCTGTTGCATTACTTATTATCGGGGCACTCAATTGGGGACTTGTAGGGTTATTCCGTTTTGACGTCGTTGGGCAAATGGCTGGTGGCACCTCGGAACCACTTGCACGTTTGTTTTATATTCTTGTCGGGCTATCAGGGCTTTTAAATTTAGGGTTGTTGTTTAAACGAGAAGACCGTGATGACGTTAACGTACCAACAGCTGAAAAAGCATAAAAGGCGTCTCCCGACTAGAGCGGGAGACGCCTTTTATCATGTTTTTTAAGCCCAACCTCGGAAGCGTGATGCTTCTGCAGTCTTGCGGATACCAATCATATACGCAGCAAGGCGCATATCTATACCACGTGTTTCAGCTGTTGTGTAGACATTATCAAATGCCCCAACCATTTTTTCAGTCATTTCTGTACGCACTTTTTCTTCAGACCAGTAGTAGCCCATATTATTTTGGACCCATTCGAAGTAAGAAACAGTAACGCCACCTGCACTAGCGAGCACGTCCGGAACAAGAAGGATTCCACGATCAGTCAGAATCTTCGTTCCTTCTGTTGTTGTTGGACCATTTGCAGCTTCAACAACAATTTTCGCTTTAATATTATGTGCATTTTTTTCTGTTATCTGATTTTCAATTGCAGCTGGAACAAGAATATCACAATCAAGTTCGAGCAACTCTTGATTCGTAAGTGTATTTTCAAACAGCGTTGTTACTGTACCAAAGCTGTCGCGACGATCTAGTAGATAATCGATATCAAGTCCTTCCGGATCATGAAGTGCGCCGTATGCATCGGAAATTCCGATTACTTTTGCGCCTGCATCGTGAAGGAATTTAGCAAGGAAACTACCTGCATTTCCGAATCCTTGAATTACAATACGAGCACCTTTCATATCGATTCCACGACGTTTTGCTGCCTCGTTAATAATGATTGTTACACCTTCGGCAGTCGCGCGGTCACGTCCTTGTGAACCACCTAGAACGATTGGTTTACCTGTAATGAAACCAGGTGAGTTGAATTCATCGATTCGGCTGTATTCATCCATCATCCATGCCATAATTTGTGCATTTGTAAAAACGTCAGGTGCTGGAATGTCTTTGTTTGGTCCCATTACCTGGCTTAACGCGCGTACATAACCGCGGCTCAAACGTTCAAGTTCTCCCATTGACATTTCACGTGGATCACAGATAATCCCGCCCTTACCACCGCCGTATGGTAAATCGACAATGCCGGCTTTTAAAGTCATCCACATAGATAATGCCCGTACTTCATCGATATTCACACCCGGGTGGAATCGAACGCCACCTTTAGTTGGTCCAACTGCATCGTTATGTTGTCCACGGAAACCAGTGAATACTTTAATATTCCCGTCATCCATCCGTATTGGAATCCGCACTTCGACCATGCGGATTGGTGCTTTCAAAAGTTCATACATTCCTTCATCGTAGCCCAATTTGTCAAGTGCTTCTTTAATGACAGCTTGTGTAGACGTAAACAGATTCAGGTTTTCAGTCATTTGATGATTCGCCTCTTTGATTCATAATTTTTCTTCGCATACATTGTACCATACATAAGTACTTTATTGGCTATTTATTTCAGTTTCCAAAAACTTTGTTGATTTTTTCGAGTGCCCAATCAAGTTCTTCTTTTTTAATAATGAGTGGAGGAGCAAAACGGATAACCGTATCATGTGTTTCTTTACATAGAAGACCTAGTTCTTTAAGTTTTTCACAATACGGACGTGCGGCTTCGTTTAACTCGACACCTATGAATAATCCGCGACCCCGTACTTCTTTAATCGACGGATGGTTGAGTTTCTTTAACTCATCCATGAAATAATTTCCGAGTTCAAGTGAATTCTTGGCAAGTTCTTCTTCTTCTAGCACTTCAAGTGCTGCAATTGAAACGGCACATGCCATCGGATTTCCACCAAATGTTGAACCGTGTGAACCTGGTTCAAACACGCCTAAAATATCTTTATTTGCTAACACACATGAAATTGGGAATACGCCGCCGCCCAATGCTTTACCTAGGATGTACATATCTGGTTCGATACCTTCCCACTCACAGGCAAACATTTTACCAGTACGGCAAAGTCCAGCTTGAATTTCATCAGCAATAAATAAGACGTTGTTTTCTTTACATAGTTCGCGTGCTGCCTTCATGAAACCTGCAGTAGGTATTAGAATACCCGCTTCACCTTGGATTGGCTCAATTATGAATGCAGCCGTATTTGGAGTGATTGCCGCTTTAAGTGCTTCGATATCACCGTATGGCACTAGATTAAAGCCCGGTAGCATTGGACCAAATCCACGTTTGTATTCTTCTTCAGATGATAAAGTAACAGCAGCCATCGTGCGACCGTGGAAGTTTCCGACGCAACCAATGATTTCCGCTTGGTTTTCTGCTACACCTTTAACATCGTATGCCCAACGGCGTGCAGTTTTAATAGCTGTTTCAACGGCTTCTGCGCCAGTATTCATTGGAAGTGCCATATCTTTTCCGGATAATTTACAAACTTTTTCGTACCAAGGGCCTAATTGGTCATTGTGAAAAGCACGTGAAGTAAGTGTAACTCTATCCGCTTGGTCTTTTAATGCTTGAATAATTTTCGGGTGGCGGTGTCCTTGGTTTACTGCTGAATAGGCAGATAACATATCCATATATTTATTTCCCTCTGGATCTTTAACCCAAACACCTTGTGCATCTGAAACAACGATTGCTAGTGGATTGTAGTTATTTGCACCATATTTGTCTGCCTGGCTGATTACTTTTTCTGAAATTGTCAACTGAATCCCTCCAAAGTTGTATGTAATGACAGACCCACCGCAAAGATGGGTCTGTTTATTAATTTATTATCAAAGCGTTTCTGATGTTGTTTTTCCTTGCATATGAAGTTGCAAGTAGTCTGGTCCGCCCGCTTTTGAATCCGTACCTGACATGTTGAATCCGCCAAATGGTTGGTAACCAACGATTGCACCTGTGCAACCACGGTTGAAGTATAGGTTTCCTACATGGAAATCTTCGCGTGCCTGTTCAATGTGGAAACGGTTATTTGAAATAACTGCGCCTGTCAAACCATAATCGGTGTTATTTGCAATTTCAATTGCTTCTTCAAAGCTCTTCGCTTTTGTTAACCCAACGACTGGGCCGAAGATTTCTTCTTGCATAACGCGTGCTGTAGGAGATAGATCCGCAATGACTGTTGGCGCGACGAAGAATCCTTTTGAACTATCGCCTGTTCCGCCCGCAATAACGCGTCCTTCTTCTTTACCAATTTCAATGTAGCTCATTACTTTATCGAATGATGCTTGGTCAATTACAGGACCTGTAAAGTTGGATTGCTCTGTTGAATCCCCGTAAGTCAATTCTTTTGTTAGCTCTTCGATTCGTGCAACCACTTCGTCATAAACGTCTTCGTGGATAACCGCACGTGAACAAGCAGAACATTTCTGTCCACTGAAACCGAACGCTGATTTAACGATGGATTGTGCAGCAAGTTCAAGATCTGCTTCATTATCCACAACCATTGTATCTTTACCGCCCATTTCAGCAATAACACGTTTAAGCCAGATTTGGCCTTCGTTCACTTTGGAAGCACGTTCGTAAATACGTGTTCCAACTGCACGTGAACCAGTGAAAGAAACGAAACGAGTTCTTGGGTGGTCGACAAGATAGTCGCCCACTTCAGCGCCAGAACCTGGGATGAAGTTCACAACGCCTGCAGGCATGCCCGCTTCTTCAAGTACTTCCATAAATTTGTAAGCAATGACTGGTGTTGTTGAAGCTGGTTTCAAAAGAACTGTGTTACCAGTTACGAGTGCAGCAACCGTAGTGCCCGCCATGATTGCGAATGCAAAGTTCCATGGAGAAATGACAACGCCGACGCCAAGAGGAATATAGTCGAAGCGGTTGAATTCTCCCGGACGGCTTTCAACAGGAATACCGTCTTTTAGTGTAAGCATTTGACGCGCATAAAATTCAAGGAAATCAATTGCTTCAGCTGTATCTGCATCCGCTTCGTTCCAAGGCTTTCCTGCCTCTTTTGTAAGTAGAGCAGAAAATTCATGTTTGCGGCGGCGAACAATCGCAGCAGCTTTGAATAAAACATCCGCACGGAATTCAGGTTTAACTTTTTTCCATGTATTGAATGTTTCGTCAGCAATTTTCATTGCCTTTTCAGCAAGATCTTTACTTGCCTTTGAAACGCGGCCGATTACTTCTTCTTTATTGGACGGGTTTGTTGAAACCAGTTTATCTTCAGTTGTAATACGCTCTCCACCGATGATGAGTGGATAATCTTGACCAAGGTATCCTTCTACTAGTTTCAAAGCTTCTAAATACGCTTTCTTATTTTCTTCTTTTGTGAAATCTGTAAATGGCTCATGTTTGTATGGAATCATGGTGATCCTCCTTTTAATTGGAACGCAAAAATTATTTGCACTTATTACTTGGTTACCTATATAATAATGCAAAAGATTGTTGCGGATTTCAAGTATTATTCATTATTTCTTAAAAAAAACTTTTGGATGGTGGTTAATTTTGATTGGAAACGTTGAATCACTCCTTCCCTATTATAGGTTTGCGGTCAATCACGTTGCGGTCGGCATCCATGCTGTCGACAAAAATGGTCGGACCATTATCTATAATGATAAAATGAAAGCGATTGAAGGACTCGCACTTGAAGATGTCGGGGACCGTTCAATTTTGGAGTTATTCAATTTTGAACAAGAGGAAAGTACATTGTTGAAAGTACTGCAAAGCGGAATTGAACAAACGAATGTAAAACAGACCTATTGGAATCGAAATGGGACTGAAATAACGACCATCAATGATACCTATCCAATTAGTGAAAATGGGGTACTTATTGGAGCAATAGAACTTGCGCATGATGTAACGGCTCTAGAGAAAGCTGTCCATCAACCTTACCGTAAAAACCATAATTCTGTTACGTTCAGTGATATCGTTGCGGAATCCACGCAAATGAAGGCTGTCATTTCTACTGCTAAGAAAGCTACACGTGCAAAGTTACCCATCCTACTGATTGGTGAAACAGGCACTGGTAAAGATTTGCTTGCAGAAAGTATCCACAATGGACTGGTCCAGCCGACTGATTTGTTCTATACACTTTTTTGCCATAGCTCGGATTCTGATCTTGTCAGTCGTTTACTTGATGATTTAAATGATTCGGAACAGGTAACGCTATTTTGTGAAAGAATCGATCTTCTATCCATTTCTTTGCAACAAAAATTACTTTCCATACTTGTAAAATTAGATGTAGAAGGTCATCAATTCATCGCAAGTATTGGGGACGACCCTGTTGAATTAATAGCAAAAGGGACCTTACTAAAGGATTTATATTATTTCTTCGCGTCATTCACGATTCGGATTCCGCCGCTCAGGAAAAGAAAAGAAGATATTATACCGTTTGTTACAGCTTATTTAGCGCGACGCAGTGAACGATTCGGATATGCATTGGATGGGATTACACCTGAAGTCGAACAGCTTTTTCTTGGATATAGTTGGCCTGGGAATATTCGGGAACTTGAATTTCTTTTGGATGAAACGACTTCTTTGGCTACTACAGAAGCAGTTATTACTTATGACATGCTACCTTTACACTTCCGTATGAAAAGTGGCTTTATGATTGATGATCCAAAGCAGGCTACCGATTTTATCGTACAGCCTGGCAAAGAATTATTACCGTTGGATCAATTCATGCGTGAGGCAGAAGTGTATTATATACAAAAAGCAATGCGGCATAATGATGAAAATGTCACTAAAACCGCCCATGCACTCGGTATGAGCAGGCAAAATCTACAATATAGACTTCGTAAAATGAAAAATGAGGGACAGGCATAATTGCCCATCCCTCATTTTCATTTTACGAAAATCAATTACTGACCCGATTTTTCAATCCAATCTTGTAATTTGTCTTTTAATGAATTGAATCCTTCTGCATCACGTTCGTTAACACTTGCCTGTAGTGACTTGCGTGGGCGTTCGTCCTTTTTGTTCGAAGGGGGTTCTTCCATCAATGCCCGAATTGATAGGCTGATTTTCCCTGCACGGTCATCGACTTCAAGCACTTTCACGTTCACTTCCTGTCCAACAGTAAGAAATTCGTGGATGTCTTTCACAAAACCGTATGTTATTTCAGAGATGTGAACAAGACCTTGTGTCTCGTCATCTAGCGCAACAAATGCACCATAAGGTTGAATGCCTGTTACTTTGCCGGAAAGCTCTTCTCCTGCTACATATTTTTTCGTCATTTGAAACAGCTCCCAATCTATTTTTGGTTTCGTATCTGCCGTTAAGGCCATCCAAAATTATAACATGATTGCGGGAAGTGAGCAAAAATGCTGACTATTGTACCATGAATAATTGATGTCAATTTCCTAGCTATATTATGTTAACTTCTCAACAACGCTCGGCGCTTGGGGATGCCTCCCGCAATAAGCCAGCCAGAAGACCGCTGACAGTCCTATTGCTTCAGCTACCCCAGTTAGGCGCCTTCGCTGGAGATTATATAGAATTATGGGTTCAACATATAATTCCAGTATCGTTGAAATCAGTCAAATTTATGAGTATTTAATTCCTCGGTATATATTCTCCACACATTATCTTCGCCTTTATTTATCATAGTGGTAAAAAAATTGTTTTCATTCTGAAACTCAATAAACCCGTTTTTTTCGTCCTCATGCATGAATGATAGGCTAGTCACCGTAGCTAGCGCCTTTTCTGCTTGTATCCAATCGCTTTTATATTCTTCTAATGTCAAATTGCTGTATCCAGCTGAATCCAAATACCACATTGTTTCTGAATCTTCCAGGTCATTTGCATAGTAAAATACACCCGTTATGATTAATGGATTTACGTCGGTTAATAGGGATAAGTCGTGGTTTTCTGAAAAGCTTTTGTATGTTTCCGCAATGACTTTTTCAAATTCAGGATCGGGTAATGTGACTATATCCGAGTCAGTTCCATTTTTCTTAATTCCGTAAAATGAGAAGGATTTAAGGTCGTCAGCTTTTGCAAGTTGTAGCGCATCCCGTAGTTTATAATCCTGGAATCTTGTAAACGTTTCGGCTTTCGTCCAACCTCTCGCTTCCATTTCATTTACGATACCTTGCATGACAACTGACAGCGGTGATTTTCCACCAATAGCAGCGGCTTTTTTCCACGCCGTCCTATATGCCGGTTTTAAGTTACCATCGTCATCCACAAGCATGTCTGGCTGATGCCAATTCAAAAGACTAGCGAAAGCTCCCGTATAAAAACCTTCCAGCATGTCATAAGGTGGATTATTGTGGTCACTTGCGATTAATGTGTTTTCCATAGCTAGCATTTCTTCAACCATTTCTTCACGCTTATCTTCGTAAATAAGCCGTATTGACTCTATTGCCGATACGAAACCTCCTAAATCCTTATGAATCGAATTCCGGATTTGATCCCCTACTTCGTTTTTTTCATACACGGCTATTACACCCCAACCACTCACAGCTGTTAATTGGAAGTTTTGATTTGCCATTCCCTTCAGCGCCTCTTGCAACTCTTTAGGATAGGTATCTTTCTCCGCATTTAACTTTTCAATGTCCACTTTTCCATCTACGACTGCTTTGTTGACAAGGGTTTGATAGTGCATCAGTAGATTAATATAATGTTGTTGAAGCAATTCGACTTTCCCCCAATATTCACTGATAAATGTCTCACTTTTCTTTTTGTCTTCCGTCAAAGGATTCCGTACTAATGAATTAACCATGTCAGACGGGATTTCCATATTTTTAACAATACTTTTGTATTCTTCATCCATTTTTTCTTTGTTAAACGTACCCGATTCAGCTAAAAGACGTTCATACCTACTTATCATCAAATCAAAATCTAGACGTTCTTGCGCTCCGTATTCTCCGATATGAAAGTCCACTTCAGACTCTTTTTCTGTTTCACTAAGTCCCAGTTCCTTATATTGCCTTTTCATTTTTTCGTTAAACGAGCTTTTTATACGTTCTAGATACTTTTCCGCTGATGCCTGTTTATATTCTTCACTCGTTACCACTGGAACGATAATAAGTGTAAGTAAAAGAACAATCCCCGAAATCCATGCTAAAACGGTCCACTTCTTCCTAGGTGTTTCCTTTCGTTGAGAAGTCTGTCTCTCATTTTTGGAAGACTCAAAGACCGCTTCTTTGTTAAATGAATAGCTGATTCTCTTATACGTTTTAGCGAGGAATTCCAATTGTTTTTCAACTACCGCTCGATCTGCTTGCACACTGATTTGTTGGAAAGATTCCCGGATTGCATATTCGGCTTTTTCTTTCGTTAAACCCGTAATCTGTGCAATTTTTGTTAGCTCAATGTTATGAAACTGCGAAAGAATAAAAGTGATTTTATCTTTTTCTTCTAGCTGGTTGATTCTTTCATGAAGTACCTGATCTTCTTCAAAACGGAAAATAGTAGTTTCTGGCGGTATTCGTAATGGTACATGTGCAAGCTTATTTACTGCTATTTCATAGAGAGAATCTATCAGAATTTCATCCTCGTCAAGATTCACCAATTCCTTATATAACGTGCGGAATATATCCTCCGTCACGTTCCCTGCTAGTTCTTGCGTGCAACCATATTGAACCGCTAGACGTTCAATTCGTTTCGCATTGCTATCCATCCATTGTTTGAACGCTTCTATATCCCCTGATTTCACTTTTTGATTCAATTCAATATCCCCCACGGATTACCATCTCCCCTAAAACAAAGTACCAATGTCTTCTAGTATACCAAAGAATGAATACTATTCAGTCTTTTTATACTAGAAAGCAAAGGTAGGTTTATAACAATTAAAAGGAGCAGTTGCTTTTCGTTCCAGCGCTTGCTTTCCGCGGGCATGGCTTAAGCCTCCTCGTCCGCTTCGCTCCCTGCGGGGTCTCAAGGCTCATGCTATTCCCGCAGGAGTCGAGCGCTTCCACTACAAGCAACTGCAGCCACTCAAATGGAATACATACGAGGGGTTCCCATACAACCGCGCAGACAAGTAGTTATACGTGCAATTCTTTAGTGCGTCCTATATAGTTTTCTATTTTAGCTTGCCATCTCTACCAATGACTAATGCATCTTTCAAATCCGTATAGTCAAGTGCATCATAACTTTTTGACTGTTTCCAATCGGATGCTTCCATCTCTTCAATAATCGGATTTATGACATATTTCAAAGGGGTCATCCTTTCTCCGACAGCCATTTTTCTCCACAAATCTCTATACTCTTCTTTTACCTGTCCTTGTTCGTTGAAGATTGGTTGATCACCGGAGCCTTTCATAAGGTTATTGAAAATCGTAATAAAATAAGATTCCATAATTGAATACAGTGTTGGTTCTTTTTCGACATTCAATAAAGTATGTTGCATACTTAATATGATTTCCACCGACTTATCTAATGAGTACTTCAAGTTTTCTCCAAACGTATACGGTTCTTGAAGAATCATCTCAACATAGCTAATTGTGTCTGGATGGACGGCATTTTTCACTTGATGATAATAATCTGAATCGTCATAGCCTGACACAATTTCATCTGTATATTTGTTTTTATAGAGATGTATGGACTGTTTCTCCATCGAATCTATAATTTGTTGAAGTTGTTTAGGATAGTTAGATTGATGATTGATGATAACTTCCCCATTATTAGTTGGTGACTCCACACTGTTTTGAATTACTTCATCACGATGTTCATCTAAAACTTTATTATCTAGGATAATTAAATCCTGTATTTTGTCTCTATATTCAGCAAGAAATTCGATACTCTTTTCCCTATTTCCCACAAGTGGATTCTCTTTCAACGTTTCCACCATTTCAGATGGTAGTTTTAATGCTAAAATAGCACCTTCTACATCACGTGCAAGCCCTTCTTTTCCTTCAGCAGAGGACTTGGCTCTTTCAATATTATCAGCGTTTGTTACAAAAGAGTAATTCATATCTGCATAGCCTATGAACTCGAGCTCACTGAAAAGTCCTTCCTCCAACCCCAATAATTTACGACGGTTCTCTCGTTCAAAAGTATAATCTTCCTTCAATTTCTCGAGATAATCATCTGTAATGACTGACTGTACCTCTTGTTCACCACTCGTATGTTGTTCTGCCATATAAGCCACGGATATAAATCCGATAATAAAAATACTTGCTATACTAACAACCCAGACAGTGACTTTTTGTCCAAACTTATTTACTTTTTTGATGGTTGGTTTTTCTTCCCGTGTTTTGTTCGTTTCTTCATCAATTTTACGAAGCACTTTTTCACTATCGAATGTGGACGGAACACGTTCATAAGACTTTTTCAAAAATCCAAGCCGTTTTTCGAAATCGTTATTTTCCACGATCCATACCCCCATTTATCTCGATTGTTTTTTTAAGTCCATCCTTCGCTCTAAAAAGTCTTGTTTTCACTGTGGATAATGTGATGTTCAACACGTCTGCAATTTGTTGATAGGATAAGTCCTGAAAATAGTAAAGGATCAAAGGGATTCTGTATTTTTCATCGAGTTCTATAATCGCCGTGTGTAGCTCACGGTCTTCTTCAAACAACAACACCTTTGTTTCCGGTGAATCGTATGAGGTTATACGCTCACCTTTCAACAATTTCTTTTCTTTGGCTCGTTCGCGACTCTCTTTCCGGTAATAATCGCGTGCAGTGTTCAAAGTGATTTTATACAACCACGTTGTGAATCGGTCTTGTTTGAACTGATTGAGGAATCTATATAGTTTGATAAAAACTTCTTGCGTCACATCCGGAACGTCATCGAGACTGACACCGCATTGATAGGCAAACTTTTCGACCGTTCGATAATGTAGATTCATTAGCTCTCCATAGGCGGCCCTATCACCTTGTTGCGCTCTTACTATCAATTCGGTTTCGTCCATTTTTCCCCCTCGCTTTCTTTTATCTGTATGTGAAACGAAGCTTTGTTGAAAAATGTTGCAAAATGCATAGCTTTCATTTTTCTTTCGTGTAAAATTAAGTTTGCATCTTTAAGAAAGTAGTGATTATTTTATGAAACAGCGTGATCAATGGACTTCTAAACTCGGATTCGTTCTTGCCGCCGCGGGTAGTGCGATTGGGCTCGGCGCAATCTGGAAATTCCCTTATATGGCAGGGATGAATGGCGGTAGTGTTTTCGTCATCTTATTTATTATTAGTACCTTCGCAATTGGTTTACCAATCTTATTGGCGGAATTTGTTATTGGTCGAATGGGACAATCTGATGCAATTACTTCACTTAAACGTTTGGCGCCAGGCCGAAAATGGCATCTTGCTGGCTGGTTGGGTCTCGCCATGTCATTTATCATTCTATCGTTTTACAGCGTTGTAGGTGGTTGGATCCTTTCCTACTTGGTACGGGCTTTGTTCTTCGGACTGGATGTGACGGACCATGGGGCGTTATTCGACTCAATCATCTCAAATCCATTCGAAGTGCTGATTGCTCAAGCCATGTTCATGATTTTGACAATCGGGATTGTGCAAAGTGGGATAAAAGGCGGGATTGAACGTGCAAGTCGATGGATGATGCCCTTATTGTTCATCTTCTTCATCATCTTGGCAATCCGCTCGTTAACGCTGGTTGGCGCTATGGAAGGTGTTCGATTCTTATTCGTACCCGATTGGTCTCAATTGACGGGATCGACAGTGTTATTGGCGCTTGGACAAGCATTTTTCTCATTAAGTGTTGGTGTAACAGCAATGATGACGTATGCATCTTACTTGCCTAAAGAAGAAAGTTTAGGTCAATCCGCTGTGAATGTTTCGATATTGAACATTGTAATTTCTTTATTGGCTGGTCTTGTTATTTTCCCAGCAGTGTTTGCATTGGGTCATTCTCCTGCAGAAGGTCCTGGTTTAATTTTCGTTATTTTACCTGCTATTTTCAGTCAGATTCCTTTAGGAAATGTATTTATGATTATTTTCTTCATCCTGATGCTTTTCGCAACACTGACCTCATCCATTGCGATGCTTGAAATTGTTGTGTCGTCAGGCATTCGTAAAAAACATCATCAAAGAAGAAAGGCTTCTTGGATTTTCGGACTACTTATCTTCGTTGTGGGTATCCCAAGTGCATTGTCGTTCGGCGTATTAGCTGATGTCCAGATTTTCGGTGGTACAGTTTTCGACTTTGCGGATTTACTAACAAGCCGTATCGGAATGCCGATTGGAGCACTTATCGTTTCATTGTTTGCAGGTTTTGTATTAACAAAAGCACAAACAGACGACGAGCTTCGCATGAATCCTTTTATGAACGGTCTTTGGAAGTTCCTTGTACGATTTGCCGCTCCAATTGCTATTATTGTGATTTTCTTTGTTTGGATTGTTGAACTGTAAGAAAAGCGAAAGTGCCTTGGTGCTAGAGCAGTATAAAAAGAAAAGCTCCATCGCCTAGGCGATGGAGCTTTCTTTTTTATACGATGGATTTCGCTTCGTATTTAATTGCTATAAGCTTGTAGGAAATTTGTACGCATTGTTCGATTGGAATCCACAATTGATGCGATTGTTCATAAATTTCCCGAATTCGTTTCGCAAGGTCTGTCGGATGATCGAGGCGATGCAATTCTGCTATGACATCGGTAATTTCATGTTCGTAGGCTTTTTTCCCCGCCTGGAAAGGATCCCAGTCTTCCAAAAGCGCAATCGCTTTTTTTATCTCCATTGTTTGCACGCCAATTCACCTTATTTTTCTTTAGTCTCATTTATGATAGCATAGTAGGGGAAAAAGGAAAGAGGGGATATTCATGAGTGTGTTTGAACATGTGATTGAACGACGTGAATCGCGTTCAGTAAAATGGGATCGAATGGGAATGGTTTACGGACTCGAAAATGCTTCAGATATTTTACCGATGTGGATAGCTGATATGGACTTTGCCGCGCCTGATGTAGTCATCAATGCGCTTAAAGAACGTCTAGATCACGGTGTTTTTGGTTATTCCTATGTCTGTGAAGGTTGCAAGGATGCTGTCCGTTCTTGGCTTTCAATACGACATGGTTGGGAAACAAAAAACGAATGGATGTTGTTTCATCACGGCGTTGTTCCTGCAATCGCCTCCACTGTTGAAACATTTACAGCGAAAGGTGATGCAATTCTCGTAACACCTCCCGTCTATCCGCCGTTCACTCAAATTCCGGCACTTCAGGAACGCGAGGTTATTGAATGTACAATGGTGGAAGAAAACGGTTCATATTCAATCGATTTCGATGAATTCGAAAAGTGCTTGCAGCGCAACGTGAAATTGTTCATCTTCTGTAATCCACATAATCCTGGAGGGATTGTCTGGAAAGAAAATGAGTTAAAAGAAATACTACGATTATGTACAAAATATAATGTCCTTATTTTATCGGATGAAATCCATGCGGACCTTGTATTCGGCGGTTACAAGCATATCCCATTGGCGTCGATTGCGGGTGAAGAAGCAGGTCGTATCATTACGTGCATCGCACCGACAAAAACATTTAACTTGGCTGGTATTCAAGCGGCAATCATGATTACGACTGATGAGCATGTGCGTGAAAAACTTTCATTAAATGCGATGTCACATGGTCAAATGGAGTTGAATTCTTTTGCAGCTGCTGCTTTGACTGCCGCCTATTCAGAAGGTGGTCCTTGGCTGGCAGAATTACTTGAAATCGTATCTGCTAACATGGACTATGTCATTCAAGAATTGACATCGTCTGTTCCCGGTTTGAAAATCAACAAGCCACACGCAACGTATTTGCTTTGGATTGACTACAGAGATACAGGTCTGACTGAAGAAGATATGATGAACAAGCTCTTGCAAAAAGGAAGACTTGCACTTGAGCCCGGTACAAAGTATGGAGAATCAGGACGTGGTTTCTTGCGGATGAACCTTGCAACACCTCGTCTTCTTGCTGAAGAAGGCGTCAAACGGTTTATCACAGCCATGAGCAACTAATACGAAAGTATGAAAAAACCAGCTCCTCAATCTTGAGGGGGCTGGTTTTCGTTTGCTTCTTTACGTTCGCGAAGAATACGTTGTTCCAACTCTTTCGTTTCCTGTTCTTGCTTCTTCGAATTGCGCATGAACCACATAAATGTAAGCACAAGAAGAATGAAAAAGAATAAAGACGAAAAGATTGCTGGTATATATTCAGTCTTGTCTTCCGGAAAGTAAAGGAACGGCATTAAGATAGCGTTCATTTACAAACACTTCCTTACTGTATCAATTTCAAGTGATACTCGTTATTTCTGAAGAATTTCAATTGACTCGATTTTCACATCTTCAACCGGCTTATCTTGACGACCTTTTTTCACGTCGGCAATTTTATCGACAACGTCCATTCCTTCAATAACATGTCCAAACACAGTATGTCTATGGTCAAGATGCGGTGTTCCGCCCATTTCAGCGTAAGCAGCAACAATCTCTTCTGGGAATCCAGCTTTTTTCAACTGATTCACTGCGCTTCCTGGAATTTCTGGAGCATGAACGATGAAAAATTGACTGCCATTCGTATTCGGACCTGCGTTAGCCATTGAAAGAGCCCCGCGCAGATTAAATACATTTGTTGAGAATTCGTCTTCAAAAGAATCACCGTAAATACTGCTTCCGCCCATACCTGTTCCAGTCGGGTCTCCACCTTGGATCATGAAGTCTTTAATGACACGGTGGAAAATGATACCGTCATAATAACCGTTTTCCGCATGTGTTAAAAAGTTTTCTACTGTTTTTGGTGCAAATTCCGGGAAAAGTTTAATTTTAATCGATCCCAGTGTTGTGTTCATGACAACGAGTGCTTCATTTGCGGCTACTTCTTTTGATAATTGTGGATACATAGATGTTGCCTCCTTTTGGTCATTCCTATTATTTTGTTCTGTCGTGAACCTTCAGCTGGTTACGCTTTAGCTGTGCCATGCTTCCCTGTCGCTTTTTTCCTGTTAGCGGTAAGTATAGCAAGCAAAAATAGAGTCACACTAGCTTATAAGGTTTTTTTCTCAATCACTTACCCTGAAACAGTTTAACATATAGACTCATCCATTTCGATATTTAAGCACGATACTTCCTTCGAGTTTCGAATTGTTTTATACTAATCAAATAGCACTCTGTGGAGAGTAGGTTTTAAAATGAACGTGCAAAAAAGGAACTTTATCATCATTTGGGTGGCGAACTTCCTTGTTGCCGGAACGATGACGATGATTATGCCTTTCCTATCCCTATACATTGAAACATTCGGAAATCATTCCGATGCATATGTTCAAAAATGGTCTGGCCTTATTTTTGGAGCTTCCTTTATCACAGCATTTATAATGTCGCCAATTTGGGGACGTGTTGCCGATAAGTTTGGGTTCAAACCAATTCTTTTGATCAATGGGTTTGGGATTGCAACTTCCGTCTTTCTTATGGGTTTTGTTGACTCTGTTGAAGTTTTTTTCATGCTACGGCTTTTAAATGGTGTGGTTACTGGATTCATACCGACTTCACTTGCATTTATTTCCTCACAAACTGCAAAAGAAGAAGCTGGGAAAATGCTTGGAACCTTGCAGATGGGTAGTGTAACCGGGACTTTGTTCGGCCCTGTCCTGGGTGGATTATTAGCTGATGCATTCGGATTCCAATATACGTTTGTTATTACCGCCATATCCGTTATAATCGCAGCTATTATTGTATTGTTTGGACTCAAAGAACAGAAAAAGGTTAAAAACGCTAAAGCGATACAGTATTCTCGAAAATCAATTTTAAAAGGGCTTTTTCGTCATCGCCTCATGTTAAATGTCATGGTTGTTACAGCACTCATCCAAATCGGTAATTTTAGTATTCAACCACTTTTGTCTTTATATGTCTCTCATTTAACGGATGCCAAAGATGTCGCGTTCCTTGCGGGAATCACCTTTAGTGCGGCAGGCGTAGGAAATTTATTGTTTGCGCGCTATTGGGGTAAGTTAGGAGATAGTATCGGGTATGAAAAGGTGCTATCCATCTTGCTAATTCTGTCATTTGTCTTTATCATTCCACAGGCATTTGTAACGGATTTATGGCAACTGGTTGTCTGTCGACTTTTATTCGGAACGGCAGTTGGGGGTATGATCCCATTGACGACTGCTCTTGTCAGACGTGAAGCACCTATCGATATTCAAGGTGAAGTCATGGGCTACAATACAAGCTTCCGGTTCTTAGGGAATATTATCGGTCCAATATTTGGTGGGATTGTCAGTGGATTCATCGGAATTTCATCTGTCTTTATCGTTACTGGCGCTTTGTTTCTTCTCGGATTTGGCTTTCTCTATTACGCGAAACGAAAACCAATCCAGGATTTCGAGGATTTTCTCGCCGCTGAAGAGCAAAAATTGTAGTGTCGATTATTTAGCACACTCTCGTTTAGGAGTGTGCTATTATTTTTGTTATAACAATCTAAGAACGGAGACCTCACGTTGAAACAAGTCATCGGCTTTATTATGATTCTCCTAATCATCCCTGTTCTCTATTTTCTTCAACACGGAATTGCTGTTGAAGTGACGAGTGCAGAATCCTTCAATGAACAAATGGATGATTCTATAAAACTTTCATCCCCACTTGTTAATAAACCGGTTGCATTGAAAGATAGACAAGGCAATATTTTTTCTGAAAACTATGTTGAGTGGCGTGAACCGCTGACACTCTCCGCCATCCCCGTCTTCGTACAGCAACTTTTTTTAGAAAGTGAAGACAAAGGTTTTTTTGAACACCGTGGATATGACGTATCAGCAATTTTTCGTGCATTTGTCGTAAATACAGCGACTGATGCTGTTAGCCAAGGGGGTTCTACAATTACTCAACAAGTAGTTCGAATGCGCTTTCTCTCGACTGAAAAGACTTACGAACGAAAATTGACAGAGTTATTCTATGCAGCAGAACTCGAAAAACAAACAAGTAAAGACGAGATTCTAGAAATGTATATGAATGAAATGTATTTCGGTAATCAGGTTTACGGCATCGGTGCAGCCTCCACTTATTACTTCAGCCGTCCGCTTGATGAACTGAACAAAGCGGAGCTGGCTTTCATTGCTGCGATTCCAAACAATCCTTCACTTTATGATCCGCTTCGTCACTTCGATCAAACTAAAAAAAGGCAGGAACGGTTAGTTACAATCATGGCAGCGAGCGGGGTTATTACAGCAGAAGAGGCCCAAACAGTTATAGACTTTCCAGTCAAACTGAAAATAAAGAAAAAGGTTGATAACTTCCCCGCTTATAGCACATACGTCTTCGCGGAGTTGAAAGATCTTATTGCCCAAGCAGAGGGACTGGCTGAAAAGAAAAATGGTGCCCAATCAATTGATGAAAAACAGGTATTGGAAGTTAAATTGAACAAACGAACTGCCGAGGTGCTTGCTTCCGGTGTCACGATTGAGACAGCACTCGATCCAAAAAAACAGGCCCAAGATGAACGGGCAGTGTCAGCTCTTCTAAGGCCCGAGAAATTACAAGCAGGTGCCGCCGTCATCGATAACGAAAAGCGTGAAATCATCAGCTTATATGGCGGCAAAGCGTATCGAAAAGCCGATTTCCATCGGGCGTTCCAAGCAGTCAGGCAACCAGGATCCGCCATTAAGCCGCTCCTCGTCTATGCACCATTCTTGGAGCTTGGACCTTATACAGAAAATACACCGATTGACAGCCGCAACATCTGTATTGGCTCCTATTGCCCGACAAATATTGGTGGGTATAGGTATGGGACAGTGAGTCTGAAACAAGCCTTTCGTCATAGCCATAATACAGCGGCGGTCCGTCTACTTAGTTCCGTCGGTATTGACGAAGCCTTTGCATTTATAGCGCCATACGAATTCAAGTATATGACTAAACAGGACCGCAACTACCCAGCAGCTCTTGGCGGATTTTCCAAAGGAGTAACGCCTCTCGAACTTGCAGGAGCTTATACGGGGTTTATCGACGGGACTTATACACCTCCCCATACAATACGGGCAGTAAAAGATAGAGATGGGAACGTCCTATACGAATGGAAAAAGAATGAACGGGTTGTGTGGAGCCCTTCGACCGTATCGACGATGCGTAACCTGATGAAGGATGTAGTGTTAAACGGGAGTGGACGGGGAATATCCTATACGACTGGGTATACAGGAGCAAAAACGGGAACGACAGACCATTATAAGGATCTATGGGTTGCAGGTATGAATGATCACTATACGACTGCGGTTTGGATCGGTTATGACAACCCGCAGTCGATGCAATGGATGAGTGCTAAAAAAACTCATTTGAAGGCCTTTACAGCTTTACTTCGTGACTAGCCGCAATTCTACAGCGGCTAGTCTTATTTTTCATCAATGAAAGGAAGACTTGCAATCACACCGTTATAAAGTTTTAGGAGAATATAAAGGACTACCGATATAAATACACTCCAAACGATAATTTCAAATATAAGAAGACCCATTGTACTGATGATTGTCATGAACTCACTAAGCTTATACACAACGTAAACGAAGTAGATGAACGTTGTTAGTAAAAAAATGCCTACCAGCAGATAGATAGAGTGAATCCCTCCTGCCGAAAGCAAGGCTCCAAAAAAATAAATGACATTCCCACCACGGGCTTGGCTATAAGACGTTCCCTCTGCATCTTTCGAAAAAAACAGCATGGCCGTCTCATGGATAGTTTCGGCAATTAGTTTCAATGCAGAGAAAACCATGAAAAAAAGAAGTGTATAGATGATGAGTAGAAAAATACGCAATTGCATTTCTGTTAAAAACTCGCGCATTCCCGTGTACAAACCAATTTCTTTGAATAAATCGACTGAGATGCCTACCGTATATACGCTAAACGTCAAACTGAACAGCACGATAGTAAAGAACGGCAGGTAGCCGAATATGTATGGATTTTTCATGGAGCACCTCGGGAAGCATATTATTTCAATACCTACATATTATAAGAAAAAAGGACGAACATGCAACTTTTTCTAGATTGGATTACAGACTTAACTCACGCAGTACCTGAATGAAGTCGACTCTGACTAACCACTCTATTGAAACGGGGAGACATATTGATCGTAGGGTTAACAATTATATTAATTTTTGTATTATTGATGCCTTTTACAGTGAAGTTGGTTGAACGTAACTTGGAAGTCTTTTTATTCATCATGGGGATTTCGGCCGCTATTATTAGTCAGGTACTTGACTATTCCCTTTTCATTAAAGCGATTAAAGACCCTATTCATATTACAATCGCTGTGCTGATTGCGGGTTTGGTTTTCCGCTGGCTTCAAAATCCTATTGAAAAGGGAATTGTGGGCGCAAGTAAAGCAATTCCTATTAGGCTTTTCTCTGCTTTTATCGTTATTTCCCTCGGACTACTTGCAAGTATAATCACAGCCATTATTGCAGCAATCGTTCTAGTCACAATTGTCAGCGTCCTACGTCTTGATCGTAAGTCAGAAATCCACCTTGTCATATTAGCTTGTTTTTCAATTGGACTTGGGGCCGCGCTTACACCTATCGGGGAACCCCTTTCAACTATCGCCGTCAGCAAATTGGACGTGGACTTTTTCTATTTACTACGTCTGATAGGTCCCGATGTTATTCCGGCAGTATTTTTATTTGGGCTCCTTGCCGCAATGCTTATTAAGCCCAAAAAACGTGCATTGGGGCTTTCTTCAAAACTGGCTAAGGAATCCTATTTTGCGATACTAATCCGAAGTGTAAAAATCTATTTGTTTGTAATGGCTTTGACGCTACTTGGTGCTGGGTTCGAGCCGTTCATTGAAAAATACCTTTTGGGAATGAGCCCATTGGTCCTGTATTGGATCAATATGATTTCAGCTATTTTGGATAACGCCACGCTAGCTGCTGCAGAAATCAGTCCTTCAATGGATGCAGCAACGGTTAAAGCAATTTTACTGGGTCTCCTCATTAGTGGAGGGATGTTAATACCAGGCAATATACCAAATATAATCGCGGCGGGTAAATTGAACATCACAAGTAAGGAATGGGCACGTTCCGGCGTCCCGTTAGGTTTAATCGCTATGACCGTCTATTTCCTTGTCATATTGACGGGTGGCTAAACCGTTGAATCCGGTGCCAGTTGCTGCCACAATTTGAAGAGCGCAAATCGTGTCAGTAACTGGCACCGGGTGTGATATTGACGGGTGGTTAAAGAAACAGACTAAATAAACGAACTCCTCCAGTGGAATAGTTTCCGCCGGGGGTTTTTTTGTTTCCGAGGGTGTCCTATGCAAATACATCTTATTTACGTTATACTTTTAAGCATTAGAAAGAATACTGTTCCATTCATGGGAAGGAGAATTTTTTTGGAATTCGTCTTGTTGATCTTTTTGCCGATTTTGGCTGCATTTTTCGTCCCTCTACTCTTCAAGAAGATAAAAGGCATACATACTGGTTGGTTCGTCTTGCTTGTTCCAATCGCTTTATTCATCTATTACTTAGGATTCGTAACGACGACTTTGGATGGCGGCACAGCTGTGTCAGAATTACGATGGATTCCATCCCTTGGCATTTCGTTCGTCTCTTATATTGATGGACTCAGTCTTTTATTTACATTACTGATTACAGGTATTGGTGCGCTTGTTGTTCTGTATTCGATTTTTTACCTTGATAAAAATCGTGAAAAACTGAATAACTTTTACGTATATCTACTTATTTTCATGAGCGCAATGCTGGGTGTTGTTCAATCAGAAAATTTAATTTCCCTCTATCTTTTTTGGGAATTGACATCCATTTCTTCTTTCCTTCTAATCGGTTATTGGAATACACGTGACCGTTCTAGATTCGGTGCGCTGAAATCGATGATGATTACGGTGTTCGGTGGTTTTATGATGCTTGGGGGATTCATCCTCTTAGGGATTATGGGAGACACATACTCCATTCGTGAACTCATTGCAGGTAGCTCCGCTTTAGTTGGACAAGACTTCTTTACACTAGCACTTGTTTTAATTTTACTGGGTGCATTTACAAAGTCGGCGCAATTCCCTTTCCACATCTGGCTGCCCGATGCAATGGAAGCGCCAACACCTGTTAGTGCTTATCTCCATTCTGCGACGATGGTAAAAGCAGGACTTTACCTTGTTGCACGGTTCACGCCCATTTTTGCAGTATCGGAAGTTTGGGTATGGCTTGTCACTGGAATCGGGCTTTTAACGCTGTTCTGGGGTTCACTATTTGCAGTGAAGCAAACGGATTTAAAAGCGATTCTCGCGTTTTCAACCGTCAGTCAACTTGGTCTGATCATGTCGTTGCTCGGTGCAAGCGCTGTCGCTTACCACACGGACGATGCCCTCTTCAAATTTGCAGCATTTGCAGCGATTTTCCATTTGATAAACCATGCGGTCTTTAAAGGTAGTTTGTTCATGGTAGCAGGCATTATCGATCATGAAACAGGCACCCGTGACATTCGTAAACTAGGTGGTTTAATGAGCATCATGCCTGTCAGCTTCACAGTTGCTTTCATCGGTTCTATGTCGATGGCAGGATTGCCGCCATTCGGTGGTTTCCTCAGTAAGGAGATGTTCCTACAATCGATGCTTGCACTACAACACTTCGAGTTGTTCAACTTTGCAACGTGGGGAATTGTACTTCCTGTCGTCGCATGGGTAGCAAGTGTATTCACATTCATCTATAGCTTCTACTTTGTATTCAAAACATTTACAGGTAAGCAGAAAGAAAAACCGCTTCCACACACGCCGCATGAGGCCCCATTTGGAATGCTGATTTCGCCTGTTATTCTCGCTTCACTTGTCGTCGCCATTTTCTTCATCCCGAATGTAGTTGGCAAATGGTTGGTAAAGCCAGCAGTTGTGGCTATACAACCTGACTTGTACACGCAGCCATCTGACGTTGCGGTACATGTTCTAGCCTGGCATGGTATCCGTTCAGAGGAATTATGGATGACGATTGCATTGATTATCGTTGGGTTCATTATGTATTTGACTATGCATAAATGGCAGAAACTCTATGACATTCAACCGGAATACGTATCGTTGAATGCGTTGTATGATGCAGTCATGACGTTCAGTGAAAAGGGCATGAACGGCCTGTCCCGTTTTTATATGACAGGTCTTATACGAACTTATTTACTGTATATGTTCGCTTTTATCATTTCGATTACTACGGCAACATTATTCATAAAGAAGGCGTTTGTCGTGGATATGAACAGTTTTGCACCCGTCAGTGTATATGGCATGATGATAGCCATTATTCTTGTCATTGCTGTCGGCATGGTGATTTTCGCCAAGACGAGGTTGTCGGCGATTATCGCGCTTGGTGCGGTCGGCTATTCAGTTGCTTTGTTCTTCGTCATTTTCAAAGCACCTGACTTGGCTCTTACACAGCTCGTTATTGAAACGGTATCCGTTGCGCTTTTCTTACTGGCATTCAAGCATTTACCTGCACTTAGTAATCACGGGGAAACGAAGCGTACGAAGTTGGTTAACGCTATTATTGCGGCAGGTGTCGGGATTACAGTAGCGTTGGTCGCTCTTTCAGCTCATTCTCAAAAACTGATCCCTTCTATTTCGCAGTATTATAAAGACACCGTAGCAACTGAAGCGGGTGGCGGAAATATCGTCAACGTCATCTTAGTGGATTATCGTGGATTTGATACATTATTTGAAATCGCTGTCCTATCGATAGCCGGCATGGGTGTACTTGCCATGATTAAATTACGTTTATCAAGAAAGGAGAATACGGATGAAAACAAATGATGTTATCTTACAAACGACAACGAAAGTCGTATTTTTCATCATCTTCCTATTTTCCATCCACATTTTCTTCGCCGGACATTTTGCGCCCGGCGGTGGATTTGTTGGCGGGTTGCTCACTACAGGGGCACTCCTTCTTCTTCTTCTTGCATTCGACTTGAAGACTGTTCAAAAAGCGTTGCCTTTCAACTTTATAATCGTAATCGGCATCGGCTTATTACTGTCTCTCGGGACGGCAGCGGGTTCAATTTTCTTTAATGTCCCGTTCTTCACACATGCATTCGATCACTTTACATTACCCTTGTTTGGTGAAACGGAACTACACACTGCGATGATTTTCGATGCGGGCGTTTACCTTGTTGTCGTAGGCTCAGCACTGACGATGATCCAGACGATTGGAGGGGACGCATAATGGAACTTATAATGGCTATAGTAATTGGCATTCTATTTATGGCGGCAGTGTACCTGATCCTCTCCAGAAGTATTCTGAAAATCATCATCGGAACAGGCTTGTTGAGTCACGGAGCTCATTTACTTATCTTGACAATGGGCGGACTTGGCGGTATCGCCCCGCCTGTTCTTGCAGACGGTGTGACAGACTACGCAGACCCGCTGCCACAGGCACTTATTCTGACAGCAATCGTTATCAGCTTTGGAGTAACGGCATTTATACTTGTCCTTGCCTATCGGACATACGCTGAACACAAGACAGACAATATGAATCTAATGAGGGGAAATGACGAACATGATTAATCTACTTTTATTTCCAATCATTTTGCCGTTCCTATTCGCGATTCTTCTTCTTTTCTTCAAGGAGAATATCTTTATGCAACGTTTACTTGCCTTTATCGGATTGACGGTAAGCTTAGTGGCAGCACTTTTCCTTGTTGCTAAAGTGAAAACAGACGGCATCCAAGTGATTACGCTAGGAAGCTGGCCTGCGCCTTTTGGTATTTCAATGGTTTCCGATATGCTTTCCGCACTGCTTGTCACAACAACACTTCTCATCACATTGTTGGTTGTTGTATATAGCTTTACATCTATCGGAAAAGAGCGTGAACGTTATTTCTATTATCCTGCAATCCTATTTATGATAACCGGGGTTAATGGCGCATTTACGACTGGTGATATTTTCAACATGTTCGTATTTTTTGAAGTGCTTTTGATCGCTTCATACGTTCTTATTGTGCTAGGCGGCGAAAAACAACAGCTTCGCGAATCTATCAAGTACATACTGGTCAATGTTATTTCTTCCGCACTCTTTGTCATTACAATCGCTTACCTCTACTCCGTTGTCGGTACGTTGAACATGGCTGATATTTCCGTCAAGATTGCACAAGTTGGACAACCAGGCATCATTACAGTAATTGCTGTTCTTATGTTAATCGTATTTGGTATTAAAGGTTCTATGTTCCCGCTTTACTTTTGGCTACCAGGGTCTTATGCTGCGCCTCCTGTACCTGTCTTAGCCTTATTCGGTGCATTGCTGACCAAGGTCGGTGTCTACGCGATCATGCGGACGTATACGTTGTTCTTCATCAACGATATCGGGTTTACGCATGAGATTCTACTCGTATTATCGATTTTAACGGTTATCGGTGGTTGCATTGGTGCCCTGGCCTATTTTGATGTGAAACAGATTATTATCTACAATATCGTGATTGCAATCGGCGTTATTTTGTTCGGCGTAGCCCAAATGAATGAAGCAGGCATTTCAGGCGGTATTTTCTATCTGATTCACGATATGCTCATTAAAGGTGCATTGTTCTTACTAATTGGCATTATCATCTATGTCACGGGCACTTCAAACTTGCGGAAAATGGGCGGCTTGATGAAAACGCATGCACCACTTGGTTGGATGTATTTAATCGCAGCATTCGGGCTGGCAGGAGTTCCTCCACTCAGCGGATTCATTGGAAAGCTTCTCATAGTCAAAGGAGCTTTTGAGGCCGGCACTATTTTAGGAAGTATTATTATTCTTGCATCAAGTTTAGTTGTGTTGTTATCGGTCATCCGGATTTTCATTTATGCATTTTGGGGTGCCCCTACAGCTGAATTACCTGTAACAAATCATCGTTCATACCGGAAGATGATGATCCCAGCCGTTCTATTAGTTATTCTGTCTGTACTTTACGGTGTTGGCACTGAATGGCTTATTCCATATATGGCGGATGCCACAGACGTATTACTACAACCATCCATCTATATTGATGCGGTGCTAAAGGAGTAGATCACGATGGCTTTCCAACTATTATTGAACTTTATCATCGCTGTCGTCTGGATGTTCATGAGTTCGTCGATGACAGCAACGACGTTCATAATCGGTTATTTGATTGGTTTTCTTCTTATCTTTTTGACAAGACGATTTTTTAAACAAAGACTGTACACTGGTCGTTTATGGGCGGCTTTAAAGCTGACTTTACTCTTCTTTAAAGAACTGACGTTATCAAATATTTCCGTACTACTTCTAGTCATTCGTCCGAAGCTGAATATCCAACCGAGGATTTTCGCAATGCTTACGGAGCTCGAAACCGACTGGGAAGTTACATTACTTTCAAGCCTGATAACGCTAACGCCTGGTACGATTGTCGTTCACGTATCCGATGACCAGCGAACGTTGTATATTCACGCAATAGATGCAGAGGATGCTGAAGAAGCGATTGAATCGATTAAAAACACATTCGAAAAAGCGATTAGAGAGGTGAGCCGTACATGATGACTTTTATATGGATTTGTTTACTACTCGTCATCTTATCGATGGGTGCTCTACTGTTCCGTGTATTCCGCGGTCCTTCTACTCCCGATCGCCTCATTGCGCTTGATGCAATTGGTGTTATGCTCATTTCTGTAATTGCGCTCGTTTCCATTTTGTTTGAAACAGGATTTTTCATCGATGTGATTTTACTGATTGCGATCATCTCATTTATCGGTACTGTATCATTCTCTAAATTCATTGAGAGAGGAGAGATTATCGAACGTGATCGTACTAGCTAATATACTCATTGTCGCTACAATCATCGTTGGTGTCGTTTTTACAATCGTTACGTCCATCGGTGTCTTACGGTTGCCCGATGTGTATACTAGGGCTCACGCTGCATCCAAGAGCTCTACACTGGGCGTTCTCGGTATTTTACTGGGTGTCTTTTTTCACTTCTGGCTAAATGAAGGCCATTTCAGTATTCAAATCCTTCTCGGCATTTTGTTTCTTTTCATCACTTCTCCAATCGGTGGTCATTTGATGAGCCGTGCTGCATACATGTCTGGCGTGAAACCAACAGAACTTACTGTTAAAGATGATCTTGCAGAAGTCGTTAAAAAAGCAAAACAAAGCAAAGCAGTAACAAGTCAAAAAGAACAATGAAAAACAGGCAATGCTAACGGAAACTCCGTTGCATTGCCTGTTTTCTTTCTAGTAAGGTCCGTAATATCCGTACGGTGGATAGCCGACGTATGGAGGATAATTCCCATACGATGGATAACCATAGCCATAGCCATAGCCATACGGATAATAGCCGTACGGGTAGCTGGATGGGTAGTATGGCGTATCATAAGTTGATGGAAATAATGTATTCCCAAGAAGACCTCCAACGAATCCTCCTAGAAACGGCCCTCCGATTCCAAATCCGAATCCTTGATTGTTCCGGCTGTTGTGATCATGTCTGTAATTATTTCGAGGCATTGTCATCCCCTTTCCCACTTAGCTTATTCGGTGTAGTCAGTGGGTATAGGGATAATCGCCCAAACAGTTGGGTTAGTCTTCGTCCTCCGCCATGCGCTCCACCAATGTTGCAAGCGTACGTACCATGACACCTGTCGCGCCTTTAGGTCCTAAATCATGTGCAGAGGCTGCATCTGACGTTCCCGCGATGTCTAGATGAACCCAAGGTGTATCACCAACGAATTCTCCAACAAAACCACCGCCAAAGATCATATGACCGTCACGTCCCGGCGAATTGTTCAAGTCGGCTACATCTGTTTTACGAAGGCGTTTTTTATCGTTTTCCGTTAACGGTAATCTCCATACAAATTCACTTGTTTCAACTGCCGCCTGCATGAATTCTTCGAAGAATTCCTCGTTATTTGTTAGCGCTCCTGTTTTATCCACACCAAGCGCAACAATGACACCGCCTGTAAGTGTCGCAACATCGATTAAGTAATCTGCGCCGGATTGCTTGGCGTAAGTCACAGCATCCGCTAATACAAGACGCCCTTCAGCATCAGTATTCAGTACTTCAATCGTTTTTCCACTTAATGATGTAATCACGTCATCGGGTTTAAACGCTTCTCCCGAAATCATATTATCCGTGGATGCGATGACCGCAATAACATTCGTCGCAGGTCGCAATTCACCAATGATATCCATAGCCCCAAGAACGGCAGCTGCACCACCCATATCACCTTTCATGCCAACCATACCGTCTTTCGTTTTCAAAGAGTATCCACCTGTGTCGTATGTAATACCTTTCCCAACGAGTCCAACTACATCTTTCCATTCATCGGTTGCTGCATATTTTAAGACGATCAATTTGGGCTCCTCAACAGACCCCTTATTAACAGCAAGGATTGCACCCATTCCGAGCTCTTCCATTTCTTTTTTACCGAGTACTTCTATTTCAAAGTCATGCTTTTCTGCGAGTTCACGTGCATACTCAGCCATCTTTGTAGCTGTTAGGATATTGGGTGGCATATTAACAAGCGTACGCGCCTCATTCACTGCATGCGCATGTACCTTCCCGACTTCAAATGCAGCTTTTAGTTCATCCTCATCTGAAGATGAAAGGAATTGAATCGTTTCTAACTTTATTTCACGTTCATTTGAATTTGTCTTATACCCTTCAAAACGGTACATCCCCATACCGATACCTTCAGAAGCTGTGAAAACCACATCCTCACATGTTAGTTTGTCGTTTGTAAACGGGGCTGTCCAAATTGCAGCAGAGGCCACTTTCATGCCGACAAGTTCCTTACCTACAGAAGCAAACGTTTGACGCAGGCGATCTTCCGTCAATTGTTTGTGAGAACCCAGACCTACAAAAAGAACTCGTTTATAACGATGCTCCCCAGGGGATGGCACGTTGACAATCTTTTTGAACTCTGTCTTAATATCACCAGATTTGATCCATTCAGGTACACGTGTTGTGAAAGATTCAACAAACTTGTCCCAGCCCTGCGTATTTTCCGGATGCTCGGGTACACCTACAATAAGGACCTCTGCCTGTACTGTATCGAAACCTTCTGCGTTAATTGTACTATTCATTTTTCTACCTCCCCAATTTTATACATTCTTCATTGTACCGCAAATTTTCAGCCGGAGGGAGTAATTTGTTCGGGTCCCGTACTATTCTATTCTTTTTTACACAACACATTATGTTATACTACTTATACAATTTCGCTTTATCCAAAAAAGGAGTGATAGTAGTTGGCATTGCTTCAAAATACTCCGCTCCTTGCAGCGTTGTTCGGAATATTATTTGCCCAATTCATTAAAATCCCTATTCACTTTTTCATTAGTGGCAAACTTGACTGGAAACTGATGACTTCGACTGGCGGCATGCCCAGTTCACATTCGGCTGCCGTCACATCCCTGACAACAGCGATTGCTTATGAGGCTGGTCTTGGCTCACCCCTCTTCGCCGTTTCCACAATCTTTGCCGTTATCGTGATGTTCGACGCTACAGGCATCCGTTACCAAGCGGGACAACAAGCACTCATCATCAATCAGATGCGATTGGACTTCCAGACATTTGTTCAGGAAGCGAAGGGTTGGCAACAAAAGGACGGACCGCAAAAGATTCAGGAGCTCAAAACTTTACTCGGCCACAAGCCCAACGAGGTATTTGCAGGAGCGGTACTTGGTATTCTTATTTCAGTAATTATCTACACATTTATAGTATGAAAAAAAGGTGTGCATATGCACACCTTTTTTGTTGAATACAACCTATTTTCTTATCGTCAAAACATTTGATAGCCTTGTTTACGCAACAGTTTTATAACGAATCCAGATATGATAGCGCCCACTAAACCGCTTGTCAGAATGATTACATCCACTGTATGAAGTGCCGTAATCTTTTCTCCTAAAAGCTGAAACGCGTAGCTAGGTTTTGTGAAATACTCATAGATTTTTACTTTGTCTATGATTAATATGACGACAACTGGATATATGATAGCCATTAACCATGTCATTCGAAGAAGCATATTCAATAGAAATCCTATACCGAAAAACATGACAATGAAAATAAGTACCGATAAGATAACATGCACTAATGAGATTGATCCTGCCAATATGATTACCCCCGTTTTCCATTCACCATTTTACATGAATGGTTGAAAGCTTTCAACAATCCTTAATCAGTTTGCCGATTTGTCGAAATTGACCATACTGAGTCGAGCACTTTTGACCATTCAATTCTAAAAAAATGCACCTGCTGTCTCCGACAGGCAGGTGCTTCATGAATCTATTATTTAAGAAGGTTGAACTTCCCTTTTTTAATCGCAAGGCCAGCTCCGCCGATCATATAAAGTGCACGGTTATCAACCATTTTCTTCATGAATGAAGCTTTCTTACCAGTGAACTTTTTACCGAATGCAGTACCGATTGCATCATCATCACCTAGAGAAGCAATGCTACCTTTTAAGTCCGGAACGAACTCAGTTGTAGGATTGCCTTTAATAAGTGCAATGATGTTGTTTGCACATACATCACCTTGTTGCATCGCAATTTGTGCTGTTGGTGGATATGGACGATTTACCGCTTCATTGATCATTAACGCACAATCACCGACGATAAATACATCAGAATGACCTGGTGCACGAAGATCTTTGTCAACTTTAACACGCGCACGCATGTTTTCAATGCCAGTTTGTTCGATAAGACGATTTCCGCGAACACCTGCAGCCCATACAACCGTACCAGCTTTGATGAATTCAAATTCATCTTCGCCTTTTTTAATATTAACGCCTTCAGGAGTTGCTTCAACGACTGGCGTACCGATCGAGAATTCAATCCCTTTAGCTTTTAATTGTTTAACTGCATACTCAACAAGTTCTGGATCGAATCCTGGTAGAACCATAGGAGCTGCTTCTACACAAATAACGCGTACTTTTTCAGCTGGAACATCGAATTCTTTACAAAGTTCAGGAACCCGGTTACCTAACTCACCAAGGAATTCGATTCCTGTGAATCCTGCACCACCAACAATAATCGTTAGACGGCTATCATCTTTTTCTTCTTCAAGAGACCATGTTGCAAACTGATATTCGATATGTTCGCGAATTTGGCGTGCAGCTTTGACGTTAGCAATAGAGAATGCATATTTATCAAGTCCTGTAATACCGAATGTTTCGCCTTCAAATCCAAGAGAAATAACAAGGTAGTCATATGTATGAGCACCTGCACTTGAAGTGACAACTTTCTCTTGGATATTGATTTCTGTAACTTCGGCTTTAACGAATTTAACTTTGTTATTGTCGATGACGCTCTTGATATCATAACGGACTGATTCAGGAGACATTGTTCCCGCAGCTGCTTCATGCAACCATGTTGACTCGTAATGATAATCGTTTTTGTTAATAAGTACGATATCAACATCATCTGCGCCAATTGTTTTTTGTAATTTAACGACTGTCGATAAACCACCGTAACCTGCGCCTAATACTAAAATTGTCGGTCTTTTCACGAAGATCGAAACCACCTTTGATTTATATTGTGCCTGGCCTCCGTGAAATCGATTACACCGGCGATTTACACAGTCCTGGCTTTTGTCATTTTTTCGACAAACTCTATCTCTAATAGTAGCCCTTTTGGGTAATCATTTCAATACTATAAATAAAATAGAAACTCTTTGAAAATACTGAATTTGAAATATGTAGGTTGAACTAAAGAATTCCATTGAACCCGCTTCGGCGCTAGGGGATGCCTCCCGCTATAAGCCAGACAGCTTCACCGTCAGACTTATGGCTTCAGCTACCCCTTTTTAAGGCGCCTTCGCTAGTTTTCATATAGAATCATTAATTCAATATATAGTTGTTTTAATACGAAAAAATACCTTCCTAAATGGCTTCTTAGGAAGGTATTAAAAGGATTAACAGTCTGCCGGCGTTCCCGACTTCTTGGCTGTTCTGAACGAGGTTCCGCATCCGCATGATGCTATGGCGTTTGGATTCTCTATTGTAAAACCGCCCCCCATTAGGGACTCTTTATAGTCAACTTGTGTTCCTTCAAGTATAGGTGCGTCTTCGCTTGCAACAAGGATTTCCAAACCGTGTTGTGATAATAGTAAATCATCTTCCGACTTTTCAGTTTCAAAACCCATGCCGTATGTCAAACCACTACATCCTCCGCCGTTTACAGCGACACGCAGGTAAGAACCTTCTTCCTCGTTATGACGCATCATCTCTTTAACATGAAATGCAGCTGCTTGTGTAACTTCAACAACTTGTTTCATCTACGTTCACCATCCTTTTGTTTTCTATTTTGTAATCATATCAATGATTTTATGCATTGTGCAATCTTATTCACTCATGTCTGAATGAACTTACGTTATACGAATATTTGTAGTCCTAAACTTCTTGCGTGTTATTGAAAGCCAACGGATAACAACTGAACCACAACTAATTGAATAGGCAAAAGAACGATGGCAGGAAATACGTGCTAAAAAAAAATAAAACGAACCCGAAATCGGTCCGTTTTAAGACGTTAAAATACTTGTTCCACTTCAACGACGCCTGGAACTTCTTCCAGAAGTGCACGTTCAATACCTGCTTTAAGTGTAATTGTCGAACTCGGGCAAGTACCGCAAGCACCAAGTAGGCGGAGTTTTACGACGCCATCCTCAATATCGACGAGTTCACAGTCGCCTCCATCACGTAGAAGGAATGGGCGTAATTTATCTAATACTTCTTGTACTGGTTCTGTCATCATTGTATCTGTCATTGTTTTTTAACTCTCCTTTCCTTATACTTATTATAAACTGGATAAAGAAAAAAATCCAACTTTGAATTTGAAAGGAGCAATTTGAAATGAAAGAAAGTAACGTAAACATCGAAATCTATGGCGCGGATGTCATTTGTGCAAGCTGCGTAGGAGCACCTTCTTCAAAAGATACATTCGAATGGTTACAAGCTGCTATCGATCGTAAATACCCTGGTCAACCCTATACAATCGACTATATTAATATTGACTCGGATGTATCCGATGAAAGACAACAAAAGATTGCAGAGCAAGTCCGCAATGATGAGTTTTTCTTTCCACTCGTAATGATTGAAAATGAAATGATTGGCGAAGGCCATATTCAACTCAAACCTATTTTCACTAAACTTGAAGAACATGGTTTTGCAGTTGCCCCTTAACGGTTTTTCACATTTTAATGTCTTTTATCGATAATACATTTCGTCAAATGAGAAAATCCCTCATTCACATAAATTTAGTGAATGAGGGATTTCTTGTTATTAGCCGTTATGCCATTTATACATCCAAAGTACCCCAGATTTCAATAGACGTGCAATACGTCCAGTCACGGTTCTGTCTGCCAGATAAGCAAATCCTTGTTTTTTTCCAAGGGAACCAAGGAATCCTTTTAATTTGATTTCCGGCATTTTTTCGGGAAGCGGCTCTTCATTCCACACGAGTCGCAATACACGTACAATCTGTTCAGCTTGTTCCTCTGCAACTTGTGCGCTTGGAGCATATGGAAGAGCGGCGCAATCACCAACAACGTACACATTTGAAAATGCCGGTAACTGATGATACATATTCAAAATAACACGGCCTGATTTCTCTTTTTCCGTCTCGATATTTTGTACTGGCTCAACAGGTCGGATTCCAGCTGTCCAAACGACTGCATCAACAGAAATGGTCTCCTCATGGTTGAAGAGTATATTCGGTTCCACTTTTGTAATGTTCGAGTTTGCAACAACATCCACGTTATGTTTATCAAACCACGCTTTTACATAATTACTTAGGCGTTCAGGAAAATCTCTAAGAATTCGCGGACTGCGATCGAATAATTTAATCTTTAGATCGGGTCTGCTTTCCCGCAATTCACTTGCAAGTTCAATTCCGCTTAGACCAGCACCTACGATACCCACTGTCGCTCCACTGCCAAGGCCAAGCAGTTTTTCATAAGTCACGCGAGATTTACCGATTGTTTGAATACTGTACGTATTCTCCGACGCTCCAGGTACATTGTGGTAATTATCTTCACATCCAAGACCAATAACCAGATCGTCATACGAAATTTGTAAACCATTATCAAGATATACACATTTCTCATCAGGTCTAATTTCAATGATTTCACCTTCGACAACTTTCAATTTATCGTGGATAGGAAGTGCTACACGTACATCAGAATCCGGTATAGTCCCCGAAGCAAGTGCATAAAACTCTGTTTTTATACTGTGAAAAGGTGTGCGGTCAACAAGTGTAATTTCAATATCATCCGAAAGTTCCTTCGTAAGTAGACGTAACAAAATACGCATATTACCATATCCTGCGCCTAATAAGACAAGTTTTTTCATAAAGTTCTCCTTTGTGTTTCAGTAATCCGTTAATTTCCCATCTACGATTATATCAGTTTGTGACAAGTTTCACAATAATACGGGGAAATTGACGCGCGAAGAAAAAAAGAGTAGGATGCCAAGTAGGTGAGGTGATCATCGTGAATCCAATCGTAGAATTTTGCATAAGTAATATTGCAAATGGTTCACAAGAAACGTTTGAAACATTGGAGAAAGACCCAAATCTGGATGTTTTGGAATATGGCTGTCTAAGTTATTGTACAAAATGTGCAGAGTCCTTATATGCAATTGTAAATGGTGAGATTGTAGAAGCTGATACGCCAGAAGAACTGACGAAACGCATCTATCAATTCATTGAAGATAATCCGCTCTTTTGAGTAGTTTGGCTTTCTGTCCACTTCCGACAGAAAGCCTTTTTATATGTTCCAATCAGCAAGGGTCTGGTAAAGATAAGTGGGATGTACCTCTTTAGCGAGTACTTCTTCCCGAGAAGAAACACCACTTGCAACGTGAATCGTATCAATACCAAATTGAATGCCTGCCAGTATGTCTGTATTGTAGTTATCCCCGACCATTACCATATCTTCTTTCTTATAGCCATTATCTTGTTGAATGAAACCTAGCATATGCGGTTCAGGTTTACCGACAAATATTGGCGTTTTCCCCGTTGCAGACTCCATTAATTTCACAAATGAACCGTTTCCTGGAACCAGTCCTCTTTCTGTCGGGAAAACAAGATCACTATTCGTGGCGATAAAATGTGCGCCAGCACGAATATGTAGGCACGCATCCGTCAATTTTTCATATGTTACCGAACGATCGATACCCATGATTACAATATCTGGATTGTCCTTTGTGACTCGCACACCTTCCGTAGTAAGTGCTTCTTCCAATCCTTTTTCTCCTATTATCGCAACAGATGCACCATTATAATATTCGCTACAATACTTTGCCGCTGCGACCGCAGACGTCATGATTTTTTCCCGGTCGGCATTTATACCAAACGATGCAAGTTTAATTTGCAGTTGTTCCCGTGTCATGGAAGAATTATTTGTAATGAAAAAGGGATCAATTCCTTGGGCTTGTGCTTTCGCAATGAAAGAAACCGCTTCGGCAATAGGCTCGATTCCACGGTACACAGTGCCATCTAAATCAAGACATATTGCTTTGTACGCAAGCATATTCATTTCTCTTCCGGCAAAAATGCAGATACGGGCCCTAGTTCATTTTCAAGATAGTCGCGGACTTTTCCCGGGAACGTTCTGAGTTCTTCCATAGACTCATTTAATGTCTTTTCCACAGTATCCAAATCGACAGTAACAAAATCACGAATAATCATTTTACGAAGCTCGATTACACGTTTTAGCGGTTCGGCCATCTCAGTTGTAATAACACGTTCATCTTCCATAATATCAATAATGTCCTCATAGCTTCCCGGGTCACGCATGATAAATCCGTCAATCATCGCGTTTCCGACATCTATCATCATTTCAATTACGACATGGGCCAACCGTTCAAGTGCAAGTTCATGAAGCTTGTCTGCCCGCCACCCTTTTTCACTTAAGAACAATGCTAATAATTCGTCCATATGTTCAAGCACATCATTAATTTTTTTTCGGTCGACAAAATACATATAATTTCCTCCTTGTGTGTAACATAACTTCTTTTATGATACCATATTTTGAATGATGTACGCTCCTTCATACAAAACAAAAGACCCGTTTATCGATTATGCGAATCGATAAACGGGTCATCTTATTTTTCTACCGAAGAATCCTGTGTCGTTTGTAACACTTGTGGCACACGACCCATTTTTTCCAGTACAAAATAAGCACATCCGAAGTTACAATACTCAAAAAGATAATCTTGTAACGTGCCGATTTTTGTTTCATACGTTGCCTTTTGGTTCCGATCGTCGAAAAAACCTTTTAATCGAAGTTGACCGTATCCCCAATCACCAAGTATATAGTCATATTTAAGGAGTACATCGCTATATCTCGCAAGCAATGCTTCTTCATTAAACCCTTCACTATAGTTTGTAATTATTTTAAATTGCCAACCATCTAGTATAATCATTTTATCATCACCGCCATTTTAGCTTTGCAGTGTTGTTTCAAGCTGCTCATCACCTTGACGCTGTCTTTCTTTTGCGGCAGCATTCACTTGTTCATCAGCATGGTAACTCGAGCGCACGAGTGGTCCAGCTTCGCAGTGTGAGAACCCTTTGGACATTGCAATTGTTCTTAACTCCCCGAACTCTTGTGGAGAATAATATTTCTGTACTTTTAAATGTTTTGCTGTTGGTTGAAGATACTGCCCGATAGTCATAATGTCAACTTTATGTGCACGTAAATCATCCATCGTTTCAAGGATTTCCTCATGCGTTTCACCTAGGCCAAGCATCAGAGAAGATTTCGTAGGAATTTTAGGTTGCATTTCTTTTGCCCGAAGTAACAATTCAAGAGAACGATCGTATTTTGCGCGTGCGCGAACTCTTGGCGTTAGACGTCTTACCGTTTCAATATTATGATTCAGGATATCCGGTTTCGCGTCCATAAGACGTTTCAAGTTTTCGTAATCCCCACCCATATCCGATGGTAACACTTCAACTGTCGTGAATGGATTTTTGCGGCGAATTGCACGAACTGTTTCAGCAAACACTGCTGATCCCCCGTCTTTTTGGTCATCACGCGCAACAGCGGTTACAACCGCGTGCTTCAAGTTCATGAGTGCTACTGAATCCGCAACGCGTTCCGGTTCTGCCAGATCGAGTTCATTCGGTAGACCCGTCTTAACTGCACAAAAACGGCATGCCCGTGTACAAATTGCCCCTAGAATCATAAAGGTTGCTGTGCGACGTTCTCCCCAACATTCATGGATATTAGGACATCTTGCTTCTTCACATACTGTATTCAAGTTGTTCTCACGCATCATCTTCTTAAGATCCGTGTAGTTTTCATTTGTATTTAACTTAATCTTTAACCAATCCGGTTTTCTAATATGTTCAGCTTTTTTCCCTTGTTCTGGTCTGCAAGACACGATAATCGACTCCATTCCCAAAAACTAATAAAATAATTCTTTTGCTGATGTCAATGTATCATATATTCAGACTTCAAACAACCTTCACTGCCTATGCGAACCGGTGGCTACCCCTCCATTATACACCAAAAAGAAAGCGCCTGTTTAGAGGCGCTTTCCATCATGCACGACTTTTCGATTTTACTACTGCATAGGCAATACTTGCACCAAGTCCTCCCCATATCACAAGGATTCCAATAACCATCATTAAGATTGCTCCACCACTCATAACGAATCCCCCTTATTTTCCATCATAGTCATCAATTTGATGTGTATTTGGCTTCCATTTGAACAGTGTCAGTATGATTGCCATTACAAGTGCAAAAATAGCAACAGACCAACCGCCCGCCATAATGAATGAATCTGCGTACCCTTCATAATTCCCTATAACATTTCCATCACCATCTGTATGCTGTTTCAGCAAATTGATCTTCAAAAGTCCGAACATCATGTATCCAAGGACAATTGGTGTCACAACGCTTAAACAAATTTTCCACCATGCGCCAAGTTGGATATCCGATACCGAATTTGCATGATTTTCGAACGTACCCAATTTCTTGAACACCCACGAAATCATGATTACTTCAACTAGACCAAGTGCTGCAACACCGAATTGGTTGATGAAGTAGTCTGCTGCATCTAGGAAGAAGAGACCCCCTCGTGTCGCAAATAGTGTAGAAACAGACCCAGAAATTATTACTCCAATAATAACAGCTTTTTTTCGTGAGATATTAAACTTATCGGAAATACCTGCGATATATGTTTCACAAATGGAGACTAGTGATGTAAGTCCCGCTAAAACGAGAGATAGGAAGAACAGGGCTCCGAAAAACCCATTGAATCCCGGCATCTCATTGATAATTTGCGGGAACACAACGAACGCAAGACCAACTCCGGCGGTAGCAACTTCCCCTACTGCGACATTCGCTTGTGTTGCCATGAAGCCTAAAGCTGCAAAAACACCAATCCCTGCTAGAAGCTCAAAGCCTGAGTTTGCAAACCCTGTAATGAATGCATTGTTTGTTATATCAGACTTCTTAGGCAAGTAGCTCGAATACGTAATCATAATTGCAAAAGCAATTGATAAACTGAAGAAAATATGCCCGTAAGCAGCTACCCAAACCGTAGGATTCAGCAATTTAGTTAAATCCGGTTTGAAGAAAGCATCCAGACCGAGCATTGCCCCATCTAGTGTAACGGCCCTTATCACGACAAGTAAGAAGACGACGACCAATGTGGGAATGAAGATCCTGTTTGCCAACTCAATTCCCCGTTTAACTCCCGCAAACAAAATGATAAATGCAATTAGCCAAACGAGTAATAATGGGAACACGACTCCCGGAACAAATCCACCCGCTTGGCCAGGTGTTTCAGCCAAATTCAGTACATTGCCGTACAAAAAACTTTCCGTGTCTTTCCCCCATCTTAAGTTGAACGAGTAGACGGTATACTTCATCGCCCATGCGATGATGACCGCGTAATAGGTAGAGATTACAAATGCGACGAATATGCCCCACCACCCTATCCACTCCGCTTTTTTTCCACTCATTCGGAAAAAAGACAACGGTGCCGAGCCACGATACTTGTGACCCATTGTAAATTCCATTATTAAAATCGGTATACCCGCCGTTAATAGTGCAAATAAGTATGGTATGAAAAATGCGCCACCACCGTTTTCATATGCGACGTAGGGAAAACGCCATATGTTGCCAAGACCAACCGCTGAACCTACTGCAGCCATTATGAATCCGGCCCTTGTACCCCACTGCGAACGTTGTTCCATTTTTTCTCCCCCTTTTCCCTTTCATTCTCCTGGAATGAAGAATAGAAAGTTTGATATTTTCAGATTATTATATGATTTAAAGTTAGTATAAATGAATAACAGACTGTTGTCAAAATTTTTTTATATCAAACTACTATATTTAGGATAATAAAAAAGCGGTGACTGAACACCGCTTTTTTACCTGAAATTATAAGGAAAGCTGCATTGCAGCCTTTTTAGCTTTTATCGTCCAAACTGAAAATAGTATAGCGAGAATTAAAATTACTGTAAGTAAGCCTAACCATACCGACCCCGTAATTCCTAAAACAATGTAACCCGCTGCAGAAATCCCTGCACAAATCAGTGCGTATGGCAATTGTGTAGCCACATGATCCATATGATTACAACCCGCACCAGTTGAAGAAAGAATGGTAGTATCGGAAATTGGTGAACAATGGTCTCCGAAAACTGCGCCTGCAAGAACTGCGGCAAGTGCCGGTAATAACATTTCCGGTGCTGCATCTATCATAATTGTACCTGCAATCGGTAATAGTATACCGAATGACCCCCAAGACGTACCTGTAGAAAATGCCATTAACCCCGCAAGAATAAAAATAATGACTGGAAGGAACGCAACAGGCAGGTTCGCTTTGGTCACAACTTCAGATAAATATAACCCTGTTTCCAATAACCCGATTAGATAAGTCAATGCCCAAGCAAATATGAGTATTAATACTGCGGGCATCATCGCTTTCAAACCACTGGAAAACGCACGACCAATTAGGGCAGGTGTTGCAGTTTCGTTCTTTTTCATTTGCGACATGTAAAGAATTACGGCTATTGCAGTACCTGTAAGACCGCCAGTAAGCAATGCTTTCGGTACATCCGTATTTTCAAATATAGACCAGATGTTCATTGATCCACCTGCTACATACCCCGTCCAGACCATCATAGCAAAAGTTACTGCTACTAGCGCAACAATTGGTAGAACCAAATCACGTACACGTCCATGTTTATGAATCGGAAAGTCTTCTTTAAGTTGACCGGGAATTTCTTTCTCGGGATCATAAAGTTCTCCCGTTTCAGTTGCACGTTGTTCATGTTTTTTCATTTCAAAAAGATCAAAGTTTGTAAAAGCAAGGAACACCACCATTGCGAGCGTTGCTACCACATAAAAATTCATCGGGGCCATCATGACGAATGCTGACAACGGTGAGTAACTGATTGCCGCAACGCCGCCTAAAATAATAGCAAGCTGACCAATTAAGTAAGCACCCCAACTTGAAATCGGCGAAATAACACAAATAGGTGCCGATGTGGAATCGATGAAGTAAGCAAGCTTCGCACGTGAAATACGATGTTGGTCCGTAATCGGACGTGAGATCTGCCCTACAGCAAGTGCGTTAAAATAATCATCTACAAAAATCGCAATTCCAAGTACTACCGTTAATAGTTTAGCGCCGCGTTTTGTTTTAATGCGACTTACAGCCCATTCAGCAAATGCCCTACTGCCTCCTGACAAACTTACGAATGCAGTGATAACACCAAGTAAAAGTACAAATAGCATGATGAAAATGTTATACGTATTCAATTCACCGTCAGACCAGAAAGAGACAATCATTGCAGTCCACAAATTCTGTACCGATTCTGCAGGTGCGAATGACGCTGCTAGAATGGCAGCTGCAACGATACCCGCGCCAAGTGATAGCAATACACGCCTTGTAGCCAATACCATTACAATTGCGATAAGTGGTGGTAAAATCGATACCCATGTTCCAACCATTTCAAATTCCTCCATTTCGTCAGGATGAGGCCCTTTAGGGAAATAAAAAACCGACTACTATACGCACTAGTTGCATGCGTTAGGAGCCGGCCTTATCTACGTTTCGTTTGTCGGATAATTGATACTGCTTATCTAACCCACGATTTGTAGCTCATCATATGTCTATCTAGACATATGACAGTGCCATCCCTATTTGGAATGACCCCAGCCTGATGGATTCGACGATCCCATCAAACTTCGGCAAAGCTTCCTTTTACGCACGGTCATAGATGTCATTCTCTCGTGTGTGACTGATAAGCAATGCAGCCTCTACCTAATCGATATTTTCATTTCTATATTAGACTAACAATAATCGGATGCAGTTTCAACTCTTTTTAAAGATATTTATGTTGACATATTGAATCTTCTCAACACCGCTTTGGCGCTTGGGGATGCCTCCCGCAATAAGCCCAGACAGAAGACCGCTGTTAGTCTTATTGCTTCGGCTACCCCGGTAGGCGCCTTCTCCGGAGATTATATAGAGTAATTAGTTAACATAGATAGGTTCACAAAATCTAATTTTAGTAGGGATTTGATTGGGAATTTTCGTCCCTACTCAGGCGCTATCACTTTTCTTTACTGGCTAGTTCCAGCGCCTAGGGACTCGGGTCATAAGCCAACCCTGCTGGGCGGCAAAGGACGCCGCCCAGCAGGTCCGTCTTATGGCTGTCGTCCCTACCCAGGCGCTGGAACTTTTCTTTACTGTCCACCGCCAGATTTCATTGGTACTTCGAAGGATGGTCCTTCTCCGCCGTTCGTATAGATATCTGGAACTACGCCTTGCGTTAAACCCGACGCTACTAGAATCTTTTGTGTTATGGAGCTCTTCTTTGTTGCAAGAGGAACAATGATTTGCACATTCACTGTAAGGAGAACATTTATTTCCACGTATGCACTATTGATTCCAAACTCCGTGATTGTGGGCTCTATAGTCGAATGGACTTCACCGATAACATGGAAACGTATCGGGATTTTCGGTCCCAGGTTTCCTAGTAACGGAATATTCGTTGCCTGCCCTAGTGACACAAAGAAAACCACTCCACCTTGATCTTCCATCGCTTGCGGATCGAATTCGATATTATCTTCTTTCGGTAATAGTTCAATATTCCCCGCTTCAACCTGTTTGAGATGCATTTCTACAAGCTTATGCGTCTCGGACATCACTCTATTAATAACGTCCGTATTGAACTTTGTGGTTACTGTCCCTCCTTCCGACGGGATATTCTCGATAACATCATTTACTTCCAGTACATTTGCGGTCCTAGAACTGATTGCTTGGTTAATAACATGAGAAGCAATTTTTTTCGTTTGTACTTCTGCATATCGAACGTATGTCGGGGTGAGTCTTGCGTTTATAAAAATGAAAAACAGAACAATTGCAAGTATAATTGCTGGAATCAGGAACGGCATAATTTTCCTCTTTTTACGTCTGGACCTCCGACTAACTTGCCCCTGAAATTTCAAAACGACTCCTCCTGCTTCACATTATGCAGCAGGGGAGCCGTTCATTCTTCCATTGTCAATGTTTAAAGTGTTCCATTCCATACCATCCAAAGACATCGCGTATCAATTCTGGCATATAATACTCAATTTCTGCATCTTTGAGTGATGGGAAGAAAAATCCAAATGTGAACATATCAAGTGTAGCGAGCGTATAGTTCTGTCCAGCAACAACCTTCTGATTCCCGGCAAACAGCTGGCCTTCCCCGTCTTTATAAAGTCGTTCACGAATCATTGCACCCATTTGAGCACCTCTAAAACCAAGCCCTCTAACTTGAATATCAGGTAAATCCTCATTCAACGAAAGCTCATAAACCTCCGCCAAATCCGCCCCATCCAAGGTAATGGTACACGGGTTGATGGGATGCGGCAGAATTGAATGCAAATCACCTCGGGTCACCCATCCTTCTTCCAAATCATCAAGGAAAATACCTGCATTGAACATGACACAGTCTGCTTTTGTATAGGAAAGAAGCGCTTTACTGAAAAATGATGTTAGCGGTCCGTCGGAAAATAGTTTTCGTGGCATTTGTTTAGGATTGTAAAAAACGGGTTCCGTTAATCTCCCTTTTCCAATTTCCATCAGGTAAATAAAGTCTTCCCTATCAATTGTTGATTTCTCCAATAGTTCAGTTTGATAAAGCTTTGCTTCTTGGTGATTTATTTGATGGGTAGCGCAATTATATTCTATCGTTACATGCCCGACATACTCTCCGTATTTCCCCGTTGCTGCCAATAAGGAATTATTAATCTGTTTTCCTTCATGGAAAAGATGATGGGTATGGGCGCCTAAAATAACATCAATGCAATTGCACTCGTTTGCTAAGCGTTCATCTTCTCCAATACCCATATGTGATAAGCAGATTAGTAGATCCGTTTCACCCTTAATTTGTTCTGCTAGCTTTTTCAACTGCTCCCGTGGTGGAGTTATTTGCCATCCTAATTTTGAATAGAACAGTTGGTATTCTGCGGTTGCACCGATGATGCCCACCTTTGTTCCGTTTGCTGTGCTGTATAGTTTATAGGGTACCAGCCATTCAGGCCTTTCCCCATTATCTTTAAATAAATTACCTAGGATTACATCAAACTGTGCATCCTTATAGAGGGAAGTCAACGCGTCATGGGACATCGTAATGCCTTCGTTGTTACCAATCGTAACTGCATCATACCCGGCCCTATTTAACAGTTCGACGTTCCCTTTCCCATTTGTCGCTTCCGTAAATGGATCCGACCGATCTACATAATCACCAATATCAAACACAAAACAGCTCTCTTCAGCCGATTCATGCAGGCTTTTTCGACTTTGAAGAAACCTGCTTATTTCAGGCCAACTTTCAAAATGACTATGTATATCATTTGTGTGATAGATGTGGATTTTATCTATATTATTTTCCATTGTTTAGCCTTCACCCCCATAAACCATCAATTATTCAGCTAGTCTTGAACCCACACAAAATATAGTTAAAGCAGTATGACTAGTTTACCACATTGCTTATTTGCTCTGCGGAAATTGAATTGAATGCAAAAAAACCGACCACATGGGCCGGCTTTTGAGTTGTTTATAGTTACCCGATTGAACCTTCCATCTCGAATTTAATGAGACGGTTCATCTCTACAGCATATTCCATCGGCAATTCTTTTGTGAATGGTTCGATGAAGCCCATAACAATCATTTCCGTCGCTTCAAGTTCCGGAACACCGCGACTCATTAAGTAGAAGAGTTGTTCCTCTGAAACTTTGGAAACTTTCGCTTCGTGCTCAAGTGAGACATTATCATTAAAGATTTCATTATATGGAATTGTATCCGATGTTGACTGGTCATCCATGATAAGCGTATCACACTCGATATTTGCACGTGCACCATCCGCTTTTCGTCCGAAATGGACAATCCCGCGATAGGTTACTTTACCACCATGTTGTGAAATCGATTTCGATACAATTGTAGATGACGTATTTGGAGCCAAATGCGTCATTTTAGCGCCTGCATCTTGGTGTTGGCCTTTACCGGCAATTGCAATGGACAATGTCATTCCACGCGAGCCTTCCCCTTTAAGGATGACTGCAGGGTATTTCATAGTCAGTTTTGAACCGATGTTACCATCAATCCATTCCATCGTTGCATTTTCATCACAAACAGCACGTTTTGTAACAAGGTTATAAACGTTGTTCGCCCAGTTCTGGATAGTCGTATAACGACAATATGCATCTTTTTTAACGATGATTTCTACAACCGCACTATGCAATGAGTTTGTTGTGTAAACAGGAGCTGTACAGCCTTCAACGTAATGAACGCTTGCGCCCTCATCCACAATAATAAGTGTACGTTCAAACTGCCCCATGTTTTCCGAGTTGATGCGGAAATAGGCTTGAAGTGGTGTATCCACTTTCACACCCGGTGGTACATAGATGAATGATCCGCCGGACCAAACAGCTGAATTGAGTGCGGCAAATTTATTATCTGCACTTGGAATTGTTTTTCCGAAATACTTTTTAAACAGCTCTTCGTTTTCTTTCAAAGCTGAATCCGTATCTTTAAACACAATTCCTAAATCTGTAAGTTCTTCTTTCATATTGTGATAAACAACTTCAGATTCATATTGCGCAGAAACACCTGCAAGGTATTTTTGTTCAGCTTCAGGAATTCCGAGTTTATCAAACGTGCGTTTGATTTCTTCTGGAACTTCATCCCATGAACGTTCTGTTGCTTCAGACGGTTTTACGTAATACGTAATTTCGTCAAAGTTAAGGGAGTTTAGATCTCCGCCCCATTGTGGCATTGGCATTTTATAAAACAAGTCCAACGCTTTTAGGCGAAAGTCGAACATCCATTGAGGTTCTTGTTTCATTTGCGAAATCTGTTCAACGATTTCACGTGTCAAGCCACGTTTCGAACGGAAAACAGAGACGTCTTTATCAGCAAAGCCATATTTATAATCGCCGATATCCGGCATTTTCTTAGCCATTAATATTCCTCCGTCCTCAATTTACTCAGAGTCGCTTCCGACCCCTTTTTCCATTGCCTTCCACGCAAGTGTTGCACATTTAATGCGTGCAGGGAATTTGGAAACGCCAGTTAGCGCTTCAAGATCTCCAAGGTCCATTGTGTCGTCGACTTCTTTACCAAGCATCATGTCTGAAAAAGTATGCGCAGCTTGTAAGGCTTCATCTACTTTCTTACCTATGACTAACTGTGTCATCATTGACGCAGATGCCATAGAAATCGAGCAGCCCTCGCCATCGAATTTGGCATTTTTCACAATGCCATCGTCCACTTGCAACGTCAAATGAATGACGTCTCCACAAGTCGGATTATTCATATCGATAGTTACATTGCTTTCATCGATGATTCCTTTGTTTCTCGGGTTCTTATAGTGGTCCATAATAACCGAGCGATATAACTGATCTAAATTTTTAATAGACATCGTTGAAATACTCCTTTGCAATGCGGAGTCCGTCCACGAGGCGGTCAACGTCTTCTTCCGTGTTGTAAATATAGAAGCTGGCGCGTGCAGTGGACGACACTTCCAACCACTTCATAAGCGGCTGTGCGCAGTGATGACCTGCTCTAACAGCAATTCCGTGCATATCAAGTACAGTTGCAACGTCATGTGGATGTACATCATTCAGATTGAATGTGACCATCCCTGCACGTTTCCCAGGATCAAGCGGACCGTAAATTGAAAGTCCTTCAATTTCAGACATGCGTTTCATCGCATAGCCTGCGAGTTCGTGTTCATGGCGTTCAATGTTATCCATCCCGATTTCCTCAAGAAAATCGATTGCAGCGCCTAGACCAATTGCCCCTGCAATGATCGGTGTACCACCTTCAAATTTCCAAGGGAGCTCTTTCCACGTTGAATCATAAAGGCCGACAAAATCAATCATTTCGCCGCCGAACTCAACCGGTTCCATGTTGTTGAGTAATTCCTTTTTGCCATAGAGAACACCGATGCCAGTAGGACCGCACATTTTGTGGCCTGAAAAGGCTAAAAAGTCACAGTCAAGAAGCTGAACATCAATTTTCAAATGCGGAGCAGCTTGAGCGCCGTCAACTACCATGACAGCACCATGTGAATGAGCAATTTCGGTTATTTCTTTTATTGGATTCATGGTCCCTAATACATTGGAGACATACATAATGGAAACGATCTTAGTCCGTTCTGTAATGACTTCGCGAACCTTTTCAAGTGACAGTGTACCGTCTTCTTCAAGATTGACGTATTTTAATACTGCCCCTTTTTCTTTCGCCAACTGTTGCCAAGGTATGATATTGGAATGATGCTCCATATAGGTAATGACGATTTCATCGCCCTCACCTACATTAGCTCGTCCATAACTTTGTGCTACCATATTTAGTGCAGTCGTCGTTCCACGCATGAAAATAACTTCTTCTGTTGATTTTGCATTAATGAATGCACGCACTTTATCACGTGCATTTTCATAACCTTCTGTAGCCCGGTTTCCGAGTGTATGCACACCCCGGTGGACATTTGAATTATCCAAACTGTAGTAGTTGCTAAGCGCATCTATTACTTGCTGAGGCTTTTGGGATGTCGCAGCACTATCTAGATAAACAAGTGGATGGCCATTAATTTCTTGGTCAAGTATCGGGAAATGTTTGCGGATCTCCTTGTTGAGCATTAGCGCACTTTCCTTTCGATAACCTCCGTCAATTGTTTCTTAACGCCTTCGATCGGTAATTTACTAACGACTGGCGCAAGGAAACCATGGACGACAAGACGTTCCGCTTCGTGTTTCGAAATCCCACGGCTCATTAAATAGAACAATTGCAGTGGGTCTACACGACCAACCGAAGCAGCATGACCCGCTGTTACATCATCTTCGTCAATAAGAAGAATCGGGTTTGCATCTCCGCGTGCTTTTTCACTGAACATAAGAACGCGTGATTCTTGAACAGCATTCGATCTAGTTGCGCCCTTTGCAATTCGTCCGATTCCGTTAAAGATTGCGGATGATTCATCCAGCATGACACCGTGTTTTAAGATGAACCCTTCAGTATCAAGTCCGAAATGGACAATTTCAGTCGTGAAGTTTTGTTTTTGTTTACCGCGGCCTACAACGACAGTTTTCATGTCACAATGTGAACCATTGCCGATAAGTTGTGTTATATTTTCAGAAATCGTATCACTATCGTTCATCAAGCCAAGTGCCCAGTCAATGCGGCTATCACGACTTGCGACTCCTCTACGATTTACATATGTTGTGAATCCTTTTGCAAGAACATCAACCGCACCGTAAGTGATTTGTGCATTATCGCCTGCAAACACTTCGGAAATGATGTTCGCTAATCCTTTTGCTTCGTCTACAGTCGACAAGTAGTTTTCAACGTAAGTCACTTTACTATTTGCTTCTGCAACTAGAAGAACATGGTTGAAAAGAGACGCTTCGTCATTATCATGTAGGAATAATACTTGAAGTGGCTTTTCAACGACAACGTTTTTTGGAATATATACGAAAACGCCGCCGTTCATAAGTGCTGCATGAAGTGCAGTCAACTTATTTTCATCCACATTGACGCCATCTGTCATGTAATACTTTTTCACAAGCTCACTATGCTCGCGAGATGCAGTGAAAATATCTGTCATGATAACACCCTGTACTTTCAACTCTTCAGAAAGTGAAAGATATGCTGGTGTGTTATTATGTTGCACATAAATATTTTTTTGTTCGTCTGCATCGACAATTGCACGTGCTTCTTCAGGAAGCTCGCTCAACGCGGCATACAAGGAAGATTCCACTGCATGCACAGGGAACTCCGTGAAGTTCCATTTATCAATCTTTGTTTTATCTGGTTTCGGCATTGGAAGTTGTTCCACTTTTGCTAATGCGTTTGTACGGAAATCCGCCATCCAATCAGCTTCATTCACTTTCACGGAATAGGAGTGGACGTCCTGTTCGGTCAATGCCACTTTAGTTTCAACCGTCATTTTGAATCGTCCCCCTTTCTTAAACTTCTAGCTCGACAGTTTCGTCTACAATACCTAGTTCTTCTTTGATCCAGTCATACCCTTGCTCTTCGAGTTTCTGAGCTAGTTCAGCGCCACCGGATTTCACAACTTTCCCTTGCATCATTACATGGACTTTGTCTGGTGTAATGTAGTCAAGAAGACGTTGATAATGCGTGATGATTAAGCAACCGAACTTTTCTCCGCGCATTTCATTGATGCCTTTTGAAACAATTTTCAATGCATCGATATCTAGACCTGAGTCAATCTCATCTAGTATTGCAAATTTAGGTTTCAACATCGTAAGTTGAAGGATTTCGTTACGTTTTTTCTCGCCGCCTGAAAAACCTTCGTTCAAGTAACGAGTCGCCATATCTTCATCCATTTCAAGAATTTCCATTTTGCTATCCATTTCACGAATGAATTTCATCAATGGAATTTCGTTGCCTTCTTCACGTTGTGCGTTAATCGCTGAACGCAAGAAGTCGGCATTCGTAACACCCGTAATTTCGCTTGGATACTGCATGCCTAAGAAGATTCCAGCGCGAGCACGCTCGTCCACTTCCATTTCTAAAACATCTTCACCGTCAAGTGTAACTGTACCTAAAGTCACTTCGTATTTAGGATGACCCATGATTGCTGATGCAAGAGTGGATTTCCCTGTACCATTCGGCCCCATGACTGCATGGATTTCATTTGTATTGATCGTCAAGTTGACGCCTTTTAATATCTCTTTACCTTCAATTTCTACGTGAAGGTCTTTAATTTCCAAAGTCGACATTCCAATACCTCCAATATGTTAAAGATGAATGGATATCCATTCTCTATTTAGTATCATTCTAATCTTAACTGATAATGCAGTCCCTTGCAAATCATTAAGAATGATAAGGCTTGAACTGATTATACTTAATTCAAGACTTACACAAAGGCTTTTCACTTATTCTCAGATACTTTCATATGTCCACATTTCATTGAGAATCAATGTCATCTAAAAAGCCGATGCACGAAGCATCGGCTTTTCATTATAGAGCTACTTGTTCCGGATCATCATCTGTTTCACTGTCAATTCCATCCACTTTTTTTGTGAACTTATCAACAATCATAGCTAGTGCGCCGTCGCCCGTTACATTAGTCGCTGTTCCAAAGCTGTCCTGTGCCATGTAAAGAGCAATCATGAGTGCAACCATCGATTCATCAAAACCTAGCATTGTGCTAAGAAGTCCAGTCGCCGCCATAACAGCGCCACCTGGAACACCAGGAGCTGCTATCATTGTGACACCCAGCATGAAGATGAATGGCAAGTACTTCGCAAATTCAACGGGTGATCCATTCATCAGCATGACGCCAATTGAACAAGAGACGAGTGTAATTGTACTTCCCGATAAGTGAATTGTTGCAAATAACGGGATTGTGAAGTCCGTTACTCGTTTAGATGCGCCAGTTTCACGTGCCTGCCTCAATGTAACCGGTATCGTAGCAGCAGACGATTGTGTCCCGAGTGCAGTGAAATAAGCAGGTGCCATCGTTTTCATCAGCATAAACGGGTTCCGTTTGGACAATGAACCTGCGATTGTGTATTGAATCGTCAGCATAAGAAGGTGAAGAATGATAATCATGACGAACACCATCGCGAATATGGATAGAACTTTACCCACTTCTCCGGTATACGTCATATTGAGGAATATCCCGAAAATATGTATGGGTAATAGCGGGATAATAACGTATGTTATCACTTTTTCGATGAGAACATTAAATTCATCGAACACGGCAAGCAATGATTTACTGCCAATCGAAGCCATTCCTATACCGAACAAGAATGCGAAGATCAAGGCGGTCATGACCCCCATGACAGGTGTCATTTCCAATTCGAAAAATGCTTCTCCCGGAGCTCTACCCGCGTTGTCAATACCCGCACTTCCAATACCATCGATAAATCCGGGCAATACTGTCGATGCCACTAAGAATGCGAAGATCCCCGCAACAATTGTAGAAGCATAGGCGATTACTGTTGCAAACCCCAACAACTTCCCGGAACCTTTACCAAGTTTAGCAATCCCGGGCGCTATGAATGCAATAATGATTAACGGAACAATGAAATTCAGAAAGCCACCGAAAATCATGTTAAATGTCGCAAATAAACTTACGAACCAATCCCCAAAACCTTCATGAATCTTCGGAATAAGGATTCCAAGCCCAACTGCTAGCGCAATCGCAATAATAATGCGCCAAATAAGACCGATTTTAAATTTCATCAAAATGCCTCCTTTTTAAGTTATTCTATGTATATTGGTTGAAAGAAAGTAGCTATATATGTTGACATAAAGAATTCTTTCAACAACGCTTGGCGCTTGGAGATTATATAGAATCATACGTTCAACATATATAGTATTCTCATTTAGACTATCATAACCTTTCAACTAGTGGAACAACATATTTTCTTCTACCCTATTAAAGTATTAAAACTGAATGCCATTAACTAAAAAGGGTTAAAAAAATCCGCCAATCAAATTGATTGGCGGATTACTTCTTCTTATTTTACCGGTACGACTGAGCCGCCCCACTCTTTCATGATGAAGTCTTGGATTTCTTTTGATTTTAACACTTCTACTAATGCTTTAATCGCTTCATTATTTTCATCGCCTTCTTTTACAGCGATAATGTTGACATACGGAGAGTCTGTATCTTCAATCGCTATTGAATCCTCAAGTGGGTTTAGCCCCACATCGATTGCATAGTTCGAGTTGATAAGTACAGCATCACCTTCACCTTCTTTGAACATTGTTGGTAATAGTGCTGCTTCATAGTCTGCGTCAAATTCAATATTTTTCGGATTATCGATAATATCTTTTACTTCAGCTTTTGCTTTATCGACCCCATCAGCGAGCTTGATTAGACCTTTTGTTTCAAGCATTGCAAGTACTCGTCCATGATCGGCAACTGAGTTACTTATTAGAATTGTTGCACCTTCAGGTAATTCTTCAAGCGACTTATATTTTTTAGAATAAACGCCGATTGGTTCAATATGGATGCCACCTGCGTTTGCAAATTTATAGCCGAAATCAGCAATTTGCGTTTCAAAGTATGGAATGTGTTGGAAATAGTTTGCATCAATTTCTCCCGATTCAAGGTCTTTGTTTGGTAAAACATAATCTTGATACTTTTCGATTTCAAGATCGAAACCCTTTTCTTTCAATAAAGGTTTTGCTTCTTCAAGAATGATTGAATGTGGGGTATTGGATGCACCAACAACAATTTTTGTATCTTCTTTCTTTTCCCCGTCACTTGCATTTTTATCCCCTTCGTTATCCTTTGTCCCGCAAGCTGCTAATGCAAGTACGAGAACTGCCAATAGAATTCCTGTCAATAATTTCTTCATATACAATCTCCTCTTTTCTCTGTGATTTTATCTCTTATCCATTTTCTTCACTGCTAGGTCTCCAATGAATTGGATAATGAACACAACAATTAAAATAAGAATAGTCGCCATAAGCGTTACGTCTGCTCGGTTTCGTTGGAATCCATCCAAATAGGCAAGTGTACCAAGACCACCCGCACCAATGATTCCTGCCATCGCAGTGTAACCCACGAGCGCAATTGATGTTACTGTAATTCCCGAAATAAGTGCAGGCATGGATTCCGCTAAAAGTACTTTGAAAATGATTGTCCTAGTTTTAGCTCCCATCGACTTCGCAGCCTCAATGACACCTTTATCGATTTCCTGTAAGGCAATTAAGACCATTCGTCCGTAAAACGGGGCCGCACCAATAATAAGTGCTGGCAACGCTGCGTTTGGTCCACGGACCGTACCGATAATGAATTGCGTAAATGGAATAAGTAATATGATTAAAATGATGAATGGAATTGACCGAAACAGATTGACAATCGCTCCAGTAATCGTATTGACAATCTTATTTGACCATAGTTGACCAGGTCCTGATAAAAAGAGTAAAACACCAAGTACAAGTCCGATGACAAATGTGAGGAATGTTGAGACAGCTGTCATATAGAGCGTCTCTTTAGTCGCCTCCCACATCGCCGTCCAGTCAACATTCGGAAAAAGGTTTTCAAACATTGCTGATCACCTCCGTCCGGACATCTTTTTCATTAAGATATTGGATTGCCTTGCCAATGACTTCTGCATCCCCGACTAGTTGAAGAATAAGTGTGCCGTATGCACCACCGTGGGTATGAGTTATATTCCCTTGTACGATATTTACATCGATAGTGAATTCTCGGATAAGGCTTGCCAATACAGGTTGTTCTGTGCGCTCACCAACAAAAACAAGCTTGATAAGTGTGCCAGAAGGGATTTCTTCTTTAAGATGTTCTATTGCCTGTTTTGCTTCAACAGGTTCTGTAATCTGAGATACGAATCGTTTCGTAATTGATTCTTGCGGCTCCTGGAACACCTTAAGGACATCCCCTATCTCAACGACTTTTCCCGCTTCCATTACCGCAACTCTGTGACAAATTTTTCGTATGACATGCATTTCATGCGTTATCAATACAATTGTAAGTCCTAATCTTTCATTGATTTCTGTCAGTAGGTTAAGAATTGAATCTGTTGTTTCAGGGTCTAGTGCCGATGTTGCTTCGTCACAAAGTAGCACTTCGGGATCATTCGCAAGTGCGCGGGCAATGCCTACACGTTGCTTCTGCCCCCCTGATAGCTCTGAAGGGTAGGCATTTTCTCTACCACTCAAACCGACAAGGTCTATTAGTTCCGCTGCTTTTCGCTCACGATCTGCTTTTCGAACACCTGCAATTTCAAGTGGGAACATGATATTTTCCTTTACAGTACGTGACCAAAGTAAGTTGAAGTGTTGGAAAATCATGCTCACTTTTTGACGTGCTTCCCGTAGTTCCTTGCCTTTAATCGCCGATATTTTACGACCGCCTATTGTGACATGCCCTGATGTTGGCATTTCAAGCCCGTTCAGTAATCGGATCAATGTACTTTTTCCTGCACCACTATAGCCGATGATGCCAAAAATTTCACCATCCGCAATTTCGAGCGTTACATTATCGACTGCTGAAATACTGTCTGGTCCCTCTCCGAACCGTTTAGTAATATCTGTTAAATGAATCATCTTTTTCACCTCTGGAAGTTTATCTTTGTTAAGTGCCTGTCGCGTCTTAGCAGGTCCCTTTCGCTTTTCATTGTCTAGCTACAGGCGCCAGACGCTCGGGTCATAAGTCATTTTGCTGTGGTGGCTGAAGTACGCCTCCTCGCAAACTGTCTTATGCCTGTCGCGTCTTAGCAGGCGCCTTTCGCTTTTCATTGTCTAGCTACAGGCGCCAGACGCTCGGGTCATAAGTCATTTTGCTGTGGTGGCTGAAGTACGCCTCCTCGCAAACTGTCTTATG
>NZ_UXAV01000043.1:57403-102688 GCF_900609045.1 Filibacter tadaridae
GCCTGTCGCGTCTTAGCAGGCGCCTTTCGCTTTTCTTTAATATAAAAAGCCCTCCTGCAGACAAGCAGAAAGGCTAAACGGTTATAGTTAATAACGGTTATCCGATCTCTCATCTTTCAAAGCATTAGCTTTGTGTGACTTGGCACCATTTCACTTTCGTGACGGTTGCCGGGCTTCATAGGGCACTATCCCTCCACCTCTCTTAATAAGAGCGACATATTCAATTGTTTGATATGAACTAATCTATCATGTTTTCAACCAGTGTGTCAACCGATTTTTTCAAGTAGGTAAGGAACAGATTGAAATGCATAAATTTTATGTTTAATGACGCCGTCTTTTTGGATAAGCAGACAAGGCACGCTTTCAATTTCATAGTCCACTGCGATGCTTTGCACGTAATTTAAATCCGCCTTACCCATTGGTGTGTCCGGTTTCATAACGGATACGACCTCCATCATTTTTGAAGCCACTGCGCATGTACCACACATCGGGGTATATAAATAAAATACTGATGTTTTGTTATCCAAGATTGTACTTTCCCACTCTTTGCGTGTCCAATTTTCCATTCAACTCATCCTTCATAGTAAAAATTGTGGGTGGACCTTAAATCCCGCTTCGGTAAGAATAGTAGCCAGTACCTTGAAAGGTGTAGTTTCAACTTCCTTGTATACTTTTTCCGTATATAGATGAATGGCGGAATGGAATTCCCTCTTAAATAAATGACGGATTTTCTCTCCCGATTCATCAGCATCCAGGAAAACGTATAACTCCCGTTCTTCATATGCTTCTAGTAATTCCTCAAGCCGATATGGACTTACCGTTCCATTCGTACAAATTATTTCAACAGGTTCAGCTACAATTCTTTGCAGTCGTTTCCGGTCCGAGCCACCTTCTACGATTAGTACTTTTTCTTCATTCACAAGGACTTCACCTCGCATTATCTATAGTCTATATATACAAAAAACGCCGGAACTAGACCGGCGCTTTACAATTCAATTATTCTCCAACAGTCATTTTCTCGTAGTCTTCTGCAGACATAAGTGCGTCTATTTCAGCTTTGTCAGAAGGCTCGACAACAATCATCCATGCATTTCCGTATGGAGATTCGTTAACGAATTCAGGGCTGTCTTCTAGTCCTGCGTTGACTTCTAGTACTTTACCGCTGATAGGCGCATAAAGCTCAGAAACTGTTTTAACAGATTCAACACTTCCGAATGGCTCGTCCGCTTTCACATCGTCGCCTACTTGTGGTAGCTCAACGAAAACGATATCGCCAAGTTCAGATTGTGCAAAGTGTGTAATTCCAATGCGGTAGTTACCGCCTTCTTCTTTAACCCATTCGTGCTCTTCAGAATAACGCAGATCTTTTGGTGTGCTCATTCCGTACCCCTCCAAAAAGTTATATTCATTCTATTCAATTTTGACATATTTCATGAACAAAGACAAGGTAGGAGTCATCCTTTCCATACATTGTCGAAATCATCTTCTTTAAACCCGACTGTTACTTTTCCATTGCCATATACAAGCGGTCTTTTCATCAACATACCATCAGTTGCCAGTAAGCGAATCTTTTCTTCATCCGTCATTGCCGGTAATTTATCTTTGACATTCAGTTCTCTATATTTCATGCCACTAACGTTAAAGAACTTTTTAATATCCAAACCCGAAATAGCAATCATCTCACTAAGCTGGTCTTCCGTTGGAGGATTTTCGGCGATATTTACTTCTTCAAATTGTAGACCGTTCGTCTCAAGCCACTTCTTCGCTTTCCTGCATGTACCGCATTTAGGATAACTGTAATAGGTAAGCCCCATTCTTTAGCACCTCCATTTTCATCAGTATAGCAAAAAAAGTTGCGGACACCAAAAGGTATCCGCAACTTACACCTTACAAAAAGAATTAGACGATGAATTTCTCAGCTTCGATAAGTTTTACGGAAGCTTCGCGTTTTTTTGCAATGATGTTGTACGGGTTAGAACGTGTTAATTTGCGTAATGCAGACATCATCATGCGTTGGTTGTCGCCTTCGACAGCTGCAAGAAGTGTTTCTTTCGCATCTCTTTCGATTTCTTCGAATGCTTCTTGACAGAAGATTTGCGTGTAAAGGATTTTTTGTTGTGCTTTTTCTTCTCCATCACGTGCAATTGCTTTTTCCGTACGAAGAACGGCAGATTCCATTGCAAAAAGATTATTTGCGATATCTGCGATGTTTATTAGAACTTCTTGTTCTGCCTCTAGTTTCGTGCCGTACCGTTGTGCGGCCATACCTGCTGCAAGAAGACCGATTTTCTTCGCGTTTTTCACAAGTGCTTTTTCCTGTGCAAGTGCTTCTTCACCGATTTCTTCAGGCATCATTGAAAGAAGCTCACCTTGTAACGCTTGTGCTTGTTGTAGAAGTGGCAATTCGCCTTTCATCGCTTTTTTCAAGAATGTTCCTGGAACGATTAAGCGGTTAATTTCATTTGTACCTTCAAAAATACGGTTGATGCGTGAATCGCGGTAAATGCGTTCCACTTCATATTCTTGCATGAAGCCATATCCACCGTGAAGTTGAACGGCTTCGTCAACGATGTAATCCAATACTTCTGATCCGACTACTTTGTTGATAGAACATTCGATTGCGTATTCAGCGATTGCTGCTGCAATTGCTTTTCCGTCTTTTTGTTCTTCTATGCTCATTTGACTTTGACGCTCTTCGAAGTAGCCGACCGTACGATAAATCAAGCTTTCCGATGCATACAATTTAGATGCCATTGTCGCCAATTTTTGTTTTGTTAGGTTGAATGAAGAAATTGGTGTTTTGAACTGTTGACGCTGGTTCGTATACGAGATTGCTAGTTCAAGAGCACGTTTCGATCCGCCGATTGTGCCTACCCCTAGTTTGTAGCGGCCAATATTTAGGATATTGAAGGCAATCACATGACCACGGCCAACTTCGCCAAGTAGATTTTCAACTGGAACTTCCGCGTCTTGAAGGATGAGTGTACGCGTTGAAGATGATTTGATACCCATTTTCTTCTCTTCAGCACCTACTGAAACGCCCGGGAACACTTTTTCAACGATGAAAGCGGAGAACTTGTCGCCATCAATTTTTGCATAGACAACAAATACATCTGCAAATCCAGCGTTTGTAATCCACTGTTTTTCACCATTTAGGATGTAATGCGTGCCTGCATCGTTCAATTTAGCAGTTGTTTTCGCACCTAGTGCGTCAGATCCTGATCCTGGCTCAGTTAATGCGTATGCTGAGATTTTGTCTCCAGCTACCGAGTTAGGTAAGTATTTATTCTTTTGGTCTTCATTTCCGAAAAGAACGATTGGTAATGTACCGATACCTACATGTGCGCCGTGGGTGATTGAGAAACCACCTGCAACCGACATTTTTTCAGAGATTAATGCAGATGAGATTTTGTCAAGACCAAGGCCACCGTATTCTTCAGGAACATCCGCTCCTAGAAGACCGAGGTCCCCTGCAGTTTTAAGTAGTCTAACTGAGTGGTCGAATTCATGATTTTCTAGGTTTTCTACAACTGGAAGCACTTCGTTTTTCACGTAGTCTTCTGTTGTTTTTGCGATCATTTTTTGCTCGTCGGAAAAGTCTTCTGGTGTAAATACGCGATCCAATTCGATGTCTTCGACTAAAAATGCTCCGCCTTTAATTAACTCGTTTGTTTTCAATTCAGTCATTATGATTTCCTCCTTGGGTTATATGCATTTTTATTTTTATGATTTACAGTAATTCAAAGACGGCTGCTGCGCCCATTCCGCCGCCGATGCACATTGTGACGACGCCGAATTGTTTACCTTGACGTTTTAATTCGCTCATCATGCGGATTGTCAATATAGATCCTGTTGCACCAAGTGGATGCCCGAGTGCGATTGCTCCGCCGTTTACATTCACTTTGTCCATGTCGAGTCCTAAGTGACGGATAACTTGAAGGGATTGTGAAGCGAATGCTTCGTTTAATTCCCAAAGGTCGATATCCTCTATTGATAAGCCTGCTAGTTTAAGTGCTTTTGGAACTGCTACGGTCGGTCCGATGCCCATTACTTCTGGGGGCACGCCGCCTACAGCGAATGAACGGAACTTCGCGATTGGCTTAAGTCCTTGTGCTTCTGCCACTTCACGATCCATTAGCAGAACAGCGCCTGCGCCATCGGATGTTTGTGAAGAGTTACCTGCTGTAACACTACCTCTAACATTGAATGCCGGGCGTAGTCTTGCTAGACCTTCCATGCTTGTTCCTTTACGAACGCCTTCATCCATTTCGAACGTGAATTTCTTCTCGCTGTATTTACCGTTATCATCAACAGAGCGCTTAACGACTTCAACAGGTACGATGTCATCGTTGAATTTCCCTGCTGCAATCGCTGCACCGGCCAATTCATGTGAGCGGACTGCAAATGCATCCTGGTCCTCACGACTAACGCCATATTTAACAGCAACTTGTTCTGCCGTATGTCCCATTCCCATATAATATTCGGGCATCGTTTCTGCTAAATGGAAGTTTGGTCGAATCGTATTCCCCATCATCGGGACCATACTCATCGACTCAACGCCACCCGCGATAATCGCCTGTGAGTGACCCAGCATAATGCGTTCTGCGCCATAGGCAATCGATTGTAGCCCTGAAGAACAGAAACGGTTCACTGTAATTGCAGGAGTCGTATCCGGTAATCCCGCAAGCGCTCCGATATTACGTGCAACGTTCATGCCTTGTTCCGCTTCCGGCATTGCGCAACCGATGATTAAATCATCGATTGCTCCGTCATAGTCTCCAGCACGTTTCAATGTTTCTCTAATTGCCAATGCTCCTAAATCGTCAGGGCGAACCGTAACAAGAGAGCCCCTGCCTGCTTTTCCGACCGGTGTACGTGCACCGGCCACTAGTACTGCTTCACGCATTGATTTTCCTCCTCTTTGCTGTACGTCCGTACGTTCTATCTATTAAGCATATTTAGTTACGTAGTGGCTTCCCTTTTAGAAGCATGTGTTGCATACGTTGTTGTGATTTCGGTTCCGCTACTAGGCTCAAGAAGGCCTCGCGTTCGAGATCCAACATATATTGTTCATCAACCAACGTTCCGTATGGCACTGTTCCGCCTGATAATACGAAAGCTAATTTTTTTGCAATTTTCAAGTCATGCTCGCTGATGAATCCTGAAGCGAACATGCCTTCCGCGCCAAGTAGCATCGTTGCATATCCTGAATCTCCAGTGACTGGAAGTTTTTGTCGTTTAGGTGCTACGTAGCCATTGTCATGCAATGCGATTGCAGTTTGTTTCGCATCGTAAATCAAATGATCTGGGTTCACACTGATGCCATCCGCAAAGTCCAAGAAATTATTTTCTCTCGCTTCTTCTCCAGATGTCGATACTTTTGCCATTGCAATCGATTCGAACACTTTGTTCGCTACATATTGGTAGTCAACATGAACGCCATTCGGCAATCCCTTTAAGTGTTTTGCATAAAGACCAACGTTACCGCCACCGCCAGGTATTAAACCGACACCCGCTTCGACAAGTCCCATATATGTTTCCATAGATGCTTGAATATGAGCAGCCGGTAAACATACTTCCGCTCCACCGCCAAGTGTCATCTGGAAAGGTGCTGCAACAACAGGTTTTGTAGAGTATTTAATCTTCAGCATTGCGTTTTGGAAAGAACGAACAGTGAAATCAAGTTCGAAAATATTATCATCCTGAGCTTCCATCAAAATCATGCCAAGGTTTGCACCTACACAGAAGTTTTTACCTTGGTTACCGATGACAAGGCCTTTGAAGTTCTTTTCAACTTCATCCACTGCGAAATTGATCATTTGTACGATGTCAGGTCCGATTGCATTCGCCTGTGAATGGAATTCAAGTAGTGCAACTCCATCTCCAAGGTCGATTAAGCTTGCGCCTGTATTCTTCTTGATGACGCCGTGTTTTTTCTTATAACGTTTTAGATTAATTACTTTTTCATTTACGACTACCTTCTTATATCCTTCTCCATCGAAGAAATAAAGTTCGTTGTCTTCTTCTTTATAGAAAGTTTCATAGCCTTTGTCTAGCAGTTGTTGAGCGAAAGCAGGAACTGTTTCTCCTTCTTCTTTCATCTTGGCAATTGATTTTTCTACGCCGACTGCGTCCCAAATTTCAAATGGTCCTTGCTGCCAACCGAAGCCCCATTTCATGGCATTGTCGATTGCGACGATATCGTCAGCAATTTCACCATGCAGTTCCGCAGAGTAACGAAGTGTTGGAGCGATAATATTCCAAAGCAATTCTCCTGTGCGGTCATCCGCATAGACGAGTGCTTTCACTTTGTTCGCAAGTCCTTTTTGTTGCTTCGCCATTTCAATTGAAGGCGTTTTCAATTTCTTCATCGGTCCGTATTCAAGTGTTTCAGGATCGAGTTCAAGAATTTCTTTATCTTTTTTCAAGAAGAATCCTTGTTTCGCCTTTGCACCAATCCAGCCATTGTCAATCATCGTTTTCATGAAGGCTGGTAATTCGAACACTTTTTGTTCTTCGCCTTCCGTTTTATCGTAAGCGTTTTTCGCTACATGCATGAACGTATCGAGACCTACAACATCCAGTGTACGAAATGTAGCTGATTTTGGACGACCAATCAATGTCCCTGTTACTGAATCGACTTCTCCGATAGAGTATCCACGCTTTTCCATTTCACGCAGCGTTACGAGAAGGCCGTATGTACCGATTCGGTTTGCGATGAAGTTCGGTGTATCTTTTGCAATAACAACACCTTTACCAAGACGGTCTTCACCGAATGCAGTCATGAAGTCTACTACTCCTGCATCCGTTGTGCTTGCCGGAATTATTTCAAGTAGTTTCAAATAGCGTGGCGGGTTGAAAAAGTGAGTTCCAAGGAAATGCTTTTGGAAATCTTCTGTACGTCCCTCTGCCATCGCTTCAATACTGATTCCTGAAGTATTTGAACTTATAATCGTGCCTGGTTTACGTACAGCATCGATTTTTTCATATAACCCTTTTTTAACATCTAAGTTTTCAACAATGACTTCAATAATCCAGTCAACGTCTTTTAACATTGCTAGGTCGTCTTCAAAGTTCCCTGTTTCAATAAGTGAAAGAGAGCTTTTCGTCGTTAGTGGTGAAGGTTTTTGTTTCAATAGTTTTTGTTTTGCTCCTGCCGCGATTTTGTTTCGTACTTGACTGTCTTCTAAAGTAAGACCTTTCGCTTCTTCGTCCGTTGTCAATTTGTTTGGAACGATATCTAAAAGAAGCACCGGGATTCCAATATTTGCAAGATGAGCAGCGATGCCTGATCCCATAACGCCTGAACCTAAAACTGCCGCTTTTTTAATTTGATAAGTCACGTGCGAAGCCTCCCTTTTCGTTTTGAATGAGTGCTCATTCATTTTATGGGCAAAAAAAATAGAAACCATTTCTATAACTCTAGTGTAGAACATTCTTTGCATTTTCGCAATATTTAAATCTAAAAAACTTGTAAATGAAGGTAATTTTCCATAGCAGTTCGTTTCACTATCCCCCGTTTTGAAATCGTTGTACACTACTCTTATAGAAGGAGTGACTTAAAATGAAATCAATTACAACTACTGAGCAATTCAACGAAATTATTTCCGGTGATTCTAAAACACTTATTAAATTTGAAGCCGACTGGTGCCCTGACTGCAAACGGATGGATATGTTCATTGATCCGATCGTTGAAGAGTATAGTATGTATACTTGGTACGATGTGGACCGTGATGTTCTACCCGAAATCGCGGATAAGTACGACGTTATGGGCATTCCAAGTTTACTTATTTTCCAAAACGGCGAAAAGAAAGACCATCTCCATAGTGCAAACGCAAAATCACCATCACAGGTGACTGCTTTTCTTGATAATGTTAACGAATAACTGAAAGTGGCGTCAATCGATAGATTCCCTTCTATCCTTTGGCGCTTTTTTGTATTCATATACTATGAATACAATTGTAACGATGTTCGGGAATGAACGATTTACTGAAGGGAAAACTACTTCACTAGTAAAGGAGGGGGATGAATGAAAACCATCCTAAATGTGAACGGGACATCCCAATTTGACGATTCAATTAAAAAATCATTGCAATCTTCTGCTTGTGGGCCTGTTACGGCATTTGTTATGATGCAACATCTCCTGCCCAACTCATTTTCACACAGCGTGAATGATTTGTACCGCATACTTGGCGGAACAAAAATTGGTTTATTCAAAAGACGGTTCATCCATAATATGCAAAAAACACTGGGTCCAAAATGGCATGTTGCAGCGTGTACGATTGAAGATGTAAAACGAGAAATCAATGATGGTCGCCTTGTTGCAGCAAAGTTTGATAAGTGGTTTGCCTTCCGTTGGCGGGGTGACTATGACTTTGATTATCACTGGGTACCCATCATCGGTTTTGAACAGCGCGGGAATGATGTTATTCTCGCAATCCACGATAATGGTGGTCGCGATAGAGAAAGCCGTATCCGTCATATCTCTTTTAATCGAAACCAAAAAGTACTTTCTTTTGTAAAGATTAGGCCCGCTGAATCGTGAAAACCCTGTTCAAATCAATAGATTTGAACAGGGTTTCTTCAATCTACAAAATCCAATGCCTGTTTCAGTGTGGCAAAGCTGTTTATACGTCCGAATGATAGGCCTAAATTGACAAGCGTTTGTGCAATAGTTTTTTGGCTGATTTTCGTCAGAAATTCATTCATCCATCTATCTTTCCTTTCTTTACTTTATATATTGACGTAAAGAATCCTTCTAACACCGCGAGGCGCTTGGGAAATATATAGAATCATTTGTTCAACTTAACTAGTTTAAATAAAGAGAGTCAGCTTGTTTAGTAATCATAGTATACCCCTCTTTTTCAATCAATTCCCTAATTCTAGAATCGTAAACTGGAATCTCTAATTCTTCCAGCGGTTCGTCCATCTCAAGACTACAATGGATTTCCGCAAGTTTTCTTGATAAAAGTAGCATATCCATATTCTCTGTGATCTTCTTCCGGATTGCAGGCGTCAACTCATGAAGCGATTCGACTACGCCTTCAACTGAACCGTATTCTTTAATTAATTTCAGGGCAGTCTTAGGACCAATTCCTTTAACGCCTGGATAGCCGTCGCTTGCATCGCCAGTGAAAGCTTTCGTTTCGATGAATTGAATAGGTGAAATACCGTATTCATCTACGAATCGTTCGTCTGTATACAAGTCGTAAATGGCATACCCTTTCTTCACGAGTGCAATGTGCACACCAGGCCTTAGTAATTGAAGAAGGTCTTTGTCTCCCGTGACAACTGTGATTTCCGCTTTATCCGTCCACGTTTCGATAATGGAGCCAATCAGGTCGTCCGCTTCCATTCCCGGAATCCCGTAATTTTTCCATCCGATTGTTTCCGACACAGTACGTGCCATATCGAACTGTGGAACAAGTTCCGGGGCAGGTGCCGGACGATGTGCTTTATAGCCATCAAAGAGCTCGTTGCGGAATGTATGTGCGCCCATATCCCAGCAAACTGCCATATGCGTAGGCTTGAAAATACTCATCGCGGTCATCGTGTGACGGGCAAATCCCTGGACTCCATTTGTCGGCGTACCTGCAGCATTTGGAAAATAGTGTCCCATTGCAGATGTCGCAAAAAACGATCGAAACAGGAGAGCCATCCCGTCGATTAGTAGAATATGTGGTTTTGTTTCAGATTGCATGATAAGTAGTTCCTCCTATGTAGGTTGATTTATTTTTGGTGTGGGGATTGATCGCTTTTTTTGTTTTTTGGGCGCTTCTCCATGGGGATTGATCGCTTGACTTGTTTTTTGAGCGCTTCTCCATGGGGATTGATCGCTTGACTTGTTTTTTGAGCGCTTCTCCATGGGGATTGATCGCTTGACTTGTTTTTTGAGCGCTTCCCCATGGGGATTGATCGCTTCTTCTGTTTTTTGAGCGCTTCTCCCCGCAGATTGATCGCTTCTCCATGGTTTATGATCACTTCACAAGTTTAGCACACGTGTAAATGCAAGAAATTCGAAGTTGCATCAGCTACTTCGACTTTTTTGCGCTCATTCCAAACAAAATACAAAGAGTCCACTCCTTTTCATCTAGCGTTGCATACGCTAGGAAGAATCGCTTGGAAGGAGTGAACGAATGGTAAACAATCAATCGGGAGAATACGGAGAACAACAGTGGTATCCCAAACTACCTGAAGGTTATCAAGAGCAATCAGCTCCAAGGATGCACGGACAGGAAATGGGTGGATGGCATCCCGGAATGGGAATGTCAGGGTTTTCATTCGGCGGAGGCTTTCCTGGACATGGGTCGCATGGATTCCCGCCTGGTGGAGGCTTTCCCGGACATGGGTCACCTGGATTCCCGCCCGGCGGAGGCTTTCCTGGACATGGGTCGCATGGATTCCCGCCTGGTGGAGGCTTTCCCGGACATGGGTCACCTGGATTCCCGCCCGGCGGAGGTTTCCCTGGACACGGGTCGCCTGGGTTCCCGCCTGGTGGAGGTTTTCCTGGACACGGGTCGCCTGGATTCCCGCCTGGTGGAGGCTCTTCTGGACAACACCAAGGTCCAACATCACCGCCACCTAATATGACTCCACCGTATCCTGACAATAAATCTACAGGTCCACAGTTGCGCGCAGTGGATCCTGGTGCAATTGGTGGGTGTATGTATAGGAATACGTATGTCTGGTTGTCAAGACGAGAAGGTTTCTGGTTTTACCCAACATTTGTTGGAAGGACTTCAGTTGCCGGATTCAGATGGAACAACAGACGTAGAAGATGGGAGTACCTAGGCGTTGATCTAGATCGAATTGATTCGTTTACATGTTTTTGATGAATTAAATTTATTTACTCTAAAAAAGCTTTTATATTGAAAGGATATTTCCACTATGAGGTGGAAATATCCTTTTTTTGAATGTAAGCTTTTTCCGGTTTACATATTTCAGGAGAAGGGAATAAATATAGTATTCGCTCTGAACACGCATTGCATATCTAGACCGGATTGTGGCAAAATTAAGCTGAACAATGTACACTTATCATTTCAAAGGAAGCATAGGTGATTATATGAAAAAGATTTCGAGTGTATTTTGGATTACACTCGCACTTGTATTTGTAGCTGTATTATACGGGGCACTCGCACCCGAAAATTTTGAATCTGTCACAAATAACATGAAGAATTTTATCACTTCATCTTTTGGATGGTATTACTTGCTTGTCGTTACGGGCATCGTACTCTTTTGTTTGTTCTTCATCGTTAGTCCAATGGGGCAAATCACGCTTGGAAAGCCGGACGAAGAGCCCGAATATTCTCGTATAAGCTGGTTTGCGATGCTATTCTCGGCAGGTATGGGTATTGGTCTTGTCTTCTGGGGTGCCGCGGAACCGCTGTCTCATTTTGCCATAGATACGGCAACAGCGGAGCCTGGAAGTAAGGAAGCCTTCCGTGAATCAATGCGCTTTACGTTCTTCCATTGGGGGATTCATGCATGGGGAATTTACGCTGTCGTTGCCATGTCGCTTGCCTACTTCCAATTTAGAAAAGGCGAACCCGGGTTGGTATCCTCTACGTTAAAACCTCTTTTCGGTAAAACGATGGATGGGCATACCGGAACAATGATCAATGTGTTCGCAGTGTTCGCTACAGTGGTGGGAGTTGCAACAACACTAGGTTTCGGTGCTATTCAAATCAACGGCGGTCTAGCGTATCTTACCGACTTACCGATTAGTTTTCCAGTTCAAATTGTCATTATCATTGTCGTCACTATTTTATTTATCGCCTCTGCTTGGACAGGCATCGGTAAGGGTATCAAATATTTGTCGAATGCCAACATGGTTCTTGCATTAATACTCATGATTCTTGTCATAGTGCTCGGTCCAACGATGTTGATTTTCGATACATTCACGGATACGATTGGTTCTTATTTGCAAAACTTGCCCCGCATGAGTTTCCGGGCTGCTCCAGTCGATGCCGGTCATCGGGAATGGATTAATGATTGGACAATCTTTTACTGGGCTTGGTGGATTTCTTGGGCGCCATTCGTCGGAATATTCATCGCTCGTGTGTCACGTGGACGGACGATTCGGGAATTCCTCGTTGGTGTTCTGTTGTTACCGACTTTGATCAGTTTCTTTTGGTTCTCTGTATTTGGAGCTACAGCAATGGACGTCCAACTAAAAGGGACAGATTTGACCAATCTATTGACGGAAGAGACACTTTTCGCTGTTTTTGATGCAATGCCATTATCCATGTTGCTGTCGATTGTAGCCGTCTTACTTATTGCAGTTTTCTTCATCACTTCTGCAGACTCTGCTACATTCGTACTTGGAATGCAATCGACTTACGGTTCACTACATCCGTCAAATGCAGTGAAGTTAATATGGGGAGTTTCACTTGCAGCCATCGCGATGATCTTGCTATCTTCGGGAGGATTGAATGCGCTTCAAAACGCGCTCATTATCGCTGCATTGCCGTTTTCAATCATTATTATTTTGATGATGTTTTCTTTTTACAAAGCACTTGATAAGGAAAGAAAAGAAATGGGCTTGATGATAAGACCTTATTCGAAGAAGAAAAAGTAATTTTAAAAGCCAGGAATGAGCTATCACGCTCATTCCCGGCTTATTTTGTGCCTTTTCTGTCTTGAATACTATTATTTTTAATGATGAAAACCGGGATATATATCCCCAACTTGTTTCAATTACTCACCATATTTCGCAAAGTGTTCTATCCTAGAACCTATCCCATCACGGACACGTTGGAAAAACGCCCATTTCTCTGCATCTGTCCCTTCTGCTTTCGCAGGGTCATCGAATCCCCAATGTTCACGCTTTATATGGGGTGGTGTCATTGGACACTTGTCGGCTGCATCCCCACAAAGGGTAACTATAAGATCTGCATTGTTAAGAATTTGCATATCAATGATATCCGAGGTTTGATGTGAAATAGTAATTCCCACTTCGTTCATCGCTTTAACGGCATTCGGGTTTACTCCGTGGGCCTCAATTCCTGCGCTACAAACTTCCCAGTCTTTCCCAAGCACCTTTTCACCCCATCCTTCAGCCATTTGGCTACGGCAAGAGTTGCCCGTACATAGGAAATACAATACCTTTTTAGTCATTAGTAAACACTCCTTTTCCTGTGTGATTTAGATGATCAATAACCATACATACAAACCAATCAGTGTTATGAAGAGTGTAGGAATCGTTAAAATAATACCAACTTTAAAGTAGGTTCCCCAACTGATTTTAACACCTTTTTGTGAAAGGACATGCAACCACAACAACGTAGCAAGCGATCCGATCGGCGTAATTTTCGGACCTAAATCCGACCCGATTACGTTTGCGTAAATCAGTGCTTCGCGAATCGTCCCTGTCGTATTCGTTTCTGCAATGGCCAACGCGTCAATCATAACAGTTGGCATATTATTCATGATTGATGATAAAAACGCGGCGATAAAGCCCATGGAAATCGTTGCGACAAATAGCCCTTGGTCCGCTGCCAGTTGAATGACATCCGCCAACACACTTGTAAGGCCGGCATTTTTCAGGCCATAGACGACAACGTACATGCCGATTGAGAAGAAGACAATTGCCCAAGGTGCCCCTTTTAGCACTTGCTTCGTTTGAACCGCTGGACTTCTTTGTGCCATGACTAAGAAAAATATAGCTACAATACCCGCCACAAACGACACAGGAACCTTGATGAATTCACTAGCGAAATAACCAATGAGTAAAACTCCTAAGACAATCCAAGATAATCGAAACATCTTGAGATCCTTTATCGCTTCCCTCGGTTGTTTTAAATCCGATACTTTATAGCTTCCTGGAATGCTTTTACGGAAGAATAAATACAACACAAGAATACTTGCAACTAAGGCAAACAAGTTAGGAACAATCATCCGTGACGCATATTCGACAAAACCGATATCGAAAAAGTCCGCAGAAACGATATTGACCAGGTTACTGACAACTAACGGTAAAGAAGTCGTATCTGCGATGAATCCACTCGCAATGATAAACGGAAAAATCATTTTTTCACTGAAGTTCAGATTACGTACCATTGCCAGTACAATCGGTGTCAGGATCAATGCCGCCCCGTCATTTGCGAATAGGGCTGCAACGATTGCACCTAAAACACTGACGTAAATGAACATACGGACACCGCTCCCCTTGGCAAAACGCGCCATATGTAGAGCCGACCACTCAAAGAATCCGATTTCGTCCAAGATTAATGAGATTATAATGATGGCGATAAAAGCGAGCGTTGCATTCCAGACAATTCCCGTTACGTCGACGACATCGCCGAAATCGACTACGCCGAATACTAATGCTAAAATTGCGCCGCCACAAGCAGACCAACCAATCGATAAGTTTCGTGGCTGCCAAATAACGAAAATGAGTGTGATGATGAAAATTAAAGATGCGATAATAACTGAACTCACTATACTTTCCCCTCCCTATTTACAACAAATACGCAAACCTTGCGCTTCCAATTCAGCTATTGAATCCTTCTGTTCTGGTAGATGTCCAAGGATGCTTTGGATCAATGGATAATCTTCATGTCCTTTGTTGATGGAATAGAAGATCCATTGTCCTTTGCGTTGTTCTTTTACTAATTCAATATCCTTCAGTTTCCGCAGATGTTGGCTGATTGCTGGTTGACTCATGTTAAATATCTCGACAAATTCACAAACACAGCATTCATGTGATTGGAGCAGTTTCATCATTGTTAAACGCGTTTTATCACCAAGCAATTTTAATAACTGTGATGCTCGTTGCATGTCAATCAGTTCTGTTTCAATCATATGTCGTCCCTCCTCTACTCGGGTATTATCATATAATGATATACTTATATATACAAGTGAAGCTGGTGCCAGATTCAAAATCCTACTCAGTTTTCTGGCCTTTTCAATCTATGAATAGATCTATTTATAATCAAAACCAAGAACACAATTAAAAACAATAGTGCTAGAGCAGTTAGGAAAACCCCAATTCCTAACCACAGTCCTCTTTCGAAAATACTTGTAAGATCACTCGGGTCAAGAATAAGTTTCATTAAAACTATTGTAGTAAAGATTGTAACGGTATAAATAGCTGTATCCTTTAAGGTCTTCATATGGTAAACCAATCCTTTCTGTATAAAATAACGCATTTGGTTTTATTATACAGAAAGTGAGGTGCCTGGTGCCAAAATAATTCAAAGTTGTTTTAAATTCGGGCATCTATTATAGATTGAAATAAGGAATCCCTGCTTTACTGGCAAGAAGAAATTACAAGATGCAGGATTGTGGAACTAAAAACAAAAATAATCCAGATAGCCATTTCATTTTATTAGTACGTTCATTTTAATTGTATTACACAAGCATCCGTGTAAACTAGTGGGTAGATATATTTTAAAAAAAGGAGTGTTTTTTATGACAGGAATGATGGAAGGAAAATCAGGTTTAGTAACAGCAGCGGGTTCAGGAATCGGTAGAGGAGCCGCAGTTGCATTAGCAAAAGCAGGAGCTAAGGTAATGGTTTCCGACGTAAGTGAAGAGGGAGGACAAGAAACTGTACAAATAATCAAAGATAATGGCGGTGAAGCAGCCTTTTTCAAATGTGATGTAAGTGACGAAGAACAGGTAAAAGCACTTGTGAATAAAACAGTTGAAACATTTGGCAAGCTTGACTTTGCACATAACAATGCAGGCATTAACAAGGGGCTAAAGCCAATTGGCGAACTTGATTCCAAAGATTGGGATATTACACTAAAAGTAAATCTGTATGGTGCTTTTTACTGCATCAAGCATGAAGTCAATGCTATGCTGAAAAGTGGAGGCGGTGCAATTGTCAATACAGCATCTGGTGCTGGTATTGAAGGTTCACCAAACATGGCACCATATACAGCCTCTAAACATGCAATTGTTGGTTTAACCAAATCCGTCGCATTGGAATACGGCAAAAAAGGCATCACAATTAATTCTATTGCACCAGGTGCAACCATTACACCTGCAATCGAAGGATGGGCAAAATCATCACCAAAACAATACGAAGCAGTACTTGAAACGCTTCCGGCTGGAGAAATGTCTACACCGGAAGACCAAGGAAATGCTGTTGTATTCTTGTGCTCAGATCTTGCAAAACAAATTAGCGGAGTAACACTTGCGGTTGACGGCGGTTATACTGCAGGTAAAATGCAACAATAATTTACGCGGATTTTAAACTCTTTTGTTGCATGAAATTTCGTGTCTTGGTTGACTATTTATCGATTGAATTTATAATTATCTAGCCACACTTTTATATAATCTTGAAGCGCATCTCAAAAGTTAGAGTCAAAATCTAACTTTTGAGGTGTTTTATTATAGCTAAATATAACGACACATTTAAACTAATGACTGTGGGTACGTCTTTCAAGACACATCGAAACGAAGCGGAAATCTTTAAATTGAGACAAAAAACTATCCGAGTTTTAGAGTTAACAAACCTAGTGATCCCGGTTCACAATATAATTTGCTAACTGCTTCAAAAAAGCAGTATTACGTGGTACTTCTTGCAATGTTTCCATTGCAATACAATAATGTTCCCACATCGCTTTCTTGGCACCTACAATGCCTAGGATTGACACGAATGTCGTATTGTTGTTTTCAGCGTCTTTTCCAATGGGTTTTCCGAGTACGTTCTGATCTCCTTCAACGTCAAGCAGGTCATCCTTAATCTGAAATGCGATGCCGGCATGATAGGCGAATATTTTCAAAGCTTCCATTTCCAACTCCTCTGCATGGGCGAGAATCGCAGGCATTATGAGAGAAGCTTCGAATGCGATTCCAGTCTTATAAAAACACATCCTATTCAATTGTTCCAGCGTCAATTGTTTCCCTCTTGAATCCAGGTCCATCTCCTGTCCCCTGCACATATCCGCAGCTATTTGGGACGAATATCGCATCAAGTTTATTACCGTTTTCGAATCGAACTGGTCAAGAAATGTTTGTTCCTCAATCGCTTTTTGGGTCAGAAAAAGACCGGTTAATTCTGCTGTGGCAATGTCATATACCTGATGTAGGGTTGGACGTCCCCTACGAGTGGGTGCATTATCTTGGGACGGTAGATCATCGAAGATTAAAGATGCAGTATGCATATATTCCAATGATCTCAGAAGTGGCACGATTGACGTCTCACTTAGCCCATAACCGTTAACACCCATGACCCATGTCATGATTGGCCTCAACCGCTTTCCATCACCTTCCAAACTGTAATTTGCAGCATCGATTACTGGCTCTCTCATCACCGAACCATTCCCTATCTCGGAAACAGGTAAAAAGTCGTTGATCTGAGTACGTACGGTTTCGATTGTATCTATAAAGTCTTCCTGCTCTTTTCGTTCACTTTTCAAATTAGTAATCATATGATCCCGTAGCAGTTTATCAAAGAAATCCACATCATTCGCTTTTCGAACCATACGTTGGATGACTTTGTTGAATCCGGGATTTCCGGAAGCAAATATACTCATAACCTTGTTGTATTTTTTAGTTCCCATTCGCTTCTTAAATCGTTTCAGCCCGTTTATTGCACGGTCAAGTATCACCTCACGAGTCTTGCTATCTGAGTGATACACGTTATGGATCAAATTGAAGATGACCGTCCAGTACAATTCAAAGGGATTTATGAGATCCGAGCGCTTATCATGATAGTTCATATAGTAGGTGTAAGGTGTTACTCTTCCTTCCTTCATGTCGTCAAACATATCCGCAAAATCATCCGCTAGCTGGTTGTAAATGCCGTATGAGAATGTTCGGGTATGGAAGCCCTCATCCTCGGGGGCACTTATTACTGAACGGGTAATCAAACGTGAAGAAGAGGATTTTAAAATGATGGGTATATAAAGCTCTTCATTCGTGTAATTTGCATTGCATAGATCCTTTACACGATCCACTTCCTGGGAATTAAAAAACACATAGGATTGCTCAAAAAAACGTTTACTTGTCTCTGGTTGCTGAAGGACCTTAATATACTCGAAGGCATCTCGGAGTTCCGAATGGATAAATCGGATGAGTTCCGCGTTTTTTCCAGTCCACTCTTCCCATTCGGGAACAGATTCTGTGATAAGTGTGAACCGTATTAAATCGGAATATTGTTTTTTCTCTTGATCGGATAAAACGTTGGCATCCATAAGGTCGTCAATGAATGGATACGTCAGACCATAGGAATACCCAAGCCTAATCGCTTCATCAAGTTTCCGGGTACGTTCTTCAGTAGAAATCCTAGCGTCCATCTCTTCAACCACATGCAGGATAACTCCGGCTATGATTTTAATAAGTTTTCGCTTGGCCTCCTCAGCATCCATCCCTTTTGGAATATGGGCGGATACAGTCTTTATTTTTTCCATCACCCAGATCATGGTGGATTCAATGCCTTCCTTCTGGGCCAGCCGGTACAACCCGGCCATGCTAAACGCATCCGGTTTGCTTCCGCGATCTGTCGGATTGGAATGAGTGAGGTGATTTTTTAAACTATCAACTGTACGTTGAATACTGGACTGTGTATCAGGTGAGTCTAATGCTTTGCCCAAATCTCGCAAGTAAATATAGGAAATACTCCGATCCAGGTAATTATCTAGTTTACCTGTGTAATCCAGCCATTGAATATACGCGTGATACCCTCTGGAATCAGATTTCACTTTTCCACGAGAAAAAAAGGATAGTACTGAATACTGATGAATGTGGTTCTTTTTCCATGACTGTATATCTTTTATCAAAGGAGCGACATAGCTCTTTTGCATAAGTTGCACAGAAAGTGATTTAAAATAATGAGCAGCCTCCTGCTCAGCCAACCGATAGCGTGCATCAGCATTTTTTAGTAACTCTTCATTCATACGCTTCAACACCTCTACTCAATGGTTTCTGGTATATTAATAATGTTACTTGGAAAATTTGGGGATTCCGAAATAAGGTATTAGGTTATGAAACAATCCGCAATCATTTATAACCTGGTACCTACTTTACACTATGGAGGTGTTTAAATGGATAATGTAGCTTTAATGGGAACGGGAAATTGGCTTGGCATACTTTCTACTTTGTTTTTTATACTATGTTTTTATTTCACTCTTACTTTCTTCCAACACTTAAAATCGGGCGATGAACGCCTTATTAAACAAACTAAATTAACAGCGGTTTTTTGCCTTGTTCTTGGTTTGTTGATCCCGGCATTCTATAGTCTGTATATCTATAATGAGATGATGAGATAGTTATCATGGTATTAAGTGAACGATTCCAGTTTCATATTTAAAAAATTCAAATTGGAGGAACTTTATGTCTTCAACTAAAAGGGAGTATACCTCAAAGACCTTTGTCGTATTACTAACATTAGTTTTGTCTATTCTATTTATGATATTTGATACAAATCCCATAGAAGCGATACTGGAAGAGTTATGGGGCCAAGCTTTATTCTATACAATATGGCCAATATTTATATCTTTTGTTATCAGTTTATTTTTTCTGTCTCTGTATCGAAGAATTAAAGACAAGAAAGTAGATAGTATTAAGTGACATTCGTAGAAAGTAAGGTTCTAAAACAATTTCCAATCGTTTTAGAACCTAGTACCTCTTTTTATGAAAAGTGTTACTGCTTTTCCGGTAAAGAACCACTTTAGCTGAAGAAATCACATTTTTATTTCTACCATCAGCAGGTCAATAGTAAGTTCTTCCTATTAGTTGGGTAGATTTAGTTGCCACGAAACTCCGAAGCGGTCATTTAACCAACCGAACTTTTTACTGAAGCCATAATCACCTAAAGGCATAAGTACTTGTCCACCTTCATTGAGTTCCTGATAAAGATTGTCAAGTTCTTCTTCAGTATTACAAGTAATATAGATAGAGAACGAGGGTGTAAAGGAAAACTTATGTTTCACATTACTGTCAATGCACATGAATTCTTGCCCTTTTAAAGTAAAAGTAGCCTGCATTACAGTTCCTTCTTTCCCAGATTCATCAGATCCGTATCGTACAATGCTTGTAATTTGAGAATCCTCAATGAGAGATGTGTAATAATTCATCGCTTCTTCTGCATTGTCATCTTGAAACATTAGGAATGGTATTACCTTTTCCATTTTAAATCTACCCCTTTTCATGTCTATCCTCTGAAGTATAATTCAATTCTTAAAATAATATCCACTCTTCAACTTTTTACTTATTCCTCCACTTCCATATAATAGATCAGGATGCTTTGTTCTAAAATAATTCCATGAGGTCACAAAAAGAGGTATATAGGATATCAGTCTTCTTTAAAAAAGATGTTTCCCAAAAAGCACTTAAAACTGGCACAGGAAGGTACCGGAAATAGTAATGATCTACAAAAAGAGATGGATACAAAAGTGAGTCAATGGTTAGAAGAACAAAATTGATTTTACTACCCTTTTTTTGAACAAACAGTGCTTTGGCTTCATTTCAATAAGCAAGCTGTATAACTGGGTCAATGACTAAAAGGGCAGTATACTTCACCGTTATGTAAAAGTATACTGCCCTTTTTGAAAAAAATATCCCATAGTGCTGCCTCACACCGTTTATATGTTGCTCTGACAACGAATATGGAGACAGCTTGGGTCGAAACGCTATTTCAAACAGTCTTAGCCATTTCAATTCTTCACCCCATTTATTTGCAACAGGTAATATAATGGCCTGTAAATGAAAAAAGGACATTTCTTAATGCCGTTAAAGCAACCGACAATTGGATAAGAAATCGCATTTCTTTCACTTAATCTTTTTCAATTGATTGATTACTTTTATTAGCATAAATCGGACACCTTTTCTTTCATAAGAAAAGTCATTAAAAGTACCAATTATATAAGTATCCATCTTGGGGTGATAAAACATGTAGGCCCCTGTGGCACCTGCATGTCCCCAGGCATTAAATATTTTTGGCATGAGTAGCGGGACTGTTTTAAACTGCATAATGCCATAACCATAATCAATTCCTACACCATACCTTGCTTTGTCATTCTTCATTTTCTTAAGCGTATCCTTTTTCACTAATTGAAAGGTTACTAACGCTTTCATAAACTTCAACATATCCTCACCTGTAGATACTACCACACCGCCTGCATAAGCGAGATCTGCATATCCTTTGTGATTAGTGATGTTATGTTTATTGACATAAAAGTCTGTAAAACTCTGGGTGTCCTTATCCAATGGTTCAGAATAGTGCAGTATAGATGAATTCATCATACCAAGTGGTTGATAAATAAATTGTTTCACGGCTACATAAAAAGGTAGTCCCGTAACTTTTTCTATGATTAATCCTAATAGCTGATAGTTTGTATTGGTATATTTAAAACCTTTACCTGGAGGGAAGTATGGTTTTTGGTGTATTTTTGCCCAAGTAATTGCCTCCTGTGGGCTCATGTTGAAATCCTGATCAACAAGAAGTTTTTCAAGTAACGGGTAGAATGTATCATACAATCCAGAGGTGTGATTTAGGAGGTGTTTAACTTTTATTTCCTTTGTATAATCTTTACCTTTATAGACATGAAGATTATTGACTAATTCGTGATCCAAGTATCTAGTAATACTGTCATCGATTGATAAATGGCCGTTCTCATATAAAATACTAATTATAACTGAAGTGAATATTTTTCCTACGCTTGCCATATATGCTGGCTGTTTCGGATTCATTGATCCTTCTGCAATATTTAAATGGATACCTTTCATTTCTGAATGAACAAGTAAAAATGCACTCTTTAACCTTTTATCTTTTTGCACTTGTTTAATGAATGATTTTTCAATTGAGCTTATTACTTTTTCAGTTTGTTTTGGTTGCACAGGCATCCCCCCATTATTTGTTACTAATTCATTCTATTCACCTCCCCATTATCTGATACTAATTTATTCTATTCACCTCCCCATTAGCACAAGTAGCGACTGTTCTTATTTAACAATCCTGGCCCTTATATATACTACTAGCGCTAATCCTTATTAGAGAATCGTGCCCTATTCTCTTGAATAACAACAATTTGCTTAAGTTAAGTAGTATTTTTTAGTGATGTTAAAATGATGCTGTTCATGGATGGCGAGTAAATGTACACATTGTATCAAATTGGGATACATAGCTACAGGGTCTGGAAAGTAAATTTGACCAGCCAAATCCTGATCAATATCATTGAGATTTGTCGCAAGTTTGTCGGTCTCATATTCAAGAAGTGCTTGGATATCGTTAAACGTCCATTTCCTCTCTAAACCAGAAGGTGGTTTTATTAAAAATGGTGCATTCATCGATCTTTTTTTCTTGTACCTATATTCTTGATAAATATCATGTATTTCTTTTTTGTATGGCTTCTTTTTTTGTACGTATGCCAACGGAAGCATAATCGGTACATATATCCTCGAAAACCCCCTGAATACCCTAACCATTAACACAAGATGATATAATGTTTCACCGATAGACCATTTTTCTGGCATTGGCCTCTTCCAAGCGTTTTCGAAATTTAAATTGTCGTCGTTATAAAATACATCCCTTTGTTGTTTAAGTTTTATAAAATAGTTATGCATTTGTTCGCTTTTCAAGAAACCACGCCCCCTTTTATTTATTTCAAATACTTCAAATGAATTTACCAGAGTAGATTGCTATATAGACATAATCGCTTATAAGATAATCGAACCCTTTTACTGCGTAATATCTTGAATTTTATTTTTAGCATGTTCAGTTTCAATTACCTCACTTAACTTAGAAAATTGCTTCTAAAATGACTTCACCATTTTTGTCGTTTTACTAAACGTATATTTTTCCACTTCACCATAGGGAATCCATATTCCTCTATTCTGAATCTGCTCATACAGTGACGAAATGAATTTTCACTCCGTAATTAGAGCACTAACTTGTGTGTCGCTCCGACAATAAACATATACAATCCAATCAATGAAAATACTATACCCAGATAGAAAGGCCAAGGATTATCTTCCTTTTCTTTATCAAAAGTAAATAAAGTCACTATGCAAAAGATAAGAGTCATAACGGGAATAAATCCGTATTGTGGTCCGAAAGTGAACGCAATCCCACCAAGCATTAATCCTATAAAACCATAAGGGTTTTGTGTCGGAGCCCTGTCCATATATTCTTTTTCTTTATCGGATATACCTTCCATTTTGTCTCCCCATAAATCGATATCTTTCATTGTGTTAAGGAAGCCAATTATATTATTAAATGTTTTCATACATTGCACCTATTCCTGTTGTAATCTGGCATATATTACGCAAAATCGGTCAACAATCTTATTAAATCAAATGGACCAATTCTGGCACAACGTTGTAAGACAATCTACGCCCAGTTGGTGATTAAAATGATTGTTTATTTTCCCATGTAAAGTTAACGAACTTCAACATCTGACCATTCATTTCAAATTCTTCATCACTAGTTTCTTTACGCTCATTGATGATTTTAGTTTAGGGAGAAAAAGTTAACTTTCTGCTTTATACTATCAACCACGGTAGTGATACTTTCATAATCAGTATTTATATATTCTCCGAAGTCATTTTCATTAAAGGCATTTAAACATTTTTCAGTTTGCTGAAAACACCAATTACCTTCTTCCTCCCCGCGCTTCCTAAGTCTTTCATAAATAGTATCCTTACTTGCAGTTAAACAAAAGTGGTATGTTCGTTTATCGATCTGGCCAAAACCTTTCTTTATGTAATCAAGATAAATCGGATTGCGTATGGTCATTGGTACTATTAAATTCGTTTCATATTTATTAATTATAGAACCTGCAACTTGAACGGTTAACTCTTTCCATAGCTCCAAATCTTGAAAATCTCCTGTCACGGCTTCAACCTGCTTTATATCCTTAGGGAGAATATTTCTTAACATAAAACCTATTTCTTCAGGGTCATATATCGTGAAATTTTCAACTTTTTTTAAAAGTTCATTAGAAACCGTTGTTTTTCCTACACCGAACGCTCCATTTATCATTATTATCATTAGACATATCTCCTATCGAATAATTTCTAATATGATCTGTCTTTGTACAATTAAGTGCTCCGTTTGTTCAGCAGTAGTGCTAATTCTTACTCCGGATTATCATTAACTAATTCGCCATCAATAAAGAAAGATGGGGATTTTATGCTGCTATAGACGGCGGTCACCATACAGGTTCGATTAAATACTTTATGGAGATGGAACAGATGACTTACAGGAGGAATCGAAATGGCGACTTATCAAGAACTTACTGGTATGGTCATTGGCATTAACAACCTTTCAGTCGGACCATATCAAGAAACAGGTTGTTATAAACTAGTGTCTTTGGATATGGGTTACGGAACAATCGTAAATTTCGTAGTGGCACCAAACACTTACTTTGTAGACAATGTGGTGGTAGGGGTTGACGATCGGGTGTCTGGATTTTACACTACAAATGAGGCTTCTCCTCATATTTATCCACCTAGCCACAATGCGAGGGTTGTTAGTAAATATAGATCCGATCGAATTGTGAAGGTCGATTATTTTGATAACCAGTTGGTTAGTAGTGACGGTTTGCTGAAAATCAATATTGGTCCTAATACAAAAATCATCCTGCAAAATGGGCAGCCTTTCACTGGAAGTTTAACTAATCGTGAGTTAATCGTCGTATATGGCGAGTCGACAAGGAGTCTTCCGGCACAAACGACACCTTCTCAAATTGTGGTGCTTTGTTCGTAAGGGCAGGTGAGGTGGATTACAGTAGAAAATGTGGGAGCAGCAAAGGTTAGCTTGCTACTCCCATAAATCATGTTTTACTCAGAAATAATGAATACGCCGCCGCAATGAGAAATTGGATAAAATTCACATTTACTCCTTAGTGAAGTATTAATTTCATCATAAACAAAATAAAACTCATCATCATCCCAATATTCAATACTATCCTGATGACATTTATTTAGTTTTTCTCGCGTTTCAAAAGAAATGTCACCAATGAATATTTTTCCATCCTTGTTGAGCAAAGGTATTAAATTGGCTATAAACTCTATTTTCTCTTCATCTGTTAAGTGATGTAAGGCATATGTGCTTATGATGGAATCATACTTTTTACCAAGTATCTCCGGGGGGAGGCCCGTTGAAATATCCCATTCAATCAAATTGGCATTCGGCATTATAGATTGTGCAATAGCAATCATTTTTGAAGAAAAATCTACACCATCAATTTGGTGTCCATTTGCATACAATTTGCCTGTTAATACACCTGTTCCAAAGCCGATGTCCAAGACTTCGGAATCCGCCTTTTGCATTGCTTCGTTAAAAATCACATTTAGTATTTCCTTATACCCAGCAAAAGGATAAAGATTATTTTCTTCACTTAGCTGAACCGTTTTGTCATAGTTATCAGCCCACAAATTAAACCCTTGATTAGTTAACATGAATGCCCCTCCAATATCTTTTACAATCTACGAGCATTCAATGAAAAACTTCCTTTATGAATTACTCGTGATAAACCCCATTAAAATGATTTTCCCGATCAAAAGTAAACGTATTTTTCATTTAACTCACACCTTCCATTGATATAGCCTTAACTTTAACACAAGTTTCGAAATATTTCATTTCCACGAATACATTCATTTTTCTATGTAATTTTTTATTTAACCCTAATTAAATTGTATTTGAATAACAATGTTATTCCAAAATTCATTAGAAAATGGACAACAAATGGGGCTAAAATATTGTTTGTTTTAACATAAATCCAACCAAATACTAAACTTGGAACTGCTATATTCATTAACATTATAGGCTTTTTGAAATATTGAATATGGAAGCTCAAAAATAAGAAAGTAGTAGTAATAATTGCAATCCGTTGGCTTTCCGTAAATACAAAAATCAAATTCTGAATGATACCTCTAAACAGCAACTCTTCGAATAACGCGCTTATAAACATAAAGGAAAAAATCACAGAAACCGAATAGTTTTGAAATCCTTTGTTGGCATCATCAATATATTTCGAAGGTATACTTAATGCTAATAGTATGCCGAATATAATCAAACCTATGGAAGCACCCACTATGCTGATTGACATTTTGATAGGCTGATTGAAAGATAGTAAACTTTGAATTGTCAGCACGTCATAAACGATTAGACTAAATATAATAGCCACGCAAATGAATACAAATGATGAGAATACAAAAATAGCATCTTTCGGATTGAAATCTTTTTTTATGTTCTTTGTTTTTTCTTTTGTATGTTTCATACTTCCCCCCGTGATTCTGTATAGTGCAGCTTCTTTATCCCCATACATACGTAACTCTTTCTTCATTTTGCAACTACTGCATCAATGATACGGCAACATTACGAATACACTGGCCGGAACCTTTACTTCACCAAATGCTCTTACCTCAATTTCTATTTTCATCTTTTTCATCTCCCCTAAGCTATTCATACATTTACGAATCAACTTTCAAAACGTTTCAATAACCGGGCCCGATTGTTTCCCGTAAATTACTTCATCTGTTTTATTGAGAGCCCGCAATAACCTAGCTCCTTATACAAAACGAACGCCCTCTCTATAAAGAAGACGTTCGTTTATTTTTTATAAATATCACTGGGGCTTCCGATTTTCAGAATAAGAACGATAAGATTGCCTTGATTGATCTCAAAAATTATCCTGAAGTCGCCAACACGTTTTCGAAATAAATCTGTGTAACCTTTTAATCGTTTCACATTTGGGTCAGAAAAGGGGGCTTCTGCTAATTCTGTCAAAGCATTTATTAACTTTTTCCGAGTTAGCTCATCCGCCTTTTTGAGGTACATGGCTGCTTGCTTGTCAATTTTCAGGTCATACATCTTGAGAGTCCTTCAAAAGTTCATTCAGCGTGATATACTCTCCGCTTTTAACGCGTTCACGGGCTTCTGCCAACTCCCCTTTCGCCTCCTCGTTCAATTCCAATTCCTCTTCGTCAAACATATGACGGAAGAGTTCACTGAGGCGGGGAAGTTTCCCTTCGGGTAATTCATCCACTAATCGATGTAAATCATTGCGATCCATCATTTTACTCGCCGTCCTTCTATTTAATTATACCGCGTTAAGGAAAGGATTCCGATTTCTGATTCGGCCTAATAGTTAATATACGGTACCTGTCACTCAAACAAACATAAAAGTTCAAACGATCAAGACCGTTGAAAAAAAGTGAAAGTTTGAGTGACTGTCACCATAGACTAACCAGACAAAAGGGCTTGCTTTAGAAACGAAAGCAAGCCCAATTCACAACTTATTTGAACATCATATCATATAAATACAACTCAAATTGTTCTGTACTTTTAGGGAGATCTTTTCTGATTACTTCACCCTGGTAAATTGTATCCAATGTTTTCAAATCAATAACAGTGATACTTGCCTTCGTTTTTAAATTTGTTACATGGGTTGCCACATATAGCTTACCGTCTTTCATGAGTATAATTGGTGGTTCTGTATCATTTGTTTCGTTTGATAGCTGTATAGTTAATTCATTATCAGCCTGATTGTTCTCCAAACTATAAGGAGTTACAACCAAGTTTTCCCCACTTAGTTTCGAGAAATATATTGTTGAACCATCAAAATAATTAATTTGATTATCTTTCAAACTGTCTGGTAGATCAATCGTCTCTTTTTCTTTCGTTTTTAAATTGTAAGAAATTAGTTCCCGATTTCTTTCTTCTAGCCTATCCGATTCTTCTTCTTGTATCATTTTATCGTGGGTTTTTACGTATATAAGATTTTCATTCGCTTGTTTATGACTTGTTTGAATGAGGTATGCATAGATAGAATCATTGCCTTGTTGTTCAGGGATGGATAAAATCGTTTCATTACTGTTTAGTTTTCCAGTAGATATGTCGAATGAGTAGATATGTCTTTCAATAGAGTATTTCTCATTCTTGCTAGTATTATTTTGGGTAATCACTTTCAGTTCGTTATCAACCACCTGGACATCTTCAACATATATATGGTCAATTACTGAGCTGTCTGGAACTTTAATAGAGTAGGAAGATGTATTGCCATCGTCTTTATCTACTATAGATATAGCGAATTTGAAATCACTATTTGTAAATGGATTATATTTCACGTCTGCATAAGCTAGCAACTTATTGTTCTCAAAAAACGAATCAAGGTCTTGGCCTTTCCCTCTCATGAAATTACGGTACTCTTTCTGTAACTCCTGAATCATTGGTGCAGGGTGTCCTTTAATCGAGTCAATAATCGAACTACCATCTCCATAATCCGAGCCATCAGAGGTAATTTGCAAGTTAGTGTTTACATAAATCATAGATCCCCCTTCAAGATAGGATCCTTCCAACGCCAAAGATTTTATTTCTTCAGCGTCACCGCTCTTCTTATTTATCACAAACTCAGGATATTGTGTTGCCGAATTAGCGGAACTAACATAAAACGTTCCAATGCTAAGCACAATGACTGCAATAATTGAAGTAAACTTCCAATACTTTTTCATTTCCACACACTCCTTATACAGTTATCTTGTTCTTCAATAAGAATCCACTCATCCAAATGGATCCTGCGAGTACGATTAAACCCATTACTATCTCAAGTGCAAATAGTTCTAGTGGATAGAAAAAGCCATCTAGTACAAATTCTTGCAAAAGTAGAGGTGAAATAAATACGGCAACAGCAACTATGCTGTATAAAACTCCAACAAAAATACCTTTCCACCTAAAACTTCTTTCAAATAAAATTGCAGTAAATAGAATGGACACAACCATAAGCCCTGCTCCATAATACAATATAAATCCAAGAAAACTAGTTGGAAAAAGTATGTTTATTTCAGGCATGCTGCTAACAATCTCTTTGACATTCATATCCACTCGGAATTCCTTTGGCAGAATCCACCTAAAAATCGTTGTCTCTATTGGAATCAAAATAAGTTGAAATGCCACAAAGCCAAACGTCGCTAGCAGAATATTTGTTATTTTTGCGTAAAAAACATTCAATCTAGTTGTTGGCAGCATTAGCAATCGGTAAATAAATGTATTTTTCCCAAACCAATCGCGATACCAGATCAGGAAAATATAGAACCCAACACCTGCTACACATAAGGCGATTGGACCCAGGAACCATACGCTTCTAGTTACCGACAGAAAACTCATTTGTCCAAAACTTGATAGGAATTCTGCTTTTGGCATTAACTCTTCATAAATTTTTTCATTGGCCGTGTTTAGGTACATTTTCGACAACACAATGACTCCAGCAATTTGTACAACTAGTGTAATGCTAAGTAGGACTGCAAATATTTTTGCAAAACGATTGAATTCAAAATTGACCAGCTTCAAGTAGCTTTTCATTTCTGATACACCTCTCTCATAACATCCACCACAGATTTCCCTTCGTTTTCACGAGCTTCTTCCGCGCTGAACTCCTTGATAACAATCCCTTCATCTAATAGCACAACCTTATCGATTAAATGTTCGATATCACCTATTTCATGTGTCGTTATGATAACGCCCCTATTTTCAATTAAATGACTCGTGAACACTTTAGCAATTTCCTCGCGACTAAACATATCAATTCCAGAAAATGGTTCATCCATTAATACAAAATCAACATCCATTGCTAAACCCAGTAACAAATTGACCTTTGCCGTATTTCCTTTTGATAAGGAAGATATTCTATCCTGTTCATTTAATTTAAAAAAACCAAGCAGTTCTGTTGCACGTTTCTGGTTCCAACATGTATAAAAATCATTCATAAACTCCATTGCATCAGAGATTTTCATCTGTGGTAGCATCGTTATTGCATCAGGAATAAAGGTGATTTTTTCAAACATGTTTTTATTAATGGTTTCTCCGTTTATTAAAATTTGCCCTTTGTTAATCGGGGTGAGTGCCATAATGGCATTTAAAATGGTTGTCTTGCCAACTCCGTTGATTCCAATTAAACAAGTTATTTCACCTTTGTTGGCTGTAAAAGACACACCTTTCAATATCTTTTTTCGACCATAGTTCTTTGTAATCTCTTTTACTTCAATCATTTTTATGCCTCCTTGTCATCTGTGTACTTTGTTCTTACCAAGTTCAATAATTCATCGACTGGAACATTAATAGACCGAACGGATGTTACAAACGTTTCAACTGCCTCAAGTAGCAAAGCTTCCCTTACCTTACTTAGTATCTTTTCATCGGTTGTTATTTTGCTTGGATGATTCCGTTCGGTATGGATCAAACCCTGTTCCTCCATTTCCTTATATGCTCGTTGCGCGGTATTAGGGTTTATCTTAATCCTGTTTGCCAACTCCCGTCTCGATGGTATTTCTTCTCCAGGTACTAAATCGCCAATTGCAATTTTTTCTTTAAAATACCGAACAACCTGCAAATAGACCGGGTCGCGATTATTAAAATTTACATTCATCGAAACAACTCCTATACGTTCTTGGATGTACACACATGATTTTTTCGTGTATGTATTAAGTGGTTCATACACATTAAGTGTATTATATGGGTAATACACAAGGTTGTCAATCCTGTTTTAGAAACGTGCTATCCTTCCCGTAGTTTGTTATATTTTTCGGGAGGTAACCAGTGTTGGTAAAGCGCTCTTCTTATTACAGAAAACGCACGATTGAAGAACAAAATGGAATCAATCAATACGGAGTCTTTGAAGCCCAATAATTATCACGGTTAAAATAACAGCAACTAAAGCGAAAGATATGTACCAAAGAGGTGGACTTGTTTGACCTAGTGCAACTTTAACGAAATACCAATTAAAATAAGCAAAAGCTAAAACGAACTCAAACTTTAACCAACTTATCAATATTTTTGAGTTACGGTAAAAGGCATAAACATTACCCTTTGATAATCTCTCTGGATAATTATGTTTTTCAGGATACTTTTGCAAAAAAAGCAGGGGAATATAGATGACAACTAGGATAAAAGGCATGATAATGCTTATCCACCTACTTCCCCATCCGTTTATTTCACCTTTTCCATTTTCATGGATAGGAATTGAATCGGGCATTTGAAATATTGCCTGAATCGTAAAAGCAAACATGCCAATAATTACAATGACACAAACCCAATCATGTACTCTCTCAATGTTTGACTTTTGGACAATTAACTTTGGGCGATGATTCATAAAATTTACCTCCACCACAACCTATTTGTTTTTGCCATTCCTTATCTTCAACAAAAAACTGGCTCGATTCTGGCACAACATTTTGCGACAATCGCGACCGTGTGCTGAAGATATCCAACCAATTTCACGATTAGTCTTCTTCAACAAATCGTAGCATTCCTTTTGATACAGATATAACATCTTCCTGATAAAAAATAAGGCAAGCTATACCTCCACCATACTTCTCATGTTCAAACTCGCCAAGAACTGTCACGTATCCCTTTTCAAAAAAATAAATGAGTTCATGATCATGTTCTTCAACAGCACTTAAATCATTAAATAAAAATGCTTTAAGTGGTTTATCATAAAATCGCATTGCACCATGCCTCCGTCTCCTGGTCTTCTCTGTGAAATGGCCCTATTACTGAACAAGCGCAATTCCATGCTACGGAATCGCGCCCATTTATAGAATTACAGAGCTTCAGTTTTTCTTCCTGAAAACCAAAAATAAATTGTAAGTACCAGCAGAATGATTGGAGTAAATCCTACATACTTCAAAGCATTATTTGCTCCAAAAAAATAGTATGCGATGGGTATAGAAGTAACTGTACTTAGGAACATAAATGTCCAAGAACGACTGGAAATCCCGAATGCCAATGTGATAATTGATGACAAAAATGAGGCGTACCAAAGTAAAAGCATACTAACCCCTCCCTTGTACTTTTTCTTATTCTTAAAAAAATCTGGCCCTTATGTAGAATATGTGTATTACTACTTGTTAAGGAATCACGCTCGGTTAATGAAGATCCGTAAAAATAGGTAAATTTTATCTATGACCAACAAACCTCGCTGATTTCATAGTCTCCCGAGGAATCTGCTTCCCCAGTTAAACACGAAAAACATCCTTGGTAGGCAACCGCACTGCCAATCGCCCAGATTTCCTGACCGCAATTGTGGCACGTTTCTCCATTTTTCTTATCTTTAACTACCTGTTTCAGATTTTTTCTTAACTGGTTTGGATTTTCGCCAGGATTATTTTTGCAATGCTTATTCACGAAGGCTTCTATCGATATAGGTACCATTAATGCCTCCCCTTTCTCATTGTCCTTTTTTCTTATTCTATCGTAATTCTTTAATTCGAAAAACCATTTCTTATTAGTCATTGAAAATGAGCGCCTTCATATTCAATGAGAGCGTACGATAGTTAAAAGTCATTTGTTTATTAAAGTAAAATCTTCGCTATTTCCATTCCATTCTACTTTTATTACTAACTCATCTTTTAAACTTGTAGATGGGCTATTAGAAATCGCTAAATCTCTTTGATATATGCCTTCCTTATTTAAAGAAATATTATTCCCACCAAAATCTATTGCTCCGCTATTCTTTGTTTCAACATGGTAACTAAAAGTTTCAATACTCTGTATGGCGTATTCTTTGTAGTTAATCTGAATTTGATATGTTTCCTCTCCGTTGCTTAGATTAACAGTTACCTTTGTGGACCAATTTTTACCTTCGCCAACAAAGATTAAGTCGTTCTCATTTGCCTGGCATGCAAACAATAATAGGATTACCAAAAGTATAGACGCTAAAGTTAACTTTTTGACAGAAATCCCCCCATCAACCAATTAGTTTTATCGCAATTTTCCCTAATACCTTTATTCAACAGAGTGGCCCTTATCTATACTACTGGCGCTAATCCTTGTTAGGGAAATGCACCCGTTAACGGAATATGTTCGAAAATACAGTCTCATCCCGTTACCGTTAATAAAACTGCTATTATATTGAATACTCCATGAACTATCATTCCCGGAATAACAGAACCTGTCTTTTCATACACCCAAGCGAACATAACGCCATTGATGAAATTCACGGGCATTGCATTTAAAGTTGGAAAGTGAGCTATTGTAAATAGTAGCGAGCTAATCACGATTCCCCAATTCATTCCAAGTCTAACTCTTAACCAACGGTGGATAAACCCCCGATAAAATATCTCTTCATAAACTGGAGATACTACGCCGGCGGAAATAATACCAATAAGTATAGTAAACAGATTAATATTTTGCTGTAAGCTCTCCGTCTTACTGTTATCTGCACTATTACCCAATAAACTTGTTAATAATAATACAGCTACGCTTAAAATAATGGTTATCAATAACCATATCGGGATTTTCCGCCAGTACTTTTTAGAAAAACTTTTTACCCCTACCTCTTTCCAGGAAAGCCTTTTAGGCCGTAGTGCGATAAAATATAATCCTGTCATGAGTACAATCGCAATTGTTAATCCGGTCAATGTTCCAGAGTATAGTGTATTAGCAAACAAAGATAGATAAAGTGATTGGACGCCATATTTAACAACCACAATCACAAATATAAATTCGAGTAATAGCAGTAGCGTAAATTCCTTCCCAGTCCATGTGTCCTTCAGTTTCCATGCCGAAACATTCACAACCTCAACTCTCTTCGATAATTAGTTTTTTATTAAATAATCTGGCCGATTAAAAAAAGACGCACTGACTTACTCAATAAATGCGCCCAATAATGAATTAATCATTACTCCTCACCGTAATTTCACACTATAGTGCCTCATTGATTTTGGTATTCCTTTTAGTTCAAGTAATCCACTATATATTAAATGCCTAATCCTATACTCTAAGAAGAAAGCATTAATAAATTCGGTTGTCCCCGATAGGATTTCTCCAATCACCATTCCAGCCTTGATAAACCCACTTTTTTCCTGCTTACGATGGAGCATTTCAATGGTATTTATGATCAGTGGATCAAAGTGATTTTCTTTAACACCCTTTATCTCACCATCTATCCATAGACGCAGGACTTCTTTTGTTTGTGCCAAGGAACTCCACTCTTCTTGAAGCTGCATCCATTCCTGTTCAGATATAGGTGGGACCTTTCTGCCCTTTTCAAATAGAAGTCTTAAATCTTTTGGTTCGATATGGCCTGTATGTGAAATCTTTTGACCTCTAACTTCAGGCATTATGTATCTTTTATAGAGTTCGGTGGAATTCATAAGAAATATATCATTTGTTTTGTCGCGCAGAAAAAAGAGAAGAAACCGCAGACAAGTTTGTTCATCAGCATTATTTCCATACCAGATGTAAATTGGATGCTGCCGGGGAATATCTTCTATCTCCCGCAATGTATTGGCAAATTTATTTTCATACTCGAAATCATCCTGTTCATAATTGATATGTTCATATAACCATTGATTTCGAAACGGATGTCCTGCTTTTCCAACTAATTTCCACAATGGTCCAATTGAAAAGGAATCTGGAAGACCAATCACAACCTTGGTTCCTTCAAGTCCTACTCTTAAAGAACCTGCGACAGATTCTGAGGAAACGATATGTACAGCCGCAACTTGATCACCTGCATCAACCGAGCTGGACGAAAAAAGATGTAGGTATTTTTGAATGCATCTATTAACGACTACTACCACCGTGTTCACATCGCTTTGTTTAATTGTATATCCTTTACCTTCAAGTGGATTGCTCTCTTCATGATTAAATATCTCAAATTCATCTTCATGTTCTAATTCATATGTTTGCCATTCCACATTTTCATTCAAATCTGAAGTGGTTACATAGTTTTGTGTTTCTATTTTATAAACGAAAACTACATTAGTTTTCGTAAAAAAGTAAATAAATGGAAAATTAACTTTAGTCTTTATTGCGAACAGCTCCTTTTATCTAAAATCCACTACTTTTTACCATCATGGTACACCTTAACAACCTTTTATTTTCCTTTTCACTTATTCGTTTAAGGAACAATAACACTACCATTATTGCATTAAAGCCCCACCAAATACTTAGCAAAGATTCATTTAATGAACCTGGTTGCTCCCCCCCATTTTATAAGATGAAAATAAGCCACGGGTTATAAGAATGAATCCGAAAAGTACTGCACTAAAAAACCAATACCACAATCGTTTCATTGCTACATACCCCCAACAAAATTATTATATTTTCAACATCCTACCAGGTTAACTTAAGTACAAATTTCTACAAGATGGCCCGATCAAGCAAAAAAGGGCGCAAACCTTATACTGCAAAAGCGCCCGAATGTTGAATACTAAAAATCTGCCAAATACCAAGTAGGCAAAGGATTATTCATACCATCAAACCAAGTTGGAACCTCGGCTGCCTGTTTTTTCATAACACTAATTTGATTTTCACCAAAAGGGATTGCCCAATATATTGAAGACAACGTATTGCTGCTTATATAAAAAGCCAAAAGTTTAAAAAACTGTTCAGGCGGTCTTCCATTGAAATATCCATTAAGTTGTCCTGTAGCAAAGTGTAGGCTGACAGAAGCGCTTCACACAATGAGGTTAAATTCTTCCCATGGGTCGCCGTAATCATTGCGATTAAAACGTGTTTACCATGGTTCTTGTTCATCTGGTGCAGGAATAGTATGGATTTTTCTTAATAATAGTCCCGATTTCACGCCGAGTTCATATTGCCTCGTTTTAGTCATCTTTGGTAACACAATATCTGCATCTTCTCCATCACACCATGTAAAAAGTGAATATGCACTTTTGCCATTGTCACAAATACCGAAATCAATAGGCTTCGACATAGATACACCGGATTCAGCTATTCGTTTCATCATTTCAAATTCACTGTTCTTTTTATCATACTCTAAAATACCGGCTATACGAAGCAGCAATTTTTTATTGGCTACGGTTTCAATGTAGTGTTTTTTGTCGCTAGACCAACCTTTATTTATTGGTTTTATTTTTTTGAATGTTGTGTAACCTTTTATATCGAGCACGGTTTTCCTCCCTATCACTACTTGTAATTTAATTACTGAAAATGGAAAATGAACTTAGGGCGATTTTTAATAATCTAGTCCTTTTGTTGAACCCTATTTTACAGACAAGTCAAACTACTGGGTATAACGACTGTAACATTTTCACCCTTGAATTTCCGGAAGAAGTTACAACACAAGGTGTGCGCCGATTTTTATCTAACCTATTGGGCTATTCCTTGTCGCAACGAAAGAAATGCACGAACGAAGAGTTAAAAGAATGCATGTTATTCAATAAAAAAGGGCTAATCAAAAGAGAATAGATGAATGTTTTTTTTCGTAAAGTTTCGGATATTTGTTCCTGGATTATTGTAGAAAACAGAAGAGGATATGTGATTGGACTATTTGTTTTGGATAGAATCTGATAGTATTGTAGGGTAGCCAAAATTGTATGGGTGGATGGTTGTCGCTTGCCCTTTCCTTAACCGGAAAGGAGGTGATAATCATGGAACTATTTCTTGAGTTTTTAAAAGAACTCTTGAAGGGAATTACGCGTGCGATAAGTGCGCATTTCTTTCAGAAAACTTTTTTAGACAAAAAGAAAGCCACCCCACGCCGTCGCAAGCATAAGGGTGGTTCTCGACATAAATAAACTTGTTTGACAACCACCCACCTGGACGGTAGAGGCTGCAGGAGAGGAGAGTTCTAGCTCTTCTCTCTTTTACTATCTATACCCATTCTAACGTAAAAGTATGCATGATTCAAGGAAAGGTTATCTAATGATTGAGCCGGCGCGCGTGCCGTTTCGCTGCAACGACTTTGTCGGGTACCTGCGCACGACACTATTCAGACAATACACTACAATTACATATTTATGAGATAAAAGTGATAATGTCCAATATTTATCAAGTATTTATACAATTGGTTGAATTGTTCGTTGTTTTTTATTGCAGGTACGGACACAAATGTTTTTTCAAATATGCTCAACTCCAACAAAAGAATCCCACTGAACACCCACCTTTAGAGTAGGTTGATCGAATCCCCTATTTCTTATATCGTCTTATTAGAGTACCCAGCCATCTGGCGCTTTTCCCCGAAAAAGAGCGCAAATCCTTATTCAAGAATGGCGCTTGATTGCTTTATAAAAAAAATTTAATGGCGACAAAAAGACTAAATCCAAATGCAAGGAATAATGCAAAAGCAGTTACTTTTCGCTTTTGAAATTCATTAATCCCCGTAACTAAAAGCATTAGTCCCATTGACAACAAAATGTAAGGTATTAGCATCTCAGTAGTATCAGTTATTAAGGCATAACTTGATAATGCCACTACGATAATCGGAAAAATTTTTCTAAGGACTTTCACCAATATCCACCTCAAGTTTAAGAATAAGTCCTCTACAAAATGGACCGATTCTGGAAGGCACGAATTTATTCAATTATCGTGCTTATTTTTAGAATACATTTATGTCTAATTTTTTGAAATTCATGACGAAACCTAGTTCGTTTATAGTTCCTACAAAGCTATAAACGTTTCATTGATTTTCAATTCGCTTCCCTTCCCTCACCACTGTTCCAGCATATCGGTCGTGCGGGAATTCCCCACCATTCTCTCCCTCAAATGCACTGCGATTTTTCAAATAATCGAAGGTGCTCAGTGTATCCCTGTATGCCATTCGCTTCGCAATTTGTTTGGATGTCAGACAAGCACCCTTTTCATCTGTAACGACAAGTCCGTTTACCTTATAACCTGCAGTCTGCCCGAACTGGCGCAACTGTGCATATTCCAGTGCCCACATGACAACTGTCGGCGTGACTAATACATGAACCGCCTCGTTTTTTACTTTTTTCCTAAGAAAGTATTCCGCCCCAGCCGTTACGGCAGTGGAAATTGCAAGATCAATCAAGTATCCTTTTAAACGTTTTTTCGTCAGTGGTTTCATGGAAATTCCTCCCTGTTTTTTTAAATCAACTCGCCTTACTTCTATCTTTCAAAGTAGCTCATGCTCCCCTTTATTCCGCAGAATGGCTCATTTGTTTAAGATAAGGCACAATTTCGTTTTACGACAGCCGCGTCCGATTGCTTTATTGTCTATTATTTGTTGCTGTTAATTTTCTTTACATCAGAAACTCCTATTGCTCCACAAATAAGTACACCCAAACCAAAGAATCCTGCAAGTAGCCAATTATGTCCCCAGTTGATAATCAGGCAATATAGGCAAACTAATGCAGTTATAAATGTTCCATACTTTGCTCGCCATTTATACGATTTCGAAGGATTCTTATTGACCAAGAACCCATCCCCTCTCTTGAGTGCCATGTCACAAAATGGCCCAATAATGGAAATAGCACGCTTTTAATGTTGTTAAAGCGTCCGGATGTTTTAGATAGTTATTCAAATAAAGCCTCGTTACACTAATTATAACTATTCCAATATAATCACTTACTTCTTAGATCAAAACTTTCGCTTGCATCGTTCCATTCTACTTTTATCACTAACTCATCTTCCACACTTGTAGAAGGACTATTAGAACTTAATGATTTGTGGTAATGTACGCCTTCCTGATTTAATGTAGCATTATTTACACTGTAATTGATTACTCTGTTATCTTTTGATTCCACAAAATAACGAAATGTGTCAATCTCTTCTAAGTTATTTCCTTTGTTATTAAGCTGAAATCGATATGTTTCTTCTCCATTAGTTTGATGAACGGTTACTTCAGCTGACCAATTTTCACCTTCTCCAACAAACGTTAAATCATTAATATTCGTATGGCACGCAGATAACAGAGACACAAGAAATACGATTAGTACAAATGATTTTTTCAAAGTATTAAATCTCCTATAATTAGTAATTTGCCATAAAATACTTTTCACATTAAACGGCCCGATCGAAGCATAACTTTTATTCCGTTAAAGCATCAAATTGCGGAATTTACTTTTATTATCATTATCTCTATAACATAAAAAAGAACCGATAACTCTTGGTTCTCTTTAGATAACCCTATCCATTTGAAGATGCAATAAATCTATCGTAAATCCCGCCTCCATTAACAAGTCTAACCCAAGTAATCCATTAATGTCATCATATCCAAAATCATTGAAATCCACTTCAACCTTTTCAATTATAAAGTCACTGATTTGTATCTGATCGATTCTTTTTCTAAAAGCGTGCTCTTTTCCACCAATTCCAAAGTAGGTGACAATTCTATCGTGTAAATCGACTTGTAGACCTATATCTTCGACCACGTCTTGAGAAATAAGTGTTCTAGCAGCCCCAGTATCTACCACCATATTTTCAATTACTTTACTTTTCCCGTTGAAAGTTAAAATAATATCCGCTAAAAGCAGTCCATATTTATGTTTGATTTTCATGATAGTCAAATCTCCTTAATCCAACATCTTGACGGACTTCAAGCACAATATCTTCATTGACAGTATGAAAAACCAACTCATCACCTTTTGATTTTAAAAGTTCCTTCGTTGCTAGTTTATCAGGTATGGGTTTTATAATAGCTATATCTTCTATGAATTCTTGACTATTTTCAATATGAGACGATAATACTTTTAGTTTAACAAATTGATCGGGGTATATTTTTCTAACCTCGGACCATTTCATAGCTTTCACCGTCCCTTTCTTTTAATACCGTAATTATATCATATCGTCGTTTTATAATTCAGTCATATAACTTAACCCTTTTCTTTCTAACAAACCCAAAATCAATCGTTGTTCAATTCTCGCGTCCGATTGTGGTAGGGAGATCAAGAAGCCAATAAATATCAAAAACTTCCCCTTTGATTATTAGCACCTTTAAACATAGACCTAATACCTTTGCCTGCAAGTAGTTCATCTTCATATCTTGGTAACACGTGAAAATGAGCATGGAATATATGCTGGCCCCCAACCTCACCACAATTCCAACCAAGGTTGTATCCTTGAGGTCGATGCTTTTCGTCTAAGTATTTTTTCACCTCTTGAAGAAGTGCGTATGTTGCATTCCATTCTTCAAGTGTTAAGTCAAATGCAGTTTCTCTATGTTTCTTAGGGACAATTATCCCTGCTCCTTCAAGTTGAATACCTTTTACTTGGGCCTGTTCTAACTGTAAAAACATACAAAGTTCGTTACTCATAATAACTTTTTGAGTTGGTTCTAATTTTAGATTGCAAAATAAACAATCACTCATCTAAAATCTCCTTGTCTATGTATTTTCGGACTTTTTTTCAACTGTAACTTCACAATCTGTCTTGACTAGGCAATAACGGGTGCGATGCTAATACCGCGAAAGTGCCCGATTGAAAAATAACTAGATAACCATTTTTCAAACCCTATCGGTCTTACTATTTCTTAAATTATTTAATCCAACAAATATTTTAGTCAACAATAAAAAGATTAAATAAAAAAATGCAATATTAAACAAAAAACCTAACAACTTAAAACTAAAGCCGCCGTATTCATATATACCTAACCACTCAGCTGGAAATCCCCAAAAACGAGAACCTTCATCAACTCTAAGCCCAAAACTCGGGATAAAAGTAAAAAGAAAAACAAACACAATGCTTAAAATCAAAATAAAATTTCTTTTATTATTTTTCTTCATAAAAACCTCTTCTTTCTGACCCTATCCTTCAGCTAATTTGGGCCTGATTGAAGCGCAGCCCTTATTCCGCAACTGCGCCCGATTGTGTAATTTCATTTGTTCAAACTTGGTATTTATTAATGCTTCCATTAAATCAGTTAGATTTTTCAAATAGCAAACTAACCCAAAGCTATTTAGGGCAAGATTAGTACATCGATAGGGGGAAATTACTTGCCTTCACTACGATTTTAATCTGATATATTACATCACTAAAATTAATTTTTACTTCATCTGACGAGTCTTCCTGTAAATCATGTTTGAACACATTACATAATTAATTCCCTAAGTAAATTTCAAAACCTTCAGGTGGTTCTCCACTCACGAAGCCACATCTTAAGCTAAGGTCCTTTTTTTAATCCTTCCTTATTCCAACAATATGTGCTGGTCCATAAAAAGTGATATTTGATAAGATTAAAGCCATTTCTCTCGGTGTCTGTTGCATTTTAGACTCTAACCATTGTTGGATCACACCTAGGTGTGCTGAACTTATATAGGCCATTAGGTAATCTAACGGAACTAAAAACGGATCATTCTTCGATTGTTTTATAACTTGTGGAAGAATGTTGCTAAGGAAATTGTCTTTTATAAAATTTTTTAGTTTCACTTGGAAGAGCGGATTTCCCTTGGAACCTAAAATCACGGTCATGAATTCAGAGTTTTTTTTTATCATTTCAAAAAGTGTCACTAAAAAAGGAATGGGCTCGTTATGCGCTTGTGAATGAATAATTATGTTTGGATTGATCTTCTTAAGAATTCCACTCATTTCTGCAAGAATTTCCGTTTCACTTTTTTCTAGCAAATCGTATTTGCTATCATAGTGCAAATAAAAAGTGCCTCGATTAATATCAGCCTTTCCTGTTATATCTCTTACAGTAATCCCCTCAAATCCTTTTTCCTCTAATAACTGTGTAAAAGCATCCCTAATCATTCGTTTTGTACGTGTAATCCTTCTATCTACTTTTTGATCTGCCACGTTAATCACGCCTAACATTGATTTTTTTTATAAAATAATGAACACTTGTTTTCATTATGTTGAGTAATGCACACTTCGTAAATTAATGGTTATTGTAATCATCTAATATATCATTGTAATATACAGATAGACCTTTAATCAACACCGTGTACATTTACTTGTGAATACATGTTAAAATCCAATCGAAGAGAATTAAATGGGAGGTGATGGGGATGGACGTACCCCCTGTAGGAAATTTAAACAGAGAAAATAAACAAATATCCCCACGTCTTGGGGAACTCATCTTTTGAAGGAGGTACCTAACATGACTCAGGTTATTTATAAACATGAAACAACAGGAACATTAATGAAACAAGGGTATATCGCTTTGCGAGAATTCTATACAGTAGAGCATGCGATATCTCATTTAAGAGAGCAGGTGCATGGAAAACAGAACATCCATTATGTCTATATGGTTAATCAAGAGAACGAATTAAAGGGAGTACTTTCAATCCGTGAGTTACTTGCAGCGACCAATAACGACGTGCTTGCCGATATTATGAAAAGAAGTCTTGTGTATTTTTCATCTGACTTAGACCAGGAAGAAGCAGCAAAGACCTTTCGGGATGAAGACCTTGTTTCGATCCCTGTTGTTAATAAAAGTAAACAGTTAATAGGGATTATTCACGTGGAAGATATTATTGATGTCATTCATCAAGAAGCAGATGAAGATATTGAGAAGCTTATGGCGACTGGTAAGGAAATTGACTTTCATACTAAACCACTCAAAGCAGCTGGGAAAAGGCTTCCTTGGCTTATCATATTACTATTTGTTGGGCTTATCTCCGGAAAAATTATGGAAAGCTTTGAAGATACTTTAGATGCTGTAGTAGCTCTTGCATTTTTCATGCCTATGATTGCTGGGATGACTGGAAATACAGGAACCCAGTCACTTGCTGTTGTGGTTCGTGGACTCATATCAGAAAAACTCAGCATGAAGAAGGCATTCCAGCTTCTATGGAGAGAATTATTAGTGGGGATTATTATCGGACTCACATGTGCAAGTCTTATTGCAGTTGTTGCTTATATATGGAGAGGTAGTTTGATGCTCGGAATAGTTGTAGGTGTTTCGCTCTTGGCAACTCTGATTATCGGGACTATTGCAGGAACCATTATTCCACTTATTCTTTATAAGCTTAAAGCGGATCCTGCCGTAGCCTCTGGACCGCTGATTACAACGATCAATGATATCCTGTCCTTACTTATTTACTTTGGAATCGCAACTATGTTTATTTCACAACTCATGTGAAATACCGATATCCATTCAAGTGATGTGTAGCGCAATATCTTTTCGGGAGACTGCTGTATAAATGAAGCGATCTCGAGAAGGCTCTATAGATAAACGAGATATTTAACCAATTATTAATTGGCCAATGATATTTAGGGGGTGGTGGATAAACATTGAATTTTGGGTACTATAAGAGAAGGTTGGAAAGTTTGGCAATTAATCATCATACGAAAGGGAGCACATGTAAAATGAATAAATTCTTAGGTAATCCTAAATTAGAACCTACAAATCCAAAAGACATTCAGCCAGGATTCAATAAAATAGTAGTAAATACAGCGCATTATGGTAATCAAGAGATGATAATGGAGAAGGATGTTCCCATCAAAATGCGGGATGGGGTCACAATATACGTCAATGTTTTCCGTCCGGATAAGCCTGGGAAGTTTCCGGTGGTAATGAGCATGGATCCATATAATAAAGATGGCTTGCCCCCCTATGATATATTCCGCCAAGTTTGGCCAACTGTAGGTACTATCGTTACATCACTTTTTGCACCATTTGAGTCTCCTGATCCTGGTTTTTGGGTGCCGAACGATTATATATTGATTAAAATCGCAACGCGGGGTAGTTCAAATTCGGAAGGTGACCTCTACCCTTGGACGAAAACGGAAACTCAAGATTATTATGAAGTTATCGAATGGGCCGGCGTTCAGGAGTGGAGCGATGGCAATGTTGGACTAAACGGTGTGTCATATCTGGCCATGACCCAATGGCGAGTGGCCGCTCTGAATCCACCTCACCTGAAGGCAATCATCCCATGGGAAGGGACTTCTGATCTGTACCGGGAATGGTACTTTCACGGCGGAATACCGGAAACGGTTTTCTCAGCTGATTTCGAGAAGTTGCAACATACCCGATGGCCAAATAATAATATAGAAGCAATGGTATCGGCACAGAAAGAACATCCGTTACTCGATGAGCACTGGGAGGAAAGACAGGTTATATTGTCCGATATCCAGGTACCCATGTTTGTTTGTGCCAGCTGGTCTACCCAAGGGTTACATAACCGCGGTACCTTTGAAGGCTTTAAACAGGCTTCGTCCAAAGACAAGTGGTTACTGGTTCATGGACGCAAGGAATGGGAAACCTACTATTTACGTGAATCGCTGGAACAGCAGAAAGAGTTCTTCGACTATTTCCTGAAAGGCATTGAGAATGATTGGATGGATACACCTCGAGTACGCTACGAAGTCAGAGAGAAATTCTATAAGGGACACATTCGCACCGCGAATGAATGGCCGATTGAAGGTACAAGATACTCTGAATACTATTTGAATGGAGAAGAAATGTCCCTGCAGCAGGTTCCCGTTCAGAACGAAACCAAACTTACCTATAATGCCGAACCCGGTCAGACGGAAAACAATGATTTAAGATTTAAATTTACTGCTGACGAAGACATGGAGCTCACCGGAAATATGAAGCTCAAGCTCTGGGTATCCACCTATGACACGGATGATATGGATCTTTTTGTCGGCATTAAGAAGTTCGACAGACATGGGAATGAAGTATTCTTGCCCGACTTTAATCATCTTGAAGACGGTCAGGTGGCTAGCGGATGGCTGAGGGTTTCCCATAGAGAGCTGGATCCTGTGAAATCCACTCCTTATCAGCCTGTACTTAAGCACAAGAGATTATTGAAACTTAATAAGGGCGAAATTGTGCCGGTAGAAATTGAAATATTGCCTTCAAGCATACTCCTCAAAAGTGGGGAAAGTCTGGTACTGGTCATAAAAGGTAGCGACATAATTATCGATGACAACCCGACAGGCTCAAGGGGGTATGGGCACACCGATACAGTGAACAAAGGAACTCATTCGGTTTACGCCGGCGGAAAGTATGATTCGTTTCTTTTGATTCCGGTAATCCCGAAGAATTACTAATGGAAACCTGAGCCCTATCAAGCATGCAAATTCTCCTGATATTTCTCTGTAGATAGTTTCGAAGTTTAAAATGTACAATGGCTATAAACAAAAAACATCAAAAGGAGTCTGCCTAAAAGGGAAGGCTCTTTTTGATGTTTACTTTTCCAAAACAAAGTTTTTTATATTCATTAATTCTCAACAATATTTGTTGATAGGCGTTCAATAATCTGGCCTTTATATATAGTATTAGCAATAAAACGTTGATGTGTTGCACCTTTTATCATTGTTTATATGTAACCGTAGATAACGGTTAAGAACTTGACTTGGAGCCTCTATGGGTACAATCTGTCATGAAAGGCTGAAGCAGGTGTTTCATCAGGCAAACCAGCCTATCGTACCCACCACTCCAAGTAAAGTCCTATGTTTGTTAACGTTGATAACTATAAATATTTACTATAGATAATGTTTCAACAAAGATAGAAAAACGCCATTTTTGTTATCTTTACTTACGTTGAATACGGTAGAAAATCATACTACATATAATGGCCCGTTTGATGAATGGGCGCAAATCCATGTGCGAGAAATGCGCCCGTTTGAGAAATATGGCTCATTTAAAATGCTATGTTATCTTAGTGAAAAATTAACTTTCTTTCCAAATAAGGAACCGCTGATGACATAAATTATTGTAATGATGATAGCACTAA
>NZ_UXAV01000002.1 GCF_900609045.1 Filibacter tadaridae
CAACAAATCAAGAATCAACCGAGAAGAATTCAATTCTTCTTCGAATAGATCACTTCTGTGATTCTATTCATGCAATACCTTTTTAAGAATCATTATCTGCATCGCTGCATGATGTGATTCACCAAAAAGGATTTCGAGAAGCATTTATGTGTATCGAAAGCCGGAAGGTTAAGTTAGAAAGGGCGCGTGGTGGATGCCTTGGCACTAGGAGCCTAAGAAGGACGGCACTAACACCGATATGCTCCGGGGAGCTGTAAGTAAGCTTTGATCCGGAGATTTCCGAATGGGGAAACCCACTATCCATAATGGGGTAGTACGTTTACGTGAATACATAGCGTAAACGAGGCACACCCGGAGAACTGAAACATCTAAGTATCCGGAGGAAGAGAAAGAAAAATCGATTCCCTGAGTAGCGGCGAGCGAAACGGGAAAAGCCCAAACCAGGAAGCTTGCTTCCTGGGGTTGTAGGACACTCTATACGGAGTTACAAAGGGATGGATTAGACGAAGCGACCTGGAAAGGTCCGCCGTAGCGGGTAA
>NZ_UXAV01000044.1 GCF_900609045.1 Filibacter tadaridae
AATAGGATGTATCCCTGTGGAATGAAAACACAAGACCTTTCCCGCTGCGGAAAGATGCCATTATAGAGTGTTCTGTGATTGTTGAGTTTCAAAAAAATAATAACCTGGGACTTTGGTTTCGTGCGGCCAAAATACATGAAACATAGCGCTTGACTTATTTCACATTAAACGCTGTGCAACAAAAAACAACCAACAATTCAACCAATTGTATAAATAGTCGATAAGTAGTAGACATTAACGCTTTTATCACATAAATATGTAATTGTAGTGTATTGTCGAAATAGTTTCACGCACAGGTACCCGAAATTTAGGATCTTTCCAGTCTTAACGACTGAGAAAATCTCGCTTATGATAATTGTAATATATCTCTTAATTCTTCTTCTCCTACCACAAAAGGTCCGTTTTCACCAATTAATGGATGCAACCTTAAATAAGTAATGGATTCATATCTCTTTTGAACGTCACGGGTGCCTTCCCCTGCATACAAACATACTACTCGATCTATACAAGGGCGATGCCCTGCCTCAGGAAGAACACAAAAATAACTATAATATCCTGACAGCTGCTCTTCCGTTTTATTTTTATATTGAGGGTTATAAATTGTTTTCAATTGACTAAATTTAGCATCCATAATCACTGAGTGTAGAAATAGGTTTCCTTCTTTCGTTTTTCTGAAAAAGTCAATTTTAAAATCGGGCCTTTTCTTAGGATTCGGTGTATAAAAAAGCTCCCCTTTATCTAAAGCCTCTTTTTCTGTATGAGCATGATAATGATCGTACCATATATGAACGACCTTCTCCTCGCTTTCAAGAACAAATTTCGTTCCTTCTTGGATACGGTCTGTAAGATAGAGATTCAAAACATCCTCATCTATACCTTGAATTAATGTATAACCTGAATCTATTAGCACCTTGATTACTCTAAATAAACAGAAGTATTCATAAACTAGCCATGTAGGTTTTAAAATAGGAGTTATTTGGTTGTTCTCCCCTTTATTTTCGCGAATCTTCTTCAATTCTTCAAAGATAGAATCTACTCGATAATATTGAATTTCCTTTAAAAAAGGTTTTCGAATCCCTCTTTCCACATCCCCTAGAAATGTACTATTAAGAAAGAAAATCAACTTACTTTCCATCTTTTTCAAGACATCCAGTTTTCCTTTCAAGATAGAAACTTTAATATTTGTATTCCTCATATCTTTCCCAATCATGATTAATTGACTTTTAACATTCCTTTTCGTGTTCTCACCTGAATCTCTCTTGCTCATAAGATATTCTTTTTCATCATATATACGAATATATTCCTCTTTCTGCTCTTTCAGCTTATTTCTATAGCTATTTAGGTCACGCTTAATATAAAAGGTTACATTCAATATATCTTTTTTCCAAATTAGAAGAATGTTTTTAATCCACCGATTTCCTTCAGAATCATAACTCGTAACTTTTTTTTTATTAAGCTGAAAATTACTGTGGTGATTACCCGCATTTTTTGCCAATCCCTTATTCGATACCGACCAACGAATACTTTTATGATCAATTTTACCCGAACGAATTGAAGCCTTATATAAAGACTCCATTCGATCTTTAGGATTTTTCTCAATTGCTGTCATGCAATACATAAACTCATAATATCTTTCATCGATCTTACGCGCATAATCATAATACCAATACCTCGGAAGTACTGTTTCATCATCATTGGAAAACGTCTTATTACTGTACACGAAATCATATATAATATCTTGAACTTGCTCATTGAGATAGTTGTGTATTTCTCTCACTTGTTTTTCATCCAAGTGGTTAGGAAGGACATTAATTCCCCCTATATACGTCTCGCCTTTGTAATAAACTTCCAAGAAGTATACTCCCATTCTCCAAGGAAACTCTTCCCCATTCCCCCCTTGATACAACCATCTCTTACCAGAACATCCAATACCCAAGGAATATTTTCGCTCTATTTGTCCATCCGTTTGGTCGTATAAATTTGTCTGAATGCTGCAATACGATTGTGGGTCATACTCTTCTTCATCTCCTACATAAAATTGAAGTCCAAAAATAGAACTCTCTTTTAATATTGGAAGTTTAGAAACTTCCATACCTACTTCACTTTTCCATAATTCCATCACTTCATACTTACGCTTATATTTATCCTCAAAGTAAAAAGAAAACGGCAACGGCTTTTCTTTATAATGTGTAACCATTTCTCATCAACTCTTTCGCTTTTTGCTCCAGATAAGCAATTGATTTCTCACAGTGCTGACGCTCTCCGCTTGTCAATACAATGCTAATTCTTCCATCTGAATAACCGTTCTCTTCATCATAACGACCAACCAATTTCTCGATTTGTTCTTTATGGCCTCGAATTTTTGATAAAATACGCTGCTTGATTTGGTTGTCAAAAGCTGTACCCCGGGATAGAAATGGGACGCCATTTTCATCCTTCGGGATATTGTCAAGGTAATGACCGATTTGCTCCGCGATTCGGAAGGATACCCCTGTTTGAGAATCAAAGTTACTAATTTCCTCATGAAGTTTATCTAAAATAGACAATTCTTGTTCCTCTAATGACGCTAGCCTTCGTCCGTTATTAACAATCCACCCATTATAGTTGTTGGCAGTAATTTCAGTATCAGGATTTTTGATTTCATTCTTTTCTTGATTCGCATAGTCATTAGGGTTTTCTATATTTTCATTTGTTTCGTGTTTATAAGCATCCCCAAATGTCATCTTTTCCAAAATAATCACATTACTACGGTCTAGCATCCGATTTGAGAAGTCTCGAGTGGTTTCATCGAAATTCGCTGTTCCCACAAATAGGATGTTGTCCTTAATAAGAATTCCGTCTCTTAAATGCTCTTGGACACACATGGCGCTTTTATTAAATAAGCGTAAACGCTTATTTTCGAGCTCCAAAATGGACAAGAAGTCACTGAAATAGTATTCTACTTGACCTAAGTTCATTTCATCAAATACAATCATATACATTTTCTCTGGTTTTTTACTTGCTTCGTACATAAAGGAGACCAAACCTACATCACTTTCTGTATAAACCCCTGTCTGTGGATTCAAAAACCCTAATAAATCACTTGGTTCAGTATAGGAAGGTTTCACTGGAATAAATAGTAGATTATCCCCTTCCTTCATCTTCATCGCCTCTGCATACAACATGGCCAGTTGGGTTTTCCCCGTCCCGCTCATTCCCCCTAGAATTGTAAAGTTCGATGTCTTCAGGGACGTATGGAAGTTATATAGATTTTCAAGAGAGTATCTTAATTTCTTCTTGCGCGCTAAATAATCAAGTCGAAGAATAAAGTCGCCTTCTGTCACCGTCTCTGCTAATACTTCTCCCACTAAACTTTCCGAAGTTACGGCATTGCCTGCTATCTTTTCTTTACTTTCTACCTTCTTCATCTCTTCTGTTTCTTGGATCGAAACCCCCTCATCATTGATCAAGTCAATCCAACTCAATCGAATGTCATTCGATATAAAAGCAATCTCTTTATGAACCATCCTCATGTTTCGTTCATAATCCTCAGGGATTTCTATCCGCATAACTTGCTCAGGCTTCCGACAAATATACATGTTGGAGTTGACTACGTATTTCTCTAGAACAGATTCATCAGGAATTTGATAGATATATCCATCACAAATGATGAACTCGGGTACGTCTAACGCATGATTATAGCAACTTAGCTCTATGGGTTTCTCATCTAATAACTTTCTTTCAAAACGAGTAGAAGGAACAGAGTTACTTAACACAGGTACAGGCAAAAAGTCTTGATAATTCTCATCTTCGGATTCCATTTTTTCTACTAAGAGAATCTCAAAGTTATAGTGATACCGCTCTTTTTTCATTTCATAATTTAATACCGGCTTGAACAAAATCAATTTACCTTTAAAGTGTTCTCTTAGAAACTCCACTCGATTTTCATTATTAAAATAACCGACTCTTTCCAAGTACCTTTTGTTTTTATTATCAAAAGAGATGTAAACATCGTCATTGTCTTTTCCTAGTAATCGTCTTAGTAACTCGGGCTCTCTCGATAGAGCAGTTAGATAAAATACCACCCTGTCCTCCCCATCTTTATGGTAGGCGACAGCTTTTTCTAATTCAGCGCCCAGTCGTGGTAACAGGCCATCGTCCGCTAATCTCCCTAATATGTAGCACTCCTCAATTTTCTGTCGATCTTCTCTACTAATCTCTTTATCCACAATTCCGTTCATCAATATATTCGCATCCTTTCTTTGTGGAGATTTTCAATAATTTGTTCAATATAACCGCTAATATCGTATCCAGATAACTCAAAGTAATAAATATTACTACTTTCAAAAAATCTTTTCGTCACCATCCATTCAGACGTGGAAACAAAAGAAGTTCTAGAAATGAGAACGGTTTTATCTTGATAACGATGTGTATTCTTCCCTTTACGGTGACAATGAAATTCTTGTACACCCTCCACATAATCCATAATCTCCATATTCCGGAAAAGTTCCGTATCACTCGTTACAATAATAGCTCTGTGTTTCGCCAATAAATTATGAAAGTATCTTAAGAAAGGTTCATTACTCTTTTGTATTTCAGATAACCGAACCAAGCTTGCCCTAAGCGCCTCATTATCTTGATTCACCTCAGTATATCGTTCTTTCAACCTTCCATAATGTTCCTCGACATCTTCCAATCGCTTACTTTCACCTTTTATCTCACACAATTCGTTTTCTTTTTTGTCAACCTCTTCTTCCAATCCATCGACCGTTCGATACACTTCAGTTAGTTTTTGATCATCAAATGATTGTATGACATGTTGAAGTAAGAAACTATAATTGGCTTCTAAGTACCTATTTTTTTCAATTAAAAAAGCCAACATAGGAATGTGACGGAAATTAGTTGGAGTCACAAATAATTCGTTTATAAAACTTTTTTCATCGCTATGATTAACCTTTCGGTGAACCTCTCCGTAAAATACTTCTCCTTTTTCTTCCTCTATTTGCGAAATATACTCTTTCAACCGACTATATAAATCAGCCTTGGTAAGTACTTCCTCTCTCAAAATATTCATTTTTTCATCGACGGTCAATTCCTTAAAAATCCCATTTAGTAAAGGTTCACCTTCTTTCATATTATCAGCCAGCTTCACTTTATACTCCTCATATTTGCTGGGGAATTTTGTATATACTAATGATAGAATGGCTCCTGGTGAGTACTCCAAACCCATTTCCACCATTAACCCCATTTCCTCTAGGGACAACTTTTCAAAATCAGGATGTTTCTGTGCAAAAGAAGAGCTTATTAATTCATAAACCTCTGGGATTGTTGTATTCTTCCGACCTTTGCGTTTTGGTCGTAAACCCTGCTTCAATTCTTTTATTAAAAAAGAACGTAACATTTCTATCGGAGCTAGTTCGAAATTTCTTTGAAAACCATGAATCTCAATTCTAAACCTTCTTACAACTGCTACCAATTCATCTTTAGAAAGCGCATTCACCAATACTTTTATTTCATCCATGGAACTCCCCTCACTTTGATGTAACTACTTTTTTGTTTTGTCAGAGTTTTATCACATTCCAAAGTTAATTACCCTCCCTGATTGATATATAGATATGAAGAATCTTATAACAACTTATTTAATGTAAAATCATTATATCTTTATAGTATAATGATTCATATGATTCAACCCAAAAAGGTGGGGTAGAATCATACGATTAATTCTTCGCTTCCATGAAAAAGAGAATCTACTGTTTCAACTAGTTTCTTTGAAGGTCGAATTTTACCTTCTTCGATACTTTTCGCAATTTCGAAGCCATCGCCTTCTGAAACATCATTTTTAAGTTTCGCAGCCAGTTCACGATCATTAAACTGAATGAAAATTGGTGTGTCTACTATGTAATTCGAATAGCGTGGGTCAAGTAACGGTTCATTATTCCGGGCTGGGATGTAATTATGCAAATAAGCACAAAAAGTTAAATTGATTGTTGAGTCCTGATAAAGGGCCTCATTAAAACTTTGGCGGTATCGTTTATAAGAACGCGCTTGATAGGATGGTTGAACGGTTTTTCGCTCTCAACCACCCAAGAATGTCCTGACAATCCCATCGCCTTTTTCCACCTTGGCTTTCTGCCATTGCTTTAATTCAACAATGACTGCATTTTTCCTTCCTTTTTTATCATGACCAGCAATTAGAAAGTCAATTCTTTTTTCTGTTGATGGCAACTTGTACTCGAGTAGTATATGCATATTGTCTTTCACGTCTGCGTCTCTGAGTACTTTCGCCATTTGCGGTAGTGAATTTTCCCATGATCTTAATTCTCTGGCTAAAATTGATTTATTCATAAGATGCTGTGCATTCTTTTGTAGTACATAACCAATATCATTATCAAGGATATGTTCCAAAAAACGTGATGACGGTTCATTATAGATAATCAATTTTACCCACCTCTTTTCACCTAAGAACTGCTAACCAACAGTACTTACTCAACTGTAGTGCACAATAAAACAATTGACTTGGTTCATTAGTAATTTGTTTATTGACATAACTTTACCACAGTTATCAAGTATATTCATACAACCTTTACCAAATTATGTTCCCTGGCTGAATTATAATTTGAGAATTCTTATAACAAAAAAAAACAAAAAAGTTGGTTGCAACATTTTCGGTTCTTTTGTTGATGCTTATTAAGTGGAGGAAAATACATATATAGCATGAAAAACACCTTTAACATTTGCTAGTGTTTTCAAGTTTGTACGATTATTAAATGGTCAGTCTCGGTCGCTTCCCCTCCAACTGCCCAAACAACTTCTCCACAGTCCCAATCCCAACATTCTCACACTTCGCCAAAATCACCAATTCCTTCAGCAACTGCCCAACCGTTTCTATCCAGTCTTCATTCATTCAAATTCGTCCAAGGCTCATCTGGTAGCTTTTCTGCTTAAATAACTTGCTGCAATATATTTTCTACGAATACTCTTGCATGTGTCAGCATTGTGCGCGGCCTAGTGAAGATACCGCTTTCAAGTTCACACACAACGTATGCAATTTCTTGTTATAGTATAATTTTATCATACTTCGGCATTCGGAAATCCTAATTTCTACAAATTCCACCTAAATAAGTTGAACTCATAATTCCATATAATCTCCAGCGAAGGCGCCTAACAGGGGTAGCCGAAGCAATAAGACTGATAGCGGTCTTCTATCAGGCTTATTGCGGGAGGCATCCCCGAGCGCCAAGCATTGTTGAGTGGACTCTATATGTCAACGTATAAATATAAAAGTGCCTACCTCCCGTACAGACAGAATCTGCAGGATTGGTAGGCACTCTTTTATTTACTTTTCTATAAGAAGCCCTGTTAAACTAACAATCCCCATATAATCTCCAGCGAAGGCGCCTCACCGGGGTAGCCGAAGCAATAAGACTGATAGCGCTTTTCTATCAGGCTTATCGCGGGAGGCATCCCCAAGCGCCAAGCGTTATTGGAAAGAGTACAACTCTACTTAAATAACTGATCAACCGCCCCAGCAACAGTAATCTCATCACCAAGCAAAGCTTTCTCCAATCTCCCCACTTCTTCTTTCTTACCAGGCTGGGTAAAAAACGAATCAATCAGCCGATCTGTAATCATCGAACGGAACCAATCCTTTGTCTGAGACCTGCGGCGCTCATCCCAAAAATCATTGTCCATCATCGTTTCTTTGAATTTCAACACCGTTTCCCAAACTTCTTTTAGCCCCGTTTCCTTTATAGACGATACCGGTTGTGATGTTGTTGTCCATCCTGGTGATGCCGGTTGTAGGAAATGGAGTAATTGGCGATATTCCCGAACCGTTTTTTTCGCAAGTTTCAAATTGTCACCATCCGCTTTATGGACAACGATACTGTCTGCAAGCTCCATAATTCCTTTTTTCATCCCTTGGAGTTCATCCCCCGCGCCCGTAAGGACAAGTAACATGAAAAAATCCACCATTCCGCGGACAACGGTTTCACTTTGTCCGACACCGACTGTTTCAACCAAAATCACATCATAGCCCGCCGCCTCACAAAGCAACATCGTCTCGCGGGATTTCTTATGAACGCCGCCGAGTGTCCCAGCGGTCGGGGATGGCCGGATGAAGGCCCCTGGATGTCGCGCAAGTTCTTCCATACGGGTTTTATCTCCAAGGATGCTACCGCCTGTTACTGACGAGCTCGGATCGATTGCAAGAACCGCCACTTTATGGCCTTTATCTGCAAGCATTAACCCAAATGCCTCGATGAACGTACTTTTACCCGCACCCGGCACACCTGTAATACCAATTCGGATACTGTTTCCCGCTTTCGGCAATAAATTGAGCAGTAATTGCTGTCCTGCCACTTTGTCTTCAGCTGTAATACTTTCTAAAAGCGTAATGCCTTTTGCAAGGTGTAGTCTCGACCCTTTTGCAATTTCATCTGCTATTTCTTGGACGGGAATGGTACGGTTTTTTTTCACAAATCGTTTCCGCGCCGCGGTGGCCATGCCGTCGTGTGAGGACGTGATACCGTCCATCACATTGAGCGCGCTATCGTCGGGTAGACGGTCATTGTTTTTCAATCCGATACTTCCTCGTAACCGAGTCTGCGGTAAATTTCTTCAATCACTTTTTGCGCAGCAACCGGGATGACCGTTCCCGGGCCGAAAATTGCAGCAGCGCCATTTTCACGTAGGAATGCATAGTCTTGTGCGGGAATAACACCACCGACAACAATCAGGATATCTTCCCGGCCGATTTTCTTCAGTTCCTCAAGTAGTGCTGGTACAAGCGTTTTATGTCCCGCAGCAAGTGAACTCACTCCGATAACATGCACGTCATTTTCAGCGGCTTGCAACGCAGTTTCCTCAGGCGTTTGAAAGAGTGGTCCGATATCTACGTCAAAGCCTAAATCCGCGAATGAAGATGCAATTACTTTCGCTCCGCGGTCGTGGCCGTCCTGCCCCATTTTCGCAACAAGAATACGCGGTCTACGTCCTTCATTCTCCAGAAAGTCTTCTGCCATCGCTTTCACTTCATCAATTTCCTCCGCGTTCGAGAAATTCGAACTGTATACACCACTCACCGAACGAATCACCGCCTTATGTCTTCCTGATACACGTTCAATCGCATCGGAAATTTCACCGATTGTTGCGCGTGCACGTGCTGCGTCCACCGCAAGTTCAAGCAAGTTGCCTTCGCCTGTGCGTGCGGCATTCGTCAATTCAGTGAGTGCAAGTGTTACTTCACCGGAATCACGGGTTGCCTTCATCGAATTAATGCGGTCAATTTGTTTCTGACGAACGACTGTATTGTCGATATCCAAAATATCGATTGGATCTTCCTTATCAAGTCGATACGTATTCACACCGATGATTGACTCGAAACGAGAATCGATTTGGGCTTGACGTATCGCCGCCGCCTCTTCAATTTTCATCTTCGGCAACCCTGTTTCAATTGCTTTCGCCATACCGCCAAGTTCTTCGACTTCATCAATCAATTCCCATGCTTTTTCCATCAATTCATCAGTTAGTTTTTCCACATAGTACGAACCGCCCCATGGGTCGATCACTTTCGTCATCAACGTCTCCTCTTGCAGGAATAACTGCGTATTGCGCGCAATACGAGCAGAAAAATCTGTCGGCAAAGCGATTGCTTCGTCGAGTGCATTCGTATGAAGTGACTGTGTATGTCCCATTGCAGCAGCATTCGCTTCAATCAGTGTCCGCGTAATGTTGTTGAAAGGGTCTTGTTCCGTCAAGCTCCACCCTGAAGTCTGCGAGTGTGTACGAAGCGCCAATGATTTCGGACTTTTCGGATTAAACGTCTGCATCATCTGTGCCCACATTTTACGGGCAGCCCGCATTTTTGCGACTTCCATGAAATAGTTTTTGCCGATTGCCCAGAAAAACGATAATCTTGGTGCGAATGAATCGATATCGATGCCTGCTTTCAAACCGGTACGCACATATTCCAATCCATCCGCTAATGTGTACGCAAGTTCGATATCGGCAGTGGCGCCTGCTTCTTGCATATGATAGCCGGAAATGGAAATGGAGTTGAATTTCGGCATCTTTTTGGATGTATATTCGAATATATCGGCAATAATCTTCATCGACATATCCGGAGGGAAAATATACGTATTACGTACCATATATTCTTTCAAAATATCATTCTGTATCGTGCCTGCTAACTTATCGCACGACACACCTTGTTCTTCTGCCGCCACAATGTAAAATGCCATAATGGGAAGTACTGCGCCGTTCATCGTCATTGAAACTGACATCTGATCGAGCGGGATACCGTCGAATAAGATTTTCATATCTTCCACTGAGTCAATAGCAACACCCGCTTTTCCAACATCACCCGTAACACGTGGGTGATCTGAGTCGTAACCACGATGGGTTGCCAGGTCAAATGCGACAGATAGCCCTTTTTGGCCCATCGCAAGATTGCGTCTATAGAATGCATTACTTTCTTCGGCAGTAGAAAATCCCGCATATTGGCGAACCGTCCAAGGTCTTGCAACGTACATCGTCGGATAAGGCCCGCGAGTGTTCGGCGCGATTCCTGGAAAATCATTTACATGTGCAACGGTTTCAATGTCTTTGTCGGTATAAATCGCTTTGACATCGATTCCTTCATTCGTCTGAAAAGGTTTTTTGGACGGGTTCGTTATCTTTTTCGCGGATTCCATACTAGCATGTAAATCCACTTTACTAAAATCAGGCTTGTTCATCAGTCACGCGACCTCCGTTCCATAAAGAAAAAATACGTTGTAGTTTGTCGACTTTGTTTTGGCCCGCATATATAAAACCATCTAACCCGGCTTGTAGCCACTTTTCTTCTAGTGCAGCATCATATTTTCCCGCTACATCTACAATCATTTTTTCGGGAGCTCCGGCCAAGAGTTGTTCCATTACGGTTTCTGTCATTGCAGGAGTCGCACAAACGATTGCATAATCCGGTAATTCAGCAGCAAGCCATTCATTTGCTTCCTCAGCATTTTTAAAAGCAGGGCTCCATTCTGACTGAAGGCCACCCGTCGCCAAAAATCCACTAACGAAGTCAGCACGTGGTTTGAAGTCCTTTAAATCACCGAAAGTTAACAACACCGTACGGATCTCTTCATCCGCAAATTGTGTTCTCAGTCTTTCAAATGGTCCAGCAAGACGTTCGACAGCTTGAATGCCATCCCAATCAGTGAGGGTCGTATCCGTCAGTTCAGCGTAGACATTCGTTCCGATTAATGATTTCTTGCCAGTTGCAACTTCAGCTTTGCGCTCCTCCAACAATGTGGCCAATCTACCTGATTCATCGAAAGCTTGATAGCCGCCAGACGCTTCAATTTCCAAAAACAATACCCAGGCATGTTCAACAAGTTCCGACGTCAATGTTTCGATGAAATACGTTCCACCAGCCGGGTCAATCACTTTGTCGATATGTGTCTCTTCTTTAATAACTAGTTGGATATTGCGTGCTATCCGTATAGAGCTATCTGTCGGGCCCGTCAAAATAGTATGCGGGTGAACAGTGATCATATCGGCACCACCTAATACAGCAGCGAGGGTTTCATTGCCCGCACGTAATACATTCACATAAGGATCTAGTTTCGAATAAGACCGAAGCGAAGTCGTCGCGAGAACTGGTATATAGGGTGCTTCTGTTACGTCATATGCGCTGCAGAATGCTTGCCAACAGATACGAAATGCGCGGAATTTCGCTATTTCCATAAAGAAATGAGTATCCACCGCAAAATGAACGAAGAATTCGGCGGCAAAATCAGCAAAGTCAGTTGCATTTGTAGCCTGTTCGGCACCTATTGCAAGGGCCAATGCAAGTTCAGTCACAGCGTCCGCTCCGTCATGATGCGCATGCCACATGTCTGCCCCGACTGATTTCACATTCGCATAACCGTTAGGAAGCGCCCAACCCTTCACAGAAACAGCTCCTGTTACCGCCGCGCGCTCCTCTGGTGCAACAAGTTCAAACACGTTTAAGATAGGATCATCCAGCTTGGTGTTTGTTAGATAAACGGGATAGTCTTTCATGAGGTTTGCCAGTTCTTGTTGGGACACTTCATCCCAAACCAGTTGCTTTGTACCATCGTAGACAATTGCTTCATTGCCACGGCTTATGGACGTTCTCAATCGGTCGAGGAAATCCTTCCCGTCTTCTCCGAATGTTTGCTGAGCAATTATCCAGCTTGCATCTTTTTTTATAGAACGTTTTTTATGTAGACGTTTTTCATAATCTTCTAGTGTATATAAAGGCTTTAGGTCAATTCCTTCAATGGTTTTTGTTACAAGCGATTCAAGAGGCTTCCCTCTCAAAGACTGAGTCGCTGCTTCTTTCCATTGGTCAACAGTCGACTTTTTAAATGTTGTCGTTTTCATCTTTTGTATCGTCATGATGGTTACGTCCCTCCCCCGATAATCTGTCTCTTTTAGTTTACACGACTGTGTATACCGTTGAAAGCTGAAAAATCCGAAACCGCTAGAAACGGTTTCGGATTTTCGACTACGTTAATAGACGGATGTATTTTCAGCAGTTACATTTTCAAGAATTTGTTTCACACGTGCAAGGAATTGTCCACATACAAGACCATCTAGTACACGGTGATCTAATGATAGACATAAGTTGACCATATCACGTACACCAATCATGCCACCATCCATTACAACTGGACGTTTCACAATGGATTCCACTTGTAAAATAGCGGCTTGCGGATGATTGATGATACCCATTGACTGAACAGAACCGAATGATCCAGTATTGTTGACAGTAAATGTACCGCCTTGCATTTCGGCTGACTTCAACTTGCCCGAACGTACTTTACCAGCAAGTTCTTGAATGTCGCGTCCAATGCCTTTAATCGTTTTGTCATCCGCATTTTTGATGACAGGTACGTAAAGTGAATCCTCTGTTGCAACGGCGATTGAAATATTGATATCTTTTTTCTGAATGATTTTGTCGCCTGCCCACATCGAATTCATCATCGGGAATTCTTTCAATGCTTGAGATACCGCTTTTACGAAAAACGCAAAGTATGTCAGATTAAAGCCTTCTTTTTGTTTGAAGTCCTTTTTCAATGAATCACGATAGTGAACTAGATTTGTTACATCCACTTCAATCATCATCCAAGCGTGTGGCGCTTCGTGTTTAGAACGTAGCATATTCGATGCAATCGCACGTCGAACGCCTGTAACAGGGATTTCAATGTCTCCTGCAGCAGTTGGGATATTCGTTGGCTCCGCGGCTTTAGGAGCTGGTTGTGGTGAAGGTGCTGGTTGTGCTGCACGTTCTGGAGCTTCTGGGCTAGGTGTAGCGGAAGCTGTAGGGATAGTGCCGCTTTCGATAATCGCTTTGATATCCTTGCGCGTGATACGGCCTTCATTGCCGGATCCTTCAACAAGTGTCAAGTCAATACCGTTGTCTTGCGCCAGGCGAAGTACTGCAGGTGAATAACGACCTGCTGCTGCCCCTTTTTCACGTTTTAAGGATGAACTTTGTTCACTTTTTAACGGAGAAGATGGTTCCAGAGCACCTGCTGCTGGCATTTCATTGGCAGGCTCACTTTTAGCAGGCGCCACCTCTACAGGTACTGCACTTCCACCTTCAGTTTCAATCACACAAACGATTGCTCCAACATCGACAGTTTCGCCTTCTTGTGCGATTAATTCTTTAATCGTCCCTGCGAATGAAGAAGGGACTTCGGCTGTAACTTTGTCTGTATTCACTTCTGCAAGCGGATCATATTTGTTGACCGTATCGCCTGGTTTTACAAGCCATTTCTCGATTGTGCCTTCAGTGACACTTTCCCCGAGTTGCGGCATTAGAATGTTTTCAATAGCCAATACACTTACCTCCATCTCGATTAAAATTCAGCGAGTTCACGTGCCGCTTTTTCGACTTTGTCCGGATTGACCATGAAGAACTTCTCCATTGTTGGTGCATATGGCATCGCAGGAACATCCGGTCCAGCAAGACGTTTAATAGGTGCATCCAAGTCAAAGAGGCAGTTTTCTGCGATGATTGCTGCAACTTCACTTATAATGCTACCTTCTTTGTTATCTTCAGTAACAAGTAGTACTTTGCCTGTTTTAGAAGCCGCTTCGATGATGCCTTCTTTATCTAATGGATAGATTGTACGCAAATCAAGAATATGAGCCGAAATTCCGTCCTCCGCCAGTCGCTCAGCAGCTTGCAATGCAAAGTGGACACAAAGGCCATAAGTGATGATTGTCAGGTCGTCCCCTTCGCGTTTAACATCCGCTTTTCCGATTGGAAGTACATAATCATCTTCTGGAACTTCACCTTTTATAAGACGGTATGCGCGTTTATGCTCGAAGAAAAGAACTGGATCTTCATCACGGATTGCCGCTTTAAGGAGCCCTTTTGCATCATATGGCGTTGAAGGGATCACAACTTTTAGTCCCGGTGTGCTTGCAAACATCGATTCCACAGATTGTGAATGATAGAGTGCTCCGTGGACTCCGCCGCCAAATGGTGCGCGGATAACAATCGGACAAGTCCAGTCATTATTTGAGCGATAGCGAATTTTCGCAGCTTCGGACACGATTTGATTGACAGCAGGCATGATGAAGTCAGCAAACTGCATTTCCGCAATCGGACGCAATCCGTACATCGCAGCACCAATTCCGACGCCTGCAATTGCAGATTCCGCGAGTGGTGTATCTAGCGCACGGTACTCTCCGAATTGATCGTAGAGGCCTGTTGTCGCTTTAAATACGCCACCTTTACGGCCAACGTCTTCTCCGAGAACGAATACACGGTCATCCCGTTCCATTTCTTCTTTCATTGCCAATGTGATGGCATCGATATAGGACATTACAGCCATTATTCGTTCCCTCCTTCAGCGTACACATGGAGCAGTGCAGATTCAGGTTCCGCATATGGCGTGTTTTCTGCATAATCCGTCGCTTCATTTACTTCTTTCATAATACGGGCATCTATTTCTTTTTCGAGTTCTTCCGTTAATACGCCAGCTTCTTTTAGATAAGCCGCGAATTTTGGAATCGGGTCGAGTTTACGTTCAGTTTCAAGTTCTTCAGCATCACGGTATAAACGTTGATCGTCATCTGACGAGTGAGCTGTAAGGCGGTAACAGATTGTTTCTACCAAGCTTGGTCCTTCGCCATTACGTGCCCGTTCAGCAGCTTCTTTGACCACTTTGTACACTTCAAGTGGATCAGTGCCATCAACAGTAACGCCAGGCATTCCGTAGCCGATTGCGCGATCTGATACATTCTCGCATGCGAGTTGTTTTTCGATAGGAACTGAAATTGCATATTTATTGTTTTCGACCATAATAATAGTTGGCAATTTGTGGACACCGGCGAAGTTCATGCCTTCATGGAAATCACCTTGGTTGGAAGAACCTTCACCAAGTGTAACGAATGTAACGAAGTCTTCGTTTTTAATCTTCGCTGCAAGTGCAACACCTACTGCATGTGGAAGCTGTGTCGTAACGGGTGATGAACCTGTGATGATACGATTTTTACGTTGACCGAAATGACCTGGCATTTGACGACCGCCTGAATTTGGATCTTCCGCTTTTGCAAACGCCGAAAGCATCAATTCTTTTGGTGTCATTCCGAAATGCAGGACAACGCCCATATCACGATAATAAGGAGCGATCCAGTCTTTCGTGTTATCAAGCGCATAGGCTGCGCCTACTTGTGCAGCTTCCTGTCCTTGACATGAAATGACGAATGGGATTTTCCCGGCACGGTTGAGGAGCCACATACGCTCATCGATTCGGCGGGCCATCATCATTGTTTCAAAAATGTGTAGCAGGTCTTCGTTCGTCAAACCAAGTTCCTCGTGACGATTTTTTGCCATCTTAGTTATCCCCCTTTATAAAAGAAAAAATGAGTGTTGTATATATGCGGCCAGGCGCTCGGGTCATAAGCCGTTCAGGCTGTACGGCAAAGTGCGCCGTTTCGCCTGACCGTCTTATGCCTGTCGCGCCTATGCAGGCCGCCTCCGCTTTTCGTTGTTGTCTAGCTCCGGCGGCCAGGAGCTCGGGTCATAAGCCGTTCCGGCTGTACGGCAAAGTGCGCCGTGTCGCCTGACCGTCTTATGCCTGTCGCGCCTGTGCAGGCCGCCTCCGCTTTTCTTTACATATGAATAGCTTTACCCTCTACTGCCAGTGCGGCTTCGCCCATTACTTCGGATAAGGAAGGATGTGGGTGGATTGTACTTGCTACTTCCCATGGGGTTGCGTCAAGTACCATTGCAAGCCCTGCTTCAGATATTAAATCTGTAACATGTGCGCCGATCATATGAACACCAAGAATATCATCTGTTTTCTTATCAGCAATAATTTTTACGAAGCCATCTGAATTACCGTTGACGAGTGCTTTTCCAATTGCCATGAACGGGAATTTCCCAACTTTGACATCGAAGCCTTGCTCTTTTGCTTGTTGTTCGGTAATACCGACACTGGAAGCTTCAGGGCTTGAGTAGATACAACGGGAAATTTTTGTGTAATCGATTGGTTCATTTTTTTGATTGGCAATATGCTCTACAGCTACGATTCCTTCATGTGAAGCAACATGTGCTAATTGAAGCCCGCCGATTACATCTCCAATCGCATAAATATGATGTTCTTTTGTTTGGAATGTCGGTCTTGTTTTGATATATCCTTTTTCAATTTCAATTTCCGTATTATCCATGCCGATTCCCTCGACATTTGCTTGTCGTCCAACGGATACGAGCATTTTTTCAGCTGTGTATTCTGTTGGTCCGCCTTTTAATTCGGCTGAAATTGTTACAGAGTCTTCCTTTTTAACAAGTGATTCCGGCATTACTTTAGCACTTGTCACAAAAGTGATTCCTTTTTTGGTCAATAGTTTTTTCATTTCTTTAGAAATGTCTTCATCTTCAGTCGGGATAATACGATCGGCATATTCAAGCACTGTGACCTCGACGCCGAAATCATTCAGCATAGATGCCCACTCGATTCCGATTACACCGCCACCAACGATGATGATTGATTTAGGTAATGTCTCCATAGACAATGCACCGTCTGAAGACATTACTTGTTTTTCGTCAATTTCCAAACCTGGTAACGTACGTGGACGGGATCCGGTTGCGATGATTAAATTTTTTAAAATAAGCATCTCGTTTTCTTCGCCGTTATTCATCTCCACAGAAATCGTTCCTGGCATAGGAGAGAAAATAGAGGGTCCGAGCATTCTTCCAAGTCCTTCGTAGACATCGATTTTCCCTTTTTTCATAAGTGCAGTAACGCCTGCGTGTAGCTGTTTGACCACGCCTTCTTTACGTGCTTGCACACGGCTGAAATCGAGTGTAACACCTGTTGTATCAACGCCAAAGTCAGCTGCCTTATTTTTTGCCGTATCGAATACTTCAGCACTTTTCAGCAAAGCCTTACTTGGAATACATCCTTTATGAAGACATGTTCCACCAAGTTCTCCTTTTTCGACAAGTGCTGTTTTAAGTCCTAGTTGTGCCGCGCGGATAGCTGCAACATAGCCGCCTGTCCCGCCGCCTAGTATTACTAAATCATATTCCTGTGCCATAGAAATGGCCTCCTTCATAACGACCCGTCAAGACGGGTAGATTTTAGCTGTCTCTTCCCCAGAAAGGACACGATTCGCGCCTTCCGCAAGAGCTTGCAGTTCATCTTCGCCAGGGTAGACGATAATATCAGCAATCCAGTCAACTTTTGACGAAATCGATTCGATGAATTCTTTGCCGTAAGCCAGTCCGCCCGTTAGGATAATTGCGTCCACTTTCCCACACAAAACCGCGGCTGAACTACCAATTTCTTTCGCAACTTGATAAGCCATCGCATCATAGATCAGTTTAGCTTGCTTATCGCCTGTTGCAATTCGTTTTTCTACTTTAACGGCGTCATTCGTTCCAAGATAACCGACAAGTCCACCATGACCAACCAGTTTTTTCATCACTTCATCACGGAAATGCTCCCCTGAAAAACAAAGTTCGACAAGGTCTCCCGCTGGTACTGTTCCTGCTCTTTCCGGGCTAAAAGGTCCATCACCGTGAAGTCCATTATTTACATCGATTACTTTTCCATATTCATGAACGCCGACTGTAATTCCGCCGCCCAAATGTGTAACGATTAGCTTAAGATCTTCATACTTTTTGCCGATTTGTTTAGCATACCGCCTTGCCACCGCTTTTTGGTTTAATGCATGAAAGATTGATTTTCGATCAATTAATGCAAAACCCGAAATCCGTGCAAGCGGCGCTAATTCATCAACAACTACGGGATCGACTATAAAAGCCGGGATATTGAGTGTGGTAGCAATTTCTTTTGCAAGTATTGCACCCAGATTGGAAGCGTGTTGCCCTGCATAGCCTTTTTTCAAATCAATGATCATTGCTTCATTGACCGTGTAAGTGCCACCTTCAATCGGGCGGAGTAAACCGCCTCGACCGCAGACAGCATCAAGTTCCTGTATGTTGATATCTTCATTTGAAAGCGCGTTTAGTATGCCGTCTTTTCGATATGCATACTGATCGATGATGGAAGGATACTGTTCGATTTCTTCAGTAGAATGTCGGAGTGTATTCTCCATCAACAGATTTCCGCCATCATAGACGCCAATTTTTGTCGATGTGGATCCTGGATTAATCACCAAGATTCGAAATGATTGTGCGCACACACGAGATCCTCCTTCCATCTCACCATCGATTAACTTTCACGAATGGAACCGTATTTTATAAAGCCTGATTATCTTTTTGAAAGAACACTTTTTTCATTTTGCAAGAATGTGCTACGTGTTTTAGCAACGCGCGCAATACGTTCTTCAGCCAACCGATCGGCTGCAACATATGTTGGGATGCCATCGCGTTTAGAAATTGCGAAAATTTTCTCGATTGTACCGTAGATACCTTCTACACGTTTAATAGCGCGTTCACGGTTATAACCATCAAGTTCATCTGCTACGTTAATAACGCCACCTGAATTGATAACATAGTCTGGTGCGTAGACGATTCCAAGTTCATGGATTTTGTCGCCGTGTGCAGGGTCTTTCAATTGGTTGTTCGCAGAACCTGCGATTACTTTCGCTTTCAATTGTGGAATTGTTTCATCATTGATAACAGCACCAAGCGCACATGGAGCGAAAATATCCGCTTCTTGTGAGTAGATTTCATCGATACCAACCGCTTTTGCACCAAAGTCATCTACTGCACGCTGTACAGATTCTTTGTTAATATCCGTAACAATCAGTTTTGCGCCTTCTTCATGTAGATGTTTGCATAGTGTGTAGGCAACGTTACCAACGCCTTGAACTGCAATGACTTTACCTTCAAGAGAATCAGTACCGAAAGCTTCTTTTGCCGCAGCTTTCATCCCTACATAAATGCCGTAAGCAGTGATAGGTGATGGATTGCCTGAAGAACCAAATTCAGCTGATACCCCAGTTACATAATTTGTTTCTAGGTGAATCAAGTCCATATCTTCTTCTGTTGTACCCACATCTTCAGCAGTTATGTAGCGACCGTTCAAACCTTCAATAAAGCGACCGAAAGCGCGGAACATTTCATCGTTTTTATCTGTTTTAGGGTTACCGATGATGACAGTTTTTCCACCGCCAAGGTTTAAGCCCGCAGCAGCATTTTTGTAAGTCATTCCTTTGGCAAGACGAAGTGCATCTTCTAGCGCATCTTCTTCACTTGCATATGTCCACATGCGTGTTCCACCAAGTGCTGGGCCAAGCGTTGTATCATGAATTGCGATGATTGCTTTTAGACCTGAATTTTTGTCCTGGCAAAGTACGATTTGTTCATAATCAGCAGATTCCATATATTTGAATAGTTCCATTGTTGTATTCCTCCTAGGGGTTATGTTCAATTTTGACTTTCATGATTACTTCAATTTCATTTTCTTATAGATAGAATAGCAAGTGCTAACGAATACAATTTACTTTCGGCACTGTCCGCTCTTGAAGTAAGAACAATTGGCGCTTTAGAACCTTGAACGATGGCACCGACTTTTGCATTCGCAAAATACATAAGTGATTTGTACAAAATATTGCCCGCTTCGATGTTCGGAACGACAAGCACATCCGCCTTACCCGCCGTTATGCTTGTGATACCCTTTTGTGCAGCGGATTTTGTAGAAATTGCATTATCCAGTGCAAGCGGGCCATCGACAATACAATCCGTAAGTTGTCCACGCTGATTCATTGCAACAAGTGAAGCAGCATCGATTGTGGGTGCCATAGCAGAATTCACTGTTTCCACCGCTGCAAGGGGCGCAACAATTGGCGTAGGTACACCACAGGCATGAGCGGTCGCGACAGCATTACGTATGATCTGCGCTTTTGCATCAAGGTCAGGAGCAATATTCATCGCAGCATCCGTGATGAAAAGCAGCCTATCAAACCCGGGGACTTCAAATGCAGCGACATGGGAAAGTATTTTTCCTGTTCGAAGACCATATTCACTATTTAAAACGGCTTTCAATATAACGGATGTCGGTAAGTTCCCTTTCATCAACACTTGCGCTTGCCCGCTTGAAACCGCTTTCACAGCATTGGACGCAGAGTCTACTTGACTGGAAGAATGATAGATTCGTACGTTTTCTTCACCAGCAAGATGTGGGAATTGCTTTTCGATTAGTTCAACCAGAAGTGTTTCATCGTCAAACAAGATAAATGAGGCGATACCTTTGGCAATCGAATTGCTGATTGCTTCAAGTACTTCAACATCGCCAGCTGATGCGACAGCGACAACTGGATTAAGTTCAAGTGCAGCCTTCTCAATAAGTGAATCGAGTGTAGCCATTGTTCTTCCTCCTTTACTGAACCGTTAGATGAGACTAAATTTCTCAAGTTTATAATAAAGGGATCGAAGCGAAATACCTAGCCTTGTAGCTGTTAATGATTTATTTCCTTTGTTTTCTCGTAGTGCTGTTTCAAGAATCGTCTTTTCGTGCCCATCCATAATAGATGCTAACGTGCTTTTTTCCGGAAGAATCTGTTCTTCAGCTTCGTTTCCATCCGAATACAGAGATTTTATAATGTCTTCCAGTCCAAGAACCATTTCACTTGATCCCATATAAATCATGGCGCGACTGATTACATTTTCAAGTTCGCGTACATTTCCCGCCCATTCATAATCCATAAGCCGATCCAATGCTTCGCGAGTGATTCTTTTCACATTCATACCGAACTCCTGATTCAATTTCACAAGTAAATGCTCGATTATAAAAGGAATATCTTTTTTCCGGGAACGGAGCGGTGTAATATGAATGGCTATCCGGTTTAAGAAGTAATACAATTCTTCGTTGAACCGTCCTTCGTTCATTGCTTTTTCTAATTTCTTGGAAGTTGCAGTGATAATACGGACGGATAACTGAATCGGTTGCGCACTCCCTATGTTATAAAGGATACCCTCTTTCAAAAAAACGAGCAGCTTTTCTTGAGAGTCTAATGGTAAATCCGTAATTTCATCAAGAAATAAAGTGCCTTGCTCCGATTCCTCAAGAAGTCCTTGTTTTCGCTGTCCACTTTGAGAAGTGCTTTCGACACTACCAAATAGCGTAGTTTCCAATCTGTTAGGATCCATAGCAGCACAATTAACACGGATGAACTTATTGAAACGTCTTTCACTGGAACTGTGAATGGCATGTGCGAAAAGCTCTTTCCCCACCCCCGTTTCTCCTCGTAAAAGGACGGGTAAATTAGATTTCGCGGCAAGCTTCGCCTGATCAACCGCAATTTCAATATCAGGGGAAACTCCGAAAATATCATCAAACGTATAGGTCGATTCAAGTTTACGGATAATCGTACGTGCTTGGTCAAGCTCTTTCATCAGGTTTCGCATCTCAGTTATGTCATGAATGACACCAACGCTTCCTTTCACCTGATGATCGACAATAATTGGTGCGACATTAACGATTACTTCCCGGTTGTTCTCACCAATCCGCATATTCACACCACGAACTGGCTTCCGCGATTTCAACACTTGCATATGAATGCTTTCACCTTCAGAAATGTCCGCATTTGCAGGTTTGCCAATCACTTCATTTTCGGTAAGTCCTGTGATTCGAGTATAGGCGGGATTCACCAAAATCCCGTTGCCCATGTCGTCGACCACCGAAATCGCATCATCACTTGAATGGATTATCGCCTCAAGCATTGTCTTCACTTTGTTTAAATCTGTAATTTCTTCGGCAAGCGCAAGAACACCTGTAATATCTTTAAATACAGCGAATGCACCGACTATATTGCCTACATGATCGAACAGCGGATAGCGGGATGTTACAATTTCCATTCCGTTACCTAAGATGAGTTCTCGATTGAGTTCCTGTTTTCTAGCTAAGAACACGCGTGGTAGCTCAGTTGAGGGAATGACCTCGGTAATGGGTTTGCCAATTGCCTCAGTAATGGGTACTCCTGTCATTCTCGAAGCGCTTTTGTTGAAGAAATTAACATTCCCCTCATGATTAATACCAATCATGCCTTCTTCGACCGAATCAAAAATCATCCGCTGTTTATGCATTTCAACACGAATCCGCTTAATGTATGTATCATTCTCCTTCAAAAGCTTTACAAGGAGATTTGCAACAGATCCGGGTATAAGCAGCGTGTGATTAGGTCTTGCAGCAAGCAATTCGGCAAATACCGATTCCTTGCCAGTTACATCAAAAATGATATGAACATCTGTTGTTAAATAATTTTTCCAGTCTATGCCGTAAGCAATCCCGATTTCTTTTGCATGGATGATTCCGGGAGCTTCTTCATCTGTATCGATGATAGCCAACACATTCATGAAATCTAAGTTTTGGAGAAGGTCCAGTAAGATAGAACCGCCTGTCCCTGCTCCCACAATGAGAACATTTTGCAATGATATTCATTCTCCTCTTTTGGATAATGCAATCTTTTGCAATAACAACTTAATCATACATCATTGCAGTCATCTTGACAATATAACTGAAGCAGGTAAAATAATATTCAGTAAGGAGTTGTTTGATATGGCCCGTCTCGCGGCTTTCATCGTTCTGCTGATTCCTGGAATCGCTGCAGCACTTGGCATAAAACTTATGCGCGATGCCATTTTCGGAGTATTATTTAATCCGTTTCCATACATATGGGTTCAGTTTTTCATCGGTCTACTCTTGTTCATCGCAGGGCTTTGGTTCTTTGCCGGATTTTTACTGCGTCGTGATCGAAGAAAAGGGCGCGTGCAAGCACGGAGAAAAAACTAACAAAAGACCAAGACAATTAGCTGTCTTGGTCTTTTTCTCTGTCTTCGAAACGGTTTGGATAATCAGTGATCCAACCGTCAATGAACGGAGGCGGATTGAAAGTGATTGCTTCTTTTCCCGTTACCGCGTACACGCGGACTATTTTGCCTGATTCAATAAGTTTACTTTGAAAGGGTTCAACTAGTAACTTTTTATGCAGATGAAAACCATCAGCACATGAATACTGCTCAAGATGTTCCCAATCAGTACTTTTTTTGCGGACTAACAAAGCTGTTTCCATTTCGGGATTGCACTCTTTCACTTTCTCGAGTAGATGGTAATCGAATGAAGAGATATGTACATTTTTTAAGCGAGAAATACTAGAGAGTATATCGACAACAGATTCAGGCCGATCAGAAACTGTCTCTTTCAATTCAACATTGAGAGCCATCCCATATTCTTCACAAAATAATACAACTTCGTTTAATAACGGAATACTGTGTCCTTTGAACAATCGACTATACTTTTTACCGATGCGAACTGTAGACATTTCCACGCCCGTCATTTCTGCAATATTCATCCGCAAACCAGCCACTCTATTCAAATCGGGATCATGAATTACATAACTGATGCCATCTTCAGTTACTTGTACATCTATTTCAATACCATCCGCACCTTGTTCGTAAGCCTTTATAAACGCTTGCATTGTATTTTCAAAATAAGCAGCCGATGCACCACGATGTGCGTAAACAGGTAGTTTAGACATTCAGTACATCATCCACAATCCTGAATAGCCCTCTTGCTGTTTGCTGAAGAGTAGTTGACCTACTGCCGATTTGAATAATTGTCCCCGGATACGCCTCTTTCGTTACTTCGATTTGCGGCGGTTTTGCACTTTTAATTTCCATTAGCTTCAGTTGAATATCCCTATCAAGCTCCATAATCATTTCATTGCTTATTTCAATTGTTTCCATTATCTTCGCGTATGCTTCTTCTTGTTGACTGGTACCTCCAACCGCGTCTTTATCGAATTGAGACGTATGTTGTTCCAATTTCTCCACGACATTTTGCCTCTCCTTTAATTCTTTAGCCATTTCTTGAATTTCTAGATATAGCGCATCTTTATCGGTTCCCTTTGCACAAAGATTGGTCATACGTTCGTGACTGTTTCCGGCAATCGCACTCTCTATGCTAACTACTACCTCAATTCGCCCGCCGATGATCTTTCCTGCATGTTTATCAACAAATACATTAGTTGCGATTATATCAGTGCCAAGAAGGTACAGACCCACATGTATATCTTCGCCATACAATTTACAGTTATTTGCATGTTTAATAAAAATGTCACCTTGCGCCTCGACGATTGTCGTGTTTCCGCCAAAAATGCCGCCCTTTATATAAATATCGCCCTCTTTAGATTGAAGCATTTTAGCATTTGTAATCCCTTCACTACCTTCAACAGCGATGTCCCCACTTGCAACGACGGAATAGCCTGCGAGGACCGTGCCATAAATCGTCACAGCACCTTCAAACGTAATAGATCCGGTTTCCGGTCCAACATCTCCATTAATCACTAAGTGTTTTACAACGCTTAGGACCCCTTCTTTATATACGAGAGCACCATCATGTGCTGCACGGAGTACAATTTTATCTAATTCCTGTTCTTCAATAACTGATTTACGGTCATAGACTAGGCGAACATCATCTCCAGCTACAGCTGGAACTCTATTTCCGTACACATCAGAACCATCAATTCCGGCTTGTGAAGGGATTTTCTCACCAAGCCAATCCCCCTGTTTCACCTGCGTGACAAAGTTCATTTCATAATGATTTGCGGAGCCATCTTCTTGTATAACTGGTTTGCGTTCAGGAATCACGATATACGTAATTTCTGCATCCACCCCTTTTTGTGGGGTACTTCCTAGAGCTGCAATGATTGGCTCACCGGGTGTGTATTCGTTATTTTTAATCGGGATCCTTCCATAACTGACACCTGTTTCATGTAATACTAATTCCGCTTGTTCTAGAATAGACTTTCTATTTTCTTCAAACTCATCTTTTGTGGTATTAATAAACAATTGGGCCATCATACCGTCTGCTGATACCATGACCTCGATTCTTGGTACCCATGTTCCAATGATATGATTCTCGTCTAAACCGGCAAGCGCCTTCGTTAAGATGGGAAATGAACTAATCTTTAGGCGGGGATAAGCCCTGGTGATTAAATTGAATGATTTTAGTGGGAAACCAATCTTTTTTGAATGAAGTATCACGTTGTTTTCCTGAATAAAAATGTCGAAAAAGTCATTCTGGATGAGCAATAGTTATCACCTTACCTCTCTTCTCTATTATAAGACAATCCATCCTGATTAGTTAGGCGATTCGATAAGTTCTGTCTCAAATTAACAATTTCACTTTCAACTCAAAAAGGTAAAAATACCCTTCGCACGACTATCCTAATTGCGCGAAAGGTATTTTTTGTATTCAAAACCTATTCTAATTTAACTAGCCATATGCTCAAGGCGTAATTTATCTGCAATCATTGCGATGAATTCACTGTTCGTTGGTTTGCTTTTTAAATGGTGGACCGTATAGCCGAACATTTTAGAAATCACATCATAATTCCCTCTATTCCATGCAACTTCAATTGCATGACGTATGGCACGTTCAACGCGCGATGGAGTTGTATTATATTTCTTTGCAATCTCAGGATAGAGAACCTTTGTTACAGATCCAAGGAGGTCGACATCGGTATACACCATTTGAATTGCCTCTCTCAAGAAAGCGTAGCCTTTAATATGCGCAGGTACCCCGATCTCTTTAATAATTGAAGTAATCGTTGTATCAAGGACTTTTTGACTTATAATACCAGGTTCAGCTATCATCACCGAATCTTGATGACTGTTCGATTTGGCTGGTTTCAAAGTACCGGCTACTTGGAAAATCTGATTAGCCAACCGATCAAATTCAAATGGCTTTAACATGAAATAAGAAGCGCCAAGACTTGCAGCTTGAGTCATTACATCTTCTTGACCAAAAGCTGTCAGCATAATTATATGCAAGTTCGTATTTTCGTCATTACTCGTAAGCGTCTCAAGTACTGCAATTCCATCAAGATGCGGCATGATAATATCTAATAGAAGAACATCCGGCTTTTTTTCCTCCAACATCGATAAGCAGACCTTACCATTATGTGCAGTCCAAAGAATTTCAATCTCAGTGTGTTGTTCAAAATAAGCCACCATTGTTTTCACAAGTTCTTTATTATCGTCAGCAATCGCTATTTTCAATTTCCCCATTCTCATTTCCCCCTTGGTTTTTATGTTAGTTATTATCTTCTTTACACGTAAAAGCACTCTTTCTCGCACTAATGAAAATTTCGACATTAAACATGATAACCCTTTTTATAAAGCAGAAAATGAATCTTCAGACATATGATTTCATCCCATTTCGACAAATACCATTGATATCTTCAAACTTGTCGAATCAGTTATCATAAGTTTACCATTAGACAAAAAAAGAGCCAACCTAAAATTTCAGGTTGGCTCTCTTCCTCATTCTTCACCTTCACGCATCATTTCCAAAAAGAGAGCAGCTCCCTTTTCAGGTTCATCGACAAACATATGCGTGACAGCGCCCGCAAACATGCCATCTTGGATAACAGGACTTCCACTCATTCCTTGCAGAATTCCCCCTGTCTTTTTAAGAAGGGCGGTATCTGTAAGGACAAAATGGAATTGATCTTTTTCAACCTTTGTAATTTCAATAGCAAAAGTTTCGACTTTCGTTCCTTTTATTGTCGTAAGAATTTCAGCTTTTCCTACTTTTACTTGGGTTGGGTGCATAATCTCAAGTGGTTCAGCTAACACTTTCTTATAAGCGCTGTTCCAAGTGCCGAAAATGCCGTAAACACTATTCGTTTGGATTGTTCCTAAGAAGTCTCCATCGTCTACAATTGTAGAGATTTTATAACCTGGAGAGCCCGGAGTACTCTTTTTAATTTGTCCAATTTCAGAAAGATGAATCGTTCCGTCTGTGAATAGGGGTGGTGATTTTAAAGCACTGTCGATAATTTGATGCCCGAGTGCTCCATAAATCCCTTTATCGGGATCGACATACGTTAATGTGCCTGTCCCTTCTGTCCGATCTTTGAGGAATGGAATGAGACGTTTCATCGCTTCCCCATCTGCTTTGATACGACTTGAATCTCCATTCCGCAACACCTGTAGTTCAATTTCCTTTTCGTCAGTCATCGTAGACAATGTTTTTTCAAAATCGGGTAATGTTTTAATCGATTTATCGCCTACTTGTTCAATCAGGTCACCTGCCTTTAACCAATTATCCTTGCTAATCATGACATCATTTGTTATAAACACGCCCGTTAACTCCATTTTAATGCCGATTGAATGACCCATCGGGATTAAATAGTCGCTTTTTGCAAATGCTGGATTCACAATTAGCGGTGTAAAAAGAAACAAGATACAAAACGACACGACTAATTTAAATTGTCTACTCCATTCCATATTTCACCTCCTTACTTGTGATACTGTTGGTATGTCCGTTAAGAAGGATGTTATGAGAGGGTAAATAAAGCAAAAAAGAAAAACGGCTTGATAAACGTTGAAAAACGTACACAATTGACTATGTACGTTTGTTTTTTATCTAAAGTTTTTTTTTCGTTCATGTGCCAGGTTAAGTAGTTCTTCTGCATGTTTTAATGTAAGCGGCGTAATTTCTGCGCCCGATAACATTCTGGATAGTTCGTCTGTTCTATCGGATTGAATGACATCGTGGATTGCAGTTCTTGTTCGATCACCTTGCACTTCTTTTTTAATGAGGTAATGATAATCCGCCATCGCTGCAACTTGTGGTAAGTGCGATATGCAGAGCACTTGCGAATGGGTAGCAATCATTGCTATCTTTTCAGCGATTGCTTGCGCCACCCTTCCACTCACCCCTGTATCGACTTCGTCAAAAATAAGTGACGTAACACCTTGATGTTTTGAAAAGATTGTTTTAAGTGCTAACATCACGCGGGAAAGTTCCCCACCTGAAGCAACTTTCACAAGAGGTTTCAACGGTTCCCCTACATTCGTCGAAATAAGAAATGAAACGTCATCAAAACCATTGGAATCGAAAATTCCGGTCGCCTTCTGCTTAATATCGACTTTAAAAGAAGCTTTGCCCATATGAAGTTGTTGAAGTTGTTCCATAATGGCGTCTTCCAATTGTATAGAGACCTCTTGTCGTATTATGGAGAGTTCGCCAGCTTCGATTTCCAAATCTTTTAAAAGGCTGGCAAGTCTTGCTTGTTCGGCGGATAAACGGTCATCCCTACTCAGTAAATTGTCGAGTTCATCTGCAATCTTATCACGATAGATAAGAATATCCTCAACGGTTTTACCGTATTTTCTTTTTAGAGAAATATGTAATGCCAATCGTTCTTCGACAATGTCAAGCCTCGCTGGATCGAATTCCATTTCATCCAATACATTTTTTAGTTCGTAAGCCGTTTCTTGCAAGGAATAGAAACTTGTTGCAATTATTTCTGCATGTGGTTTCATGTTTTTATCCACAGATGCTGCATCCTCAATGTCACTCATAGCAGATCCAACCCAATCCAGCGCATGTGTATCACCACTAATCGATTCGTAAGCATTATTCAAACGCTCAAATAACCGATTGAAATTTTGAAGCTTCTGCTTTTCATCCTCAAGCTCGTCCTCTTCCCCGATAATGAGAGCAGCTGCATTGATTTCTTTTAGTTGAAATGAATATAAATCGATACGTTGAGCAATTTGTTGTTCGTTTTCATTGGCGGTTTCGAGCTTTCGTTTCAACCTTTTGTAATGTCCATAAAGATCAGTATAGTTATGATGCGCGTTCGCTAGTCTTTCTCCTGCAAATTGATCGAGTAAATGAATATGTGTTCTTTCATGCATCAGTTCCTGATTTTCATGTTGCCCATGAATATCGATAAGATGTGAACCGATTTCTCTCATAATAGCAATCGTGACAAGCTTTCCATTGACACGGCAGACCGTTTTTCCATTCGAATTCAAATCCCGCCGTAATATGACAACGCCATCTTCTATTTCTATATCAAAGTCTGCCAGTTTACTGAAGACAGGGTTTTGTGGTTCATCAATTATGAACATGCCCTCCAGCTCGGCCTTTTTTTCTCCATGGCGGATGAATTCCTGGGATCCTCTACCGCCTACTAGAAGAGTAACAGCATCAATGATAATTGATTTACCCGCCCCGGTCTCTCCTGTTAGTACAGTGAGACCTTCGTTGAAAGTGACTTCCAGTTTTTCAATAATTGCAAAGTTTTTTATAGAGATTTCGCTTAACAATTGCTGTCACCTCTCTCAAAGCATCGCTAGCAATCTTTCCTTTAGTTCCATTGAAAAGTTTTCATCCCTGCAAATTATGAGACAGGTATCATCGCCGCAAATCGTGCCAAGTATTTCTTCCCAATCCAAATGATCTAAAAGTGAGCCAACCGCTTGTGCATTTCCCGGTAACGTTTTCAAAATTAAAAAATGACCCGCGCCATCAATGCTGACAAATGCATCAGTCAAAGCACGATGTAGCTTTTGTTCCGTATTGTACTTATGTACTTGAGGAAGACTATATTTGTAACGACCATCCTCCAATGGGACTTTAATAAGATGCATTTCTTTAATATCACGGGAAACGGTTGCTTGTGTCACATCTACGCCCGCGGCCTTTAGGCTATCCACTAATTGATCTTGCGTTTCAACTTCTAAGTTCGAGATAATATCCCGTATGCGTATATGTCGATGACCTTTATTCAATTTAATCACTCCGATACAAAGTATTGACCTCAACGGGCTAGGGATGCTGCATGAAAAGACTTGGATAGTATTGTTGTGTTAGTTCAATGTCTTGTAGGCATCGCGAATAATAGCCTCTAATGCTTCATCATTAAAGAGGTTTTCCGGCGTTGTTACAGAAGTTAAGTGGAAGAGAAATTCAATATTCCCCTCACCGCCTGTAACTGGTGAATAGGATATGCCGCACAGGCTAAATCCTTCTTGGATTGAGGCATTCGCGATTTTTTTCAAGACATCGAAATGGACGGAAAATTCTTTAACGACTCCTTTTTTTCCGACTTTTCCTTTCCCTGCCTCAAATTGCGGTTTAACTAGCGCAACAACATCTCCACCTAAAGCAAGTACATTTTTCAACGCTGGTAAAATAAGTGTCAAAGAGATGAATGATACATCAATTGTAGCAAATTGAGGGATCCCATCTTGAAACATTTCAGGTGTCGCATGTCTGAAATTCGTTTTTTCCATAACAGTTACGCGGGGATCTTGTCGTATTTTCCAGGCCAGCTGATTGGTGCCTACATCAAGTGCATAGCAATGGGCAGCGCCGTTTTGCAAGGCGCAATCTGTGAAGCCACCTGTTGAAGAGCCTATATCCAATACAATTTTCTTCATGACATCGACCTCGAAAACTTCTAAAGCCTTTTCAAGCTTCAACCCGCCACGGCTTACATATTTCAAAGACGTCCCTTTTATAATTAGCGGGGCATCTGACGGAATTTTCTCTCCGGGCTTATCCATCCTTGTTTCAGCTGAAAAAACGATTCCGGCCATGATAGAACGTTTTGCTTGTTCTCTTGTTTCCACCAACCCCCGCTCAACGAGAAGGATATCGACACGTTCTTTAGGAATACGGATTGTCATACCTTTTCCCTCTCTGCAACTTGATCATGAATCAGTGCTTTCATATTTTCAACAAGATGCCCCGCAGTAATGCCGATTTCATCCAACAACGCTTCTACATTTCCATGTTCGATAAATTGATCGGGTATTCCCATTCGACGAATAAGTTGTGTTGGGAATATGGAGTCATGCGTGTATTCTAAAATTGCACTACCGAAGCCACCTGCTAATACTGCTTCTTCAAGCGTCATTATAGGCATTCCTGTCGCAAGCATTCCGTCAAGCATTTCCGTGTCCAGTGGTTTAATGAACCTCGCATTGACAACCTTCACATAAATTCCATCCGTAGCTAGTATTTCTGCCGCTTCAAGAGCCATAGGTATTGTAGTGCCAAACGTCAAGATTACAGCATCATTTCCCTCACGTAGAACTTCCCACGAACCAATTGGAATCGGTCGTAGCGTTTCATCCATTGGCACACCAATACCATTACCCCGCGGATAACGCATCGCAATTGGACCACAATCATAGTCGATAGCAGTTTTCACCATATGTTGACCTTCATTTTCATCTTTTGGCATCATGATCACAAGGTTCGGCATCGATCTCAAAAATGAAATATCAAATACACCTTGATGAGTTTCACCATCAGCCCCAACAAGTCCAGCACGATCGATACCGATGAATACATTTAAATTTTGTCTGGAAATATCGTGCAACACTTGGTCATACGCGCGTTGCAGAAATGTCGAGTAGATAGCAAGAAACGGCTTCATGCCTTGAGTTGCTAGGCCCGCTGCCATCGTTGCAGCGTGTTGTTCTGCAATACCAACATCGAAAAAACGATTTGGAAATTCAGTTGCGAATGATTCAAGTTTCGATCCAACCGGCATAGCAGGTGTGATAACGGCAACTCTTTTATCATTTCGTGCAATCTTCCTGACCGTCTCAGCCACCAAGCCACTCCAAGAAGGTGCAACAGATGAGGTTTTAACAAAATCACCCGTCTCAATCTTGTAAGGACCTGTACCATGCCACGTACCAATTTTGTCGGCTTCAGCGGGAAGATACCCTTTACCTTTCTTTGTAATAACATGAAGGATAACGGGACCTTCCATCTTTTTTGCGTACTGAATATTACGTTCCAATTCAGTGAAGTCATGCCCATCAACCGGTCCAAGGTATGTGAATCCAAGTTCTTCAAAAAACACCCCCGATACGAGTAGGTATTTCAAACTATCCTTTACTCGTTCGGCTGCGGCTGCAATTGTACCGCCAATGGCAGGGATTTTTTTCAATATATATTCAAGTTCATCTTTGGCAGTATTGTATTTACCTGCAGTTCTTAACTTTCCAAGAACAGAATGAAGAGCACCAACATTTGGCGCTATTGACATTTCGTTGTCATTCAGAATCACAATCATGTTCGTTTTTTTGTGTCCGATATGATTGAGTGCTTCTAATGCCATACCACCTGTAAGCGCCCCATCACCGATTACGGGAATTACGTAATTCGTTTCCTCTTTAATATCACGGGCTGCAGCCATCCCCATAGCAGCTGAAAGAGATGTTGAGCTATGGCCGGTTTCCCATACATCATGTTCACTCTCAATCATCTTAGGAAAGCCACAAAGACCTTTAAATTGTCTTAGTGTGCCAAAATCTCCTGCACGTCCAGTTAGTATTTTATGGACATATGCTTGATGTCCAACGTCCCAAAGGAATTTATCGTTGGGACTGTCAAACAGCTTGTGAAGCGCGATTGTCAGTTCGACAACGCCAAGATTCGGTCCAAGATGGCCACCAGTAACAGATAATTTTTCTATAAGGAATACACGTATTTCTTCGGCAAGCTCCATCATCTGTTCCTTGTCGAGTTTCTTAATAAAAGATGGATTAGTGATTTCAGTGAGATCCATCATTATCACACACCTTCATAAATTGATTGCCACGGAAAAACCAATGTTTAGTACATTATAGCAAGTAAGTCTACCAGTACAAACATTACGTTCTCTTTAGGATTTACGTTCTACGATATAATCTGCGAATAAACCAAGAAGCGATTCTTCTTTTTCCAGAATGGAAAGCGCACTTTTTGCTAATTGTTGATGGCTCTTAAGTCGTTTTTCCGCATCTGCTAATCCAAGTAATGACGGATACGTTGACTTATCACTTGTCTCGTCGCTTCCTACAGTCTTTCCTAGTTCTTCAGTTGTAGACGTAACGTCAAGAATATCATCCCGAATTTGAAAAGCGAGTCCAATATTATGGGCGAAAGTCTTTAATTTATCAGTTTTCACAGCATCAGCACCAGCAATCAATGCCCCTGCTTCAATACAAAATGATAAAAGAGCACCTGTCTTATTAATATGGACGGTTTCCAATTCAAGTAATGATAATTGCTTTGTTTCACCTTCTAAATCTAACACTTGACCACCAACCATGCCACGTAAACCTGAAGCCTCTGCAAGGAGATGAATAATTTGAAGAACAACTTCGGCTGGTGTAGATGAAAGTTTTGTCAGGCAACCAAATGCGAGTGTCTGAAGTGCATCTCCTGCTAAAATAGCGACAGCCTCACCATAAATCGTATGGTTTGTCGGCTTGCCTCGTCTAAAATCATCATCGTCCATAGAAGGCAAATCATCGTGGATTAAAGAATACGTATGTATCAATTCCACGGCGCACGCGACTGTTATCGCATCCTCGGAGCTAACGTCTAAATCGTGAAGTGTTGCTAAGACAAGAAGAGGACGAATCCTTTTGCCTCCCGCATTCACTGAATAAGCCATTGCATCTCTTAACGTCAGTGATGAGGTTTCCGTTTCCAGTAATGTATTTAATCGTTCTTCAATTGCGGGCGTATGTTTACGTATGAATTTTTGCAAGCTATCATCCATTTGAGTCTGAGCCTTTTGTTGGGTCGAAAGCAATTTTGTCACCGCCTTTGTCAATAATTGAGATAAGTTGTTTTTCCGCATCTTGTAATTTGTTATTGCAATAAGCTGACAGTTCCATCCCTTTTTTATAAAGTGTGATGGCATCTTCGAGTGGGACATCTCCTGTTTCGAGCTTCTGGACAACTTCTTCTAATTTAAGCATCGCTTCTTCAAAGCGGATAGGTTGACTTTCCAATTAGCTTTCCTCCCCATCATTCGTTGTGATAGATTGAACTGTTGCGTTTACTGTTCCATCCTGCAGGCGAATCTGTACTTCCGATCCTACCTGAAAAGTTGCGACTGAATTGGTTACTATATCATTTTGGTAGACTATCGAATACCCTCGCTCCATAACGTCCAGTGGATTAAGCGCTTTTAGCATTCGAATAGATGTTTGAAATCTATCGTTCCGGATACGGATATCATGCTTCGCTGCCCTCGTCAGTCGATCATTCATACCCGAAATTTCACGGTATCCTTCTTTAATCCGTTGATTGGGAGACAAAGTGGCAAGCATCCCGTTCATTCGAAAAAGATTGGATTTTCTATTTCCAGTTACATTCTGTGCTGTTCTCAATAATCTTCCCTCAAAGCCCACTAGCTTTTCAGTAAACGGTCGATATAAACGTTCTGGAAATTGAAGTGGATATGCATTTTGATAGGTATCTAGCCGTTTGCGCTCATGTTTAATATGGCTGGACAAGGTTGTGTAAATCGATCGTTTTCGTTCCAGGATCCTTGCCACTAAATCTTCACGCGCAGGTACTGCAATTTCCGCCGCTGCTGTTGGTGTTGGGGCTCTCTTGTCAGAAACGAAATCAGCAATTGTCGTATCCGTTTCATGACCAACCGCACTTATTATAGGAACTTTACAAGAAAAGATGGCCCTTGCGACTGATTCCTCATTGAAAGCCCATAAATCTTCAATCGAACCGCCACCACGGCCTACGATAAGAACATCAATCAACCCGTATGCTTCTGCTTGTTCAATCGCTTGTACAATCGAAGGAGCAGCTTGTGGCCCTTGAACGATTGCAGGGAACAAGATGATTTCTGCAAGTGGATACCGTCTTTCAATTGTTGAACAAATATCTTGTATTGCAGCCCCGGATTGAGCTGTTACGACACCAATCGTATTTGGGTATTGGGGAAATGGCTGTTTCCAACGTCCCTCAAAAAGCCCCTCTTTACCAAGGCTTTCCTTCAGTTGTTCATACGCCAGAAATAATGCACCAATACCATCGGGCTGCATGGTTTGGGCATATAATTGATACTGTCCGCTCGCTTCGTAAACTGTCACATCACCCGTTATAAGGACGTTCATGCCGTTTTCTGGTTTGAATTTAAGTTGCGTCGCACTGGAGCGGAACATTGCCGACTGAATACGGCTCGAGTCATCTTTTAAAGTGAAATAAATATGACCGCTCGGATGGCTTTTGACATTCGACAATTCACCTTTAACGTACACATTACGCAAATGGGGGTCTGCATCGAATTTTCGTTTCACATATTTAGTTAATGCTTGGACAGATAAATATGGATTCCCAGTCAACAATCTCACCTCCCATTTTCCGGCGTATAGAAACGCTGTCTTTCTGACGAAAAACAGCGTCCTCCAAGTTTCATTATCATTATTGAGAACAGTTGCCTTTTTCATACGCTTTTTCAGCGCTATGGAGTGTGTTTTTGAGTAGCATTGTAATTGTCATCGGTCCTACTCCTCCTGGAACCGGTGTAATTGCAGCAGCTTTTTCTTTTACTGAAGTAAAATCAACGTCTCCGCATAACTTCCCGTTTTCGTCACGATTCATGCCGACATCTATTACAACAGCGCCTTCTTTTATATGCTCTGCATCGATAAATTTTGTTTTTCCGATTGCAACAATAAGAATATCCGCATCCTGTGTGTAAGAAGCAAGATTTTCAGTTTTTGAATGACAATACGTTACTGTCGCATCTCGTTGTAGCAATAGCTGTCCCATTGGTTTACCGACAATATTACTCCGACCAACGATGACTGCGTGTTTCCCTTTGATTTCAGTGCCTGTCCGTTCAAGAAGTTTGATGATTCCGTATGGTGTACAAGATAGGAAAGCTTGTTGACCAATAATCATTTTTCCGACATTCACCGGGTGGAATACATCTACGTCTTTTTCTGGATCAATTGCACTAATGACCTTATTTTCATCAATATGCTTGGGTAAAGGAAGTTGGACAAGGATTCCGTTAATGGAATTGTCTTTGTTCAATTTTGAAATATGACCGAGAAGTTCCTCTTCGGATACGGTAGAAGGAAGCTCTATAAGTTCCGACTTCATACCAACCTCTACGCTCGATTTTTGCTTATTTTTCACATATGTACGGGAAGCTTGGTTATCACCAACTAAAACTACTGCCAAACCCGGTTTACAACCATTGTCCAGTAAATTGCTTACCCTATCTTTAATTTCCAGTCTTATTTCTTTTCCAATAGCAGTTCCATCAATCAGTTTTCCAGACATACTGTTTCCCCCAACTGAAGTTATTTATTTTTCTTCAAACTTTGACAATACGCCATTGACAAAGCGCCCTGATTTTTCATCGCCGAATGTTTTACATAACTCAACCGCTTCATTGAGCACTACCCTATGCGGCACATCCGGATTGAAAAGTAGTTCGTAGGTTGCGAGTCGTAAAACAGTCCGCTCGATTTTAGGTAAACGCTCCAATGACCAGTTTTCCAGTTTTTCAACAAGAACATTATCGATTTCAGCTTTGTTTTCCACTGTTCCCCGAACTAGTTTTTCGTAAAAGGAATCAGAAGGACCTTCTGTAATATAAGTAATAGCTTCGTCTACAGACATTTCTGTCGTATCTAGTTGAAAAAGTGTTTGTATCGTTTTTTCTCGTGCTTCTCGTCGTTTCATAATCTTTTTTCTCCTCTACTGTAACTCTAATGCCTTATCATAGCATATTAAGCATGCTAAAATACAGCAAAACCGACTAAAAAGCATCATCCAGAAGGACGATGCTTTTTAAGTTAGATCGTGTCAGTTTCTGCCTCGAACTGTATCCCTGTTATATGGATATTCACTTCTTTTGTTTCAAGAGAAGTCATATGAAATATTGAATGTCGAATTTGTTCTTGGATTTCTTTCGCAACTTCAGGCACAGAATAGCCGTACTCAATCACGCAATAGACATCGATTGTCAATCCTTCTTCGGACCATTCTGTCTTAACGCCCTTACCATGCATAACCTTTCCAAACTTTTCCGCGACTCCCGTCGCGAAATTACCTCTAGTATTTGCGACCCCTGCTACTTCTGTCGTTGCTATTCCGATAATTACTTCAAGAACTTCGGGTGCTAGCTGTACACGTCCAAGCTCAACATCCCCTGACGGAGCCATTCCGACAAATGAAGGCATTGTCTTATCAGACATACCAATTCCCCTTCCTGTTAGTCCATAATATCGTATTTTTCCAGGAACTTCGTATCAAAATCTCCGGATTTGAAAACGTCATTGTCCATTAGATTCAAATGGAATGGAATGGTTGTTTCCACACCTTCAATGATGAATTCATCAAGCGCTCGTCTCATTCTTGCGACAGCTTCTGCCCTCGTATCCGCATGCACGATGAGTTTTGCAACCATCGAATCATAGAATGGAGGGATTGAATAACCTGTGTAAACAGCAGAATCGACACGCACTCCAAAACCGCCAGGAGCCATATACATGGTCACTTCCCCCGGTGAAGGCATGAAGTTTTTCGAAGGATTTTCCGCATTGATGCGGCATTCGATAGCCCATCCATTGACTTTAACATCTTGTTGTGTGTAGGCTAATTTCTCGCCTGAGGCAACTTTAAGTTGCTGGCTGATCAGGTCGATACCCGTAATCATTTCAGTAACAGGATGTTCCACTTGGATACGTGTATTCATCTCCATAAAGTAAAAATTCTTATTAATGTGATCGAAGATGAACTCAACTGTGCCCGCACCACGGTAATTAACAGCCTGTGCTGCTTTGACAGCGGCTTCTCCCATTTCACTACGGAGTTCAGGTGTCAGCGCGGGAGAAGGTGCTTCTTCCACAAGCTTTTGCATTCTACGCTGAATGGAACAGTCACGCTCACCAAGGTGAATCGTGTTGCCGTACTTATCGGCAAGTACTTGAACCTCAACATGACGGAACACTTCTACGAATTTCTCCAAATAGACGCCGGGATTACCAAAAGCGGCAGCCGCCTCTTTTTGTGTAATCTTAATCCCGTTTACAAGCTCTTCCTTATCCCTGGCAACACGAATCCCTTTTCCTCCGCCGCCAGCAGTTGCTTTAATGATGACAGGATAGCCAATTTCCTCTGCAACGCGTAATGCATTATCTTCATCCTCAACAATCCCAGTGGATCCGGGGACAATTGGTACACCGGCTTTCCGCATCGTCTCACGGGCAACGTCTTTTGTTCCCATGCGAGAAATCGCATCCGCTGTCGGACCGATGAATTCAATATTAACCTCTTCACACAACTCTGCAAAACTAGCATTCTCTGCAAGAAAACCATAGCCAGGATGAATCCCATCACAGCCAGTCATTTTTGCGACACTAATAATGTTGGAAAAATTAAGGTAACTGTCTTTCGACAACTTCGGTCCTATACAATAAGCTTCGTCTGCTAGTTCTACGTGAAGTGCTTCGCGGTCTGCTTCTGAATAGACCGCAACTGTTTTCATGCCCAATTCTTTACAAGAACGAATGATACGGACTGCTATTTCACCACGATTGGCGATTAATACTTTTTTCATATGTGAGCACCCCCTCAATTTGTTTTAACAAGGAAGAGAGGTTGTCCGTATTCAACGAGCTGACCGTCTTTTACGAGGATTTCAACAATTTCCCCTGTAACTTCCGCTTCGATTTCATTGAACAATTTCATTGCTTCAACGATACAAACAATCGACTCCGTATTTACTTTATCACCCTGTTGCACAAAAGCTGCTACTTCAGGTGAAGAAGCCGAATAAAATGTTCCTACCATTGGTGAAGTGATTTTGTGTAAAGTCGGGTCTTCCACAAGTTCAACTGCTGCCGGTGCAATAGGTGCTTCTTTTTTTACTTCAACCGGTTCCACTGTTGCCGCACGGACTTCTGCCACTTCTACCTGAACTGTAGGCTCTGTTTCCACAAGTGTTTTAACAGTTTTTGAGGCACTGCTCTTTTTCAAGACAATTTTTGTACCTTCCGATTCAAATGAAAACTTTTCAATTGAAGAGTGATCAATCAGTTTTATAATTTCACGAATCTCTTGAATTTTTAACATGATCCATTCCCCTGACTACATTTAATTTTACTTCCTCTCCATTTTAGACGTTTTCCCTTCATATTGAAACAGATATCGTTGATTTACCTCAAAAGTCTTAGTGGAAAAAGAAAAAGACCCTCATTAGGGCCTTTTCGTCTGAGTTCATTATTTTGCCATATCACCTTTAAATTCAACTTGTACATCGCGTGCTTCTTCCCAAGTAGTCATCACATAATGAGAGATTTCATCTGCCTGCGCTTTTGAATGGCCCTCTGATGATAGAACTGTAACACTTACAGCTCCGTTCTCCGCCCGTACAAATGCATCTGGGTAACCAAGAGCCATAATTTGCATTTCCATCAAGGCTTCAGTCGAATCCAGTTTCGTCAGTTTCGCCATTTCTTCGTATGCAGCATCTTTTTCTTCAGCGGTGTAATCCGCGGAGGATACTTTTGTAGTTAGCTGTTCTTTTAATTGGCTTCTTTCGTTACTTACTTCCATCCGCATATCTTCAAACAAATAGGCATCTGCAAAAACAGGTTGTGTCTTCGCTTTATCATCTGTTTTTCCGATGAGTGTTGTATTTGGCGCCTCGTCAGAGAAAATTGCGATCCCATCAAAAGGCATCGAACCCTTCTCCTTTACGTAGTAAATTGAAATAACGGCGACAAGACTTAATAACGTTAAAAACCATACTGTTCTTTTATTCGTCCTCATTGCTATTCCCCCTTTTTTCCATTTCTTGGATTACAATACGATGTTCAGGCAACTGTAGAACGGCAGATAATATTTTTAACAACTTGCTACGTACCCCATATTCCCCCGCGCCCTCTGCAACAACGAGAAGTCCCCGCAAAGGATTTTTCTCCTTTGTTGAAGAAGATGAAGTTGAAAAATAATTAGAAAGCGAATTTGCAGTCTCCTCATTTTCATAGTGGAAATATAAGGTGACCTTTCCAATGCCATCGATTTTCATTAATGCTTGTTCAAGTTCTGCATATTGCTGTACGTCATCCTCCTTTTTTTCCTTCCCTCCAATGCCAGAGCTCATGAAAATGATGACCAGGATAATAATCGCTCCCAGAAGGATGGTATGAGATTTCTTTGTTGGTTTTTGCATAACATCACCATTTTCATTCATTGGGTCGGTTAACTGACCTGTTATCCATAAATCATTTTATGCACTTTCATGAAGAGCTATGACCAAATAATAAGAAGAATGAACTTATTATCCAAATACCCATTGCTAGTTTGATGATCGGCATGAATTCGTCTTCTGCTTTTTCCGGAAATAATAACAGAATAATTGAAGATAATAATGTGATGGAAAGGATTCCACCTAAAAAAGTAGTTATCAAACCACCTCATTTCATCGTAGTGATCAGTTTTATGAGGATGATGGAAAAAAGAGCAGAATAGATAAATGCGAAAGCGATAAGAAAAGAGACTGCACATAAAACAAATAACGTCTTGCCGATATCGTCAAGAATTCCAGTAATGTCCTCATGTGCGTAGGGCTCTATCAGCGCTGCCGTCCATCTATAAAAAAATGCTGTTAGTAATGTCTTCATAGACGGAACGAGTGCAATTGTCCAAATACTTGAAATTAACCAACCACCTGCAACTACACTAGCACCTGAGGAGTAACGTCCAATCGTCCCCATGCTTTCGGTCATGAACGAACCGATAAGTGGAACGTTTTGACTTATTAGCTCTTTGATTGGCGCACTTGCAAATCCTGTCATCGCCCAGGACATGGTACCGCCAGTCGTGATGAAAATTGAATAGGCCGCAACAACAGCCGACACTGTCCCAAGAAGGGTCGTCCTAATCAGATCCGCCATCTTAGTAAACGATAATTCCGGCAGAAACCTGGAAACAAGATCAAAAATAATAGCAGCTGTCAATAGCGGGATTAGAAAGCGCTCCGTCAGTATTACTGCACCATTCGCAAATAGCAGCATAGCTGGTTGGAAATTCAACATACTGAAAGCGCCGCCTGAAGCTACCATACTTGCCGCCAAAATTGGATAGATGCCGATGAACATCATTGAAATTGAATGGGCAATATCCTTGATAAGCGTTAAATGTTCGAAAGCAGGTTGTAGCGCTACAGTAACGATAATAAAAAAGAGAATCATTCTCGTCCATTTCGCGAATGACGGAAATAGGAAATCAATCATTAGTGCCATGAATGCTGAGATGATAATGATGACAAAACTTGAGAATACTGCTCCGAGTGTCGCTTCAATAAAAGCAATCATAGCGGTCCCGTCCGATCATTTTGTAATAAGTGTAGAGAGTATCTCGACCAATTCTGTTGTTTGCTGAATCCAAAGTGTCAAAATGGTGATTTTAACTGCGAAGTGCGAAATAGTAGCAAGTGATCCATAGCCGGCTTCTGCGATATGCTTCGAAATAATATCGGATATAAAATATAGGATAGCGCTACCAATTAAAAGCCTGGCAAATGGGTCCGGCAAGGGCTCGAACAGTTCAACATACTGGATACTAAATGGGAAAATGACAGTCATAAGTAGGTAGAAAAAAAAGAGTAAGAAAATGGCTGTATACAACAACGGTTGTAATTTCGGGACGGTAAACGAGATTAAGAGCAAGATTAGGAAGACGACGATGGTTTGTAGTAATGTCAACATTAGACTGACATGGACAACCATTGAAAGAATTCGCTAATCTGCGTGAAGAAGACTTTAAGGAAACGAAGCATTTCGACCGTGATGTAAATGTAAGCGACGAAAAATAGAAAAAATGAAAATTCTTTTCTACCTGTCTGTTCAAAGAAAATATGCAAAAAACCGATGACTAATCCTATACCGGCTATACGAAGTAAATCATTTAGTTCCATCCGGTACTCCCCCCATTACAACATCCTATGTACGGACCCTGGGTCATATGAAAAAAAAAAAAAAAACACATTGTATCCCGGGTATGGGATGCAATGTGTTTTCAGTATCCAAAAAGCTACGTTATGCTCTTGATACGTATTCGGATTCCTCTGTGTTAATAATTAGTTTATCGCCAACGTTGACGAAGAACGGAACTTGAACAGTAAGTCCTGTTTCCAATGTAGCAGGTTTTGAACCACCACTTGTTGTATCGCCTTTAATGCCCGGCTCCGTTGCTGTTACTTCAAGTGTAACCGTAACAGGCAATGCAACACCTAATATTTCTTCCTTGAATTGGATTACATGAACTTCCATATTCTCTTTAAGGAATTTCAGTTCTTCTTCAATTTGTTTTGATGAAAGTTCAATTTGTTCATATGTTTCGTTATCCATAAACACGTGATCATCACCATTGGCGTATAGGTATTGCATACGACGGTTATCGATTTGTGCTTTTTCAACTTTTTCACCAGCACGGAATGTTTTTTCATTAACGTTACCTGAACGAATATTACGCAACTTCGAGCGAACGAAAGCTGCACCTTTACCTGGCTTTACGTGTTGAAAATCGATGACGCGCCAAATATCACCGTCAAATTCGATTGTTAGTCCTGTTTTAAAGTCGTTTACTGAAATCATGATGTTTCCTCCAATTGATTGATAGACTTCGATTATAAAATGATTAATTCTTTTGGTGCAACTGTTAAGCGTTCGTTACCTTCAGCAGTCATGATGATATCGTCCTCAATACGGACACCCCCGATACCAGGAAGGTAAATTCCCGGCTCCACTGTAACAGCCATATTCGGCTCAAGAACTGTTTCGGAACGGGATGACAATCCAGGTGATTCATGTACTTCCAATCCAATCCCATGACCAGTCGAATGTCCGAATGCTTCTCCGTAGCCTTTAGATTTAATATAATCTCGTGCAATGGCATCCGCTTCAATCCCAGTCATCCCGGGCTTGATGTTTTTAACAGCAAGTTCTTGGGCTGCAAGCGTGACCGCATAGATTTCTTTCAGTTTTTCGGAAGGTTCCCCTACCGCAACGGTACGCGTTATATCAGAAATATACCCATCGTAAAGAGCGCCATAATCGAGTGTGACCAAGTCGCCAGACTCAATCACTTTATCCGTTGCAACACCATGCGGTAACGCACCGCGTAGTCCCGAAGCTACGATTATATCAAAAGACGAAGAAGTTGCGCCTTGTTTTCGCATGAAAAATTCAAGCTCATTTGATACTTCAATTTCTGTAACGCCCGGTTTGATGAATGTGCAGATATGTGCAAATGCATCGTCTGCAATTTTAGCCGCTTTTTTCAAAATGACCAATTCATCAGCAGTTTTCACCATTCGAATTTTTTCTACGAGATTGGATACAGGTTTTAATTCGGCTTGGACCGCCTTTTTATAAAGTTCATAAAGCCCAAATGTTAAATCGTCTTTTTCAAACCCGATTGTGCCAAGCTTCATCAGGTTTGCTTGTTCAGCTACTTCTTCGATAATCGTTTTTGAATGCATGACGATTCGGAAACCGTCGATTTGTTTTTCTGCTTGTTCTGTGTATCGGAAATCTGTGATGAAGACAGCGTCATCATGTGAAATAAGAGCCAAACCGGCAGAACCTGTAAAACCGGTCATGTATCGTCGGTTAAACGTGTTTGTAACTAGAAGTGCGTCAATTTCATGTTCTTTTAACAGTTCACGTAATTTTTCCATTTTCATAATTGTCATACCCCTTTTCCCCGGAGGAGGAACGCTTGGAAGGCTAATTCATATCCATTTGTACCGAATCCTGACAGTTGACCGATACAAACAGGTGCAATAACGGATGTTTCCCTGAACGCTTCCCGGTTATGTATATTTGAAATATGGACCTCAATCACAGGCACATTGACTGAGGCGACAGCATCCCGCAGCGCTATACTGTAATGTGTAAATGCACCAGGATTAAAGATGATTCCATCTAACATCAACTCTTCCGCTTCATGGATTCTGTCGATTAAGTCCCCTTCTGAATTAGATTGGAAAAACGAAACGGAAGCACTATGCAGACTTGCAAGTTTGTCCAATTTTCGTTCGACATCAGCCAACGTTTCAACGCCATAGATTCCTGGTTCCCTTTTTCCTAGTCTATTCAGATTGGGCCCGTTTAGCATAAGTAGTTTCACCGTGCCATCATTCCCCTCACCGTTTTCTTTCCCATTTTATCATACCGTTCTTTAGTAGCAACTCATTTTATACTTTCAATTGAAAGTTTTTTCATGAAAACAGCCGTCCCGACAACAAATCTACAGGTGATTGCAATCATCACAAAAAAGGGTATTGAAATGGATTTAAGCGCAGCTCCCGGCGTTTCAGGTGATCCGATTGACCATTCCACGATGAAGACAATAATAATGCCCGCAATAATTGATGTAATGGAAGGTGGTATGGAATACGTGAATGATAAAGCTACATATAATAGTGCGATGATAATCATGAGTGCTAAAATTAGCAACGCCCACTTTACGCTGAAATGCGCTGATTCAAAGACTTTCCATTTTTTTGACCACCCTACAGGTGACCAGTTGATAAATTTGAATACATGTAAAAACTTCAAGCCGACTGCCATTAATAAGGCGCCCACAATTGCTGTCCAAGCTACTGTTGTTTTATTCATACAATCTCCTCCTAACTGAAGTGTCGGGAAACTCTTACAGATTTAAACGTCAACATGGAGCGTAGTCCTTATATTTAGTATAATAAACATAAATAAACGGCTGTTTCGAAAGAAAGCGTGGTTTTTTAGATGGATAAAAATTTTAAAACACCCACATATGGAGGCCAAGCAATTGTAGAAGGTGTCATGTTTGGCAGTACTAATCATACAGTGACGGCCATTAGGCGAAAAGATGATTCTATCGAATACTATTATGTTCCAAAAACAGCTAATAACCTGCTATCCGTATTAAAGAAAATCCCTTTTGTAAGAGGATTTGTAGCATTATTCGAATCAGCCCGTATGGGTTCAAAGCATTTATCCTTTTCTAGTGAGCGTTATGACGTCCTTCCCGGTGAAGAAGCCATTCCAAATACGAAAGATACATCCAATTTGACAATGGCAATCGGGGTTGCCATTGCCGGTGTGCTATCCTTCTTATTCGGTAAATTTGTTTTCACACTCGTTCCTGTATTTTTAGCAGGTGCATTACAATCCGTAGCACAAGGCAAAACAGCGCAAATCATACTGGAAACCGTCCTCAAACTTATTCTTTTGTTAGCCTACATTTCTATTGTGTCAATGACACCAATTATAAAGAAGGTGTTTCAATACCACGGTGCGGAACATAAAGTCATAAATGCATATGAACATAACCTGCCAATCACCGTTGATAATGTGCAGGCACAGTCAAGATTACACTTTCGGTGTGGAAGTAGTTTTATTCTATTTACGGTGATTGTTGGTATGTTCATTTATTTCCTTGTACCGACAGACCCGTTTTGGTTTCGCGTTTTGAACCGGATTTTACTCATTCCAGTTGTGCTTAGCATTTCGTTCGAAGTATTGCAGTTAACCAATTCGATGCGTTACGTTCCGATATTGAAATATCTAGGCTATCCAGGGTTGTGGCTACAGTTATTAACGACGAAAGAACCGGATGACAAACAAGTGGAAGTGGCTATTGCATCGTTTGAAAAACTGTTAGAAGTTGAAGAGATTGGAGTTGGCGCAATGGAGGTTAACAAGAATGCCAATTCGGCAAGTCATACAATTTTTTCGAATTAATTAAAAGGAAGGGACCTATAGTAGATCCCTTCCTTTTTTGTATTCAGTTATTGATAACAAATTGTTTGCGTCGTTTCTGCTTTGCTCTTAAAGGCCACATTTCAGTTGTGCGTTACAGTTTGTGCACGTATTACAACCGCCGATTTCTTCGACTCTTCCTTGTCTACATACAGGACATGTGTCGCCGATTTCAGACCCAATCGTCACATTTGTTGAACGAAGATCTTGAATCGTGTTTACAAGCACGATTTTTTGCTGTTCAATCACTTCTTCTACATAATCAGAATCCATCTCGTTCTCTTCTGCTTTAAGCGTAAGTACTTGTGAGTCACGGCTACCATCGACATAGACAGTACCGCCTTTTGCTCCACCTTTATACAAACGTTCATAGACACTTTCAACCTGTTCAACAGAATAGCCCCGTGGCGCATTTACTGTCTTCGAGATTGAACTGTCAATCCAGCGCTGGATGATGCATTGTACATCTGCATGCGCTTCTGGCGCGAGACTCATGGATGAGATGAACCATTCTGGTAAATGATCCGGATCCGCTTCTGGATGCTGTTCTAAATACTCCTCAACAATCTTCGCTTTTACTTCAATGAACTTCCCAAGACGTCCACTACGATAATACACAAAGGAAAAGTATGGTTCTAGACCCGTACTGACGCCAACCATTGTCCCTGTGGATCCCGTAGGTGCGACTGTCAACAAATGGGAGTTTCTGATACCGTGTTCCAAAATGGATTCACGAATGTCTTCAGGCATTTTTTTCATAAAACCAGTGTTAATGAAAGCTGTACGAAGCGTTTTTGTTTCCTCGTCCGTCTGACCGATAAGGAATGGGAAGCTTCCTTTTTCTTTCGCTAGTTCCACAGATTCACGATAAGCTGTCGTTGCAATTGTTTCAAATACTTTGTCGACAAGTACATTCCCTTCTTCGGATCCATATGTCTTTTCACAATAAATCAGAAGGTCCGCCATACCCATGACGCCAAGTCCAACTCGTCGCTCGCCAAGTGCTTGTACTTTATTTTCCGCTAAGAAATAAGGTGTTGCGTCAATCACGTTATCCTGCATCCTAACACCGACTCGTACGGTATCTATCAGTTTTTCAAAATCGACGGTTTTCGACTCTTTGTCCACCATTTCCGCAAGATTCACAGCCGCAAGATTACAAACGCTATATGGCGCTAGAGGCTGCTCCCCACACGGATTTGTGGCAACGACTTGCTGTCCATATGCTTTGGCATTGGTTTCGTTATTGGCATTATCAATAAAGAAAATACCAGGTTCTGCAGAATAAGTTGCACAAATATTGATGAGATCCCAAAGCGCACGTGCTTTTATCGTCCGATAGACACGTACTTCAAATCCTTGACGTTCCCACTCGCGTACGTCACCGACTTTGTGCCACTCTTCATTGTAGGTCGCCATTTGCGCCGGTGAATACTTTTCAACTGCTGGGAATCTAAGTTCATAATCAGCATCTGCCTCAACAGCTTTCATAAAATCATCTGTCAATGTGACAGAAATATTTGCGCCTGTAAGAAATTCCTGATTATGGACGGAATAAGTCCCGCCGTCCCGTAATTTCGTCTCGGCATCTTTTAAGATGGCTTCGCTGAATCCACCTAGACCAGGAATTGATCGGTAGTTTAGAACGCCTTGATACATCGCTTCTTCTTGTGCTGTAAGCGGTTTGAATTTTAGTTTTTCACTCGCAAGTTTTTTAATATTCTCGTCTTCCATATGTTCTAGAAGGTAACGAAGAATTCTCGGATTCTGCATTTTTGAGATGATAAATTCGCAAATGTCAGGATGCCAATCCGCTAACATGATCATTTGTGCGCCACGTCGACTTCCACCTTGCTCAACAAGATGAGTCAATTTCGCAATATCATCGAGCCATGATACAGAGCCTGATGATTTACCGTTAACGCCTCTTGCAAGTGTGTTACGAGGACGTAGTGTAGATCCGTTCGTACCCACACCTCCGCCACGGCTCATAATCTCCATCACTTGTTTCCGGTGATCCGAGATACCTTCGCGTGAATCAGCTACAAACGGCATTACATAACAATTAAAAAATGTTACGTCCGTATCCGAACCCGCCCCATACAACACTCGCCCTGCAGGTATGAAATTCAAACTGGATAACTGTCCGTAGAATTTGTCGTAAGACTCTTTCTTTTTTTCCTCAGTCTTTTCAGATGAGGCAAGGCCAGTCGCATTTCGTTTTGCAATCTGTTCATAAAAAACTTCAAGTGGTTTTTCGATGACGTCAATCGGTCTTGTAATAATGCCTTGTTCTTGCTCTTCAGGCTTATCAATAGCAGAACGATACTCTTTTTCAATACAAATATCCGCTTTTCCATTTTTTTCATCCAACGATACGATAAAGCCAAGACCGCGTGCTGGGAATTTCGGATCTTCCTTCACGGTTAAAACGACGAAATCGCCGACCTTCAACGTTTTCTTTTCTGTATCCTTAAATGAATACCGATCAATCATGACAAGTCGTGACACTCCGTCATGTTCAATTTTCATCTCTGGCGTAATTGGATGCACCTGTGGGAATTTTGCTATATCCGCATTTAACTGTGCCTTGTCCAAAATTGGTTCCTGATGCTTGGAAACGGTAACCATTAAAGCATCCTCCTTCTGGGAATATTCTAATTTAACACAACATGTTGTGTTTCTTCTTTACCCTAATCTACTACATATTGAAACAAGCTTCAATAGTGAGCAATTTACACTTAATGCCAAATGGTATATTGCCGCCTTTTTAATCTGTATGACTTTAAAAAAATAGAACCAAAGTTACAGCTTTTACTTTTTAAAAGTCCATTTATCGTTCGCATATTTCTTCCGTTCGATTTCCCGTACGAATTCCTGTTGTGTTGCTGTCAATTCAAATGGTTCAAGCGTGATATCGAGCGCTTCTTCAAAACCTTTTGAAAATGCGTGCACACATTCTTCCACTGAAATGGAACGACTTGCCAAGCGATCGATTGCCACTGCCTTTTCCGGCAAACTTTTACGCATACGTTCGCGCTGTGTTTCCGTTTCGAATTTAAACAGGGATACAAGCTTGTTCTCGTCAAGGCTCAGTAAAATTGCGCCATGTTGTAGAATAACACCTTTTTGCCGGGTTTGGGCACTTCCAGCCACTTTCTTTCCTTCAACAACGAGCTCATACCAACTTGGCGCATCAAAGCAAACAGCACTTTTAGGTTTTTTCAAATCCGTACTCTTTTCGACTGTATCCGGAACAGAAAACGCCGCATTCAAACCGAGGTTTTGAAATCCTTTCAAAACACCTCCCGAAATGACACGGTACGCTTCTGTAACCGTTTCCGGCATATCCGGGTATGCCTCGCTAACAATAACGCTATATGTAAGTTCATGCTCATGTAGAACGCCTCTGCCGCCAGTTGGACGTCTAACAAAACCGAGACCGTTTTTTTTCACTTCATCCAACTCAATTTCTTTCTCAACACTTTGGAAATAGCCAATCGACAGTGTAGCAGGCTGCCATTCATAAAATCGAAGCACTGGGCCGATTTCCCCTTTACTATGCCATTCCAACAATGCCTCGTCGAGTGCCATGTTGAATGAAGCAGTACATTTTCCCGAATTAATAAAATGCCAAACTGTTTTTCCCATCCCAAGTCCCCCTCTGCAACGTCTACCATTTTATCATTCTCATTGAACTAGCGCCAATATATCTTTATAATAAAAAGGTATAGAGAAAAAGGGGGAAGACGTTTTGGATTTTTATATTTTGGGGGCAGTATTGCTTGTCATTATCGTATATATGGTTGTCACCATGTTACGTCTTCGCAAAGCCGTCACTAACTTAACGCAAGGTGAATTTATCGAAGGCTATCGCAAAGCGCAACTCATCGATGTACGTGAAACAAAAGACTTTGATGCGGGACATATTTTAGGTGCACGGAACATTCCTTACTCCCAGTTCCGTCAACGGCACAAAGAAATTCGCCCGGACAAGCCTGTCTACCTGTATGATCAAAATGGTGGCAAAAGTGCTCGTTCTGCGCTTCTGTTAAAGAAAAAAGGCTATGAACAGCTCTACCATTTGCAAGGCGGGTTCCGTCAATGGACAGGCAAAGTAAAAAGTAAAGGATAACAAAGTTCTTCCTTCGGGGAGGGCTTTTTATTTAGTTAAAAGTTATTGCAGATAAAATTAATTTTTTCATCAAAAAACGATTCCCCTTTCGCAGGAGGAATCGTTTTTTTCTTTATGAAATTATTTTTTTATATAACGTAGCACGGGTTGACGAGCTGCTTTCGTTTCATCAAGACGACTGATGACCGTTGTATGCGGTGCATTTTGCACTACTTCTGGATTCTCTTCTACTTCTTTCGTAATTTGAATCATTGCCTCAATGAAATCGTCCAATGTTTCTTTTGACTCCGTCTCTGTCGGCTCAATCATCATGCCCTCTTCAACATTTAACGGGAAGTAGATTGTTGGCGGATGATAACCAAAATCAAGCAATCGTTTCGCCATATCAAGTGTACGGACACCAAGTTTTTTCTGTCGACGACCTGAAAGGACAAATTCATGTTTACAATGCTGTGAATACGGAAGATCGAAATACGGTTCCAATCTGCGCATCATATAGTTTGCATTCAGTACCGCATATTCAGTTACAGCTTTCAAACCATCAGGTCCCATTGAACGGATATACGTATAGGCACGCAAGTAAATGCCGAAGTTTCCGTAAAATGGTTTTACTCGACCGATTGATTGTGGTCTATCATATTCAAATGTTAACGTATTGTCTTTTTTAATTAGTACCGGTTTCGGCAGGTAAGGAATAAGCTCCTTCTTCACCCCAACAGGTCCTGAACCCGGTCCTCCACCACCGTGAGGTCCCGTGAACGTTTTGTGCAAGTTTAAATGGACGGCATCAAAGCCCATGTCGCCAGGACGTACTTTTGACATAACAGCGTTCAAGTTCGCACCGTCGTAGTACAATTTACCACCAACACCGTGAACAATTTTCGCCATTTCTAAGATATCTTCTTCGAAAAGACCAAGTGTATTCGGATTCGTAAGCATTAAAGCGGCAGTATCCGGTCCGACTTTCGCTCTCAAGTCTTCAATGTCAACAAGTCCATTTTCATTCGACTTAACTGTAATTGTGTCAAAGCCTGCAACTGTGGCGGATGCCGGGTTTGTACCATGGGCAGAGTCGGGAACGAGTACTTTTGTGCGCTCAAGATCACCATTCGCTTCATGGAATGCACGGATCATCATAAGGGCCGTCCACTCGCCATGTGCTCCCGCAGCCGGTTGGAGTGTCACTTCATCCATACCCGTAATTTCGTTCAAATGTTCTTGCAGGTCATACATAATCTCCAATGCACCTTGGACAGTCGACTCATCCTGCAACGGGTGGATATTTGCAAAACCCGGGAAACGTGCAACAGATTCGTTAATTTTCGGATTGTACTTCATCGTACAAGAACCTAAAGGGTAAAATCCAGAATCAATTCCGTGATTACGATTTGAAAGCGCAGTGTAATGACGCATAATATCGAGTTCGGAAACCTCCGGTAATTCAGCGACTTTTTCACGAACAAACCCTTCGGCCAATAACTCAGAAAGGTCTATTTCAGGGACATCAAGTTCAGGAAGACTGTAACCAATCCGACCCTCTTTAGTATTTTCAAAAATCAATGGTTGGTTATCTTTATGCATGAAGGGCCTCCATTTCCTGCACAAGTGCATCAATTTCTTGGACAAGTGCATCAATTTCCTCTTTTGTACGCTGTTCCGTAACAGCAATCAATGTATGATTAGCCAGTTCTGGATATGTTAAACCAAGATCATAGCCGCCGAGAATTCCTTTTGTGAAGAGATGTGCGTTCATTTCTTTCACAGGCATTTTACAATCAATAACAATTTCATTGAAATGTGCTCCATCAAATTTCACATTGAGGCCTGCTTTTTCGAATTCATTTTTTGCATATCTTGTTTTAACAATATTCTGATAAGCTATTTCCTGCGTGCCCACTTTTCCAAGGGCCGTCATAGCGACTGAAGCGGCAAGTGCATTCAGAGCTTGGTTCGAACAAATATTTGATGTCGCTTTTTCACGGCGAATATGTTGTTCACGTGCTTGAAGTGTAAGTACATACCCACGTCGTCCCTCGTCATCCGTTGTCTCGCCAATTAAACGTCCCGGAACTTTCCGCATCAATTTTTTGTTTACAGCGAAGTAACCGCAATGTGGTCCACCGAATGATTCAGAAATTCCGAACGGTTGTGCATCTCCAACTGTAATATCCGCTCCCAGTTTCCCTGGGGGTGTGAGTACACCGAGTGCTAGCGGGTTGGATGAAACAACGAATAACCCACCATTATCATGTGTAATTTCACCGATTTTTTCGATGTCTTCGATTTGACCGAAGAAATTTGGATATTGGACAAGTACTGCCGCAGTATTTTCATCAATTAATTCATTTAATGCAGCTACGTCCGTTATACCGTTTTTATGGGGAATTGTAACGACTTCAATTGATTGCCCAAATGCATAAGCTTGAACAACATCACGCGCTTCGGGATGTATCGTCTCAGAAACAAGTAATTTCTTTCTTCTTGTATGCCCTGAAGCAAGTGTACCCGCTTCAGCAAGAGCCGTTCCGCCATCATACATAGAAGAGTTCGCAATATCCATACCTGTCAATTCACATATCATTGTCTGGAATTCAAAAATCGCTTGTAGTTCACCTTGAGAGATTTCTGGTTGGTAAGGTGTATACGCTGTGTAGAATTCTGAACGGGAAATGACGTGATCAACTATAATCGGCTTATAATGATCGTAGACACCCGCACCAAGGAATGATGCGTATGAACGTGCATCCGCATTTTTTGCGGCCAACTGGGCTAATTCCTTTATCAATGAAGATTCTGATTTAGCTTTTTTAATCTTGTATTCACCTTTGAATCTTACTTCTTCAGGAATATCCGCAAAAAGTTCATCTACCGAAGTAATACCGATGGTTTGTAACATTTCATCTCGATCAGTTTCGGTCATTGGAATGTAACGATGGTTCATATCCACTTATCCCCTTTTCCTATAAGTTAATTGTTAAGAACGTTTATAAAATGGCGTTGCAATTAGGATAGCTTTCAACCGCTTTGTACGGATTTCGACTTCCACTTCCGTGCCCAATTCAGTATGTTCGCGGTTTAATAATGCAAATCCGATATTCTTTTTAAGTGTCGGCGATTGAGTACCCGTAGTCACTTCACCAATTTCCTCTTCACCCAGGAAGACTTTATAGCCAGTACGCGGAATCCCTTTATCAATCATCTCTATACCAACCAGTTTGCGCGGTATACCATTCTCTTTTTGAGAAATAAGCACTTCTTTACCATTAAAGTCTTCTTCCTTGTTCACTTTCACGACAAAGCCGAGACCTGTTTCAAGTGGTGAAATATCTTTTGTTAACTCTTGCCCGTAAAGTGGTAATCCAGCTTCAAAACGCAATGTATCACGGGCACCTAAACCTGCTGGTACAACACCTTCACTTTCACCTGCTTTAAGAATCTCAGGCCATAACGCAACGATTGCTTCAGGTGAACCATAAATTTCAAAACCGTCTTCACCTGTATAGCCAGTACGTGAAACAAGTACAGTGTGACCTGCAATCACGACATTGTCTTTAAAACGGAAAAACTTAATGTCTGCAAGAACTTCGTCTGTCAGTTTCTGAAGGACACTTTCAGCTGCAGGGCCTTGTAAAGCAATAAGTGCATAATCCGCTGATTTGTCTTCAATAACAACATCAGGTGTTGCAAATTTCTTCATCCATTCAAGGTCTTTTTCAATATTCGACGCATTGACAACAAGTAAATAATCATTTGTACCTCTTTTGTAAATAAGAAGATCATCCACTGATCCCCCGTCTTCATAGCACATAACGGTATATTGTGCTTGCCCGTCTTTTAACTTCGATACATCGTTTGTAACGATTTTCTGTAGATAAGATAATGCACCAGCGCCGCTTACAAGTATTTCACCCATATGGGAGACATCAAATAGCCCCGCTTTTGTACGAACTGCTTCATGTTCAGCTTTGATACTTGTAAACTGAACAGGAAGCTCCCATCCACCAAAATCAATTGTTTTTCCACCATAATTTTTGTAACTATCAAAAAGAGCAGTCCGTTTTAATGATTCAGTCAAAACTCATTCCCCCTTTAAATTCCGATAAAAAAAGACAGTGGTCCCCTATAGTAAGAGAACCCCTGTCCTTGTACCTGAAAGTTTCACCTTGCGGCTTTCCTCGTTGGTGGCCAGTTTAAACTGGCACTCTCCAGAGATGCGTCCTGTAAGAGTCTTTTTTGCCTGAGAGATTCATAACGATTGGTTACTTGCTCCTTCGGCGACGCTTTCGCGTTCTCTCCTCATACAATCATTCGCGTTATTCAATTCAATCGAAAACGATTAAGATTCGGACAACTAATGTCCTTTCGCCTTATATCTTAACATTAGATTTATGTAAGCGCAACAAATTTTAAATGCGGTGATTTTAACGAACAAAGTTGGTATACTTCGTAATGAATGTTCGTGTTTAAGCTAAAAAGAAAAGTTTTCATTTAATTAAAACGAAGAAAAACGGAAATCCAAAATAGACCTCCGTTTCCTTTCTACTTTTCTCCTTTTAATCTGCCAATTTGAAATGCAATATAATCTGTAATATCGCGCAATGATCGAAATTCTGTTTCAACTTTAAAGTGGGCAGTTTTTAAATAATGAGGCTTTCGCTCATTGAAAAGAAATTCAAGTTCGGCACGTGTCGACCGCTGTACAATTGGTCGATTCTTATCTGTAGAAATTCTACGCCAAATATCGCGAAAAGGTGCATTGAGGAAAAATACCAGGCCTGTTTTCCGCATGATTTCCCTATTTTCTCTTCTCATAGGTACACCACCACCTGTCGCGATAATACAAGATTCATCTCTAAATGAACGAAGAAACTCCGTTTCCATCTCCCGAAATCGTAATTCGCCGTACTTTTCAAAGATTTTTGGTATGGGCATTCCCATTTTTTTCACTATTTCTTTATCCATGTCGTAATATGGCATTTTCGTAACGAAACTGAGACGTTTACCAATCGCGCTTTTTCCGCATCCCATATAACCGACCAAATATACTTTTTTCATGTCATCACCCATCCGATAGGGCGCTTTCGAGTATTCACTCGCCCCGTTTCATCGTTTTCACCGTTTCGTTTTCATAGTATGTGCCTAGAGAATCATAAGTCCTGTATAGACTATCATGCCATGAAACGATAGAGAAAAGAAAGAGGCTAATGAAAAATAATAATACGATTGCCGCAACAAGCACCACTCCCCGCTCATTCCGGATAGAGTCCAACGACAAAACTCCTTCCTTTCCGGGTTCCGTCAACCATCAGAACGTCGGTGGTCAGTGTACTACCATCAAGTGAAAAAGTGACTTCTTTCACGTTCGTGAACAATGGGATATGACCATTCTCCTTTACTCTTTTCCGAATGGTGCTACTTCTTTGTTCGATAATGATTGAATCAGTTCCTTTCCATAAACGAAGTGAGCTACCATCAAGGGGATCATCAATAGCAGTAACATCCGACAACACAGACTGCATATCCACAGCGAATAATTCCCATTCTGTTGACGTGTAATCAGCATATTGGCGTTCAATAGGTCCTTTCCAGAAAAAGAACAGTAAGAAAAACTGGATGAAAATAGCCATTATAAGTAGATGAAACATACTTTCAAGAAGCGAATACCCTCCCTCATCCGATGAATTCAAAAATCGACACATTTGCTTAACTCCTCACCGAAAGGCGTGTAAGACACACATACTGACTGTTCATCGATAACCCAATCATAGTCTACATCTTTCACTTGTCGAGTTCCTTCTGTTAATCCATATGCACTAAAAGTGATAGCACCTTGATAAGCAGTTTCAGCTGCAACCATTGCGGCCTTTTTTAACTGAAGATTCACCGTCATCGTAGATGCAAAAGGGAGTAATGTTCCAAATGTGACCATTATGATCGCTAAAGCTAGCAACGATTCCGGCCATGAATACCCATCATCCTTTATGAAGAATCATCCTCCCTCTTTGAAATTGGAAAGTGATATTGATGGTACCTGAACTTGTTCCTATAGCTAAAACACCAAACTTCGCAATATCTCCGTTCGAGTAAAAATCAACATACTTTATCGAGCTGGAACTTATATACTTCATCCCTTTAGGGAATGTGGTTCTAGCAAACTCGGACCCTCCCTGAACAGAAGTAATATATGTCGTTCCTGAATTCGTGAATTGCAGTCTTGTCCTTACATTATTAGCAATTGAATAGGCTTGTAAGTTATGAATGGACGCAATTAGAGATTGTAGTGCAGCCTCCTCCGTTGTAGTCCGAATCCATTTGTCTCCAAGCGGTATGATAATCACTGTCATGATAGATACGACGGAAAGAACAAGCAGCAATTCAAGAAATGTAAAACCGCTGCTTTTATTCGCCACCGCTTGTCCCATCAGCTTTTCCAACTTTTCCATCTACATCTATTTTGAGTTGTGTACCGTCAGGACACTGTGCTCCTTCGGGGAGGTATCCCTTAGCCGAGAGTTCCTCTATCGATTTAGGAATACTGTGTTCGTCCATTTTATAAGCTTCCACCTCTCCTTGGACCATTTTCAAATATGCTGCACAGCCTTTTTCGTCAATCGATTTTGAGTGCTTTGTCACATTTGGGATGGCTATCAATATCAGAACTGAAATGATCAGCAACACAATCATCATTTCTATCAAAGTGAAGGCCTCTTCACCTTTTAATCGTTTCATCTTTTTACCCCCTTCAAAAGTTATCCATCATTCCATATACAGGTAATAGTAAGGCAAGATAAGCAGCTAAAATGCAAATGGCAATCAGACTAAATAAAATTGGTTGAAGTAAAGCCAATCCTTTTGAGAGCTGTCGATCAATCGTTTCATCAAGTTGTTCGCTATAAAGGGTCAATTCTTTTGGCAAATAACCACTATCTGCTCCATGTTTTGCAAAAGCGGACATTTGCGCCAGTAACCCATCTGTCATCTGAACGGCCATATGAAAAGGTTCACCGTAAACAACTAATTCACGTACATTTTTTGCCATTTCACCAAGTATTGGATCTAACTCCTGATTATTTAAAATATCTAATGCATCCTGCATAGATAAGCCCGAGTGGAGAAGACTTCCTAGTTCACCAGAAAATACTCTTGTTTTATATTCTGAAAAGAACACACCGATAATAGGTAGTGATAAAAGAAAACGGATTTTTTTTGCTGGCTCCATTTTCCTAAATGCAACATAACAACCAGTCGTGATAAGTAGCATGATAAGGATTACTCCAACGATGACATCTGGTATCTTTGACACAATTTGCGGAAGGGACGACACAAACCCATTCGATTGACCCTGTCTAGAAAGCGCTAAGGCCTCCATATTTGGCAAGAAAAATTTCCTGAAAGCGAAAAGCAAGGCTGCAATGAATACAAATAAAACAGCTGGATATGCAAGTAGATTTTTAAATTTCTTTTTCTTCTCTTCCGCACTTTTTAAACGTTCCGCCATTCCCCGTAAGGCATGAGCCAGTCGGCCGTCCATTTCCGCGATGGCGACAGGAAGTAACGCACTTGTTGTAAAACCAAGCCGCTTTAAGATATGCGTTACATCCTGCCCTTCCTTAAAATCATTATCTATAAGGGTAAGTACATCTGTATATTCCTTACAGTGATACGGCAATAATAGATTTAGACCATCATTGAATGTATACCCTTCCATTAAGAGGACGGAAAGCCTTTCGAGAAAAGCCGGTCGATTATCGAGAACAATACCCTTTCTAAAAGAAAAGTTTTTTATAGTTTTATCCATGACGACCTACATGTAGTGAATTGTATTTTTGAACAAGCGCCTCTATCCTTAATTCATCAGGCATATGGACTCGTTCTCCATTCATGATTGAATCGGTCATTTGATCGAGCATCTCCCCTTGGATAATTTCAAACACGGCACTGACTTCGTCATTTGCTTTTCTAACAAGTCGCTGTGTCGAAATACAAACAACCGTTTGTCTCAACTCTTCCGCCGAAATACCAAAATCCAACATTCTATAAAAACAGCCTGCCGGATCTTTGGAATGGACAGTTGTAAGGACTAGATGTCCAGTTAGCGCTGCCTGAACAGCTACTTTGGCAGTTTCACTGTCACGAATTTCGCCTATCATAATCACATCTGGAGAATGGCGTAGAATCGCCTTCAAACCTGTGGAGTATGTCATCCCCGAACGTTCATTGACTTGAATTTGTAATAAATGCGAGTGATTGTTTTCAACCGGGTCCTCAAGTGTAATAACATGTCGTTCTAGATTATTCACACAATGCGCAGTTAGCGAATAGATGGTTGTTGTTTTTCCACATCCGGTCGGCCCTGTCAATAGTATGAGTCCTTGCTGCTCGGATACTGCATTACGCAACATATTGCCCCAAGAATCTTCCAGACACAATTCGTCAATCGATACAATTTTGTCATGTTTTTGAAGACGAATCACAACACTTTCTTTCATCTGTATGGAAGGTATAGTTGAAACTCGAAATGAAAAATTTACACCTTCTATTTGTTTATGGAATGACCCACTTTGTGGTTTTCGTTTATCGCTTATGTCAAGTGACGAAAGAAACTTGTAAAATGAAATCATACGACTTGCAAGTTGTGGGGGAAGCGATCCATACTTATCGAGTCTTGCATCTTTTTTAAATGAAACATCATAGCCATCTAGTGTCGGCACAAGATGAATATCATTCGCTTCGTAAACAATGGCTTTTTCGAGTAATCGGAAGCATTTGTGTTCAACAACATTATGTTGCTTATCCATTCAACACCCCTCTTTCACCTAAAACGGGTAATTCGCGTTAAACTATAAAGCGGAAGACCACTTTCCGCAATGGAACGGATATTGCTTTCTCCGTCTTAGATCAAAGTATACGGATGAACGAGTAAGTTGGGAATGGTTTTCCTCAAAGCCGAATTGTGTATTCATTAAAATGGCCTATTTCTCGTTTTTGACCCCAAAATCCGCCTTAAAAACCCGTTTTCAAGAAATGGCGAACAGTTTATATTTTTTACACGTCTTTGTCACAATGAGAGAACGATTGTAGTTTACATCTACGGTCGCTATCCTTTATAATGAATGTGAGCTTATTGTAATGTTTTATAAGGAGGGACACACACATGGATAACATGTTCAAGCTGTTGGGCTTCTGGACAGGCATTTTCGCTGTAATGTTCTTTATTGGCGACATGCTACCAGCTGCACTTCTTTTTGTTGCGAGCACGGGGTTCTTCCTTCTACTTGGATATTTGAACCTGACTGAACGCATGTATATGTATTTATTTGGAGCTTATTTGATGGTTTTCATGGTCGGATTCAGCTACTACTCAACATTCATACATGTACCAGGTGCTGGTCACTAAAAGTACAAAACAAAAAAACAGCCAATACGGCTGTTTTTTGTTTACCTATTTTCAATTAAGTTAAAAGCCATTCAAAAACGGATTCGTATCTTTCTCGTCTATAGGTGTTGTCGATGCTTCGTGACCCGGGTAAAGTATAAAATCATCATCTAGCGTCAATAACTTATCATGGATCGAGGCAAGTAATTCATTCGTATTACCACCTGGTAAATCTGTTCTTCCAATACTTCGTTTAAACAACGTATCGCCAACGATTGCAAAATGATCATCGCTGAATACATATGTTACACTTCCTGGTGAATGACCTGGTGTATGCTTCACTTCAAATGTAAAGGGACCAATCTCCATCAAACCTTCTTTAGTTATAAGATGGTCTGCTTTTCGAATGCTGACCCGCGGCAGTGTTGGATAGCGCGCTGAGCCATTTAAATCAGCATTAGAAAGCCAATCCTGTTCATCTTCATGAATATATACTGGAATGAAAAACTTATCACGTACAATGTCAACTGCCCCAATATGGTCGAAATGCGCATGCGTCAAGAGAATTGCACAGGGTGTCAATTCCGCTTTCTTCACTTTCGCTATAATGCGCGCTCCCTCTTCGCCCGGATCTACAATCAAACAATTGCCTTTATTATCTTGTATAATATAACAATTTGTCTGAATCGGACCAAGCGGGTATGTACTCACTTTTAGCATATTATTATCCACCTCAATTATATAGTACAAAAATGTCTTGGCGTTTTCAATTAATCGTCACTAATTAGCCTCGACAAATACAGATGCAACTTGTACAATAGATATTGAGTATTGCTATATTGGCATTCATTTTTTTTACAGTTGAAAGGAGTGTCTTCTAAATGAACTTATTAATGATCATTTTTGGACTTATTGCGATTCTTGCAGTAGTTGGCACAGTTCAAGCCTTTAAAGAGCGCAACGTTTTAAGTATATTATTTAACGTAGCGACTGCAGTCGTATTCGGGGCTTTCACCGTTGCGACAATTGTGTACCAAGGATTTCCACCATCCCTACATTAATAATAAAAAACATCCATTGCTAACTGGCAATGGATGTTTTTTATTTACAGAATGAATTCCATTGAATCTGCCATAGCGCTAAGGGGGATGCCTCCCTCCTCTTATAAGATGTCTACGGCTGCACATACACTCTATTCAAGACACCAGGCCATCTGTGGGCTCTGCCCCTTCATAAAGTCTCGACTAAACAAGAGGCTATTGTTTTCCTTATGAAAATATAAGCCATTCTGTCTCTTTTTTCGATTCAATATCGATTAGTTTTTCCCCTTCATAACCTGTCAGACATCTATCACCCATCGGCGAGCAACGGAGTTTTCCCGCCACACTTTCATTTCGGAGAACCTCTCGCTGTCCATCAACCACTTGAATAAGCTGGTATGGTTCATCGAGCTCATCCAACAATCCACCCTTTTCCGGTCCGGTCATGATAACCTTATTTTCTGTTAACCAATCTATTTCAGTAAACACCCACTCCGAATAATTACTGACAGCTGCCATTGTCCATTGAGAACGTATTTCTTTATTCGAACCCATTATTGAGTAATTTATATTCCCTTGGTCATCTAATTGCCCGATAAGCGCTGAATCTTTAAATGTATCAATATAAATGACACCACTGACATCCCACTCATCCCAAGATTCATATGTATAGTCATAGACATGCAATTTTCCGCCATCCAATGAATGTCCTTCTACTTCTTGAGTAATAATTTTGTTTGTGCCCAGCCACTTCGGGAATGGAGCATCTATTGGAAGCAAGCCAAACTGCTCGTTATTACCATCAAATAGAAATATATCGAACGACCAATCCTGATGGAATGATGTGAAAAGGATAAGAGCAGGATCAATATCATTCCATTCAATTTCTAGTTCGCTAGAATCGATAGAAAACTCATGTTGAACAATCCCATCCAAGCCTATTAGTTTAATATCGGCAGATGTAGAATTATCACTTGTATGTAGTAAAATAGTCTTTTTCGAGGGATGGACAAGAACATCGATAATAATGGAGGAATCTTCATACAATGTGGTGGATTCACCCGTTCCAAAATCGAATGTATTCAGTAAATAAAAACCATTTCTTTTTTCGACATATAGTAACTTCGTTTCAGATAACCAATCCGCAACGAAATGAAATGTAGCTCGATCAGTCTCAAGTTTATTTAGGCTTTTTTCATTTTCATCAAGAGTTGATACCTCTGGCTTCTCTGACTGTAATTCATCATTAGTGCCATCCATCTTTTGGGTTCACCCAGTTAAAAGCGGAATCATCAAAGCGATGGCACACATCCCTCTTTTCACCGCATTTCCTCCTTTCTTATTTCATTTCATCTATGTATAAGTAAAAAAATTCTGCACGAGTAAACCCGTGCAGAACGTTTTTACTTATTTTGAGGCGTCCTTTTCCGGACTAACTTCATTTTTTTCTTTGAATCTAAGTAAATCACCATTTATTATCAAATCAGAATAACCAAGTTCTGTTGCTGTTCGTTCTATGAACGGTTCACATTCAGCACTATCTGTTTCCTCACCTGTTTCACTATCATAACAAACCTCTTTCGCATAGACATTTTTGTCAGTGACAAAACGTCCGTCACGGAAAGGTACGAATTGTTCGTGATCTGGTGAGAATAAATCTGCACCCATTTGCATGTCGCCTTTTGTATCAATACCGGCTAAATGCAAGATTGTTGGTCTCAAATCAATTTGACCTGCCACTTCTTTTACTTCATGACCTTTTCCATATCCAGGAATGTGGATATAAAGCGGAACTTTTTGCAAAGTCGCATTATCGTAAGGTGTTATTTCTTTATCCAAATACATTCCCATTGCTTTGTTATGGTTTTCTGAAATTCCGTAATGATCCCCATACATAATAATAATCGAATTATCATATAAGCCGCTTGCTTTTAAATCATCGAAAAAGAGTTTTACTGCTTCATCCATATAACGAACTGTTTGGAAATACCTATTTAACGTGTTTGAATTCGAATCATATTCTGGAATAGATATATCCTCTTCCCCTAAAGTGAACGGGTGATGATTCGTTAACGTAATCATTCTTGAATAGAATGGTTTTGGCATACCCTTCATTATCTCAACAGATTGGTCGAAGTATGGCTTATCTTTCAAACCCCAACCGACAGAATTACTTTCATCTACGTCGTAGCTTTCCACATCATAAAACTTTTCTGTACCCAGTGCTCCATACATAATATCCCGATTCCAGAAACTACGGTTATTCGCATGCATTACATTTGTGTAATAACCATTTTCACCTAATCGTTCGGACAGTGAATCAAATGTATTCCCACTATTCGTGAAGAATACTGCACTATCACTTTTACCAAATAGTGAATTTTCTAGGATGAACTCTGAATCTGACGTTTTACCAAGCCCAGTCTGGTGATAAAATTCCGAGAAATAGAATGTGTCAGGATCACGAGTAAGCTCGTTCAAGAAAGGAGTGATTTCATTTCCATTCATTTCATTATTAATGACAAAATTTTGTAGTGATTCTAATGAAACTGTGATAACGTTGCGTCCTTTCGCAATTCCGTACATTTCTGGATCCGGAGCCGCGTAGTTTGCATTGATATAGTTACCTACTTCCACTAATTCACTGCCATCTGCAAGTGCACGCTGAGCGTGTGTTTTAGACTGAATGAATAAATCATAGATATGGTAGTTATATGTTCCAATATTTTTCACTAATAGCTCTCTATCAAAACTACGTGTTAAGAGTTGAGGCCTTTCCATTTCAGCGAGTCCAAGGTTAATCATTAAAATCGCGGCAGTCGCGACAAAATAAAGTTTACGACCAATTTTGCTCCGTATATCATTATGATCCCCTTGAGGAATATAACGAATAGCCAAAGCAATAATAATGACATCTGTAAAGAAAAAGACATCCAACAAATGCATATTTGTAGTTACTGAAGAAGATAAATCTCTGAAATTACTTGTTTGAAATAGAACAGGTAATGTGATGAAGTCGTTGAAAAAACGATAAAAAACTGCATTACTAAACATAATAATAGAGGTAATTATACTAATGGAAAGTATATATATGTTGCGTTTTTTTGCATTCTTTATAAACAAAGCGATTCCATATATGAGCAATAAAAAGCTTAATGGATTCATGAAAAGAATGAACTGTTGCATTACGTTTTCGATTTTAAGATTAAAGCTTGTCAAGTACCCAACATATGTTGTAATCCATGTTGCAATGATTGCAATGATGAGTACGGAATGTTTCTTCCAGGCTACTTTCTTCATTCCATCTCTTCCTTTCAAAAAAAAATAGTGTGTATATAGGTTGAACTAAAGATTTATTCCATCCAAAACCGCTACAGCGCTTCAAGTCTGCCGTCAGGCGTATAGATACGGCTATTCCTTGTAAGGCGCTTTTGCTGGTTTTCATATTGAATCATTAATACAACATATATAGGTTTTGTATTATCATATAAGGCACGCACTATATAATAGACGGTCGAAACAACGAAAAGTTTCAAATGCAGTTAAAAAAGTTTCAAAGTACCTACCACAAAGGTCTTTCCTCATAGCTCTGACAACTTACGCCTTACTATAAGTACCGCCATTAAATAATCCTCTTTCAGGATTAACCCGTTATCATAAAGGCTTTTTACTTCGGATTGTATAAGTTCGATATCCGACTTACGGTCTCCAGTATACACATAAATGCCGAATCTTTTCAATAACTGAAGTACTCCATAGTAATCTTTCATTTCCCACCCGCTTTACAACGTATGAAGCCATTTTCAGTGATAATCAAGCCGAGAGGAATATCATGCATTTCCTTAGGCACGTTTTTGTGACCCGTTTGAAACTCAAATGCAAGAGCGAGTATCTTTCCTTTAAAACCGGGCAGATAACGATCATAATAGCCGCCTCCAAAACCTATTCGATACCCTTCTGGAGAAAAAACAACTCCAGGAACAATTTGAAGATCAATATTTCCTTTTCCAACTGATTCCGTTTCCGTAATAATCGGCTCCAATAAGCCCATATAAACTGTCTCTAAATTATCATACGATGAAATGGTCCTAAAATCCATAGCCCGTGTATCATTGTTGCATTTTGGAACACAAACACGTTTTCCATTCTTCCATGCAGCTTCGATAATTGGCCGCGTATCTACTTCTGGGAATTTGGAAATTGTCAAACCTATTGTTGAAGACTCTCTGAATTCATCAGATTCAATTACCTGGTTAGCAATTTTTTGGGACAATCTTTGATACTGCGAACTGTCCATTGTTTTTAATTGGTTTAGTATTTTAGTTCTCAAAAGTTTTTTACTCATTTACTATACCCCCATAATGGAAAGAAAAAACCAAAACCGGTAAAGGTTTTGGCATGAGCGATTATTTTGTTTCACGATGCAAAGTTTGTTTCATTTCACGTGAGCAATATTTTTTCATTTCAAGTCGTTCCGGATTGTTACGCTTGTTTTTCTTAGAAATATAATTGCGTTCACCGCATTCTGTGCAAGCTAGTGTTACATTTACGCGCATGATTGTCCCTCCACTCATCAGGAATATAAAATGTATATGAGCATGATTTATACGACTTACCAATTGTACCACATGATTAATAGATGTCCAGCGGAAAGAATGAAATTTCTTTAATGGATTCGGTATGATAAAATGATGGTTAGTATGTATTCTAAGGAGTGGTGAAATGAACATTGCGATAATCCTACTCATTATTGGACTCATAAGTATTCTAGCCTCTTTTTTCTTCGGACATTCCGCACGTAATTATGAAGATGAATTGGAGAAAGTTTCAATTAGTCTCCATCAAGAGACGAGCAACTTGAAAAAAAGACTAAAAGTCGTCGAAGAAGAGTTAATGGTTGGTGTCAATCCGATTCCATCAGCAAGAAGAAGCGTCAGGGGTCACCAACGTCCATCAAAATCGAAACCCGTACATGAAATCATCGTCAATCAAATCCTATCTTTGCACGCCCAAGGGTATTCTATCGACGCTATTGCTAAACGGTCTTCTTTGTCGAATGATGACGTGACCGTAGTATTACGTTCGAAAGGCGTGGTTTTATGATTCGTGAAGTCTTGCGAACGATTGGTGTTGCATGCATAGTAGCTGGTGGTTTACTATATTTCATATCTAGCGGGGATATAGGAGGGCAATCTGATGGAAAGCGGCTTCAAGTCAAACTAGACCAATTACAAAAGGAACTAGATCAGACGAAAGAGATGCTAGCAATTGCCCAAACAGTCTCTTCATCCGAAAAAAAGCCAGTTGAACAGAAGAAAAAAAAGAAGGAAGAAAAAGCTATATCTAAAACCGAACCTACTAAACCAATTGTGAAAACCATTTTAACGATTGACCCTGGTTCAAATTCAGCAGTTGTTTCTGCACTATTAGAAAGGACTGGCGTCATCGATGACGCAGCGGCATTTGATGCCTACCTTGCGGATAATAAGTTAACAGGAAAAATACAAATTGGAGACCATGAGGTAGATTCCTCCATGGACTTTCAAACAATTGCCAAACAAGTGACCTCGGTCAATTAAAAAAACAGCACATAAGTGCTGTTTTTTTAATTGAAGAATAAAAATGTATCCGCATTTTAACAAGTATATTTATGACTCTTCATAAATATACTTTTACTTTCCTTCTTTTGTATCCTCTGGGTAAGCGGGTTTTATCTGGAAAGCTGTCGTTGGATCATTTACTTTTGATCTTTTCTCTTTTAACTCAAAATACAAATCTGCTGCCGCTCGAGCAAGGTCGTTATTCGGATGAGGGTATTTATTATAAGACGTCGATACATGCGGAACAACAACTGCGTAAGCAATTTCCGGCTTGTCAAACGGTGCAAAACCGACATGCGTTACAGATACTGTTGGAGTTCCCCATTTACTGCGGTCTTCTCCATCATAATAAGAAGTTTGTGAAGTTCCTGTTTTCCCCGCCGCCGTATATGAGGTGCCTTTGAAGGTACTCCCTCCTGTCCCCCTGGATCCATAATACGTATATTGCATTCCCCGCTTAACTTGTTCAATCTCTTTATCTGTGTTTTCAATGCGATTCAACACATTAACTTCGGTTTCCTGAAGTAATGGACCAAATGTTTTACCGTCAACGGACGGCTCATGAATTTCTTTTAATAGTTTCGGAGCAATGCGGTAACCCCCGTTTGCTACAGTAGAAACATATTGGGCAAGTTGTAGAGGTGTGTAATTGTCATATTGACCTATCGCCAAGTCCAATAACTTACCTGGCTCACTTAGAATAAGGGCTGGTGGGTCGTCAACTCTCTCACCAGGTAAATCGATACCCGTTCTTGCTCCTAAACCAAATGATGCATAACTTTCCCGTAACTTATCAAAAGCATCAAAATCTATTTTCAAACTAGATCCTTTTCTATAAGAATAGTTACCGATTCCCATAGCAATTTTAAACATATACACGTTGGAAGAGCGTCCAATCGCTTCGATATCATTTATCGCAACTCGTGAATATTGATTGAAAAGTGATGATTTTTCAGAGCCACCATAAAAGTATAGTCTTTCATCTATTTTCACTTCTCCGACACGGGCTGCTCCATATTCATATCCAGCTAGGAGCGTTGCCATCTTCACTGTGGACCCCATCGCATACGAAGTTGTAAATGTGCCGAAAGCATAATCTCTTATTTCAAGCCTGCCCGTTTCTTTATCCCGAACCACTTTTTTACCAACAAGTGATAAAATTTCACCGGTATTCGGATCCATCATTATTACAAAAGCTCGATCCAATAAAGAGGAACCCGCGCCTTTCTTCAATTCCAATAGTTTTTTGGAAACGATATCCTCTAGCTTATATTGTAATTCACTATCAATCGTTAAGATTAAATCTTTACCGGGCTCGCCTTCTTTAATGGTTTTCGTTTCTACAACATGATTGTTCCTATTTTTCACGTTTTTCACAACTGTTTTTTGACCTTTTAGTAATTCTTCATAATATTGTTCTAGATAGCTTCTTCCAACACGGTCATTTCTTGAATAATCTCTTGCCAAGTAATAGTCTAAATGCGATTTCGGAATGCCTTCAATCGGACTTGTCGTTGTACCTAGTATCGTGCTCGTTGATAATTTGACCCGATCCCAGTCTGTCGTCGTGTCAACGCCTGGCAGCTCATTAAGCCGTTCAGAAACAGATGCAAATTCTTTTTCAGTAACTCCGTCACTTTTTACAATTTGTGGAGAATACGCATACCCCGACATCATTTCACGATATATAGCAAGTACTTCAAGTTGCTCATCCGAAAACGAGTTCAATTCTTCTTCTGTAATACGTTCACGTGTAAGACGATTGATTTTACGTTGTGCTTCCGACCGTGAAAGTGAACTTTCTCTTTCAATTATAAGTTGTTCCTTTTTTGTAACCTTCTTTAATGCTTCTTCTTGATTTGTTAAAATCCAAAAGTCCCGTTTATCGCCAATCGTTACACGTTTCGTATCTTTCTCAATAAAAATTGCAAGTTTTCTTGCGATATCTAACATGTCATGAGATGTGGTCAATGACGTCTTTGTATATGTAATGGCATTCTTCGGTTCATTGTCAACCAATATTCTACCCGTGCGGTCAAATATCCGGCCTCTGGGAACACTGGTGTTAACAGGGATTTCTTCAGTCCGTTCGAGTTCGCGCGTGTATTCTTCACCTTTTACAATTTGTAAATAGCCTAGGCGAAGAATAAGCAATGAGAAGAGGATGAATATCGAAAAGAATAAAAAGTTCATCCGAAATGCAATATGTTTGCGTTGTCGTATTTTTGCCTGATCCGCTTTTCGAACCTGCTTTTTCATAATTATTCCCCTCCTTCTTCAAGTTCCCTATAGGATTATAACATCCAAAATAGAAAAAGCACACATCTTGACGTACAAGATGTGTGCTTAGTTCCCGTTTCGCTATTATTTACCGTAACGTTTTGCAACTTCGTCCCAATTGACAACATTCCAAAATGCAGAAATGTAATCAGGACGACGGTTTTGATAGTTCAAATAGTACGCGTGTTCCCAAACATCAAGACCGAGGAGAGGTGTTTTACCTTCCATAATCGGCGAATCCTGATTTGGTGTTGACATTACTTCAAGTTCACCATTATTTAGTACAAGCCAAGCCCATCCTGAACCGAAACGAGTTGCTCCAGCTTTTGCAAATTCTTCTTTGAATGCATCAAAGCTTCCGAACTTCTTGTCGATTGCTTCAGCAAGTGTGCCGGAAGGTTTTCCGCCACCGTTCGGTGAAAGAATTTCCCAGAAGAATGTATGGTTAGCGTGTCCTCCACCATTGTTACGGACAGCAGTTCTTTTCGCTTCAGGAACAGCGTCAAGATTTGCAATAAGATCCTCAATTGACTTGCTAAGAAGTTCTTCATTTCCTTCAAGTGCATTATTCAAGTTTGTTACATACGCGTTATGGTGTTTGTTGTAATGGATATTCATCGTTTCTTTGTCAATATGAGGTTCTAGTGCATCCTGTGCATAAGGTAGTTCTGGTAGTTTGTAAGCCATTTGTCCATTCCTCCTAGTGAGTTTCATAAATATGCTGCATAGTTAACATTATCAAAACTATGATTTTCTTTCAAACAAAATGGACTATTTTTCTTAATCATTCACTTCTCATTTTACGAACATTACAAATACGACAATCATCACACCCATAACAATCCCTTTTGTCAAAACAGATGTAAAAAATCCAACCAGAGAGCCTATACCCGTCTTGATGGATTGCTTAACCCCCGACCTTGAGACAACGAGTTCAGCAATGACTGCACCTAAAAACGGACCTACGAGAATGCCAAATACAGGAATGACAAACGGTCCGATTAGAAGACCGATTGTACTTCCCCACATTCCAGCTTTAGATCCTCCAAACTTTTTGACACCTACTAGATTCGATAATGTATCTGCACCAAAAAGTAATAGAATGAACAACACTTGAATAACCCAAAATAGAACAGTCATTCCTTCGAACGTATCGAACAATCCATATAGAAGAAATCCACTCAATATAAAAAATGCAGAAGGAATAATTGGGTAGACAAGACCGATAAAAGCCACGATGAACATGATGATTGTAAGTACCCATGCGATTATCTCCATAATTGTCTCCCCCAACTATTTATATTATATCCGGTCTCCAAGAACCGCCTCCGCAATATTCACAGCATGATCGCCAATTCGTTCAAGATTCGAAACAATATCAACGAATACCATTCCTGATTGCGCAGAACATTGTCCTTCGTTAAGCCGCATAATATGGTTCTTTCTGAATCTTCGTTCCATTTTATCGATCAAATCTTCTTGCTCTGCAACTGTTTTTGCTAACTTAATATCACTTAAGTTTAGTGATTCGACCGCTTTCCCGACCGTTCCGATTGTCAATCCAAACATTTCAGTAAGGTCTACCATGGCACTTTCGGTCAGTTTAACACGGTTTACGTCACGATAATCGATTAATTCCACAATATTTTCAAAATGATCACCAATCCGTTCAATATCCCGAACCGTATCCATTAACATGAAATGACGAGCGGATTCGACAGGCGATACGCCTCCGGTAGATGAAATTTCGATTAAGTAATCCGTAATTTTTCGATCTAAGTTATTAATCGCATCCTCGATTTGGTAAGCTGTCTCTGCATGTTTTTTATTGGCTGTTTTCAGGTATTCAAATGACTCTTGTAGTCCCTGTACAGCAAATTCACCCATGCGAATAATTTCTTCTTTCGCTTGTCCCATTGCAACAGAGGGTGACTGATCAATGAAATGACGATCTAAATGTTTCGGCTTATACTCAATAGTAACATCTTCCCCAGGAATTAGTTTAGTTACTAACCACGCCCATGCCCCAATTAACGGAAATTGGATGATTGTATTGGCAATGTTGAAAGAACCATGTGCGAACGCAATCTGCATTTTATTTTCAAGCATAAGAAGAGAAGAAAGATATTCAACATAGGCAGTAAAAGGGACAAGTAACAACATGAACAAGACCGATCCTACAATATTGAATAATACGTGAGTCGCTGCTGCACGTTTCGCTGCTACTGAAGCGCCGATTGAAGCAAGTACTGCTGTAATCGTTGTTCCAATGTTATCGCCAAAAAGAACAGGTAGGGACGCTTGCAATGTAACGAGATTTTCAGCATAAAGCCCTTGTAAAATACCCACTGTCGCACTTGAACTTTGTACGACCAGTGTAAAGACTGTTCCAACGACTACACCGAGTATTGGCTGATCGCTTAGCGAAACCATGAGGTCCGTAAAAGTACTTAATTCACGTAATGGTTTCATCCCGTCACTCATTAATTCTAAACCGAGGAAAAGTCCACCGAACCCAAATACAACTTCACCAAAGTTTTTAACTGAGCTTTTCTTTATGAAGAAGATAAGAAATGCACCGAACGCCATTATCGGCAGTGCGTATGCGCCTACATCCAATCCAATGATAAACGCAGTTATTGTCGTTCCGATATTTGCGCCCATTACGACTCCGATTGCTTGACGGAGCGTCATGAATCCTGCGCTGACAAGTCCAACTGTGATGACTGTCGTTCCTGAACTAGATTGGATAAGAACAGTTACAATAATACCGACAAGTACACCCATGAAAGGATTCGTCGTAAAGCGATCAAGAATTGTCCGAAGCCTGTCCCCTGCAGCTTTTTGGAGACCATCACCCATATACTTTATAGCGAATAGGAAAATCCCGAGTCCGCCAAGAAATTGAAAAGCCATTTCCTGCCAGTTTGTTTCCATTGAGCGGTCAACCTCCATCATACGTTTTACTTTTCAACCTATTATGCTTATACCAGTTGTTGAATGTAAATAGAAATGAAGCAATCTTTACATTCCCTTAACAATCGGTTTACAAAAAGCCATCAATCTGTCGATTTTATTTTTCACACCTAGTTAGAAAGAAAATGGTAGACTAGTGAGATGTGAGGAGGTGTCGTTGTGAAGTTCCATCAAATTTTTAAAGCTGCCATTCACGAACCTAAAAAACTTGCGGCTTTTCGTTTACTGCCTATCGGTAAAGTATTCCGTTACGTCTTTATATTCGTTACACTCCTTACGCTCATCTCCTTTTCCCGCTATTTGATAGGCGATACAGCCTTTTTCGAATCATCACCGGAACTTAAGAAGCATGGAGAAAAGATTGGTTGGCTCATTTACCCGATAGCTTTCGTGTTGCAAATTGTTATTAGTACGTTTTACGTTTTCATCCGTATAAGTGTTTTTGCGTATATTGGTCTCTTATTGGTAAAATTAATGAAAAGACGCGGCCAATACCAGCACATGTTCAAAACGTCCGCTATTGCGATGACGGTCCCTATACTTTTGACTATTTTGTTGGATTTCAATCCTTTGCTGGGTATTATCAACTTACTCATATCATCAGTCATCCATTTCATGTATATCGGCGCAGCAGCAAGGTATTATCCAAAAAAGTTAAAATGAATAATCCTCCCAATCGCGCATATAGTGGCTGAAGGGGGGATTTCCATGAGAATACTACTACTCGCAGCTTTATTATTTATCACAATCCATTTTATCCGTCTTGATCTTGCGGAAGGTACAATCCCACTTGCCTCTTTTTCCGCTAAAGAAATGCAATGTGAAGATAAAAAAGACATTCAAACTATTTCGGTTAAGGCGGTTGAAGGCGATACTATTGAAAGTCTATTCGCATTATATCCTGATCCCACTTTAAGTTTTGTGGAAAGGTTAGCTTCTTTTTATGCCTTGAATCCGCATTTGCAGAACCAGGGGATCATAGGAGGAATAAAAATTGTGTTGCCTCTTCCTCAATTAGCAACTGAATCATGCATAGAATTGGGCTGATGAGAGTTGTCCCTTGTCTTTTTAGTATATTGATTGATAAAATAGTAATAGCTTTGAGGCTATGGCCAATTAAGGAGAGAGAATCAAATGAATGAAATGATAAAAAGAACAAATACACGGCCCGTACGAGTTGGGAATCTAACAATCGGCGGTAGTAACGAACTTTTCATCCAAAGTATGACAACTACTAAAACACACGATGTGGATGCGACAGTAGCGGAAATTTTACGACTTGAAGAAGCAGGTTGCCAAATTGTCCGTGTTGCCTGTCCCGATGAACGTGCAGCTTATTCCATTGGCGCAATCAAAGAGCGTATCAATATTCCGCTAGTTGTTGACATACATTTTGACTACAAGTTAGCTTTAATCGCAATTGAACAAGGGGCGGACAAAATCCGCATCAACCCAGGCAATATCGGTAGACAAGCTAAAGTAGAGGCTGTCGTCAACGCAGCTAAAGCGAAAGGTATTCCAATCCGTATCGGGGTTAACGCCGGTTCACTTGAGAAAAAGATACTTGAAAAATACGGATACCCGACGGCGGACGGTATGGTTGAAAGTGCACTTCATCACATTAAAATTTTAGAAGACCTCGATTTCCATGACATCATCGTGTCTTTAAAAGCATCTGATGTAAGTCTTGCGGTTGAAGCATATCAGAAAGCCGCTGCTGCATTTGATTATCCTTTGCACTTAGGCATAACAGAATCGGGTACTCTATTTTCAGGTTCTATCAAGAGTGCAGCAGGACTTGGTACACTGCTCTCCGCAGGCATCGGTAACACAATGCGTGTTTCGTTAAGTGCAGACCCCGTCCAAGAAGTGAAAGTTGCACGTGAATTACTGAAAATATTCGGTTTATCGTCAAATGCTGCGACACTTATTTCGTGCCCGACATGTGGACGGATTGAGATTGACCTAATCAAGATTGCCAATGAAGTGGAAGAATATATTTCGCATATTAAAGCACCACTAAAAGTTGCTGTTTTAGGCTGCGCAGTAAACGGTCCCGGTGAAGCACGCGAGGCCGATATCGGTATAGCAGGTGCACGTGGAGAGGGCCTTCTCTTCATGAAAGGGAAAACAGTTCGTAAAGTGCCTGAGGCAACAATGGTCGAAGAATTAAAAATAGAAATTGACAAACTGGCTGAAGAATACTTTGAAAATAAAAGGCAAGAAGAATTACTCGTACAAGCTGGGAAAGCAGAATGAGAAACCTTCGTTTCGGTATTGATATAGATGGTACGGTAACGAGTCCAACCTCATTACTACCGCATATCAATGCTCAATTCGGATGCAATCTTATCCTTGACGATATTAAAGAGTATGACCTAACAAAAGCCCTTACAGTCGACAAGAAATTATTTTACGAATGGTATAGCAGTGCGGAGGAAACAATTTACAGCACTTCCCCTGCACAAGAAAAAGCTAAAGAGATTTTATCTGGCTGGAAAGAGCAGTTCGAACTGTTTTACATCTCTGCCCGTGGCAATAACGTATACGATTGCACAGTGAGATGGTTTGAACAGCAAGAAATTCCATATGATCATATCGAACTCATTGGCAGCCATCATAAAATCGAAGCTGCCAAAAAGTTTCAGGTTGACGCGTTTTTCGAAGACAAACACGACAATGCCGTCGATATTCACGAAGAGCTTAACATCCCTGTCATCTTATTCGATACACCTTATAACCGAGCACCTGTTCCTGAAGGTGTTATACGGGTCTACAACTGGCAAGAAGCAGATCAATGGATTAATAAACTTTTCCTCGTTGAAAAAGCTGTAAAATAACGAGTGTGACAGCCTCCAAGTTATGAGGCAAGATGTTTTTATTCCTAATCGCAAAATGTATACGTATCAGTAAAAAATACTGTATGTGAACCTTTCAAAAGGTTCACATACAGTATTTTTAATTCATTATACAGTTTGGGCATTTGCCATAAATCTCAAACTTATGGCCTTCCACTTCATAATCCGGTAAATTAACGGTGATCATTTCCATTGGACAATGTGCGATACTACGGGTTTTTCCACATGCTGTACAGATGAAGTGATGGTGGTGTACACCCGGGTCACATTGCATCCTGAATCTACGTTCCCCGTTTAAATCAGTTTCCTCCAATATACCAAGTTCCGCAAATGTCGTTAAATTACGGTATATCGTATCAAAGCTAATACCAGGATTATCCTTTTCCATGGCGTTCTTCACAGCTAAAGCCGTCATATAGCGATCGTTTTTAGAGAAATATTGTAAAATTGTTACTCTGTTCTTCGTTCGTTTAAATTGATGTTCTTGCAGAATACGCCATGCTTCATCCAGCGTCATACAATCCCCTCCTCAACGATGCGTGCGTTCCTTTTACCTTGTATCTTTTTCCAAGTAAGTACGAACAATAAAATTCCAATTGACGTAACAACAATTGTTCCACCCGGTGCAATGTCAAGGTAATACGCAATAATAAGACCGACGATAACCGCTGCTTCTCCAAAAATAATGGAGTAAATCATCGCCCCTTTAAAACTTTTCGCTTGTTGCATAGCTGCTGCCACAGGAATAGTCATTAAAGAAGAAACCAACAAAATTCCTACAATTCGCATTGAAGCACCAATGACAAGTGCTGTGATGACCATAAACACCATCTGAATATACTTTGAATTGACTCCTGACACTTTCGCATAATCGGGGTCAAAAGAGAGAACAAACAACTCTTTATATAAAAAACGGATATAGGCAATCACAATAATGGCAATAACGATGACAATGACAAGATCTTGTCTACTTACCGCTGATACGGAACCAAACAAATAACCAACGAGGTCAGAACCAAAACCTTTTGATAATGAAATGAAGATTGCCCCGAACCCAATTCCGGCAGATAAAATGACGGGAATTGCAAGTTCTTCATAATGTCGGTACATCCCCCGCAACTTTTCAATGAGCAACGAGCCCCCTACAGCTGATGCAATCCCAAAGTAAACTGGATTCAATCCCGTGAAAAATAACACTTGCTGACTTAGGTACAGACTGCCTGCAATCCCTGCGAGCGCAACATGACTAAGAGCATCCGCAATCAGCGCAAGACGCCTCACAACGATGAACAGCCCGAGGAGCGGAGCAATGAATCCGATAATAAGTCCCGATAAAAATGCGTTCTGTAAAAATTCATAAGATAAAATGGCGCTAATCACTGGTCCACCTCCGTTTCAAACTGGTGAACGCGACGGACAGGATGTCCATACCAGTTGGAAATGTCTTCATCATCCATTTTTTTATAATCGGATTGAATACCATGGAAGTGGATTGAACGATTCAAGCAAGCTACATGCGTCGCTAGATCGGTAACCAAATCGATTTCATGTGTCACTAGCACAATTGCAATGCCGTGGTCACGATTCAACTCATTCAGCATAGAATAAAAAGACGCGACATTTTGTTGGTCGATTCCTACTGTCGGTTCATCCATTATCAGTAAATCAGGTTCACCTACAAGTGCTCTTGCTATGAACACTCTTTGTTGCTGGCCTCCTGATAATTCACCGATATTCTGTCTTGCAAAAGATTCCATACCGACAATCCCAAGCGATTTCAAGGCTTTTTGTTCATCTTTTTTCGAAAAGCTTCTAAACAATCCAGATTTACGAGTTAAACCACTTCGAACGACTTCGAGTACGGTCGCCGGAAATCCAGAATTGAACGAATTCGATTTCTGTGATACATATCCGATGCGTTCCCGATGCTTAAACGAGTTAATATCTGAGCCAAAAAGTTCTACAGATCCGGAAGAAGGCTTTAGTAAACCAAGAATGATGTTGATAAGCGTTGATTTACCCGAACCATTTGGGCCAATCAATGCCCAAAACTCCCCTTCCCCGACTTCAAGATGAATATGATCAAGGACGATGGAATGATCATAACTGAAACTGACATCGTCTAATTGAATAATATGGTTTGTCATGTATTATCCCTTCTTTCAAACAGGAATCATTACGATTCACTTGTAAGATTATATACGAAAATACGAAGGGAAACAACTTTTTAAATTCTATCTAAAGAAAGAGGGAATGATTTATGGATTACGCTCAACTTTTAAATGAAGTGAAATTGAGAAGTGATGAAGAAGTGAGGATCATTGCAAGGCAGTATGATATCGACCTATCTTTGGCGGAAATAAGGGCACTACGCCCTTTACTAGACGAAATATCGTTTCATTGGCTTTTCACGGGTGTCCCTGAAACATTCATATCAAAAGTCAGAGCTGCTATCGGCGATAGTAAAACCGAATTATTATTCAATAAATACATCAATGCGTCAAAATAAATAAAGTCTGTCTGCAAAATGGTTCATTTGCAGACAGACTTCTTCACTTATACGCGTAACAAATCAATCTTACCGGGTTCAAATGATTTCGCTTTGAACATTTCGATTTCGAACTTATAAGGTGCTGTCTTTTTCTTTGGATCTGCCCCGACGAACGGTGTTTCAAGAATTTTAGGTATCGCCGTAAAGTCTGGGTGATTAACAATATAATTAAGTGGTTCGAATCCGATATGACCAAATCCAATGTTTTCATGTCTATCTTTCATTGCACCTTGCTCATTTTTACTATCATTAATGTGAATGACGGAAATTCTGTCAACTCCGACAATCTTATCGAATTCGTTCAACACGCCATCGAAATCCTCGACAATCGCATAACCTGCATCATGAACGTGGCATGTATCAAAACAAACGGATAGCCGTTCGTTATGTGTGACGCCATCGATAATTTTAGCGATTTCATCGAAACTCCGACCGCATTCCGTCCCTTTACCAGCCATCGTTTCCAGCGCAATTCTTACGGGAAAGTCCTGGGAAAGAACTTCGTTAAGTCCTTCGATAATTTTAGCGATTCCAACGTCGGGTCCAGCACCAACATGTGCGCCCGGATGAAGTACGATTTGATTTGCACCTAGTGCCGCCGTCCGCTCAATCTCGCTTTGTAGGAAATCGACACCTAATCTGAATGTCTCTGGCTTGAACGTATTCGCGATATTAATAATGTACGGTGCATGAACGACGATATCAGTCAGTCCGTTTTCTTCCATATGCAAACGACCCGCAGCGATATTCAAGTCTTCAATCGGTTTTCTCCTCGTATTCTGAGGCGCTCCTGTATAAATCATGAATGTAGTTGCTCCATAACTTGCCGCTTCCTCACTGGAACCGAGCAGCATTTTACTGCCGCTCATTGAGACATGCGAACCAAGCAACAAAGGTTGTCGGTTTGTCATTTTTTACGATTCAATCTCCTTTCCCGTTTCTTCACTTTCTCGACTTCTTGAGCCATTTTCTTTTTATACCCCGGCTTTACTTTAGCTGGTTTACGAACGAAAGAATTTGCTTTACGATCAATGTCATCTGCCCCTTTAACACGATTTTTTCTCGCATGGCGTTCTTTCACTTCAATCCATTCACCATTTTTCACGTCTTCATGGACAAATGGAATTCCTAGCTTCTCTATCTGTACAATTTTATCTTCTTCAGTAGGCTCGTACAATGTAATAGCTGTGCCCTCAAGTCCTGCGCGCGCAGTACGACCAACGCGGTGAATGAAGAACTCAAGTTCATCCGGTAATTCGAAATTAATGACATGGCTGACGCCGGGAATATCAATTCCTCTAGCCGCAAGATCCGTTGCTACTATATATTGATACTCCAAATCACGGATTTGCTTCATCATACGTGTTCGTTCACGGGGCGATAAGTCTCCATGAATTCTACCCGCTTTAATGCCGTTCTCCGCAAGATAATTTGCAAGTCCATCTGCATTTTGTCTTGTATTCGTGAAGATAATAGCCAAATATGGGTTAATCCCTTCCAATACAGTTAATAACTTTTTCTTTTTATTCATACTACGGACAGGAACAAGGGTATAACGCATTCCCTCCGTTAACGGCTTTCGATCTCCTATCTTCACATGAACAGGTGATTCCATATACTTGGTAAGGAATGGTTTAAGTTTTTCAGGAATTGTCGCCGAAAATACATACATTTCAAGTTCTACAGGCATTTTCGAGGCAAACTTGTCGATTGCTTCGATAAAGCCCATATCAAATGCTAAATCTGCTTCATCTATCACAAGTATATTGGCGGTATGAATAGCAAGTGCACCACTTTCCGCCATATCCGAGATACGTCCCGGTGTTCCCACTACGATATGCGGATTAGATTTAAGCTTACTAGCGGATCGTATTTTATCTGTTCCACCAATTAAAAGTGAAGAACGAATATCCGTGCCTTCAGTCATTTTCGTAAGTTCATTGAAAAGTTGTGTAGCTAATTCCCTTGTTGGCGCGGTAATGACGGCCTGTAATGCTTCGACTGATGAATCCACCCGTTCCAGTACAGGTATGATAAAACTATGGGATTTCCCTGTACCTGTATGTGCTTGCCCGATTGCATTCGTCCCTTTAAGGATAAGCGGTATGATTTCTTTTTGAATCGGTGTCGGGTTTTCAAAGCCGAGCCTCCCGATTGCTTCCCGTAAAAACGGTTTAAACTGATAATCTGTAAATTTTGACATGTAAATGCCTCCTAACGTACACCTATTATATCATGATTCCGTTCCGCCGTATGCGCATTTCGCATACTATACAATGTGAAAGTATAAAATGATCACACGAAAGGGGTTAATTATGAGGTATGCATCCTTCTATCCATTCGCTCGCCAGCAACCACCCGCTCCACCACCTGGCGGACATTCAGGCTTTGGACTGCCTCCACAACAGCGGCCACCAATGCAAAGACAACCATTCCAAAATGGGCCCAATCAAACTGGGCCGATGGGAAATCCTTTTGCAGGTCCACCGACCGAACCGCCTGCGCAAGGTCCATCAAAACTAGATGGTTATATGCAGACTGCTAACCGATTCCTAAATACGGCACAGCAATTTGCACCAGTCGTACAACAATTTGCACCCATGATGCAAAACTTACCTGCCATGTGGAAACTCTATAAAGGTTTCCAATCCCTTCCCTCAGCGGGAACAGGAGCAGCGGGAGCAGCGGGGACTGCAGGAACAGGAGTAGCAAGAGCAGCAACGAGTTCGGCGGCGTCCGCAGCACAATCCGTCGCGCGTACTCCCGGGCCTTCCATTCCACGTATATTCCAACCACCCAACCTCTAGCTTTGAATCAATCAACCACTTCCGCTATAATGGATGATAGATCCTATTAGAGGAGTGAAAATGAATGAAAGTGTTGAAGATTTCACCAAGAGGTTATTGTTACGGGGTTGTCGATGCGATGATTATCGCAAGAAATGCAGCACTCGACAAAACGTTGCCACGACCCATTTATATATTGGGAATGATTGTTCACAATAAGCATGTGACGGACGCGTTTGAAGAAGATGGCATCATTACATTGGATGGTGAAAACCGTTTCGAAATTCTTGAAAAAGTGGAAACCGGAACGGTTATTTTCACTGCACATGGCGTATCACCGGAAGTTCGCGAACTAGCGAGAAAGAAAGGTCTTGTATCGATTGATGCTACATGTCCTGACGTAACCGTTACCCATGACTTGATTGAAGAGAAGACTGCTGAGGGGTATGACATTATCTATATCGGTAAGAAGCATCATCCTGAGCCGGAAGGTGCAATTGGTGTAGCACCGGACGCTGTTCATCTCATTGAAACAGTTGAAGATATAAAAGATTTGGCTATTACGAATGACAAATTACTCGTAACGAATCAGACAACGATGAGTCAATGGGACGTCGTTCATCTCATGGAGGCACTCAAAGAAAAGTATCCCCATATCGAAGTGCATAAAGAAATTTGTCTCGCAACGCAAGTAAGGCAAGAAGCAGTCGCAGATCAAGCTGGTGAAGCCGATTTACTTATCGTTGTGGGTGATCCACGAAGCAACAACTCTAACCGCTTAACGCAGGTCTCTGTAGAAATTGCGGATACACCATCTTACAGGATTTCTGATGTCTCTGAACTTGACGTGAAATGGCTGGACGGCATTAAAACAGTAGCAGTTACAGCGGGGGCTTCAACTCCAACATTGATTGTTAAAGAAGTCATTTCGTTCTTGGATAAATTCGATCCGGAAGATTCTACTACTCACCAACCAGAACGGAAATTCCGCCTGGAAAAAGTTCTTCCGAAGATTAAGAATCCGACACCGGTTGAAAGAATCGAACCATACACAGTTTCATAAGTATAGTATTGAACGTCAGTAAGCATCATATACTGAAAACATCACAATTTATATATATATATGTTGTACTAATGATTCCATTTAATCTCCAGCGAAGGCGTCTCATTGAGGTAGCTGAAGCAATAAGCCGGACAGCGATTTTCTGTCCGGCTTATTGCGGGAGGCATCTCCGAGCGCCGAGTGTTGTTGAAAGGATTCTTTATGTCAACATATCTAGTAATTAAACCGGCCTCTACCATTATGGTAGGGGCCGGTTTTCATTTCACATAAAGTGAAAAGGTTCTGTAATTACTTCTGATTCGATGAACGTTACATCGTAGTGAGCTTCTTCACATGCTTTTTGCATATGTTCTGCTACCCCCTCAATCATCACCTTTTCAATATTATGACCAGGATCAATAACAGCAAGACCTAATGCATCGGCGTCATGCGCAATATGGTAGTATAAGTCGCCTGTTACAAGTACATCTGCTCCACGCCGTTTGGCCGCAGTAATATACTTGTTTCCATCTCCACCAAGCACAGCCACTTTACGGATTACCTTATTCGGATCACCGACAAAACGGACAGCGGGAACATTAAATGTGCTTTTAACTTGTTCTGCAAATTGTGCCAACGTCATACTTTCTTTCAATTTCCCGATTCTGCCTAACCCATATTCATTTGTCCGTTGGTCCAGAACAAAAAAATCATATGCTGGCTCTTCGTAAGGATGTGCCGCCAGCATCGCTTTTAACACTTTTTCTCGGATTATACTAGGTAGCACAACCTCGATTCGTTCTTCTTCCACCTCTTCCGCCGCACCGACTTCCCCAATATACGGCGTAGCCCCCTCAACCGGCGTAAAACGTCCTGTCCCAAGCGTTGTATAGCTACAGCCTTGATATTCACCAATGGCTCCCGCTCCCGCTCGAGCGAGTGCCTGACGTATTTGAGTCGCATGAGTGATTGGGCTGTAAACAGCTAATTTATAAAGAGCCTCGGTAAATGTCGGCTCCACAATCTTCGTGTCTGTAAGTCCAAGCTTGGCAGCGAGCATATCATTCACACCGCCTGGCGCAACATCTAAGTTTGTATGGGCCGCATATACGGATATATCATGCTTAATGCATTTCTCGATCATTCTGCCTTGAGGTGTATCTGTTAAAATATTTTTCAACGGTCTAAAAATCGGCGGATGATGTGCGATGATAAGATTCGCTTTTCCTTGGATCGCCTCATCAATCACTTCTTCATTGACATCCAGAGTGACAAGAACTTTATCGACCGGGCGGTTCAATTGACCGATGTGCAGTCCCACGGGATCCCCTTCCATTGCAAAACGTTTCGGCGACCACTGTTCAAACAGCGAAATAATCTCATGACCATTCACTTTTTTCATGATTCCAACACCTTTCCAACTAGTTCAATTTGTCTTTTCAACTGTTCTTTTTTTAACGTAACGGCAGCAGTGCTGTCCGCAGTTTCAAGAGAACGTAGGACACGATTCCATTCCACCAGTTCCCTATTCCATTTTTCGCTAAAGACAGCAGATTTTGAGGCAAGCAGAAAAGGTCCTGCTAGAAGATCCAACTCATCGTAGGTCATCTGTCCTCTTTCTAACACAATAATTTCGTAAATTTTGCCGTCTTCCTTCAAAATGGCCTCATCCGTTATTTCCCAACTATTTGAAACTGCCCATTCCCTGATTGCTTTTGCATGTAAATTCGGCTGTGCAATAATTCTCTTCACTTGTTGAAGCTTTTCTTTCCCACTTTCCAAAATAGAAGCAATCAGTGTCCCTCCCATTCCAGCAATTACAACTGTATCAACCGCATCATGATCCTCAATAGCGAACAATCCATTAGCTAATCGGACAGTAACTGCATCTGACAATCCCTTACGCTGAACATTTTTAACTGCAGATTCAAACGGACCTTTCACAACCTCACCAGCAACCGCTTTTTGCGCTTTCCCGGTATTGATAAGGAAGCAAGGGAGATACGCGTGATCACTGCCAATATCCGCAACAACAGCTCCCGCCTCAACATAAGAAGCAACCGCCGCAAGTCTGTCCGATAATCTTTCTGTATTCAATCAAATCCCGCCTTTCGTTACTAGTAGTGTATAAGAATTCGGATCTTTTTGCACTCTGTAAACATACACGTAACAGCATCTTTACCCCTGTTTATACCAACGCTATCCATATTCAAATTTTCACACATAAATAAAAAGCTATTCGCCAACAGAATGACTCTGCAGGTGAATAGCTTTTCGCAAGTTACAACTTATTTAAGTGAAAGAATATAATCCGCCATCGCGTCAAGTTCTGCATCATCAGTAACTAGACCTGCCGGCATTCCGCCGTCTGTACCATTTTTGATGGTGTCTTTGATTTCATCTTTAGAAAGGCTAGTACCAGCTAATGCAGGTCCCATACCTCCTTCAAAATTACCACCATGACAACCGATACATTTCCCTTGAGCTACTGCTTCAGCATCGAAATCGGCAGTATCTTCTGCACCTGCCGCTTCTTCAGATTTTCCGTCTTCACCTTGGGATGCGATTTCTTTCTTCTGATCGCCCCCGTAGAGGGACATAAAGAAAATAAGACCAATTCCAAGTGCAAAAATTAAAATGTAAGGTACTATAGGATTTTTCCTCATTGAATTACCCTCCTTTGTCAGAAACTATTCTGTAGTAAATACAGTTCACAGTTATTATTGTACTGTATTCAATAGAAAACTGAAAGAGTTATCGATTAAGTTTTCTCTGTTTGTGACAAATTCGACATAAATCCAATCGTTAGCAGCCAATAAGCCTCGCAATAACCATGCGTTGTACTTCGGAAGTACCTTCCCCGATTTCAAGAAGTTTAGCATCTCGCATATAGCGCTCAACCTCATACTCTTGCATATAACCATATCCACCATGGATTTGAACCGCTTCGTTTGCAACCTGCATAGCGATTTCAGACGCATATAATTTACACATCGATGCTTCCTTGGAGAATGGACGACCTTGATCTTTCAGCCACGCTGCTTTATGGACCATATTGCGGGCCAGTTCGATTTTCATGGCCATATCAGCTAGTTTAAATTGAGTGATCTGGAATTCGGATAATGTTTTACCGAATTGCTTCCGCTCTTTTGAGTACCGCAGTGCACGATCAAATGCCGCTTGCGCTATTCCGACAGCCATCGCGCCAATTCCAATCCGTCCCCCGTCAAGTGTGACAAGGAATTGACGGAAACCATTTCCGCGAGTCCCTAATAAATTTTCTTGCGGGACACGAACATTATCAAGTACAAGTTCTGTTGTGTTTGATGCGTTCAAGCCCATTTTTTCATATTTATCGAGTACTGTGAATCCTTCTGCATCTGTGGGTACAATAACTGCGCTAATTTCCTTCTTACCGTTATCATTACCTGTAATTGCTGTAACAGCGAGATGTTTCGCATAGCTTGCATTGGTAATATATACTTTTGATCCATTTAAGACAAAGTCATTGCCATCTTCTTTTGCAGTCGTTTGCGTTCCCCCAGCATCCGACCCAGCATTTGGTTCCGTCAATCCGAATGCACCGAATGATTCCCCTGTACAAATCGGCGTCAAATACTTGTGTTTTTGTTCCTCTGTTCCAAATAGATTGAGTGGTGCCCCGCCCAACGAAATATGTGCAGAGTACGTAATTCCAGTCGATGCACATGCACGGCTAAGTTCTTCCGTAACAATCGCAAAACTGACAGTGTCCGCTCCAGCTCCCCCATACTCTTCGGAGAATGGCAACCCCATCATTCCCATTTCAGATAGCTGCTTAAATATCTGCAACGGAAACGCCTTAGTTTTATCACGTTCGATCGCACCTGGTGCAACTACTTCATCTGCAAATTCTCTGATCATCTTTTTGATCATTTGTTGTTCTTCAGTCAAATCGAAATTCAATTTCTACATCCCCTTTGTTGTGAACGCTTACAATTTCAATTATAGCGAATAATCGGGGATATTGACAATAAAAATTTATGATAAAAAAGTGTTAACTCAGAACAATAGGTAACTGATAGTCAACAAAAGACCGGCGGCGCCCGAAATTGTGAAGTAAAGTAGTTTTAAAAGTCTTCCCGCAAACAACCATAATATACAATTTAAAAGCAGTAATCCAATGAGTAACATATTGTTCCCTTCGAAAAAAACGAGCCACAGTTTCAATGACATTGCTAGAAGAATGAATGAAGATGATATGTATAAAAAAGGTACGATTGATGTTTGAATCCAGCTTTTTCGGAATGTCAATGAAATAAATAGCAATGTAGTGGCTGATGCGATACCAAGTGTAATGCCCGGATGGTGTGAAAAGAAAAATAGGCTTCCTATTGTCAGTAATGCTAGAAGCATTACCGACATAACTTTCCGATTCATCTTTCTTTTTTCTTCAACAAGAATCGGGTATGGTACCTTTTCTGCTTGCTCATTTTCTTCTTCACCTTGCGTATAAAGAGTAATAAGAAAGTCACAGTAATGCCCGGGTAGTAATTTATTTTGTTTCCAATATTTTATTTCCGAGATAATAATACGTTTTCGTTGTGGATTCATTTCACCCTATCATCCCTTCAGGAAAGTAAAAAGCATCGACATTAACGTATGTCGATGCAAATCGATTATTCAAGAAAATCCTTAAGCCTTTTACTCCTTGAAGGGTGTCTCAGCTTGCGTAATGCTTTCGCTTCAATCTGACGGATACGTTCGCGTGTAACGCCAAACACCTTCCCGACCTCTTCCAGTGTTCTTGTACGACCATCATCAAGTCCAAACCGTAAACGGAGAACATTCTCCTCACGATCTGTCAGTGTATCAAGGACATCTTCCAATTGCTCTTTTAACAATTCATAAGCCGCATGGTCTGATGGGGATTGTGCTTCGGAGTCTTCGATGAAATCACCAAGATGCGAGTCATCTTCTTCACCGATTGGCGTTTCAAGGGAAACAGGTTCTTGGGCAATTTTTAAGATTTCACGTACTTTTTCCGCAGTCAGTTCCATCTCTTCACCAATTTCTTCAGGAGAAGGTTCGCGACCAAGGTCTTGTAGTAATTGGCGTTGAACACGGATTAATTTGTTAATCGTTTCAACCATGTGGACGGGTATACGGATTGTTCGCGCCTGATCGGCTATTGCACGAGTAATTGCTTGACGAATCCACCACGTCGCATACGTACTGAACTTGAAGCCTTTCGTATGATCGAACTTTTCAACAGCCTTTATAAGCCCCATGTTTCCTTCCTGGATCAAATCGAGGAATAGCATGCCACGACCCACATATCTTTTTGCAATACTAACAACTAGACGGAGATTCGCCTCCGCAAGTCTTTTCTTCGCTTCTTCGTCTCCCGCAATAATACGGATGGCAAGTTCAACTTCTTCAGCACCTGTTAATAAGTCAACTCGTCCAATTTCTTTCAAATACATGCGTACAGGATCATTTATTTTGACGCCCGGTGGGACGCTAAGATCATTCAAATCGAATTGCGTTTCTTCAGTTACCGGTTTGGGGCCGCCTTCACTTGCATCCCCATCAGTTTTCCTTTCCATATCGATTCCTTGCGCTTCAAGAACATCTAAAAATTCTTCGAATTGTTCCGGTTCCATATCGAACATTGATAATTTTTCCGTAACCTCTTCAAGCGTTAGCTCTCCGCTTTTCTTACCTGCTTCCAATAAACTTGCCTTTGCCTCTTCTACAGTCAATTCATGTTCTACATCTTGTGGTTGTTCGTTTTTAGTCATCTTACCCGTTCCTCCTTAGTTCACCGGAATGCGACTATAATGCCGACATTGATTTCCGGAGCTGTATAATTTCCCTGGCCAGCTCCAGCGCCCGGGTATGATCATTTTGTTTTTCAGCTTCTTTCGATTCATGCATCTTTTCCTGGATTGTCAATCCGACCCGGTATCTATCGAGATGACCGATGCAATCATCGATTTCTTCTTCTGCATGTTCGGGATCTTTTTCTGCCATAGCGGCCTCAAGTACGATCTTGCGCAAATTACGATCTTCCAAGGTCTCCGCGAACCTATGAAAGTCGGGCGTTCCATGTTCTTCATAAAACCCGGCAAGGCGAACAAAAATGGCGGCATACTCATCTCGAACAAACAATTCCTGCCTATTTACCCGAATCCGGTCATATAAAGCCCCATCATTCAATAAATGGGATAATAATAAACGTTCTGCACGCTCTGTACCCGTTTTCTTCTTAGGCGGACCGGGATCTGTGTGTTTTACGCTATCATCTGGACCGTGATTCATTTTTGATTGTTTTACGTGTTTTCCTACCATTTTCATAAATTGCTGATGTATTGCTTCGACTGTGATCCCTGTTTCAGTCGAAAGTTGGTGTATATATAAATCCCGTTCAATCGGGGAAGAACGCGAAGCTAGTTCTTCAAGTACTTCGTGGATATATTGCAAAACGTCATTTTCATACGAAAGATTTTTTGATCGTTTTGCATAGGACATAATGAAGGACATATAAGAATGCGGATTGGCAATAATCTTTTCACGGAATGCTTCTTCACCATATTCTGCAATATAGTCATCGGGATCCATACGACCAGGTAATAAAGCGATTCGGACTTCCATTCCTTTTTTTAAAGCCATAGAAGCAAAACGTTTCGATGCCTCCCAACCGGCATCATCTCCATCGCAACAGATAATAATTTCCTTTGCGATCCTTTTTAGTTTTATAAGATGCGTTTCGGACAAAGATGTACCCATTACGGCAACGCTGTTTTGAACACCTGCCCGATCCGCAGATATCGTGTCCATAAATCCTTCAAACAGTATTACTTTACCCGTTTTCCGCACGTTAAGACGTGCATTGTGGAAATTATATAATAATTGACCTTTTTCGAATATAGGCGTTTCAGGACTATTGAGGTATTTCGCTTCTTGTTTTCCACTGGATAATGTCCTACCTGAAAATGCGACAACATTCCCAAGGTCATCACAAAGGGGAAACATAATACGACCTCTAAATCGATCGAAATAGCCTGTCCCATCATCTTTCATAATACAAAGCCCGGCCTGTTCCATTTCCCGCAGCTCAAAACGTTTTCTTTTTAGGAGGTCACTAAGTGCACTATAATCATTAAGTGACCACCCGATTCTATATTTTTCGATACTCTCCCTCGAAAATCCTCTTTTTTCAAGATATTGTAGTGCTTCTTCACCCTCTACTGTATTTAGTAGTAAATGACTGTAAAAGTTTGCCGCCAATGTATGTGCCTCAACCATATGCTTAAATTCATTGTTTGGTTTTTCGGAAGAAACACTGCTAACATCTGCGTCAATCTCAATACCTGTCCGCTCTGCAAGTTTAATGACCGCTTCAGTAAATGGACTATTCTCCATATCCATAATAAATGTGATTGCATTACCGCTTGCCCCACAACCAAAACAATGAAAAAGTTGCTTGTCTTCAGAGACAGAAAATGAAGGTGTACTTTCACCATGAAATGGGCAAAGTCCAAACCAGTTCTTACCTCTTTTTGTCAACTGGACAAATTCACCAATCAAATCAACGATATCGGTTTTAGAACGGATAGCTTCTATCTGCTCTTCTGGTATTCTAGTCATCCCATCACCATTTTCTGTTCTACTTACTTAAATTCGATATAGAATACAAAAATCCTTTTTATTCGACAAACTTTTTTTTGGTTTACTACGAAATTACTATTCTACACTACTTTATCGATAATTTCCGTTACTATATTCGCTGAGATAAAAAATATCATTGAGTTCGCTTCGACGCGCGGAGATGCCTCCCACCACAAGCCAGAAAGCTTCGCCGTTAGTCTAGGCTCGCGACTCCACCTTGTAAGGCGCCTAGGCTTAAACTATATAGATAGCCTATTGTTCAACAAATATAGAAAGCGCATTTCTTCCGCAAAAGAAGAACCTGCCCATTCTAAGTGGGTGGTCCTTCTATTTTACTTATTTTGTGCGGTTCACAATCTCACTAAGGATCACATTAGCAGTCTCTTCTACAGCACGGTTTGTCACATCAATGACTGTACAACCGATTTTCTGTATGACATTACGGAAGTGAATGATTTCTTCTTCGATTCTATCAAGTCTAGCATAACTTGCATCATCCTTTAAACCGAGTGCAATCAGTCTTTCTTTTCTGATGAAGTTAAGCTTTTCAGGAGAAATAACAAGTCCGAAGCATTTCGCCGGGTCGATTTGGTATAATTCTTCCGGTGGCTCCACTTCTGGAACGAGTGGTACATTCGCCACTTTAAAGCGTTTATGTGCAAGATACTGAGATAACGGCGTTTTGGAAGTCCGAGAGACACCTACTAAAACGATGTCCGCTTTTAATATCCCCCGTGGATCACGTCCATCATCATATTTAACCGCAAACTCAATAGCTTCTATCTTTTTAAAATAATCATCATCCAACTGCCTAACAAGGCCAGGTTCTTCAAGTGGCTGCTCACTTAGTTCCAAACTGATTTGGTTAACAATCGGACTTAAAAGATCAATACAATGAATTCCTTTATGCTGGCATTCCTCTTTTAGTTTAAGGCACATGTTCATTTTCACAAGTGTATAAATAATAATTGCTTGTTGTTGTTTTGCCAAATAAACAATTTCAGCTACTTGTGACTCATCTTCAACGTGTGAGAAACGCTTCATCGAAATAGTTTCAAGGCCTTGTCTAAATTGACTAGCTGCTGCTTTTGCAACAAGATCTGCTGTCTCTCCAACAGAGTCGGAAACGATGAATAATGTTAACTTTCCCACTCGAGCCCTCCTCATAATTCATGATCATCTGCAAGCGATATAAAGGCCGCAGTTATATTTGTTTTTGTCATTCTACCAACAACTTCCAATCCATTTCCGCTATCATGAACAACAGGAAGCGAGTCGATTTGCTTGTTCATTAGTTTCTTCGCCACTTGCAGTAAAGTATCCTGCTTTTCACAATAAGTGATGTTTGGCATCCTGGTCATAATAACGTGAACTGGAATTTTATCAAGGTCCGTATTCCCTATGCTTGTACGTAAAAGATCTTTTCTGGAAAGGACACCTGTCAGATGTAAGGATTCGTCTACAACGAATAATGTTCCCACATCTTCTAAAAACATATGGCAAATTGCGTCATAGACCGAAACGTGTTCTGCAACGACGACAGGAATCGATTGAAAGTCACGTACTTTCATGCCAATCATGCTATCCGCTACTGATTGTACAGGTTTTTTACCCGAATAAAAATAGCCAACACGCGGTCTTGCATCCAAATAACCCGCCATTGTCAAAATAGCCAAGTCAGGACGAATAGTAGCTCTTGCCAAACGAAGGCGCTCAGCAATCTGCTCGCCCGTTATTGGTCCATCCTCTTTGACAATTTCAAGAATTTCCTGCTGGCGCTTATTCAGTTCCATTTGAGTCACCGTCCTAAGCGTTCAATTCTATATCAACCTTGACTATTATATATGAAGATGTGTTCTATTGCGAAGAAAGAGGAATCATGCTAAGCTAAAAAAGAACTGAATAGGTGAAGACGGGACAATAAGTAATGTCGAAAAAAGAGCGAACGGGGATGGTGTAAGCCCGTACCGACATGAAAAGGCACCCTTGAGCCATTATTTTGAAGTGGGCTGGATATCCAGCCAATCGAGGTGGAACCGCGGGGCATTACGCACTCGTCCTCGGACAATATGTCCGAGGATGAGTGCTTATTTTAATTGGAGGGATATAATTATGTCAATGGAACAGATTGTAAATTTAGCGAAACAAAGAGGTTTTGTATTTCCAGGCTCAGAGATTTACGGAGGGCTTGCAAACACTTGGGATTATGGTCCTTTAGGTGTTGAACTAAAAAACAATATTAAAGAAGCCTGGCGGAAGAAATTTATTCAAGAATCCCCGTACAACGTCGGCTTAGATGCAGCTATTTTAATGAATCCGAAAGTCTGGGAAGCGTCGGGTCACATCGGCAATTTTAACGATCCCATGATTGACTGTAAAAAATGTAAGACACGCCATCGTGCAGATAAATTAATTGAAGATGTACTTGAAGCAAAAGGAATTGAAATGATTGTCGATGGCTTGTCTTTCGATAAAATGGAAGAACTCATTACTGAACATAATGTTGTCTGCCCGACATGTGGTGCGTTGGACTATACGGAAATCCGCCAGTTTAACTTGATGTTCAAAACTTCACAAGGAGTGACGGACTCTTCCTCTAACGATATTTTCCTTCGACCAGAAACTGCTCAAGGGATTTTCGTTAATTTCAAAAACGTTCAACGCTCAATGAGAAAGAAAATGCCCTTTGGTATTGCGCAAATCGGAAAAAGCTTCCGTAACGAAATTACACCAGGAAACTTTACATTCCGCACACGCGAATTCGAACAAATGGAACTTGAATTTTTCTGCAAACCCGGTGAAGACATGGAATGGTATGTATTCTGGCGTGATTTCTGTAAAGAATGGCTATTAAAACTCGGTTTGTCAGAAGACAATATGCGTTTGCGGGAACACGATGAAGATGAGCTGTCTCATTACTCAAAAGGAACCGTTGATGTCGAGTACAAATTTCCGTTTGGATGGGGAGAGCTTTGGGGTATCGCAAACCGTACGGACTTCGACTTAAAGCGTCATATGGAACATTCAGGCGAAGATTTCAATTACCAAGACCCGATTACAAATGAAAAGTTTGTACCCTACTGTATCGAACCATCCCTCGGTGCAGATCGTGTGACACTTGCATTCCTTTGTGATGCATATGCTGAAGAAGAGCTTGATAATGATGATAAACGTACAGTCCTTCGCTTCCATCCGGCGCTTGCACCGGTCAAAGCGGCTGTTCTTCCTTTATCCAAGAAACTTGCAGAAGGCGCGGATGAAGTGTACGCCGAACTCCGTAAACATTTCGTCGTTCAATATGATGATGCACAATCGATTGGTAGAAGATACCGTCGTCAGGATGAAATCGGTACACCTTTCTGCATCACATATGACTTTGACTCTGAAGAAGATCGTCAAGTCACAGTAAGACACCGCGACTCGATGGAGCAAGTACGTATGCCAATTACAGAAGTAAAAGACTATATTGCGAAGCACTTGGAATTCTAATAGAAAAAACCGGATGATAAAGGTTAGGTAACCTTTTCATCCGGTTTTTTCTTTTTCGGAAGTAGTTCAGGTGTAGATTCTAGCTGATCAAGAAATGATCTCGACTTAAGCCGGATCCCCACTTGTTCATCATAAATCGTACGGACAATTTTTTTCATGAAATCCTTCGTCGTTTTTTTAAGCGTTAGGTTGCCGATTCGATGGATGGGTACCGTAGAAAAAGTGCGGATCAATTTCAATTGGTTTGGCGTAATTCGAATCAAATATCGATCCACATGAAAACAGCGATGGCAAAGGAAACCTATTTCTTTGAATGAAAATGCAAATTCCCCTTCGGTCGCCCCGCAGTTTGCACATTGATGGACAATCGGATGAATGCCGGCGACAGGAAGCATCTTCCATTCTACGAATAAGGCAATCGCTTCCGGATCGTATTGTTCATTGATGGCATGTAGCGCATCATGAAGGAGTCCGTATACACCACCTACGCGTTCGTTATCATCTGAAAGACGGTCAATAAGTTCAACGATATAACTCGCATAAGCAGTTGCTTCAAGGTCTTCTCGAATGAAGCGCATCGAGTCAAGCTGTTCACCTTGTTCCAATGTGCCCATACCTTTTCCTTTACGTATAAGAAAAGATCCATGTGTAAACTGCTGTGTGATAGCAGCCAACCTACTCGCGGGCTTTTTTGCTCCACGGGCCATTGCAGTCAATTTGCCTGCTTCCCGAGTAAATAACGTCACAATTTTGTTCGTTTCCCCGTATGGAATGCTTCGGAGGACAATGCCCTCCCATTTGTTCATCAAAATGTTCAGCCCCTTTTATAAAAAAGTTTAAAAAGAGCAGACTTATGCCAATTCTAACTGGCAAGATTCATATTATTAATATTCATCTTCCCTAAACCCAAATTCTTTCAGTTGCCCTGGTTTGTTTCGCCAGTCTTTCTGCACTTTCACCCACAATTCGAGGAATACTTTCGAACCGAGAAGCATTTCGATATCATGTCTTGCTTTTGTTCCGATATCTTTCAAAAGAGCGCCTCTTTTACCGATTACAATTCCTTTTTGGGAATCACGTTCAACAACAATTGTCGCATTGACATTTACCATGTCCCGTCCTTCTTCCCGGCCAATCTTCTCGATGACAACGGCGATTGAGTGTGGAATTTCCTCCCGAGTGACATTTAGTACTTTCTCACGGATAAGTTCGGAAATGATGAATCGTTCAGGATGATCAGTCACTTGATCGTCTGGATAATATTTAGGACCTTTTAGCAAATATGTTTTCAACGTCTTAAGCAGACGATCTACATTATTGCCGTTCTTTGCGGAAATCGGCACAGTTTCTGCAAAGTCGTATTCACTTGTATACGACGTGATGATTTTAAACAACTCATCAGGATGAACAAGGTCAATCTTATTAATAACTAGGAAAACAGGTGTCTCCGTATTCTCAATCATTTCCATAATGAAACGGTCACCACGTCCAATTGGTTCGTCTGCGTTAACCATGAACATAATCGCATCGACTTCTTTTAGCGTGTTTTTTGCCGTTTTCATCATAAAATCACCAAGCTTATGCTTCGGCTTATGAATTCCCGGTGTATCAATAAAAACAAGCTGTGAATCGTCTGTTGTAACTACACCTTGTACTTTGTTACGTGTCGTTTGCGGTTTGTCGCTCATAATCGCAATCTTTTGACCGACAACTTGGTTCAAAAACGTTGATTTCCCAACGTTAGGTCGTCCTATAATTGAAATAAAGCCTGATTTAAAACTTTCATTTTTTTGCTGCAAAGTCGAGATCCCCCTTCGAAAACGCGCCAGGTAATAATTCTGCCACGGTTGTTTCACTTAACGCACCATCCAAATTAGTCAAATAGACGGGCATGGAACCTTCGCAAAACTCCGCAATGACTTGCCTGCAAGCCCCACATGGTGATATGGGTCCCTTTGTATCTCCGGTTACCGCAAGTGCTGTAAATGTCCGAACACCTTCTGAGACGGCTTTAAAAAATGCTGTTCGCTCTGCACAATTCGTCATGCTATACCCTGAGTTTTCTATATTGCAACCGTGATAAACAGTCCCATCTTCAGCGAGCAATGCAGCCCCCACCGGAAATTTAGAATACGGGACATACGCTTTTTCACGTGCTTTTTTTGACTCCTCAATTAAATTCTTATAATCCATATAAACACCTCTTCTTAGTAGTTAAACCATTTTGGGATAAATAATAATAGCCCTATCACTGCACTTGCAACGGCAAAAATGAGCACAGCTCCCGCAGCAATGTCCTTGGCTTCTTTTGCAAGCGGATGCTGTTCTACTGTCACAAGATCGACAACACGTTCTATCGCCGAATTCATCATTTCAAGCGCAAGCATACCAGCTATCAAAACGAAGACGATGAACCATTCTGTCCCGGTTAGCCCGGTTGCAACACCGGCGCCAATCACTACAATTGCGGCAAACATATGAAATTTAAGGTTCCGCTCCGACCTAAACCCTTCCAAAATCCCATTCCACGCGTAGATAAATGCTTTGAAAAAATTCCGCATGATACATCTTACCTTTCGAGGCCCAGAGTAGCTAATATCTCCTTTTGTCTACCGAACATCCTCTTTTCTTCTTCTTCATTCATGTGATCATAACCTAGAAGATGAAGAAAGCCATGGAGGGCAAGGAATCCAATCTCCCTGTTAAAGTCATGCCCATATTCTTCGGCTTGTCTCTTAGCTGTTTCCACTGAAATGATTATATCACCTAAAACCGTTGGAATTCCCTCTTCAGCCACTATTGCCACTTCACCATCCGTCATTTCTTCAAGTGCAAATGAAATAACATCTGTAGGCGTATCCTTGCCACGGTACTGCGCATTTACAATTCGTATTTCTTCATCTGTCATGAATGTCACGGAAACCTCGGATTCGCCTTTCAATCCTTCTTCACTTGCTGCATGTCGCAAAATCTTTTGGATTAATTCCAAGACTTTTTCATCCATAGATTCTTTTTCATTATCAAAATAAAGTTCAAGCATTCCAGCAGCTCCTTTTTACTTATTCGGGATATTCAATACGGTTATGAAATGTACCATTCAGTGTTTCGCAAATAACTTTTTCTACCTGTTTTAATTCTTTCATCGATATATCACATTCATCAAATTGGCCATCGTTCAACTTATCACTGACAATATTCCGAACAAGAGCTGCTATTTTTTGTGACGTCGGTTCTTTCATGGAGCGAACAGCGGCTTCCACACTATCTGCAACTGAAATAATGGCAATTTCTTTTGTTTGGGGCTTGGGTCCTCTATATCGATACTGTTCTTCTGTGACGTCAACTCCGGAATCACGCGCTTTCACAAAAAAGAACTTCAGCAAACTTGTTCCGTGGTGTTGACGTGCGATATCGATAATTTCAATAGGCATTTTATGTCTTTCAAGCAGTTTTGCACCATCTTCTGCATGGGCAATGATAATATCTCTACTTTTTTCGGGTGGTAGATCATCATGTGGATTTTTTCCAGCATGCTGATTTTCGATGAAAAATCCTGGACGGATTGTCTTTCCAATATCATGGTAATAACAGCCAACCCGGGCGAGCAAGCCATTTGCTCCAATCGATTCACAAGCTGCATCCGAAAGGTTCGCAACCATAATACTATGATGGTACGTACCCGGGGTTTCTGTAAGCACTTTTTTTAATAAAGGATGATTAGGATTCGACAATTCAATTAACCGCATATCGGAAACCAAACGGAAAGCCGTTTCGAAAAAGGGCATGAGCCCAATTGTTAGGGCACCTGAGAGAATACCAGACGTAATTGCCGCAATCGAATAGAATATCAATTCTTTTAACTCATAGGTTGACTGTGTCATAAGTAAATAAAAGGCGATGAATAGCATATTGAAAAACGCGACACCTAAGCTAGTTTGCAAAATAGTAGAGCGTTTTCCGCCATTACCTAAGAAATAAAGACTTACCATTCCACCTAATAATATGTACAATGCTACTTCCATTTGAATGATTTGTGCAAATCCTTCTTGGAGCATAACACCTGCAGTGGCAGCTGTAATAATTGTCGTCATTATGGCAAGGCGCTCATTTGTTAATAATTTAACAAGCATTGGTGCGAGTGCGGTCGGGAATAAGAACGCAAGCAGTACATCGAAATCCTTCTCGATAAGTGATATAAGTTTCATCAGTATGACAAGTAAGAAGAAAATCGTAATCACTATGAAAAGAGCCTTCTTCTTTATCGAACTATTGGCCCGCCAAGTATTAAAATGCAAAAAAAGGATGAAGGCTATGAATAGCACAAACAAACTGAGACCTGCAATAGGCTTGACGGATGATTGGTTCGTTAGTAAGCCCGCAAGTTTCAACTGCCTATGTACGTCACGATCAACAACTTGCCCTTCACGGACGATAACTTGTCCTTGCAGTATACGTGTAGGTTCAATCGACTCTTTCGCTTGTGCAATTTGAGCCTTTGTTTGCTCCTCATTTTCTTTTTCCGTTTCTACTACCAATGAACGACCAATCGCTTGCATACTTTGTATTGTCGCCTGTGGAAATACGTCATCAAGGCGGATTTTCCGTTCCACTTCGTATCGACTAGTTGATAGATCCCCAGTCCTTATCGGTTTTGACATTTCTTCACCTAAAATTGAAACAAGTCTTTTTTGCATATTCATAAGAATATCCGTATCAAGCGTCAATAAGGTGGCGATTGCATCATCGCTAAGTTGAAGTTCAGATACTTCCGCTTCAAGTTTTTCAAGTTTTTTTCGCATTTTAGCAATCTGTTCTTTTTTTATCTTCTTCAATTCCTCTGCATCGGGCGGATCCTCTGATTCCGTCTTTGGACCTTTCACTTCAATAAGAAAATCGAAAAACGATGTCGCGATTGCTTGTCTATTTTTTGCAATGTCTTCAGAGAAGTGATAAACGGGACTAACCTCGTTTGCAGCCCTTTGCCTTTCCTGTTCTGTTTTCACAGTATCTTCAACCGTTTTTACCGATCGAATCGTATCAGGCGCAATTTGAAATTCTTTTAATTCATATGTTTCTTTTTTTACGTTTCCATACATAAAAGAAAAAAGAAGAATTGCTGTCAACCCAATTACGAATAATGATAGATAATTAAAGTTCAATGATTTTATAAGATTCTTGAGTGGTTGAAACATCGGAATTTCTCCCCCTTATCCCTTTCCAACTACCATTATTTAAAAAAAGAAAAGCGACAGTGCCTTGGTCAGGGGCGACGGGCATAAGACAGACCTGCGGAGCGGCGTACTTTGCCGCACAGCAGGGCTGGCTTATGACCCAAGCCACTAGGCGCTGGAGCTAGACAATAAGAAAAGCGACAGCGCCTTGGTCAGCACCGAAAAGTAGGAGGGATAAGGTTCAATCCCTCCTTGCTGTAGCTAAATCATAAAAAGAGCTGAAAGGCGTACACTTTCTTATCTTTTGAAAAAGCAGTCACGAAGACTGCTCTTTATCATACGCTTCAATTATTTTGGCAACGAGCGGATGACGCACAACATCGCCCTGTTCCAAGTATTGAAAATGGATATCAGACACATTTTGAAGAATGGCTTCTGCTGCCATTAGACCTGACGCGGTTCCTTTTGGTAAATCGACTTGCGTCTTATCACCATTAATAACCATCTTAGAGCCAAAACCTAGCCGTGTTAGAAACATTTTCATTTGTGCTTTTGTTGTATTTTGTGCTTCGTCCAGAATGACAAAAGCATCATCGAGCGTACGACCTCTCATATACGCCAAAGGTGCAATTTCAATAACACCTCTTTCCATCAGCCGTTCAGTATGTTCTGCTCCAAGAATGTCATGCAGAGCATCATACAACGGACGAAGGTAAGGGTCGACCTTCTCTTTCAAATCGCCTGGAAGAAAGCCTAGACTTTCTCCCGCCTCAACCGCCGGACGTGTTAAGATTATTCGTTTTGCTGATCCTGTTTTCATCGCTTGCACAGCTAAAACAACAGCCAAGTATGTTTTTCCAGTACCTGCGGGTCCAATACAAAATACGAGGTCCCTATTACGAATCGCCTGGACATACTCACGCTGACCAATAGTCTTCGCACGGATTGCTTTTCCTTTTGTATTGCGTGCTATTTCTTCGTCATACAGCTCGGAAAAGTATTCGATTGTGCCACTCTTCACCATTTCAATCGCAGTAGAAACATCTCGTTGATTGATATTGATACCTTTTCGAATTACTTTTAACAATTGTTCTAAAAGCATTTTCCCTGAATCTCGATTTTCCTCAGCACCGCTAAGAGAAATCGTTTCTCCTCTAGTCATGATTACAATGTCAAGTTGTTCTTCAATCAATTTCATGTTTTGGTCGGAAATCCCGAGAAGCATGACTGCTTCGTTCGGGTCTTCGACATGCAGTTGAATCAATTGTTCATCCAATTTTTTAGTCTCCTTGGGAAATCGGTCTTTTAATCGCAATATTATCGTTGATATGAAACAGTATAGTCCCACTAACTTTATCATTATCGAATGTTACGTGCAAAATTTTATCATCTTTAATAATCGCTTGTGGAGAAGCTTGTGATAAATACTTGTTTTTCAGCAAGGGTACAATAACTGTTTCTTCCATTCCTTTCGTTAATTCAAATTGCCCTGTTTCCACCTTCGTATGCCGATCTGTCTTCACAAATGGCCATTCAAATTTACGTTTCTCACCATCATTCTCTTTTTGATCTTTGGTTTCCTTCCAGGGAAGTGAAAACGAAAGTTCGACGACTTCTTCACCTTGTAATCGGTAAGTTGTTGTTTTGGGAATACTAAATGTATATTCCATCCAATAATCTGCAAAGACAGCACCTTCTGCACCAACAACCGTCGTCTTATCCCCCTGTTCAAGCGTGCCTGTAGCTAGCACGTCCCCTTTTTTAACAGTCTGATGGACGTGGCCCACCCTTTCCCCTCTTTTAAGCTCAAAGCGACTAATAACACCCCCTGTACGTGCAACAAGATCTGACGGTCGGCTTTCTTTTTCTGTAACAGTATCTAAAGTGGGGGAAAGCATTGGAATAATTGTGAGTGATGTACCCACTCGCTTAAATCTCACCCATGATAAGGAAGGATCATCGAGCATCAAATCCCGGCGTATTTCACCTTCCTCGGGGATTAACATGAGTGGTCGCAGTGGAATGATGGATGACTTTTCCAACTTCTGTTCAATTCTTTCTACAACTTCTGGTATATCCGACTCAACTTCGATAGTCCAAAGAAAGAACGATGCGGCAAACGGAATGACACAAGCGATAAGAAATCGATAAGAAGAAAATATTCGTTGTGCCCCCGTCACGTACCCGACTTGTGAAAAAAGTATTTTCAAACCGTACCGTCTTCTTATACGTCGTATTCTGCTGATCCCTTGCTTATCCGTTTGAAACCGGGCTACGCCATCAACGATTGATAACGACATGACTTTTGTTTTGTCCGAAACAAGTTTTGTTAGAAACCCCGAAATATCACCTTTACCAGATACCTTTACATCATACCGTTTACGAACCATACAATGCCCCGCGTTCTTGCTTATTCGAGACATTCATTGCCGTAATCGTTGTGAATGTGAAAACTGCTACTTCTTCTTGTAATACATCGACGGTTAAATCCTCTCCCGACACTTCAATCATGTAGTCACCACATTGTACGTTAGCAAAGTCGGGGCCTAGCTTCAGTAAAGCATAAGGACCATTGATCTGCATAGTCGAGAATTCTTCAATTACAACAGATGAGCCAGTATTAAATAGTTTCCTCAAATTAGATAACCCCCTATCCTCATCGTATGATTTGAATAGGGGGTCAATGATTATCGTTTTGATTTTGGTGGTCCTATTATTTCGGAAAAAACAATTCCTTTTACTAGATCATGATGATTTTTCGGTATTAAATCAGAACTTTCTTTATGAATTACCGATTCTATTTGTGCGCCATGAGTTGAGAGACGCCCGCGATGCACACCCCTTGACGTCTCTGCATGCACGTTAATAGGTATCCTGTCTGTTTTTATTGCTACGGTTTTGGGTATAGATGCTTTTTCAGGAAGAACAATTTGAGGTGTTTGCCTACTCGACGGTTCGCCGATTTCATTCTGCATTTCTCTTTGTAATTCCCGATACATCTCTCTTGATTTTTCTTTCAACTTATCTATTGGACTATCTGGTACATGACTTGGCGTAGCGAAAGGTTTTGGCTGTTCTTCCGGGGGGGTTTCTTTCTTCCCTTTATTACCAAACAATGCTCCAACAATAAGCATTATAATGACTGGTATTAGCCCTTCCATTTCATGCATCCCCTTTCCGGGAAATCACATCTTGTCTAATTGTTTCACTCACTATCTGATGGGTGATGTTCTCCACCGGCTTTACTGATTGAATCACGCATTCCTGTATCAGCTTGGATATTTTTATAATTCATGTAATCCATGACACCAATATTGCCGCCACGAAGTGCTTCTGCCATCGCAAGTGGCACTTCTGCCTCTGCACTTACAACTTTTGCACGCATTTCTTCAACTTTCGCTTTCATTTCCTGTTCGTTTGCAACAGCCATTGCACGACGTTCTTCAGCCTTGGCTTGGGCAATATTTTTATCTGCCATTGCTTGTTCCGTCTGTAATTCTGCACCGATATTTTTACCAATATCAACGTCGGCAATATCAATCGATAGAATTTCAAAAGCTGTTCCGGAATCTAGCCCTTTCGCCAAAACAGTTTGGGAAATCATATCAGGGTTTTCCAACACTTTCGCATGATCGATTGAAGAACCGATTGTTGAGATGATACCTTCGCCAACACGCGCTACGATTGTCTCTTCACCAGCACCTCCGACAAGGCGATCGATGTTTGCGCGCACTGTAATACGCGCTTTTGCTTTCACTTCAATTCCGTTCATCGCAACGCCCGCTATGAATGGTGTTTCGATAACTTTCGGATTAACGGACATTTGTACAGCTTCTAGTACATCACGACCCGCAAGATCGATTGCCGCGCCGCGCTCGAATGTAAGTTCAATATTTGCACGGTGAGCAGCGATTAAAGCATTAACGACACGGTCGACGTTTCCGCCCGCTAGGTAATGACTTTCCAACTTATTAATACCGATATCGAGTCCAGCTTTATGTGCTTTAATAAGCGGATTGACGACACGACTTGGAATAACCCGTCGTAAACGCATCCCAATCAATGTAAAGATACTTACCCGTACGCCTGCTGCCATCGCTGAAATCCAAAGTGTTACTGGAACTAATGTAAAAAACACAGCCAAAATGATTATCGCTACAACAACTATAGCTATAACCCCAATTAGTCCACCTGCACCTACTATTCCTGCCATTATTTAATTTCCCCCTTTTCTACTGATTCCCTGACTACAATCCGGGAACCTTCAACTTTCACAATGATAACACTCTTTCCTTTGTCAATGTAACTACCTTCTGAAACAACGTCAATACGTTCTCCATCAAGTTCAATTGCACCGGCTGGTCTGAGTGGTGTAGACGTTTTAGCAAGTCGACCAAGTAATTCGACACGGTTAACGTTCGACACGTAACCACTTTCTGTGTCCGTTGAATCCATCAAAACAACTTTGTTGAGCAAATGCAACTTTCTACCAAAAAATTTCATAATGACCACCATCCCTGTCACGGCAATGGCAATCGCGATAAGGACTGAAATCGCCATATACATCGGATTGCCGCCCGCCAAAATGATACTGCCTACTATAGCGACCGACCCGGCTATTCCTGCTATACCGCCCGGTAAGAAAAACTCCGCAAAAATCAGGATGATTCCGATGATGAAAAGAATGATGGACTCATAGCCCGCTAACCCGGCAACTAGATGTCCATAGAAAAACAGAATCAAAGCTGTAATTCCCATCGTCCCAGGAACACCGAACCCAGGGGAATATAATTCCAACACAAGACCAAGCCCTGCAATCGACAACAGGATTGGAACGACTATCGGATTGGTGATGAAGCGTGCAATTTTCTCACTAACAGTTTCACTTGTCGTAATAACTTCTGCATCTTCATAGCCCGTTTTACGAAGTACTTCTTCGAAAGACGAAACTGTTCCTTCGCTATACCCGACCGCTTCTGCTTCACTTGCCGTAAGCGTTAACAATTCACCAACCTTCGCCCGGTACTTAGGCATGTCAACAGATGGATCAGCCATCGCCAATGCATATTTCGTTATTCGATTAGAAGATTTCGCAGCGTTTATCATATCGGCACGCCACGCACTATCCGACTTCTTATCTGCAGCATTTCCGGATGAAACGATTACTTGCGCTGCTCCAATCTTTCCGTTGGGAGACATATAGATTTTATCTGCATGCAAGGCGATAAATGCGCCTGCCGACAAGGCCCTTGGATGAACGTAGGCTATCACTTCCACTTTCTGTCTCGCATCATCCATTAACTCGGCTATATCCCCCGCTGCATCTGTAAAGCCTCCAGGTGTATCGATTTCAATGAAAACCGCTTCAGCTCCTGCTTCTTCAGCCTCAGTGAAAGATCGTTGCAAAAAAGAATAAAGTCCTTTTTCGACCTCGTTTATTAAGGGGACTTTATATACTTTGGCAGTAGCTGCACTGGTCTCTGCAAACGGTAATAAGGCTGTTGAAATAAATAAAATGAACAGGAGGAATTTCCCTATCATTTTATACATTTGAATTTCACCTCTTTCTACTATAATCAATTATATCTCTATATACGTGTTAAATGCGCGAAAGTTTCACTTTTTTCATAAGTAATTCCAAAGCTGTTAATTACATCGGGCACTTAATTTGCTAAATTCGACAAAAAATCGTTATAAAATACGCTTCGGCGTTCTTCGCTAGTTCGTATTACACACCCGGCGCCGGTTTCTGACACCATTTGTACACTTCAAATTGTGGCAGAAGCTGGCCCCGGATTCAATAAAAACAAATAAACCGGAAAACCCATTACGGGCCTTCCGGTTTATCGAAATGTAATTTCATAACAAAAAAGTGAACTCTTTACTACAGGGTATCAGAATTTACGTTTCCTAGCAGCTTCAGATTTCTTTTTACGTTTTTCACTTGGTTTCTCATAAAATTCGCGCTTTCTTACCTCTTGTATTGTTCCACTTTTGGATACAGTACGTTTGAAGCGGCGAAGAGCATCTTCAAGCGATTCGTTTTTACGAACAACAGTTTTCGACATATCTCTTGTCCCTCCCTCCAAACACACTCTAAACATAGACAAGTGCCATGTACTCAAAAATTATACCGCATTTTTTAAATGTCGTCAATAATAACTTTTCAAATTAATAGTTTGAATCCGCTTGTAAACCTTTCATTATCTGAACGCCTGAACTCGCACCAATTCTAGTAGCGCCGGCATTAAGCATCTTTTTCATATCTTCAAGACTACGAACTCCACCAGATGCTTTAACGCCCATTTCCGGTCCGACTACCGAGCGCATTAGTTTAACGTCTTCTTCCGTCGCCCCACCTGTAGAAAAACCTGTCGAAGTTTTAACGAAATTAGCGCCTGCAAGAACTGCTAATTCACAGACCTTTCTTTTTTCCAGATCTGTAAGTAGTGCTGTTTCTATAATCACTTTCACAATCGCTTTGCCTTTTGCCGCTTGTACAACTGTTTCCATATCTTTCCTCACCGCTTCATCATCACCACTTTTAAGCGCACCGATATTAATAACCATATCGATTTCCTCAGCACCGTTTTGAATCGCATTCAACGTCTCGAATGCCTTCACGTCTGAAGTGGACGCTCCTAGCGGGAAGCCGATGACTGTACATACTTTAACCGGAGATCCCTCAAGTGTAGCTACCGCAGTTTTTACCCATGATGGATTTACACAAACAGAAGCAAAAATGTATTCCCGTGCCTCTTCACATAGCTTTACGATTTCCTCTTTTGTCGTATCTGCTTTCAACGCTGTATGATCGATATAAGTTGCATAATCTGTATTCAAATGAATACCTCCCTAAAGTTGTACGTACTTCTTTAATCATATCAAGAAGACGGATAATGTGCACGAAAAAGGCTGTTCCAATCCGTTTAGAAAGGAACAGCCCTGAAATAAACTTTTTAAACCGACAAAGCCTGATCTTCGATAACCCGGACAAACTGCCCCTTGTTATACGGATAGCCTGATTCCAAAACTTTCACACGAACAATTTTGCCTACCATCGATTCATCTGCCGGGATGGTGACTTTCAAATAATTGTCTGTGTACCCTTCATAAAGTCCGCTATCAGGGTCCAGTTTGTATTTCTCTTCCGGGATAACTTCAAGTATTTCGCCTTCAAAAGAAGAAGCATACTCTTTTGCTAGCTGGTCATTCAGCTCGATTAATCGGTGGACCCGCTCATTCTTACTATCTTCGTCAACTTGGTCGTCCATTCTTGCTGCAGGTGTGCCTGTCCGTTTCGAATAAGGAAACACGTGCAACTCCGAGAAGCGATGATCGCGGATAAAGTTATATGTATCCATGAATTCCTCTTCCGTTTCTCCCGGAAAACCCACGATGACATCTGATGTAATCGCAAGATGCGGCAAAGCCTCACGCAATCTATCCAATCGTTCAGCGAAAAATGCCATTGTATACTTCCGGCGCATGCGCTTAAGTACTGTATCCGAACCGGATTGGATTGGGATATGCAGATGGCGAACAATTTTTGTTGAATTACGGAGGACATCGATGACCTCATCTGTTAATTGGCTCGCTTCAATTGAACTGATTCGAAGGCGTTTCAATCCTACCACTTGCGTTTCGAGGTCACGTAAAAGTCGCGCAAGGTTATACTCTTTCAAATCCTCACCGTACCCACCTGTATGGATACCTGTCAAAACGATTTCCAAGTAGCCTGCGTCAACCAGTTGTTGTGCTTGCCGTACGACTTCCTGTGGATTACGTGAACGCATTAGACCTCTTGCCCATGGAATGATGCAAAACGTACAAAAGTTATTGCATCCTTCTTGGATTTTAAGGGAAGCTCGCGTACGATCCGTAAACAAGGGCACATCCAGTTCTTCGTAAACTCTGTTTTTCATAATATTGCGGACTGCATTGATGGGCTGACGTTCTGAACGAAATTCATCGATGAGACCCAACAATTTTGTACGATCTTGTGTTCCTACGACAATATCGACACCAGGAATCGCCATAATTTCGGCAGGCGATGTTTGTGCATAACAACCTGTTACACAAATGACGGCATCCGGGTTTTTCCGGACGGCGCGACGGATAACTTGGCGACTTTTTTTATCGCCAGTATTCGTTACTGTACATGTATTGATAACGTAGACATCAGAATTTTTTTCAAAATCGACTCGATCATAACCAGCTTCTTTGAAAAGTTGCCAGATCGCCTCAGTTTCGTAATGATTCACTTTACAGCCTAATGTGTGGAATGCAACAGACGACACGGACTGCTCACCTCTTTCATTCAAATTCGTAGGACATTGCGGACAATAAATACATAGGCGCCGTTTCCGTACGAAGGATACGGGGGCCTAAAGCGATGGGCAGAAAACCAGCGGAACGCAATGTATCCGCTTCTTTTCGTGACAATCCGCCTTCAGGGCCAAATACGGCAAGTACTTTCTGATTTGGATGTACCTGTTTGAGCCGATCAGCTATCCGATGCGGCTCTCCACTTTTTGCATCCTCCTCATCAGCGACTAATAATACATCATAACGAGTCGATTGCTCGATTAATTGGCGGAAAGAAGATGGTGATTCCACCTCCGGAATAACCGTTCGGTGGCATTGTTCAGCAGCCTCTTTTGCAATTTTGCGGAGTCGTTCGACTTTCTTACTACCCTTTTTGTCATCCCATTTGACAATGGAACGTTCTGCCTCAAAAGGGATGATTGCTGCCATACCAAGTTCAGTTCCTTTTTGGACAATGGTATCGAGCTTATCGCCTTTGGGCAAACCACACGCGATTGTCACTTCCACTTTCATTTCATTTTCCGGAAGCGGCCCCTCTACACGATGAACTACTACGCCATCGGGCAAGATATGCGTAATTGAAGAGATATACGCTTTCCCCTCTGAAACGGTAATGACTTGATCATTTACATTCATCCGCATGACACGCATAATATGCTTGCTGTCATCCCCGATAATCGTTGCATTTTCCTCGGCGTCCCATGGTGTTTGCAAGAAATAGCGTTGCAAAGGTCACACGCCCCTTTTCCGGGCAACAATCGCGACCCAGTCTTCCATTAAAACGGATTCCATAATTTCAAACCCTTTTTCAATCAGGTCTTCTTTGACAAGGTCCCGTTTTTGGCCAATTATACCCGAGACGATGAATAGGCCATCTGTAGGCAGTATTGCGTACGCATCTCCTGAGAACGATAGAATGACTTCGGCTAGGATGTTCGCAATAATGATATCTGCTGGTTCTTTAACGGAATCGAGAAGATTACCATGTGTAACCGTCACTTTATCATCCACTTTGTTCAGCAGGATATTTTCTTTCGCAGCAACCACTGCAACATCGTCCAAATCAAGTGCATGGACATGTGCGGCACCTAAAAGGGCAGCTCCGATTGATAATACACCCGAACCTGTTCCAACATCCACAACTGTATCTTGAGGTTTAACGTACTTCTCCAGCGCTTGTAAACACAACACAGTCGTTGGATGCGTACCCGTTCCGAACGCCATGCCCGGATCCAGCTCAATGATCAGTTCGTCCGAATCGACAGGCTCATAGTCTTCCCAAGTTGGAACGATTGTAAAGCGGCCGGAAATTTTAACCGGATGGTAATACTTTTTCCATGAAGTTTCCCAATCTTCTTCATCTACTTCGTTCGTTTGAATGCCGTTTTTTCCCACATCCAATCCGAATTTCGCCAAACCTTCTATAGACAGATTGAGTTCTTTCATCGTTTCATTTAAAAAACTATTGACTGGTAGGTACGCTTTTACAATAACGCCATCAACCGGGAAATCATTTTTATCTAGTTCATAAATTTCCCCATAACGGTCTTCGTGAATCCGATCGGGTTCTACTGAATCTTCTATAACAACGCCACTGGCTCCTGCTTCATGTAAAATATTTGCTACGGCTTCAGTTGCTTCATGCGTTGTATGAATGGAAACTTCTGACCACTTCAAATTACGTTCATCCCTTTCAATCGCCTTTGATTGTCCGTTTGATTTTATCGAATAATGAACTGGAATACTCATCAGGTCGATCTCCGCTGATAGCCGCGAATTCACGCATCAATTCTTTTTGTTTTTCTGTCATTTTTTCAGGAGTCACAATTTTCACCACGACGTGTTGATCGCCTATTCCACGACCATGTACGTTCTTCACGCCTTTACCTTTCAGACGGAAACGTGTACCCGTTTGTGTGCCTGCAGGAATCTTCAGCTTAACTGACCCTTGAACAGTCGGCACTTCAATCTCGTCACCCAGCGCTGCTTGCGGATAAGTAAGGGCGAGTTCCAAATAAATATCATCTTCTTCACGGATAAATTTATCATGTGACCGTACACGGAATACGATATAAAGATCTCCCCATGGTCCACCATTTACGCCTGGCTCACCTTGACCTCCGACACGTAGTTGTTGACCATCGTTAACACCTTCAGGAATTGTTACTTTAATTTTTTTCTTTTTAGTCACTGTACCTGAACCATGACAAGTCGTACATTTTTCAGGAATAATTTTCCCAGTTCCCTGACAATGATGACAAGTTCTCCGATTCACCATTTGGCCAAGTGGGGTATTTTGCGTAACACTGATTTGACCAGTTCCGCTACAATGTGTACATGTCTTCACAGACGTTCCTTTTTTAGCGCCTGAACCATGGCAAGTGTCACATGTTTCTTCTTTTGGAATTTCAATTTCAGTTTCTTTTCCGAATATCGCATCCATGAAATCAATTGTCATGGAATACTGAAGATCATCGCCTTTTCTAGGTGCATTGGGGTCTCTTCTACGACCGCCTCCGCCTCCAAAGAAACTACCGAAGATATCATCGAAGCCAAAGCCGTCTCCACCGCTACTGAAGCCACCAAATCCTTGTGATGGCCCTGCATGGCCATATTGGTCATAATTCGCTTTTTTGCTTTCATCACTAAGCACTTCATATGCTTCAGTTACTTCTTTAAATTTGTCAACTGCATTTGCTTCTTTGTTTAAATCCGGATGGAACTTTTTTGAAAGCCCCCTGTACGCTTTCCTGATTTCCTCTTTTGTTGCAGACTTGGAAACTCCAAGTACTTCATAATAATCTCGTTTACTCATTTTCTCACTCTCCCGAAAACATTGGCATGTTGCCTATTGTATCATGCAAATTTAAAAAGCGTAAGCGCTTGTCGGTCTGAACTATATTTGTCCCTGACTTAAAGTGCACAAGCTCCTAACAGTGAAATCCAGTCTTGAAAAACGAAAAAGCCAAAGCCGGAATATCGGACTTTGACTTTTCCGTCAATGCTTTTCGCTTATTTTTTTTCGTCGTTTACTTCTTCAAAATCTGCATCCACAACGCCGTCTTCTGCTGGTTCACCAGCATTTTCAGCACCTTCTTCAGATTCAGCTGCAGCTTGTTCATACAATTTCATTGTCATTTGTTGAACAATTTCTTCTAGTTTTTCTTTTTTCGTACGCATATCTTCGTAGTTCGCTGCTTCAATTGCAGTTTTCAACTCTTCTTTTGCATCTTCAACGCTTTTCACTTCTTCTTCAGAAACTTTTCCTTCAAGATCCTTCATTGTTTTTTCAGCCATGAAGACGAGTTGGTCAGCTTCGTTTTTCAAATCTGCTTCTTCTTTACGTTTTTTGTCTGCATCCGCATTTGCTTCAGCGTCTTTTACCATGCGTTCGATTTCATCGTCGGAAAGTCCTGAGCTTGCTTGAATCGTAATGTTTTGCTCTTTTTGTGTTCCAAGGTCTTTTGCTTTAACAGTTACGATACCATTTTTGTCGATATCAAACGTTACTTCAATTTGTGGAACACCGCGTTGTGCCGGTGGAATATCCGTTAATTGGAAACGACCAAGTGTTTTGTTGTCTGCTGACATTGGACGCTCACCCTGTAGTACATGGATGTCAACTGCCGGTTGGTTATCCGCTGCTGTCGAGAACACTTGTGATTTACTTGTCGGGATTGTTGTATTACGTTCAATTAGTTTTGTGAACACGTTACCCATTGTTTCAATACCAAGTGAAAGTGGTGTAACGTCAAGTAGGACTACGTCTGTAACGTCTCCACTCAAGATTGAACCTTGGACTGCTGCGCCGAGTGCTACAACTTCATCCGGGTTAACGCCTTTATAGGGTTCTTTACCTGTTTCTTTTTTGATTGCTTCCTGTACAGCCGGAATACGAGTAGATCCACCTACAAGGATAACACGGTCGATTTCTGATGCAGAGAGACCTGCGTCTTTCATCGCTTGACGAGTAGGTACCATCGAACGTTCAACAAGATGTCCTGTCAATTCGTCAAATTTCGCGCGTGAAAGTGAAACTTCCAAGTGCAAAGGACCTGCATCGCCTGCTGTAATAAATGGAAGTGAAACTTGTGATGTCGTCACGCCTGACAAATCTTTTTTCGCTTTTTCAGCAGCGTCTTTCAAGCGTTGCATAGCCATTTTATCTTTTGAAAGATCAACGCCGTTATCTTTGCGGAATTCTTCTACAAGATAACCAATGATGACATCGTCAAAGTCGTCTCCACCTAGTTTGTTGTCGCCCGCTGTTGAACGGACTTGGAATACACCGTCACCCAATTCAAGAATAGAAACGTCGAATGTACCACCGCCAAGATCATAAACAAGAATGACTTGGTCTTCATCCATTTTATCGAGTCCGTAAGCAAGTGCTGCAGCTGTCGGCTCGTTGATGATCCGTTCTACTTCAAGACCAGCGATTCGTCCAGCGTCTTGAGTAGCTTGACGCTGTGCATCACTGAAGTAAGCAGGCACAGTAATAACTGCTTTCGTTACTTTTTCGCCAAGATATTCTTCAGCATAACCTTTCATGTACTGTAGAATCATTGCGGATACTTCTTGTGGTGTATATTCTTTTTCTTCAGCTTTTACTTTGTAGTCTGTTCCCATATGACGTTTCACGGACATAATCGTATTCGGGTTTGTGATGGATTGACGCTTCGCTACTTCCCCTACCTGGCGTTCCCCGTTTTTAAATGAAACGACTGAAGGTGTAGTACGGTTGCCCTCCGGATTTGGAATCACTTTCGGTTCTCCGCCTTCATACACTGCTACTACTGAGTTTGTTGTTCCTAAGTCAATACCAATAATTTTGCTCATAATCAAATTCCTCCTATTAAATAGATCTGCGTTTGTTATTCGTTCACTTTGACCATAGTAGGTCGAAGAACACGATCTTTCAACATATATCCTTTTTGCAATTCCTCAAGTATGGCACCCGACGGCTTGTCTTCTTCCGTTCCTGTCATGATTGCTTGATGGAAGTTGGGATCGAATACTTTACCAAGTGCTTCGATTTCAACGAGCCCTTCTGATTTAAGCGCATCGACGACATTCCGGTAAATCATTTCCATTCCTGTCATCATGGAAGTTGCTTCTTCAGATTGCGCTTCATGGCTAAGTGCTCGGGAAAAATTATCAAGAACCGGAATGAGATTCGTGACAATGCTTTGTGCACGATATTTCTGCATAGCTTCCTTATCAAGCGAAGCTCTTCTTTTGAAGTTGTCGTAATCGGCTAGCAATCTAAGTCGTTTACTTTCTTCTTCTTGAAGTTTCGCCGTCAATTCTTCTACAATACTGTCTTTCCCGTTTTCTTCTATTTCAACCTCATTATCAAGGTCGAGAGAATCTATATTTTCAACTGTTACATCAGTAGATTCTTCGTCTTGTGGTACTTCTTTTTCATGCTCATTTTTTACTTCGGTCACTTTTTATTCCTCCCAGCTGATCCACCGTTAATTGTCATTCTTGCCAATTCAGATGACAAATCGCTGCTCATTAAGTCCAGCATCGTGATGACTCGTCCGTAATCCATCCGTTTAGGTCCTATTATGGCAATCGAGCCTGTCATATTGTCTCCGGCTGTATACGTCGCTGTTATCACACTGCAATCTTCCATTGCAATATGTTTATTTTCGGAACCGATACGAACCCGTATGCCTAATTTGTCATCTTGGAAGAATGTTGTTGCAGGTACACCTTTTTCCATAAGATCAAAAATCGTTTTCATTTTTTGAAAGTCATTGAATTCCGGTTGTTTCATCATGTTCATTTTCCCGCCGAAATAGAGGCGTTCTTCCGGTTCAATCATAATTGCACGTTGAAACGAATAGTACAATTCGCCGGCATGATGAATGTGTTGATTTAAAACTGTTCTCGTTTCCTCGGCCAACATCTTTTGGAGTTTGCTCAGGGGTGTTCCGATGAGTCGCTCATTTAGGATATTGACCATTTTTTCAATGTCCGAAGCAGTGAAGCCTTTCGGTACATTGAACAATCGATTTTCTACCCGGCCGTTGTCAGTAACAATTATCGCAACAGCCGTTTGCTGATCCAATGGAACAATTGAAAAGCGTTTCACTGCATGCAACGACGTATCGGGTCCGAGAAGAATAGACGTATAATTAGTCAAGTCGGAAAGGATTGTTGCCGACTTTTTTATCAATTCTTCCGATTCCACGATTTTCTCTTGAAAGACCGAGCGCAATTGAATACTATCTTCCGAATTCAACTTTTCCGGTGTCAATAAATGATCAACATAAAACCGGTATCCTTTTTCGGAAGGTATCCGTCCTGAAGAGGTATGCGTTTTCTCAAGATAACCCATCTCTTCCAAATCAGCCATTTCATTACGTATAGTTGCCGGGCTAAAAGGAGCTTCCGGTTTTTTGGAAAGCTGCCTTGAGCCGACAGGTTGTGCGGATTCGATGAAATCATTAACCGTCAGTTGCAATATAAGCAATTGCCTGTTTGTCAACATGATCATCACTCCTGTTAGCACTCTTCAATGTCGAGTGCTAATACTATTGATAATTTATCAAATGTACGTATACATGTCAACGAATTGACTCAAACTCATTTAAGAAATTCTTGAAATACATCATTTCCCCTGTATACGCCCATTCTTGTCAACTTCGTCCGATCTCCTACTTGTTCAACAAGACCTCGTTCTATCAGTGACTGTACAGTCTTTCCATATACCTCTTGCAACGATTGCCCAAACTTTTTCTGAAATAAGGCTGCTGAAACACCGTTTGCCGTTCGTAGGCCAAGGAACATTTCTTCTTCCATCGCTTCTATTTGCGTCACGTTATGTGTCTGTTGCAAAGGTCGTTCTCCATTCGCTGTTTTACTCATGTATTTTGCAAGCGGTCCGATGTTCGAATATCTTTTACCTGCTAAATAGCCGTGTGCACCTGCCCCCACTCCTGCATACGAATCATTCTCCCAGTAAATCAGGTTATGAATCGATTCGTTTCCGGGAATCGCAAAATTACTGATTTCGTAGCGATGTCGACCTTCCTTTTCCATATAATCCATAAGCATAGAGAACATTTCAGTTTCAATATCTTCTCCCGGAAGTGGTAATTTCCCTTTGTTCATCAAATTATAAAAGACGGTTTTCGGTTCAACAATGAGCGAGTACCCCGAATAATGGGGCAAGTCGAGTGCAGACGCTTTCTCCAAAGTGTCTTGCCATTGTTCAATCGTCTGTCCCGGCAAGCCATAGATAAGATCGATACTGATATTATCGAAACCTGCTCTTCTTGCGTCATTCACCACTCTTACTGCATCATCCGGTCCGTGCGTTCTACCGATTTTCGTCAACAGTTCCGCATCGAATGACTGAACACCTATGCTTAATCGATTCACGCCGCCATTTTTCAGTACAAGCAGTTTTCCATATGTCAATTCGTCTGGATTCGCTTCTGTCGAGAATTCTTTAAGCGAACTGACATCGACATATTCTTGAATAATGGCAAGTAGACGTTCCAACTGCTTTTCGGATAATGAAGTCGGCGTACCTCCGCCTAAAAATACCGTTTCAACATTTTCGAAGGATACACCTTCATTCGCCATTATCGATAGTTCTTCACCAATTGACTCTATATATTCATCCACCGGTTGATTTTTGAAAAATACTTTATTGAAATCACAATAGTGACAGATCTGATGGCAAAACGGGATGTGGATATACATTCCTCGCATGTCGCTGCCTCCTTTCTTAACGGCAAAAAGAGGGCTTGGATGCCCTCTTTCGCCATCTAAAACAATTAATCCTCGTCCATCTTGAGTACCGCCATGAATGCTTCTTGAGGGACTTCTACAGAGCCGACTTGCTTCATGCGTTTTTTACCTTCTTTTTGTTTATCAAGAAGTTTACGCTTACGGGAAATATCGCCCCCATAACATTTCGCAAGAACGTTTTTACCCATAGATTTAATCGTTGAACGTGCAACGATTTTCTGTCCAATCGCCGCCTGAACAGGTACTTCGAATTGTTGACGCGGAATTAGCTTTCTTAACTTTTCTACAATCGCTTTACCGCGTTCATAGGAGAAGTCTGTATGGACAATGAAGCTGAGCGCATCAACCTGCTCGCTGTTGAGCAAAATATCCATCTTCACGAGTTTCGATCGTTTATAACCGATCAGTTCATAATCAAGGGACGCATACCCTTTCGTCCCCGATTTCAATTGATCAAAGAAATCGTAGACAATTTCAGCTAAAGGTAGTTCATAAATAATATTGACACGTGACGCGTCAAGGTAGTCCATTGTCACGAAATTTCCACGCTTATGTTGGCATAGTTCCATAACAGATCCAACATAATCATTCGGCACCATGATGGATGCTTTTACATAGGGTTCTTCTACATAATCCACTTTTTGAGCATCCGGCATCATTGCAGGGTTGTCCACTTTCAATTGACTACCATCTGTCATAACGACATTGTAAATAACACTAGGTGCAGTGGTGATCAAATCAATATTAAATTCACGTTCAATCCGTTCTTGAATGATTTCCATATGAAGTAATCCAAGGAAACCACAACGATAACCGAATCCGAGCGCTTGGGAAGTCTCCGCTTCATATTGAAGCGCTGCATCATTCAACTCCAGTTTTTCAAGCGCATCACGGAGGTCATTATATTTCGATGTATCAATCGGATACAAACCGCAATAGACCATTGGGTTCATACGACGGTAACCTGGAAGCGGATTGCTAGCAGCATTTGCCACACTTGTTATCGTGTCCCCTACTTGTGTATCTCCCACAGTTTTAATCGCAGCAAATAAGTAGCCCACGTCACCGACTGTCAATTCCTCACGTGGTGTAGCGTGTGGTTTGAATACGCCAACTTCAATCACTTCAAACGTTTTGCCCGTAGCCATCATTAATATTTTATCGCCTGGTCTAACAGTACCCTGGACCACACGGATATTGACGATAACCCCTTTGTACGCATCATAATGCGAATCGAAAATAAGTGCTTGAAGAGGCGCTCCTGGGTCACCTTGGGGAGCCGGGACTTTTTCTACAATCTGTTCCAGAATTTCGTCAATACCTATACCTGCTTTAGCGGATGCAAGGACCGCTTCAGAAGCATCCAATCCTATAACGTCTTCAATTTCTTTTCTAATGCGTTCCGGTTCTGCAGCCGGCAAATCTATTTTATTGATAACCGGTAAGATTTCAAGGTTATTATCAAGTGCCAAGTATACGTTTGCAAGTGTCTGGGCTTCAATTCCTTGTGCAGCATCGACAACGAGTATCGCTCCTTCACAAGCAGCAAGGCTTCGTGATACTTCGTATGTAAAATCGACGTGTCCAGGCGTATCAATAAGATGGAAAGTATATTCCTGACCGTCTTTCGCCAAATACGTCAATTGCACAGCGTTCAATTTAATTGTGATTCCACGTTCACGTTCTAGATCCATCGAATCGAGTGTTTGTGCTTTTAATTCCCTCGATGTCAATGAATGCGTTTGTTCCAGGATTCGATCTGCTAGTGTTGACTTCCCATGATCTATATGGGCGATGATAGAAAAATTTCGTATGTTTTTTTGGCGTGCATTTCTTTGCTCTTGATTCATCGTTAATTCACTCCTATTTAAGCTAAGTGAATTATATCAAATTACTTAGCAACATGTTAGCAATTCTTATCCAAAGGTTATTATTTCAATGTTTTTCTTGTTTCATGATGAGACTAGACTCAGTATTCTCCATTAAAAACGCTTAGTATGTCAGGTAATGATACCCTAAGCTAAAAGGAAAATATACTCATAGAGACAAACGTTTATAATTTACAATTTCTATGTTGAACCCATGCTTACATTTTAATTTATTAATAGTTGTACTGTCACAGGATGGGGATATTCTTACCTTAACCAGATCATCTTTATAGCCATCAGATGTTTTAGAAAGAATTTCAATTCTTACAGAAACATCGTAGGAATGATTGTCATTGTAAGTTATACCCTCAATCCTTTTCCATTCCCAGCCAGAAAGAGTATCCTGCCCATACTCTTTCACCACTCTTTTATCAATAGTTGGGAGTACGATATCCAAAATAATATCCTCTGTTGTGACATATATTTCTTCTTCATTTAAAACGGTTTCTGAATTAGCGACTTGCGTAAGAGTAAATGCCAAAAATGATAATCCTAATACCGAGAAAATTAAGTACTTCTTAACCATTAAGATTCACCTCAGATTTGTGTTTGCTCTTTATAATTCCCACATTGTTATTTTTTATTAAACTACATGTCGTATGTTTTGTAATTAAGGTAAAAAGTTAGACGATGTTCCAATTTACTATGCGATAAATGGACATCTCTTCATCCGTCCCATTACAACTCTTCCAAAGTAATCTAAAATATAGTTATTCATTTCGTATTACTATTTTTGAAAAAAACGGCGTATAAAAGTTAACCATAAACCTTATTCCACTTTCCAATAATCAAATTTACAGAAATCATTGATTTTATTGAATTTAACCCGTAAGATTTAATTTATAGACATAATTCAACCTCAATACGGTTGTTTTTTAAAATCTTTTTGGTATTTATTATGAATTCATAAAGGACGGTAATTTTAGGGGGAGGAGCTTTAAGCAAGTCTACTAAATCGTCTATTTTCAATACTTTGTCACTGTTTTACAGTGTATCCTGATTGTCTTCTGTACTAAATCACGGACGGGAATATCATCTATTAGAATCCTTTCCAAGAAAGGTGTTTTTGTAGAAATCTTCTACTCAACTGTTTTGATGAGTATCCAAAACATGTTTAGGATATTCTGTGAGTCTATGAATAAGTGAAATCCATAGTTCTTTTCATCCATGCTTAAACATAATAAAACCTTCAAACCTTATCTGTCATTTCCAATTTACAGCTTTTCAGTTTCGGTTTGGAGACAATTAAGTCGATTTTGGTTTTCCGGGTGTGAATTATCGGTATTTTTCATTTTACTTGGAAGCGCTTTCACAAATAACGACAGGGGGAATATGAATGGAACAACGGGAACAGTTAAAGAGGACGTTAAAACCACATTGGGTTTGGGCAATTGCTTTCGGTTCGGCGGTTGGATGGGGTGCGTTTGTTTTACCAGTTGATTGGATGGGAATGGCGGGACCACTCGGGGTTATTATTGGTTTCTTAATTGGAGCGCTTTTAATGATAATCATCGGGATTAGCTACGGTTTCCTAGTTGAAAAGTTACCCATTTCTGGAGGTGAGTTTACCTATGCATATTACGGCTTAGGTAGATATCATGCGTTTATATGCGGGTGGTTTTTAACGCTTGGCTATATGTCAATTGTAGCTTTAAATGCATCTGCTGTAGCACTTCTAGGGCGATTTGTCTTACCATCAATTTTCGAACAAGGTTATATGTATAACATTGCCGGCTGGGAGGTTTATGCAGGTGAGGTTGCCATTGCCTGTATCGCATTAGTGGTTTTTGCTTTCTTAAATATACGAGGAGCGGACTTATCCGGATTTTCTCAATTTATATTCTGTATCGCATTAATTGCTGGCCTATCTTTACTAACGATTGGTATGGTTCTACACCCAAGCAGCTCTTTTTCGAACATGCAACCCCTATTTAACCCCGGGGTAGGTGCCATGTCATCAATTATCGCCATTGTAGCCATTGCGCCTTGGGCATATGTTGGTTTTAGTAATATACCCCAGGCAGCTGAAGAATTTGACTTTTCTCCTAAAAAGTCATTTAAATTAATTGTTATCGCTTTACTTTGTGCGGGCTTTGCCTATAGTTTAGCCATCATAGCTACTGGTATAGGACAACCTTGGACAAACGCTGTTGAAACTGGATCTATTTGGGGAACAGGAACTATTGTTGAAAACGCATATGGGACATGGGGTGTTATTTTACTATCCTTTGCCCTCATGATGGGAATCTTCACCGGACTTAATGGTTTTTACGCATCAACTAGTCGATTGCTGTTTGCCATGGGAAGGGCTAAAGTACTTCCAGCGGCTTTCGGTAAATTACATCCTAAATATAAAACGCCACATATTGGTATTTTATTCACTCTGGCTGTAACCGTTTTTGCTCCATTGTTTGGACGACAAGCATTATTATGGGTAGTTGATATGTCGGCTCTTGGAGTAACAATCGCCTACTTCTATACTTGTTTTATAGCTTACCGTTTACTTAAATGGTCAGAAGCTTCCTCGAAGAATCCTAGAGAGATTTCCATTGTTGCACCAGTACGTAAGTTTTTGTCTTTGCTAGGTGTTATCAGTAGTGTAGGGTTTTTCCTTTTACTTGTCGTACCAGGTTCACCCGGATTCCTTGGTGGACCATCATGGATCGCATTATCTGTTTGGATAGGACTTGGAGGCATCTTCTTTATTGCCAGATTTAAAAAGTATAGTGCTATTCCAAAAAATACAATGGATCATTATGTTTTAGGGGATTATGTTGATAAAAAAGTAGAAGATGTACCAGCTGTCTCACCTCCTGTGGCAGGTACAGATATTGAAGATCCAAAAGATGAAATGGATCATAACGTTTTAGGAGATTATGTTGATGAAAAGGCAGAGGAAGAACCAGCTGCCTTAACTACTGCTGGTGCGAGTGCAAGTAACATAGAAATCAAATAATCATCTCTGATATACACTAAAAAGGTACGGACGACTCTGTCCGTACCTTTTACTTTGGCGCCTGTTTTGAGTTTTGAGGATTTGGATACCTGTATCGGTTCCTCCAAAAGCGGTTTCTCTTATAAACCTCAGTTAGCCCTACTTACACACACTTTGGCCAATCAGAAGAAGATGCTGGACGTTTGAATACTCTTCCAATGTAAAAAATCTAATTTACGATTGGCTAATAAAGCGAAACTTCAATCAGTGGGGGTTTTTCGACGCACAGGACGTGCTAGTGCAGACGTTGCGACAGGACGTCGCGCATTTAGTCTGCCTCATCCCCCACTGATTGTTAGTTGAGCCATTCGGGCTTTTACGGGCAGTTGATCCCCCACTTATTCTTCTTGCTTCCGCGAAGACTTGAAGTTGGGGGGTCTTACTGCCCGTTAATGCGGGATAAATTTCAATGCCAACCTTACGATATATTGACTCCACGTACGACCTTCGTCTTCATGCCTCACATAATGACGCTAAATCCATTTACTCTCGTGAGTAGGAAGATTCTAATACCAGTGGTTAACTCTTTTACGTGTGTTGCGGTGAGCTTGAGACTATTCACTTTACTGAATACACAATGACTATTTTGAATTTATAGCCCCCCTGTTGGCAAAAGACTCCCTTTGTATAGACGAACAAACTCTTAATTCTTCCACAATAACCGTTACTTTATTCTGATCCAGTCCGATAATTAAGCCTCGCTCAGCCATTTTATTCTGTATTATCCCGATTAATAGAGGGGGCAGGCAGTAACCCCCACTGATTTAGTTTAACTTTCTATCATTGCTGAAAGTTTATTTCTTATGCCTGAATGTTGAGTGCATTATTGATATACCCTTTCTTGTTCTTGCAAAAAAAACATCTCCGTACTAGCCCTGGGCCAGTACGGAGATGTTTGTGATTGCTTACCTATTTATTTTTATTTTTTCCATTCATCATGATCTAAGTGTTTATACTTTTCTAAAAACCGTGTCGGCATTTTTAATGCGTCTTTTCTAAATGGTGGTGCTAGCTGCGTACCATCAACGAAAATGTTTAGGACTGCCGGCTTTCGTTTCTCCAAAACCTCTTTGACTACCTTTGCAATATCTTCTGGTTTATCAATCGTATAGCCAAGTGCTCCCATTGATATAGCTACTTCAGCAAAATCTGGCGCATCAATATCGGCACCGACGAAGCGGTTATCATAAAAATCGATTTGATTCTTTTTCTCTGCCGCCCATGATTTGTTGTTAAACACACAAGCGATAACAGGAAGATTTTGTTCAACAGCCGTACTTACCTCATGCAAACTCATTCCCCATGCACCATCACCAATGATAGCTACCACTGGTGAATCAGGCTCAGCCAACTGTGCCCCAAGTGCTGCTGGATAGGCAAAACCAGTATTACCAAATGTTAATGCTGCGATATGACGTCTAGTTTGATTGAACTTCAGGTAAGCATTAGCAGTCGATGATACGTTTCCAATATCAGACGAGATAATCGTGTTTTCAGGTAATGCTTTTGTTAATTCTAATAATGCACGACGTGGGTTAATTGGACTACCTTCTTCCATTGCCAAGTCGATTAGTTCTTGTTCCCATTCTTCCTTTACTTTACTTAGCTCTTCCAAACGATCCTGTTTTTTCACTGAGGATGGTGAGGCAGATAGTAATTGTTTATAAATTTCGTCGCTCGCTGCTTTTGCATCGCCGATAATTCCAACCTCTACTGGATGTGTTCGCGCGATTTGTCGTGGATTAATATCGACTTGAATTATTTTAGCGTTTTTCGGGAAATAATCAATATCGTAACAAGGTAATGTTCCGAATACCGATAGACGTGTTCCAATTGCGAGAACGACATCCGCTTTCTTTAGCGTATGCATTGCAGCTTTTGATCCCATATAACCAATCGGTCCAACCGCAAGTGGATGATCTGCCGGGAATGCATCATTGTGCATATATGTTACTGCAACAGGTGCTGTTAAATGCTCTGCTATTTGGGCAACTGCATCTACTCCATCTGCATCTACCGCGCCGCGTCCCGAAATAATAACAGGGTATTTTGCATCTTTTAATAGTTCCACAGCTTTCTTAATCGACGCTGGATCACCACTACCTCTGGAGTCAACACGATACTGATGCGGCTGAAGAATTTGTTCTTCCAGTTCTCCATAAAATAGATCACGAGGAATATCGAACAATACCGGTCCACGCTCAGCATACGCAATTCGGAAAGCAGTACGCAAACAATCAGCTACACGGCTCGTATGTGTTACGCGTACTGTTTCTTTCGTAATGTCTTTAAAAATTGATACCTGGTCAGCTTCTTGGAATCCATCCCAACCAATTGTAGGCGTCCCTGCTGAAGGGGAGATAATAACCATTGGCGTATGTGCTTGGTTCGCGGCCGCAACCGATGTTACCATATTGGTAATCCCTGGTCCATTCTGCCCAACAATAACCCCTGCCACACCAGTAACACGTGTATACGCATCTGCCATATGCCCAGCACTTTGTTCATGACGAACCGGTAAGAAACGTATACCAGCTGCCGGGAATAAATCTAGCATATCCATAAAGGCCGAGCCTACAATACCGTAAATTTCTTTAACACCTTCCGCTACAAGTGTTTCGACGATTGCCTCACTTGGCGTCATTTTAACCTTTTGATTCGTTGCTGTTTTCACCTTTGTTTGTTGTTGTACCATTTTTAAATTCCTCCTCCAAGTATAATTACTTTCTTTCTATTAATCTAAGTCCTTTAGCCATTGCTTGTTTGTAGGTGGATTAGAGTACCTACCTCTTTTTCTTGGTTGCGATTTCGCAAATCATTCAAAAATAATTCAGTTGATGATTTTAAAACACTATCTTTACGAAATGCGATGTAAAAGTAACGATAAAAAGATATATTTTTTATTGAATATGTTTTTAACAGTTTTAACTTTAATTCTTTCTTTATCGCACTTTTTGAAATAAACGACACGCCTAAGCCAGATTCAACAGCCGTTTTTATCGCCTCAGTACTTCCTAATTCCATAACAATAGTTAAGTCATTTACTGAGAGTCCGGCTTTTTTTAAATAATTATCCATGACAGCACGTGTACCAGATCCTTTTTCCCTAACAATAAGTGGCGTCTCTTTTAATTGGTTCAATGAAACTTTTGGCTCATTGGTAGAAAAATAGTCTGGTGCAGCTATCAAAATAAGTTCATCTTCAAAGATTGGTTCCAGAATAATTTGCGGATCTTCTATTAATGTTTCAATGATTCCAACATCAATTAATTGATCCTTAAGATTTTCCACGATGGCATTTGAATTTGCAATCTTAACACTCATCTGAATAAGCGGGTACGAATCTATAAAGCGTTTTAAAAACGTTGGAAGTATATACTCACCTATCGTAAGACTACATCCCACACTTAAATCACCATTTATAGTATTCTCCATTTGCAAGATTTCCTTTTTAGCTGAATCACTTAAACGGACAATCTCCTTGGCATAGTTCAATAAAACATGTGCGGATTGGGTCATCGCTACTTTTTTCGTTGTTCGCTCAAATAGTTTTGTATTTAGTTCTTCCTCCAACGCCTTCACTTGCGATGTAATTGTTGGTTGAGTAACATATAATATTTTTGCTGCTTCAGAAAAGCTTTTCTTCTCAGCTACCGCGATAAACGTTTTTAATCTTTCGTAATTCATCTATATTACCTTCCCATCCGCCCCCACTTTACCTCTAATTAGCAATATGTGAGTCAGGTTTTATCTAGAGACTACGAATAACGGAATTTACTGTTTCAATGATGAAATCCAAATCCTCTTCCGTACTTGATAATGGTGGTGCAATGATGATGACATTATTTTGGCCTGGGACTGTGTCACCATTTTTGCCAATAATCAATCCCTTTTGTTTGCACTTGCCAACGATTTCGCCCATTTTTGAATCGTCAAGAGGAGTTTTTGATTGTTTATCGGTTACCATTTCTAACCCAAGTAGAAAGCCAACCCGTCTAACTTCCCCGACATTTTTATGATCGATTAGTTGATCAAGTTTACCTAACTTTGTTTCACCTAATTCATGTACACGATCTACGATTTTTTCATTCTCAATAATTTCAATATTTTTAAGTGCAACCGCACATGCAGCTGGATGACCACCATAAGTGGAGACATGTCGGAAATGATTATCTTTTCCTTCTTGATTAAACACATCATAGATCTCCGATTTAACAGCTGTAGCTCCAAGCGGTAAATAACCACTTGTTAAACCTTTTGCCATTGTCACAATGTCAGGTTGAACGCCTTCCGCATGCATGAAGCCGAACATTTTGCCCGTTCGACCATAACCGGAAACAACTTCATCCATAATCAGTAATACATTATACTTCTTACAAATTTCTGAAACACGTTGAATATATTTATTGGACGGAATAATGACGCCTCCACCGGAAATGAATGGTTCCATAATGAAAGCTGCTACAGTCTCTTCTCCCTCCCAGATGATCATTTCTTCAAGCATTTGGGCAGCCTTTAAATCAGACTCTTCGGGATCCTCACCAAAAATTGAACGATAACTATAAGGTGGATATACATGTAAAAACCCTGGTACACCTGGATCGTATTTGACACGGCGGTTTGCTTGTGCGGTTGCACTTAGTGCTCCTAGTGTCGATCCATGGTAAGCGCGATAACGCGAAATGAATTTATATTTACCCGGATTTCCTGTTTGATTGTGGTATTGGCGCACTATTTTAAAAGCTGTTTCATTTGCCTCAGAACCGCTATTAGAAAAGAAGGTTTGATAACTGGCGCCCAACAATTCACTAATTTTCCCCGCCAACTCGACTGCAGGTTGGTGATTCATTGTTAAAGGAAAATAAGATAGCTTTTTCATTTGTTCCGCGGCTGCATCCGCTATTTCCTGACGCCCATAACCAAGATTCAAACACCACAACCCTGATACACCATCAAGATATTTATTTCCTTCTTCATCTGTGAACCATGATCCTTCACCTGACACTGCCACCGTTGGCTGTGCGTCTGGATTGTAGCGGTGCATTGCATTCCATAAACGGGAAGTTGTTTTTTCTACCACTTTACTCTTTTCGATTGCTGTCCCCATTAGTCTTTCCCCCATTCCATTATAGTTTTCACTTTGCAGTTAGGCTTAATAAGAAGAAACTGGATCATTCGCTAGAATAGTAGACAATGATTTATAAGGCATGTTGTGTGTTTTGGCAACACTTTCGTATGTTACAAATCCATCATGTGTATTAACACCTTTGGCGAATGCCTCGTTTGTTTCTACCGCATTCTTTAATCCCTTGTTAGCGAGTAAAACACCATACTGACTAGTATTGTTCGTCAACGATAATGTTGATGTTCTCGCTACGGCACCAGGCATGTTTGCTACTGCATAATGCAAAACGCCATGTTTCAGATAAATCGGGTCATCATGTGTTGTAATACGGTCAATTGTTTCAATCGATCCGCCTTGGTCAACTGCAACATCAACAATGACAGATCCTTTGGACATTTGTTTTACCATATCTTCAGAAACTAATTGTGGAGCTTTGGCACCCGGTATCAGTACTGCGCCAATTAATAGATCTGCATGCTTGACTGCCTCTTGAATGTTTAGTGGATTTGACATTAAGGTTGTGATCGTTCCACCAAACATATCATCCAATTCACGGAGACGATTTGCACTGATATCAACAATTGTCACATTAGCTCTTAGACCAATTGCCATTTTCGCTGCATTTGTTCCAACTGCGCCCCCACCAATGATGACAACGTTAGCAGGTTTAACTCCTGGTACACCGCCAAGCAGAATACCCTTTCCGCCCTTAGACTTTTCAAGAAACTGTGCCCCAATTTGTACCGACATCCGCCCAGCGACCTCACTCATTGGAGCTAAAAGTGGTAAAGAACCATTACTATTCTGTATTGTTTCATAGGCGATAGCAGTTACCTTTTTCTCAACAAGTTGCTTGGTTAGACTTTCCTCAGCAGCTAAGTGTAGGTACGTAAATAGAATTAGGCCTTCCCTTAAATATGAATATTCTTCTGGTTGCGGCTCTTTGACCTTCATCACCATCTCTGCAGCCCAAGCCTCGCCCGCTGTAGCTACAATTTCAGCACCTGTTGCCTTATATTCTTCATCCAGGAAACCGCTTTCATAACCTGACATACTTTCCACCAACACACGATGTCCTGCATGTACAAAGGCCGTAACACCAGATGGAGTAAGTGCAACTCGATTTTCATTGTTCTTAACTTCACGTGGAACCCCAATAATCATAAAACCACCCCGTTCCTTCTAAGAATAACCAGCACAACATTTATATGATAGGTCGTGACGTCCGTACCAGTTGTAGTAGGTTTAAATATAGTATAAGCCAGAACGGTACCAATTTTCAATGTTTTTATTCAATTCAAACATTTAAAAATCTAATAGGTGTTATTACAAAACAGAATAAATGAGTAAAACATTCAAACTACCCAAACTTTCTCGATAAATTAATTTTAAAAGAGTATAAATCACCCCGATAAAATGCCTCTTCAAATTCAACAATAGTATCAGTTTGATCTTTTATAATACGCTCTGCAATTAGAACATTTGTATCATCTGGAATATCCAGATACCCCTTATCCTCCTCCAATAAATGCCCACTTGAAATCGTTTGATCAGCTTCTGCAAACTGTATACCCAGTTCGTTTTCCACTAAATCGTAAAGTGTAGCATTGTCTAAATCATATTTAATTAATTCTTCCCCTATTTCGATTGGATAATAATGTCGTTCCACGCCAATCGGAATATCATCTGCATAACGCACTCTTTTTATAAAGTAGGCTTCCGAAAACCCGGTTCGCTCCTGAATATAAGTCGATGGTGTAGTTTTGTAATGCGTGATTAGTTTTGCTCCGGGCTTCATTTTCATGTTACGGATGGTTTCCGTCGTACTACTTAAATTCCCGAGCCAATCATGAATTGGTTTTAACGAAATAAATGTACCTTTTCCATGCCTTTTTTCAAGAATCCCTTCTCGTACTAAAAGATTGATAGCTTCACGCACAGTACTGCGGCTGATGTTATATTCCTCCATTAACTGTCTTTCACTCGTAATTTGATCAGAAAGAATTCCTTCTGCTACTTGTTTTTCAATGATATTTTTTAATTGAATATGTAATGGCATCCAACTAGTTTGATCAAGTTTCATTTCGGATTCCCCCTTTTCTTATTGTTTATTACAGGATAGCAAAAATCGATGGAATGTAAAGATGGGGCATGTTTTTTCAACGTGGCTCGGGATAGTATGATTTTGGTCACAGTTGGATCAACTTAAGCTATACTCATAATATTTTGGTATCTTTATAAAGTAGTGAACATTTTATTCGACCGCGGTAGATCAATAAAAACTTCCAAAAGGGCTTTGAGTAAATGGCTAGTACTTTCTCAATGGGAATCCCACCCGTTATATAGTACGACCTTGGCTTGGTCTCTCTGATAGGAACCTAAAACAAGCTGCTAGATTAGTAGCAATAATTCCCGCACTAACTCTAACAGCCTTGATAACTTCAACACATTATTCAAACAAAGTGCTAAAAAATGAGAATATAGTAAGGGCCAGGATAAAAGGCTAAGACGTCACAAGTGTTTGTTGTCCATACACAGGCTTACCATTAATAAATGTAGCATTTATCGATATATCCTTAATTTCCATTGGGTTAACCGTTGTAGGGTCTGTTTCTAGCACTGTGAAATCTGCTTGTTTTCCCACCTCGATACTTCCTGAGCAATCTTCATCAAAATTTAGTTTTGCTCCGTAAATTGTCATAGATTTAAGAGCGGTTTCCACGTCAATACACTGCTCAGCACCCAGAATACGACCTTCTCTTGTTATGCGATTAACAGCAGCCCACACAGAAAATAATGGTGAAATCGGTGTAACAGGACAGTCGGAATGTAAGGTAAACAATAAATTGTGTTGAACAGCTTCAGCTAGCGGACTAATGCGTCTAGCCCGTTCCGGCCCCAAAAATATGCGTTCATGTCTGTCTCCCCAATAGTAAACATGATTAATAAAAAAGGAGCCGGCCACACCTAGTTTCTCCATTCTTGTCAAGTCCTCTGGAATAGCGGTTTGAACATGTTCAATTCGATGTCGATGATTAATACGCGGACTTTTTTCCAAGGCATAGTTGTATGCATCCAGTATGGATCCTATGGCGCGATCACCATTTCCATGGGTCGTTATGCGAAACCCTCGTTTATGCAAATCCAAAACCTCATTTTGAAATGATTCCTGTTCGTGAATTAAACCTCCATAAACGTCTGAGTTATTATAATATGGTTCCCTTAAAGCTCCAGTTAAACCTTGAATGGATCCATCCTGGAACATCTTGGCGCTATCCAGTTTAGCAAGTCCATTCGATCGTTCCCTTATTTCCTTGTCTAACATAGCGGGGGAATATCCACTGAAAATCTCGCCATTCCGCAATAGATGATGCATAATCATTAACTGCGTACGCATTGGGTTTATTTTTTTCTCGGCTGCTTTGAGATGGACTTCCAATTCTTCTGGACCCGAAAACATACCTACCGCAGCATCTGTGTTGGTAGTAATACCTTGTGCTACATATTCTTTAGCTGCTTCGCCTAATGCTTGAATCATTTCCCCTACTGTTTGCTTGGGGAGTTGATCGAGTACCGATCGCATAGCGGCTGGTTCATATATAACGCCGTTAAGATGCCCCTTGTTATCTCTACCAAAATGCCCGCCTTGAGGGTCAGAAACATCATCATCAAGCCCAGCATAACGTAATGCAAGGGAGTTGACTGTTAACAAATGCCCCGAGATGTGTCTAATAACAACGGGATTGTTGGGTGATACCTGATCTAGATCACTCCGTGTCGGATGGCGTTTTTCGTACAATAGGGTGTCGTCGTATCCATACCCCTGTACCCACTCCCCATCCGGGACTTCTTTTGCTTTTAAACCGATAGACTCTATGATGTCTACGATTGTTTGATTTGGAGGTGTGCTACAATTTACTTGATTACGCATTTGGGCATACATTAATATATGATTGTGTGTATCAATAAATCCTGGTAACAATGTAGCACCTTGCAAATCGACTACATTTGTTTGTTCTGTAACAGAAATGACATCCTTTGGTGGTTCAGGTGTTTTCCAGATACCTGTTATCTTGCCATTTGAAACAGCTACAGAACCCCCACGACTGTTTTTACTATCCAATGTCAATACATTAGCATTTTTCAGTAACAGGTCAACCTTAATCATAACAAAACCCCTTTTCATCGATTGATTTTACAACAGCGTATTTAAGTCTATTCATCCGTTTTATCTATTTGGCCCTCCGTTAGAATTTGAGCAGGATCTTTAACCTTTTTCATGGCATAATAATAATTTATAACCTCTTCATCTGGTGAATGTTCTGTAAATAAGCTCACTATTACAAGTAGAATGAAAGATACAGCAAGACCTGGTATAATCTCATGTAGACCGAATGGATTTCCTACAAAGTTCCAAACCAAAGCGGCAATCAACGACCCTATGATACTTACAATAACGCCTAATTTAGTAGCCCTTTTCCAGAACATTGCGGCCATCACCGGCATTACCATGGTTACCGCTGAAAGTGACAGTGCATAAGTGTATATGACAATGATGTCTTTTATAAGCAAAGCTACTCCTAACCCTAATAATGCCATGCCGGCAACTGACAGTCGCGAGACATTTAATACTTGCTTGTCACTTGCGTTCGGTGCTATCCACCCCTGATAGATGTCCTTTGAAATATTAGTCGCTCCACTCAGCAAAAATGATGTGGCTCCTGTTAATACAGCCGCAAAAAGTGAAACCATAAACAACCCACCAATAGCAGGATGAAATACCGCTGTCAAAAATTCAGTATAAACTAGATCGGGATCCGTCCCCATCGGTAATACTTGGCGTGCAATAATCCCAATACCAACCGCGAAAAAACCAACCAAACCTGTAATAATATATCCAGTAGTAACTGCCCTCACGGCAATCTTTTCAGTCTTCGCTGCAGCGATTCTTTGCCACGTGGTTTGCCAGACCAAATAAAAAGGTCCGAAAATTATCATATAGTTAATCATTTCTGTCGAACCTATTCCAAAAAAGTTAAGTAAATCTTTCGGTGTATTGTCTATGACTACATCCATTCCGCCAACATAATTGAGTCCTACGATAAACATAATTACAAGCCCCACAAGAATTAAAACTGCTTGTACAGCATCGGTCCAAGCAACACTTGACAATCCACCCATCAAGGTGAATGCTACACATACAATAAATCCGAGCAGCATTGCCCAAATAAAGGATATATCAATAATTGTAGTTAGAACCGAACCCATTGCAACAATCTGCATACCAAATGTCGGAGTCATATAAAGGATGCCGATAACCAGGGCGGGTATGAGACCTGCAGCTTTACCGAACCGACGTACAAACAGGTGGGGAATCGTATATAATTTAAGTTTACGTATCGTTGCACCTAAGACTAAAGTTAACAATACAGAAAAAACAATTACCGGAGAAGTTGCAATAACCCATGACATACCCATTGTAAAACCTTTACCCGAGGCGCCAATTACGGCAGCAGCCCCTAATGCAGTTGCAATAATACTTCCGCAAATGGGGAAAAACCCTAAGGAAAAATTCGCCATTACGAAGTCGTCGGCTGTCTTTATTTTTTGTGAGTAGTACAGTCCGACTCCCAATAATGAGAATATAAATACTACTAACCAAACAATGTACCAGACCATAATTCGCACTCCCATCTCTTTGTGGAAATATACTAACCTTCATCTATTAATGATGATTGATAGCAGTTGTCCAGTTGAAAAAAAGATAACGAAACGACATCATCTTCCTATATGAAATGCCTTATTAAATGGTGCTCTCAAATCCCCCTTTCCCAGAAGAGTTTTTACACTTTTTAACTTTATATGGTGTTTCATTAAACATCACCTATTAATCGTAAGAATTGCTAATTCAAAAGTGATAGATCTCCATTTCATACTTTTTATTAAATCAGTTTGCTAGGTAGTAGTCTATGGTATTTTGAGTATTTATAACAATCAAAAAGGTTAATCACCTTTATTATAAGTCTCAATGAATGTTCCTTTCATTACGGAAAAATGACAAAACCTACACTTAAGATTAGGTTCCATAGGCTTTTCAGCAAAATGACCTTATATAAGCGCTTCTTCCAATGACTCAGATTTGGGTGCCTGTGTTAAGATAGTATTCGGGAAGCGCAATACAATTACATAAATATACAATGTGGGTCGGGCATTCTTGATGCGGAAAATTTTATACGAAAGCTAAGGGCGAAGGAAAATGCACTGTTTCCCCTCGCTTATTTCTTTTTTTCTGATGTTAGGTAGATCTATAGAATATCTCCAGAACAGGCCACACTGCTGTGTAAAAGCAACGCCCGCGGAAAGGAGCTTTCTGGTGCCTTTCAACTTTTCGGACACACCCTGTTCTACCCTACTCCACATAAGTTCTCGTTGAATATTCAATGCCTTCCTCGCTTACGAATTTCCTAGGTGCCACTTTATTCAAGGTAAACGTGAACCCATGCGGTAAATCCTCTTTTCTCCAATTCCTTTTTAAATGCAGCCAGTGCCCGCGACAGATTCATTTTCACCTTCCCTTCTGAACAATGTAAGAATTAACCTAACTTCATCTTAATACCCCCCTTATATATGGAGAACTTTTTGCGTTTTATATCCATTTCATTACACCCCTTCTACTGAATCCAATTTAGCAGACCTAATTTCCGTGGAAAAATGCAAAAATTGAATGTACTTCAACCTTCATTTTCTGCAAGTCACCTCCAGATTGTCGCCAGTCACTGGAATGGCGAAGACAGCAAGGTCCATCCGACGTACACTTTGGATACAAAGAACTTTCAGACGGAGGGATTGCAATGAACATTATCGACGTTAACAACCTTACAAAAGCTTACGGAACAAACGCTGTTTTAAAAGGAATAGATTTTCAAGCACAGGAAGGAGAAATAATTGGGGTCATCGGGAAAAATGGCGCAGGAAAATCAACGTTTCTTGAAATACTTATGACGATAAAGCAATACGATACAGGGACTGTTTTCGTTTTCGATGAAGATCTTAACTCGCTCCCTATGAATCGGTTGGAGAAAATCCGGAGACAAATTTCCGTCGTCCTGCAACCTACACAATTTTATCAGACACTAAAGGTAGAAGAGTTACTTCGATTATTTAAAGCCTATTACAAATCACCAATAGACATCAAAACAATCATCACCGATTTCAAATTGCAACCATATCGCAAAAAATACTTCGATAAACTTTCTGGTGGTTGGAAGCAAATCGTAAGTTTGGCGATCGCCTTTTTATCACAACCGAAACTTCTTATCCTAGACGAACCGACAACTGGCCTCGATCCGCATATGCGCAATATACTTTGGACGTACATTACGGATTACAATGAAAAAACAGGCGGTACTGTCATTCTGACGACACATAATATGGATGAAATTGAACTGTACTGCGACAAAGTGCTGCTTATAAATAATGGTGTGAATGAAATCTTCGATTCAACGGAAGGCATTTTGGCATCTGGCTATACATCCATCAATGCATTTTATCTTGAGAAAGTATCCATTTAAGGGGGAGAAAATATGTTAGCAACACAGTTAAAATACGACTTACTTATGTTTTCAAGGGAATTGTTTTACCTAGTTTTCACGATTATCGTACCACCAGTGACGTACATTTTCATGGGGCAATTGTTCGGGGATCAGACTTACGCGGGTAATTTAAGTTATGCACAAACGTATACGCCTTCGTATATTTTACTTATCACATTCACCACTGTATTTTTCGCGTTTGGATTCGACCAAGTGACACATCGTACTACGGGTGTCGAGAAGAGGATCAAACTTTCACCTGTTTCCAAAAACACACTACTGCTTTCAAGTATTATCCGCTCAGTCATCATAACAAGTTTCGGTTACATGTTCGTTTATGCGATTGGCATGGTTATGTATGATTTGCAGTTTCATGTACTGAACTTTATGATTTCCTATGGTTTTTTCATCCTGCTTAATGCAGTCCTGCTTGTCATCGCTTCTGCTATCTACTCATTTTTCAATGAGATGAAAAGTGCATTGGTGTTCTCTATTGTCATTTTTCAAGTCGTTATCTTTACAGGCGGTTTTGCATTCCCTATTAGTATGATGCCGAAATTCATACAAGTCATTGCCAACTTCAATCCACTTTTTCATATGAACAATTTGTTCATTTTCGTTTGGAACGACCAGCTTGTATTTGATAAGAGCATATTCATTTCCATTGGTTATATTTCTTGTTTAGTGATTGCAGCATTCCTCATTCTTCATTTTTCAAATAAAAGACGCATTTAATAAACTACTTGCAGACAATGTTAGCCTAAACGTTTAAACTTATTGTCGAGAGGGGTGTCTTGAAGTGAAAGTATCGCTAACCATTGATGATGATTACCTAGAAACAAAGGTGACGATTGAAAGCCCGGAATTGGACGATTCTGTACAAGGAATCCTTGATTTCATCAAAGGACAGGATACAGAGTTCCTTGTCGGAAAAGACGACGATATGCAACATATTTTAAAGCCGGTGGATATCCACTACTTTCATACAGAAAAAGATGGCGTTGTCGCCGTGACTGCTTCCGGTTCATTTAAGCTAAAAGAGAAGTTATACGAACTTGAGGGAATTCTTCCCTCGAATAAATTCATCCGGCTTTCCAAATCCGTAATCGCTAATCTGCATGAAATGAGTCGCTTTGAAGCATCATTTAACGGGACACTTTGTGTGTATTTCAAATCGGGCGCAAAGGAATATGTCTCCCGCACATACGTCAATTCGATTAAGGAATCTTTGAAAATGAACAGGAGGAAAAGTGAATGAAAACCTTATTATATAGAAGTTTCATCGGTATTTTCTTTGGTGCATTTATCGCCGTAATCCTGACAAATTCCGTCGTACTATTTAGCGGTAGAGAAATGCTGGACGGACAGCTATTCCTGAAAAACTCCCTCGGATCCATCTTCTGCGGCTGGTTTTTCACAGTCACACCACTCTTTTTTGAAAATGTGAATTTGCGGTTATCCCAACAGACCGCGTTGCACTTCTTTACAGTGGTGATCCTTTATTTCATTTTAGCGTTCGGAATCGGATGGGTTCCGTTTACAGTGAAAAGTTTTTTACTTACATTAGGATTATTCATTGTTTCCTATTCTGTGTTTTGGACTTCTTTCTACTTTTATTTCAAAAAGCAGGCGGAGAGGTTGAATGCAGAACTTCAAGGGCTTTGAAATGTGTCCCTGCATAATAAACAATCATGATTGTTTAAACTTTCACGATAGTTTCCTTCCTGGTACCCTCCACTAAAATAGAAGTTTATTAAAAAAGCGTATTGGCTCCCCAATACGCTTTAACGGGCTATATTCTTTTTTCCATTCGTAGAATCCAGCTCGACAATAGCGGAAAATACGACTTTATATTCGAATGTATTTTAATCGCTACTTCTTCGTTATATGTGTGTACAGTTAGATTCCTGTCGTTTACCATTTGCAGTGCAAGAATGGTTTCATTATCCTCAAATATATTTGTTTCTCGGCAACTTCTAATGACGCCTTTTGGTGAACCAATATCTATTCCTTCTATCTCATACAAATACTGTTTAGCAGCTTTCCAGCATGCCTCAAATGTAAATTCAAACCGTTGAATTGATGCATCTCGTTCCACATCGTTTGGTTGGTCAATAACAACAAGTTGCTGCAAGGATGCTAATGCTTTTTTTGCAGATGTTATTCGTTCTTGGAGTCTATCCATATTACTCCCTCCCTTTTCACATTTTGAATTAAGGCAGAGCTTGCATTTTCTAAATTCACTATATCTACATTGTATGGAATGATTGACTCCTCAATATTTTCATGTAACTCAAGCCACTTCGAAGGGGGAAGTTGACTACAGGATTCCACTGCAATATCGATATCTGAGCTTTGTTTCTCCTCATTTCGTGCCCATGAACCGAATAAGTATACTTTTACATCTAAATCGGAAAGCGTTGTATTTATAATACTTCTTAACTCGCTCAAAATCTGCTCACGTAACTCTGTATGAGTAGTCATTCTTTTCCCTCCCCTTTCATTTATCATATCATAGCATTCCTTTAGAACAGTCAGAACGCAGTTAAAAGTCAGAAATCCATTGCACTATATACCTAGCACCGAAAAGAAACGACCCTAATAAGCAATTGAAAAAAAGTGAAGTTGAGTCTTCTTTTTTTGGGAAGCACATCCTCTTTTTTTTTCGGAGAAACGCAAATATAACAGTATTGAACTTATTGTTCATATTGGATTCTACAAACTCTAGTGGCTATCGTTCACGGGTTCCTACTAGTGTTGCATGTATCCGTATAACTATGCAACACAAACAACGTAGTCAGTAAAGACTTAGGCTAGTCAATCAAATATTTTAATACTTTGTGTATGAAAGTGTTCAGTAGATACACTACAGTTGCATGAGTATTCAAGGAATGACTTTCTTACTGAACTAACTTAGTTTGTATATACATTCTGAGCCCATCCACATGATCAATTTCGCGCTTTGGCAAAATATAGGCACTCACCGAGCTATTGTATAAATAGAAATAGCTGTCGTCTTCTTTGAATCTGGTTATCCCAGACCAAGACACTTTTGTTTCTTTATGCGAAGACGTATCGACTAATCCTTCTTCCGTTATTTTCAGGTGATGATTGCCCAATAACCCGTCATTCTTCCCTTCTTTTATCATTTTCTTCGTATTACGGGCAATAAGGCTGTAAAAATACTTCGGATAAAAAAGAATCCATAGAATGCTCATGACTAAAAAAGTGATAAACAGCGGAAGAAAAGGAATACCACTCATTATGGAGTAGATATAGGCAATGACGATAAAAAATAGGGGCGATAAAAACCTTTGCAATTTCAAAGCCCGATTCCCCGTCTTCGAATTTTTGACGTGGTACAAATTAAAATTTATATAATCTTCTTCCGTTAAATTATAGTATACTTCCATTTCAATCACCCCTTTACAATTCATCTTTGATATTGATGTTACGCCTTCTATCTTAAACAGTTATTTTTTTAAAAAAATACTTTTCATTTCATCCCATCGCATCCTTGGCTTCATTTTATTATACCCTTTTATGTTTTCTAGACTTAATTTTGTATGGCAGGCTGGCTACAGGTATTTTCTTCGTACGAAGGAATAAGTGAAAATAAGTAATCCAGTGATTATCCCCAATCCCATGATCACTAAGGAAACAAATCCGTATGCCATTCCAGCCCAACGACCAATGAAGAAAATACTAATAACCAAAAGCGTAATGCCGAGTTGAAAGATAAGATACGGAACAAAATATCGTTTATCCCGCATTAACGGGCAGTAAGACCCCCAACTTCAAGTAGTCGAGAAAACAAGAAGAATAAGTGGGGGATCAACTGCCCGTAAAAGCCCGAATGGCTCAACTAACAATCAGTGGGGGATGAGGAACCCCCCCACTGATTGAAGTTTCGCTTTACGTTTCACATAAAAGGATCTAAAATAAGCCCATCCGAAAATACACAAAGCGATACTGCCAATCCAAATGACATACTCCAGCCCCATGTTAATTCCCCCTTTATAAGAATCGTCAAAATCACCTGTACAGTTACCTTAATTGGACATTCCGGTCCAATTATAATATAAAAATTGTAATTCCCTGTTGCATATGGAAAACACTTCATCAGATGTGCCTACATGTTCAAAATCATTTTTCAATAAGACCCTTTGGGATGCAATGTTATTGCTTGTTGTTTTTGCTTTAATTTGTTTAATTCTTCCTTCGTCTTTAACTTTTACTACTAATAGATTCAATGCTCTATTTGCAATTCCTTTTCCAGTATGTATTTGCCCCACTCGGTAACCAAGATGACCAATACCATGAATTTCATCAATATCTACTAAATTCATTCTACCGAGAATTAAGGAATTCTTATCCTTAATTAAATAGAAACGGGAACTTCCTTTGGCTTGTTCATTAAGTAAGGATTCATGTCTTCGTTGAAAAGTTTCAAAGTTATAGTATTCATCTCCTCTAGTAGGTACCATTTCTTCAAAAAAAGTTCTGTTGTTACGTTCAAAGGTAAACAATTCTTCAGCATCTGCACTATGCAATTTTTCGAGATAGATGTCCATAGCAATCTACCACCTCCTATTTTACAAAGTCGACTCGACAAAGACTTTAAATTTTTCTTCTTCTTCAACAAAAGGATTATGATTGCTCATTTCAAAAGTTGTCAGAGTCGCGTTGGGTATTAAATCCGCAATCTCAACACCAAATTTGTAGGGACACTGTGCATCATGTTTACCTGCGTAAATAAAGCTTGGAACGGTAACATGTGTTAAAGCTTCTCTTAAGTCATATGTTTTGCACTCAATTTTTCTGAAGTAGTCCAAACGGTCGCCCACTGTTTTTCCGCTGTTCGGAATTTCCAAAGCTTTTTCCAGTTGTTCTTCAGAATAATAGGACATCAAAGCCCATTCGCGCCCCAATTGACGACGTGTCTTCAAAGGTGTCGATGCATCATTCAGCCGATCCATAATATCAATAATACGATTGAAATTGGCATTCTCCGGACAATAAATACTGTCGGGATCAGCACCATATTCTGTGCCTGCAGCTGCCCCTCCCGCAACGATTTTCGCAAGTGAAGCTGGCGCTTGTATAGCATATGCAAGTGCTAGCATGCCGCCTGTAGAATGCCCCGCAAAACCCCACTTCTCAATGCCAAGCGCTAGACGAACGGCTTCCAAGTCTTTTACGGATTCGGTCATACTATATTGAGATTCTTCTTCAGCCCCAACAGAATTCCCACAACCGCGCAAGTTAATTAAATATACGTGATGAGCTTCTGTAAAAGGATTTGCAAATGTATTTCCACGATCATCATAAGCACTATACAAATGTGTGACGCACAGCGGCTCCCCTTTACCCTTTTCAAACAGTTCGAATTTCCCTCTACTTGTGTCAATCAATTTTTTCTGCCACATGCATTTGTCCCCCAGTTATTTTTGCAAAATAAAAACATTTCCCGTACGGATACCTGCATAATCAAAGTATACCTTTTTGAACATACTAAAGAAACTGTATAAACGATTAACAAGGTTTGGTAGAATACATATAACTTCTGCTTTCGAGTATTCTGCCATCCGCTAGACGCATCCTAATCATATTTAGGTAATAAGAGCAACGTTCTAAGGAGAAAGCAGTAAGTTGAGGAAATTGGGTAGTAAGGCTACCGAACACTGAAACTTATCACATAGAAAGAACTAAACTGAGATTGCCAAAAACAGATCCTCGAAGACAATATACAACTAAGATAGGAACATTTCATTTGTTGAAGTTTTTCAACTATCGCGAATTAATGAGGAGAATGATGTATTGAATAGTAAATTCACTTTTGCTCTTTTAGTCATTATTACGACGAGTCTGATGGGATCTTCCTTTGCCGTCGGTAAGTTCGGTTTATCATATATTTCACCGCTGCTGTTAGTTGGTTTGCGTTTTACCCTTGCTGGCATTTTGATGATGACTTTTGTCTTGTTATTTAAAAGATCACATCCTAATAGGGTATCAGATTGGGCTCGCATTTTATTGATAGGGTTCTTCCAGACGGCCGGGGTAATGGGTTCCATCTTTTTAAGTTTGCGCACGATATCCGCTGGAGAATCAGCTATTTTAACATTTATGAATCCTCTACTTGTCGTCATTTTCGGCACCCTCACAATGGGTATCAACTACCGTTTAATTCAGTGGGGAGGAGTTTTTCTTGGATTTATAGGGGTATTTGTTACTATTGGCGGTCAGCTACAATTGGAAATTGGCACTCTTTTAGGATTCGCCAGTGCAATATCTTGGGCTATTGCCACGCTATTGATAAAAAAGTGGGGACAACAATTTGATACCTGGGTATTGACAGCTTATCAAATGTTATTTGGGGGATTGCTTTTACTATTGGGAAGTGCACTGTTGGAGAATGCACGGCTGGTTATCAACCCGACATCAGTATTCATTATTTTATGGCTTGCCATCCCGGCTTCCATCATCCAATTTTCCATCTGGTTTTTTCTGTTGCAGAAAGGGCATCCCGGGAAAGTGAGTGCGTTCCTGTTTCTCGCACCATTCTTTGGCGTCATTTCCGGCTGGTTGTTGCTCGATGAAAAAATTGGATTGTCACTTCTTATAGGAGGAGCCATGATATTTGTGGGAATCTTCCTTGTGAACTGGCCTGATAAAGTGAAACTCAATCAGTTTTAAAAAAAGGTCCTCACGATTAGGTACCCGCGTACGGATTTATTCGGAAAATACACTACAATTACATGAACCGTGCCTATGGATTTAGACCTTACCCACCAATATCAGTAACGCCTAGCGATTTAACTCCCTCTGTTTTAAATAGCAAGTCATAGGGCAAATTAACTTCATATAGCAAGCATCAATCGTAACTTCAACAGAAGGTATTTCATAAAACTTTAAGTATTCGTCACCACTCATTTTTTTCATTTAGCTCCGAGGTATTTAATCCATTGAAACAGCCAACTAGAAATAGATGACTGATGACGACTAGGAACTTTTACGATAACCCTTATTAGCCAAATGCCAATGAAATATATTGTAGAAAAGCGAGATGTTTTGTAAGTGCAATCAAAATTAAAAACTTCACTTGTGATTCCCGTCCTTCTAATAACCTTCATCGGATTTGGTCTACTTGCTTTCCTGGTCAGTGGAAACCAAATTGTTCAATTCGACAAGGTGATCATCTCTTTTATTCAAGGCTTAGAGTCTGAACCTTTGACAACAACAATGAATTTTTTCTCTTTTATAGGGTCGGGTTCGTCAATTAAAGTATTAGGACTGATTACAGTGATTTGCCTTTTCTTCTTATTAAAACATCGATCGGATCTCATATTATTTATTGTAGTTTTAATTGGTTCTCACTATGTTTTTCGAACGTTAAAACAACTATTTCATAGGGCTCGTCCGGATTTACATCGTCTTATTGAAATTGGAGGATACAGTTTTCCAAGTGGACATGCGACAAATGCCATAACTTTCTATGGCATACTTTCATTCCTTCTATGGCGTCACATTCCCACTTATTGGGGCCGCACGTTCTTAGTCATTTTTAGTACAATTATGATTCTAATGATTGGAATTAGCCGTATTTATTTAGGCGTTCATTATCCTAGTGATGTAATTGCAGGCTATTTTGCGGGAACTTTTTGGCTGTTTATCGCAATTTGGTGTTATCAATTCATTAAGGAAAAGGTTTACGAGCGAACAAACAGAATATAGCGCATGCTTAAGCTGTCTTTTATCCTGGAAATGTAGGTGGATCGTGTTGTCAACAGTACCGGTCACCCACGTTTTCTAACTACTTAAAGGTTCACCTTTGCATGAATGACAGACACCGTACAAACGGTAAAAACGACCCCATCCGAAGATAAAGCCGTTCATTCCCCTATAACATCGTCATAAAAGCGTATAGACAAGTACCCCTACTACTACTAGGAAGATCACGATAATCATCCACTTCAGACGTTTCTCTACCACTTTACGATTCGAATAATTACCGCCTACTCCGCGTACAGGAGACATTCTAACCGCACGTTCTGCCGGTAAAATGGTCCCTATAATGCCGATAATGATTGGAATGAAACCCGTAGCGAGGATAAATCCTAGTTCTTCTACTGGCATTTGGCGATACAATCCCCACATGATTCCGAACGCTAACGCAAGCCCAATAATTGCAGCAAATAGCCCGCTGAACATGCCTTCTATTAAAATAAGCAAACGTACATGGCGGTCTTTCCACCCAACGGCCTTTAAGAGTGCGATCTCCCCTTGTCGTTCAGCAATATTTTGCCACATAATTTCGGCCGTTGTTAAAATGGCTATGTTTAAGGCGACAGCCATCGCTGTATAATGAACAGGTCCAACTTCCAATGCTACATACTGTCCGAGCCACGTGGTATACATAATTCCTTGTAGACGAACGGTAACGTAGAGAAATAAGGCCAGTAAACTCGTTGGTAAAGCAATGGCAACAATTGATAGCAAGCTCCTTTTCCACTTTCCAGTGAAATGATTAAACGCCATCGACAATAACCCTCTCGTTCGCACCATGCGTCCACTCGCTTTGGAAATCTCACCTGTTTGCATGGCTTCATACGGCGAAATCTGACGCACTAGCAATCCGGGGATGACCGCTCCAAGTACATAGACGACAAATCCAAATAACCCGGTCAATAAAAATCGTATCGGTAAAACAGTCGCCCCTTCCGTTATCGAGACAAACCCTAACATCATCCATGAAATAAGCGCTACAAAAGCTCCAAGTATGGCAGACTCCATGAATAACAATTTACTCAATTGGGTAGGACGCCAGCCAACAGCTAACAACACCGCAAACTCCTTTCTTCTCGCTAATAAAGATACAAGACTCGATGCCCACACGTAAATCACGGCAACAGCCATCGTGCTAATAATCAAGCCAGAAAAACCAATTTTTGCTTCTCTAAATAGCGTAATGGATGAGCCAATGCTTACCCACGGTTGCTGAAACCAGCCCAATTCTTCTGTATCATTGATAGCTGGGACATGGACAAGCGTTGGTTGGGGGGAAGAACCTAGTGTAATATCGGTCAGTAAACCTGTTTGCTCTTCAATCTCCCGGGCAACCTTTTCCACAATTTGTTGGCTGTCATCCGACAAATCAGCAACGCCCGCAACTCTTATGCGAATGGCAGATATCGGCTTATCCCCCATAATACGTTCCGCTGCCTCAATCGTTGTCAACATACTCGGTGGCGTCGATAAAAAATCCATCGCAAAACCCGCAGGCTTTAACACTTTAGGTGGATTAATCGGATTATCACTTGCATCCACGACCAATTCAGCCGATGCCGGTCTATACGTTTCCATCGGTAATTCATTGGTCGGATCCTTTGAAATCGCTAATTGATTCGCATCATAAAAGCCAATCCACTCGGGTTGGACACGTGGATACCCACCACCATTACTAAAACCATACGAATTATATACACGAAAACTTTTATCTTGCGGAAAATCTGGGATTTCAAAGGTTTGTAATTCATAGGCATAAGGCCATCTTTCAGAAAAAGGACTCAACACATCCTCATATTGTAACGGACTTGGACGGGAAGAAAGATGTGCAAAACGATCATACAGGTAATCCTCCAAAAAAGGTTCTCCTGTTCCCGTATCACTACCGGAAATACTATTCACCATTCGAGAATAGATTTCTTGATCTGTATAAGTATAGTTTTGCTGATCCACCGCTTCGAGTGTATCCAAATAGGTCTGCCCACCATTGTCTTCTAACATCTTCAAGGTTTCACTAGCTACTTCTCCATCAAAAGGAAGGTCCAATCGTTCAATTGTATAGTTGATGGCTATGTCGGTAAATGATTGATTGTTAATGATGACAGGGATATGTGACATATTTAGATCTGTTTCTTCATCTAAAACCTCATTCATACTCACATCTTCACCGGTGAAATATCGACCGGGTCCATTATCAACAATCGCCTGATCGAGCCCTACCAGCTTGGCTTCCTGTTCTGGATCTATACCAGCCAGTAACATTTCTCTAGAGGTGATTAAGTGATGATCTGGGTATCCAAAAGGAGTTCTCAGGAAATAGTCAGGTCCTTGCTCTTGGAATTTTTTGACTATCATATCATAATTCCCAACGGCAAAGTAATGGCTTGCGGCTGTGCTTTCTTTACTAATTCCATCATTTGAAACTTCCTCGGTCGTCATCCGATAGATTCCTTCTGGTAAGTCTAATTGAGTAAGCTTAGTCGTATAAAGAACAGGACTTATCATCGCGATGGGGGCTGCTACTTCGACATCTCGGATTGTTTTGATTTGTTCATATTGTGCTCGACTAATGCCACCGTCCAACCCACTTAAATAATTGGGGTCTAGTAGTCCCTTCTCTTCTGTCACACTTCGACTACCCGCAGGGCGCACAACAATATCATAGGAGGAAGACCATCTTTGTTGTAATTCATCTACAATTGTTCCTTTATTGGCATCGGAAATACCGACTAAATACGTCAATCCGATACTAATAATCAGCGCACCGACAATGAGCAAAATCAGTCTTTCTTTCCTCCGCCACCAATTCTGCCAAATAAAGCGAATCATATTGTTTCCCCTCGTTCATCCGAGATAACGAGTCCGTCTTTCATCGTAATCACCCTGTCTGCTTTGGCGGCAAGCAACGGATCATGCGTCACAAACAAAATTCCGCATCCCTCTTGTTTGTTGAGACTTTGCAACAGTTCAAAAATTAGCTGCCCTGTTTCAGTGTCTAAATTTCCCGTCGGCTCATCCGCCAGCAGCCAACTCGGTTTATGTACAATCGCGCGTGCAATGGCAACTCTTTGCTGCTGTCCACCTGATAACTGAGAAGGAAGGGAATTCATTTTATCGAGTAAGCCCACTTGTTCTAGCACTTCTTTAGCACGCTGCTCCTTTTTATAGGCAACTTTCCGTGCAAATAAAGGCGAAAGGATATTTTCGAGCGCCGTTAACGTAGGCAACAAGTGAAACTGTTGAAAAATAAAACCGATTTCTTCAAAGCGAAAGTCAGCTATTCTATTTTTACTTCTCTTGAACACGTCTTCTCCATCATAGTGCAGCTTGCCAGCCGTTGGATGATCGAGCGTTCCGAGCAAGCTAAGCAACGTCGATTTTCCCGAACCCGAAGGCCCAATAATCGCCGTAAATTCACCTTTTGCAAACGTTAGATTGATATTTTGCACAGCCTTCGTCGTCACACCATCGCCTAGATAGCTTTTTTCTAGTTCTTTACATGTAATTGTGGTTACCATGGAATCCCCCTTTTCATCTGTGTTATGTATATTTTAAGAACTATAAATTAACTATCTATAAGAAAACCTCTGAACTACTAATATAGTCAGAGGTTTTTATGAGACAACATTTATTCACTGGTATTTACTCGTGCTTGGCAAGTACCTTCACAATAAAGTGAAACTTCAATCAGAGGGGGTTTTTCCCATCCCCCTCTGATTGTTAGTTGAACCATTCGGGCTTTTACGGGCAGTTGATCCCCCACTTATTCTTCTTGTTTCCTCGAAGACTTGAAGTGGCGGTCTTACTGCCCGTTAATGCGGGATAAACTGTCCCAGAGTATTGTGCTACAGTTCTATTCTAATTACTACTCAGATAAATCAGAAATCCAATAGTTTCCGACTTATGAATTCTCCTCCGTTAATGGGCTTTACTTCAGCATTTTTTTCCCGCTTTCCTTCGGTTCAATTGCCAGTGAAGGCAACAAAGAAGAACCTATAAATAATTGCGAAATCCCCGGCGCTTAGCATTTTGATTTATCTATTGGATATTCACTTCATAAAAGTTCTTATACATTTCCTCTAGATTCTTTTTACTTATATTGACTGATTTGATTTGTACTCCATTCTTTATCAACCACTCAAGATATTTCTCTACTTCATATGTCGGATCAGTAAGTATACGATTTTCTATAACTTGGAATGGCAAATGACTATCCGTCATCAGTTGTTCTACTGTTTTTTCATAATGACCTGAAACTTCAATTTGATAGGGATCATTCACATCGAGTAGAATTTCGTTTTTGAACAACTGACCGTCTTTAATGAACCAGATGGTATTCGTTAAATCCTCCAGTATATCCAAATTATGTGTTGATATGAGGATGCCAATTCCCTGGGCATGTAAGGTCCGAATTAATTGCTTTAATTCGATTATACTCGTTGGATCTAATCCATTAAAGGGTTCATCCATTAAGATGACAAGTGGTTTTGTCAGTATACTTAATGCGATTAATAGGTGTTGTCTCATCCCGTACGAGTAGGATTTAACAGCCTGGTTGACATACGTTCGAATGCCAATTAAGTCAATGACTTCATCGATTTCACTTTTTTCTAAATCATAAATGTTCGCTACAAATGATATATGGTCATATCCTGTTAATTGTGTATATAAGTAGTTATCGCTAGGTAAAAAAGATACGTATTTAAAAAATTCGGGGTTCCTATTTGAAATGTTTTGAACTGTAACTAAGCCACTTTTCAGATCCTCCAATGCGAGCATGGAACGCATTAAGGTGGATTTTCCTGCTCCATTTGGTCCGACCAGACCGATTAAATCGCCTTCATTGATTTCAAATGAAATATCCCGTAAGACACTTTTATTCCCATAGTTCTTGTTAAGCTGATTGACTTTTAATACTGACATGATTACACCCTCTTCCTTCCTGATAGTAACCCCATGAAGAATAGCAGGAATCCACTGACAAGTAGAATGATACATCCATTAATGAAGTTCACTTTTGACGAGTTCGCAGCAATCGACTTCCAACCATCTACAATGTTCCATGTATCAAAGTAAACAAAAGGATTCAAAAACATATTATTCACCGAAATATACTGGTTTGCTAAAAAATAGCCTGCAAACCCTACCAGTAATGTAACGATAACTGTGGCATAGTGATTTTTCAACCATCTGCCGATCAAGCTGAATAGGCTATTTAGAAAGAAGATTTGAGCCATGATGAGCGCTCCACACTTCAGAATAAGCACTAGCAAACTTTCAAAGAAGAAATAAGCATTTTCTACACCCGAGTAGAAAAGGTCATCCTTAGTATTCTCTGCAGCATAAACCAAGATCGGATATTGGGGCTCTCCAAAACCACCAATGAGTAAACTGAGAAGGAATACGGTGCCCCCACTGAGTAGGAGTAAACCATAAGCGATCATTCCATTATACGCCCATTTACTTACATAAATTGACCTAAGAGAAATCGGTTTCGTCGTCAGAAAGTTCATCGATGAATTTGGTCGTTGTTCTTCGGAGATACTCGTCCATAATAGAAGAACGAAAACTCCTAATACGAGCAACATCATATTCCAATTAAAATATTTATAAACGGAGAACAAACCACTCTTGCCGTATTTCGTATTTCGTTCTTGGGATGCCTTTAATAAATTGTAATGCTCATTATCAATTGCAGTACTTGGAACATTATAATTGGAAATCCACTGATTCCCAATTGGCCATGGTGTAATATCTTTCTCATCCATAATACGTTGCTGTTCTGCCGTAGCTAAGTCTGTTACATTCCATCGTGAAGGGGGTAAATCATCACTTGAATGTAATGTATTCATTGCTTCCCGAAACTTTCCAGGAAAATGTCGTGAACCAACCTCTTTCTTTAATCCCTCTAACGCGGTATAGCCTTGTTCCAAGTTCTCAATCCTAACAGTATAAGGATTCTCTACAGGAATGAACTCTGTCATTTCCTCATCTGACTCTTCTTGACTAGTGGACAACATAATTTCAGTTTCAATATCAAACTCAAGTTCAACCACTTTCCAATGTCGTAATTGTTCAATGATGATATTTTGTAGGTCTTCAATCACTTTCAAAGACGTCTTAGGGAGATTTTGATATTGCTGATTCACAAATGTATACGTACCGCCAATAATGCCAAATAACAAGATGAGCGTGAAAAGCACATGACTTTTGCGCTTCTTTTTTACATGCTCAAATTGAAGCAACTTCCACTTACTTTTAGGGTGATACTGTTTTCTAGTTGAATTTAAAACAGGAGCTTTAAACGCCGACCCTTTCGAATTGAATACCGGATAGGAAGCCGCTAAAAAAATGATGAGTACGATGAACATCCATAACTGATAGATCATAAAACGATGCGTAGGTAATAGATGCGTTTCGTATGAGACAATTAAATGGATAGGGTTTACCATATAAAAACCGAATTGAGTTGAAATGATATAGCCGATCACGAGCGGTATAGCAACCATTGATAATAGAACGCCAAAAGAAATTCTCTGTTTGAATAAACAAATTGAAAGCACTAATAGCAATGAAACAAAAATACCCCAACCGATCGGAAGGAAGAGTAACCATTTCCATACGGGTACCATCATCGTTTCTGATTGAACTGCCATTTCAATTGGATAATGGATTGTATTCAAATTTCCGGTCACCAATGTAGGCAACAATGAAAAGAAACTTGCTATGAATATGTAAACGAGTACTAACAGTAAAAATGGAATCAAATAGCCATAGTAGATTGCCGTATTCGATAGAGAGTTCACTTTAAAGAAATCAAATGTCCGATTCTCCCTATCAGATAAATATTTATAACTAAAAATGAGTAAAAATAAAAAAGCTGTAATCGGACTAAAAAATAGTTGAAACAACTGCTTAGTAAACAGCGCCGTCTTATAAGGAGTTTGTTGTTCTGTGTAAGATAAGTTGTGTTTAGCTAACGTTTCTACTTTTTGTTGTTCAATATTTAAAATATCTTTATTATTATACGGAATGGAAATATATTCTTCATACGCTTCATATTCTTTTATATACTCTATATTTTCGAAAGAAATGTCTAAAACACCTTCATCCAACTTACTTGAAATCTGTTTTAAATATTCTTCCTGTGATAGCAAACTATCTAATCCTTGTTGTGCATCTTCGGAAAGACCGATATTCCTCTTCTTATTTAATATTTTACTAATTAAAAGGTTAACGGTTTCTTTTCGATCATTGAAAGTGTCCTGTAACTCTTTTTGAGTCGTTCCTGTTTGAGTGCTATTGATCATCATCATTGACGCAATAAGAAGAATTATAGCAAGTGGTGCCAAAAGAATGTATTTATTTTTTATAATCCCCTTCACGACAAAGTCAATAACTTCCTTCATCGGTTCCCCCCCATTTTTTTAACCATATTAAAATCCCCTTTAAGTAGAGCTACCTACAATATTGTTGTTTTTATAACAATATCTACTTAAAGGGGTAATAATAGTGATAGTTCATAATTCTATGAGTTAATTATTTTTTAGTATAAACGGGTCTACATAAGGACCCGCTTTCAGATTCCCTGTAAAAAGAACAGTCCTTCCATCACCATCCGCAAATCCTCTATTATAGAGATACCCCGAGTAAGTCTTCCCATTTCTAGTTTCGGTGACCCACATAGATTGTCGTGTTGTATAAGGAACTATTCTTGAAACAAAAATTTGATCTGCTGCTTGAGTAATTAGTGGTACAGCGTTTTCAGAGGCTTGGACATTCGACACAGCTACTGATAGCCCTAAACTTAAAACAGCGATAAAACTCAAACCGATCATTTTAAATTTCTTCAAAAAGTTTCTCCTCCATCCCAGTGATTCTTAGTTTGTTAAAACAGTAAAATTATAAACCTATTACGAAGTATATCGGCAGATAGTAACAACAAATCAATCCTTTCATACCCTACCAGTTTTGCCCACCTCTATTTTTAGGAAATCAGTATAAAAAGGATACTCTGATTTAGCAGGTTTTGATTTCAGGTTTCTGCGCATAGAGTTATTCAGAAAATACACTGCAATTAAATAAGCATACAGTGAAGTTTGAAAGTTTTCATGTAATTCTACTCTTTACTGCATACCTTCAGAGTTGAGTGAATAATTAATCTCGACTTCTTACATAGGTACCCCAAAGTTATAGAATGCTGGTACTTGACACTATATCCCCTATCTCCTTAGAAGTATTTCCGGCCGGAACCTTCATACCTAATTATTATTCAGATAAGTCAGAAAGTCAACGGTTCACGACTTGGGAAATCGCACCCGGAAATCGGCATTATTTCAGCATTTTCTTTCCTACTTTCCCATTCACTTATAGTTATAGATTTTTTTCGTTTTTGTGGTACAGTCACAATATAAGTAAATCAATTTACCAATATATAGGGAGATGTGGGGTACAATGAAAATTGGACAACTGATTAAAGTGGAGCGGCAAAAGATTAATATAAGACAGGATGAACTAGCCCAAGGTATTTGTTCCCCCTCCTATTTAAGTAAAATTGAAAATGGTACTGCCATTCCTGGGGATGAGGTTCAACATATGCTTCTTCAAAGATTGAATATCTCGCCGTAAAGCGTATTTATACATTCGTCTCCCGAGCTGTTTACGCAGTTTAAGAAACGTTTCAAAGAAGTCATCGATCAGCGTGACAAACTTGCCGCGGATTTACTTTGCCAAGAAATCCATTCCTTCTTAGCAGAAAATCCACTGTATCCATATAAGGTTAGCCTGCTACTTATGGAAACCCGGTTGCTGTTAATGACGTCATTCGATGTTAAGAAGAACATTGCCATAGTAGTACCTATGCAAAGTGATATGTCACATACCCAGCTATTCCATCTATACATCATCCAAGGGATTATCGCATATACCGAAAACCGATTTTCCAATGCAGTGCACATCTTCACTAATGCATACGAGTTAGCGACGAAATATCGGATGGAAGACTGGGAAATGGCGGAACTACACTACGTTTCAAGCCTTGCAGCTTCGTCCGATTACCGGTATATTTTAGTTATTGATCATCTTCAAGAAGCTTTGAACTATTTTAACGCAAAAATGCTAGCTACACGTTCCATTGAATGTTTAATCATTCTTGGAAATGCTCAAAAGCATACCAGGAATTTGAAAAACGCCCTCATGTCTTTTGAAAACGCGAAGGAAATTATGACTACTAATGGTTTAGCTAACTATCTTGGAATGATTGAGCATAACCTCGGGGCTTGTTATTCACTTCTAAAGGATAATGAACGTGCGCTGCGTCATTTCAACCAAAGTCTCCTTGTGAAAGAAAATCCAAATGACCAAATTGTCACGATTTTATCGCTTGTGAAAGAGTATAAAAAAACAGGGGATAAAGAAAGCTCCAAAGCCTTAGTAAACAAAGGAATCTTTTTACTTAACCTGCTAACTGAGCAAAATAAAAATCCCTACAGCCATCATTTTGCAATCTATAAAGCGCTCTTGTATGATGAAAATGATCTTATCTCTACTTTTGAATCAGCCCTCCATTATTTTGAAGTTAAACAAAATTATTACCACTGTTTCGTTTACTGCAACGTCCTGGCTGATAAATTAACGGACAACAATCAGTTCAAATTAGCGACAACTTTTTATCAAAAGGCGTTTTACTATCATTTAAAACATCATAATGTACAACACTGGGAGGAATTAACATGAAGCGTTTTCTATTAGCTTTTGTATGCTTGTTAGGATTTTTCGTATCGAACGCTTTTTCAGTGCAAGATGTAGCGGTAGATGATTTACCGCCAATCACAATGCCTATTTCAACCGGCGATTTCATCTAATTTATTAGTTAACCCCCGTAATCTCGTTTGAAGAGACTACGGGGGTTTTTGGCGTTCTTTTTATGCTAATTTGCTGGCACGTACTAATCCGTTTTGATGGCCTGAAAACGCACGAAACCTTTTTTATACTTTTCACTTTTTATGATTCTTATTCCTATAAAGCATTCCACTAGTTACATACGTTTTTTCGCAATTTGGTCACTAGCTCTTCATATTTTACATAAAAATCGTTAATTGGCACGACAGCGAAATAAGAAGTTATCTCCATATTACCTAATGGGCATTTATCATAAACTAAGCTGATATTTAATTCTTTTTTGGGTGTAATCCCTCTTTGAATGAGTGTACACGCCAATTCTCTGTATAAATTCTCAATTACATCCCCAATGGATCTTTCTACTGAAAAATGCCCTGCAAAGCTACCCCACCATACTTTAAATGATTGATAAATTTCATCGTAGTCTTTCATACTATCGTTACTATCCATGAACAGTCTTTTAAAGAATAAATCTTTTTCACCATTGAAAATTTTCCCGTCTTCGAAAGGATTTTCAGCTATTCTTTGTCTAACTTCATCCCATAATTCTTTATAGCGAAATTCAAACCCTTCCTCAAATGTTATGTGCATTGATGGGATATAAGGAAATTTGCGCTCTTGTTCACTACTACGCTGGTTAAGGAATATATTTTGAATATAGATCAAAAAGTTCAAGGTATAGGATGCATCATCCCGTATTACAAAGGTATTTTCCACTTAATTTCTCCCCTTACTTTTGCTCGCCGCAATACAGACTTATCCGAACGGGAAAGCCCATTCCTTTAGTGAATACAAATCATTTCCATACGGAGTAATACTTCTTCCGGTATTTACCATACTCTTCAGTCTCAATCAATTCCAATGCTGTTTGCTTGAGTGTTTCATCTTTTAGTTCGTCGTATAAGTTTTTAATACACTGGATCATATCAAAACGGATCAACGTATAATGTTTCTCATCCGCTCCGTTTTGAAAGCGATCGACTAAATGACGCATCACCATTTCTTTTTGTTCATCACCGGCCAGTCCCACTTTCCAAATCGATTGCAGGCTATGTCTGGCCGTAACAAATCTCGGATCCTTTGTCACTTCCCATAATGCTGGAAAGTCGTCCAGTATCCGTTTTTCAGGGTCACTGATAGCAAGACCACAAAGGAACTGGGCAGCCCTCGATCTTCGGTGGTTGTCGGTATCCGTCAGCCAGTCCCTTAATTGATCCCAAACTTCATAAGCCCAGTCCACTTCTTCTTTTATGGCAGCAGTAATATTTTTGAAAGCCTCAAATTGGATTTCTTTGTCCTCAGCTTCTAAGTCATCAAAGTAAGATTGCGTTACATTATCCACTTTCTTCATCTTCTTTCTCAATTAAGATTCTTGCGAACACAATTTGATTCGAGTTCTTTGCTTTAATGAAGCTTCCATATTTTAGAGATGAGTCTAGATAAAAGGGGTGAAGCATTTCTGCTTCTCCCCTTTTATCGGCATTATTTTGTTGACTACCCCATCATTGTAGTGAATCTGTCCGCAGAAACACTTCTCTATCAAGGGCATGAATTTTATGGGTAACATATTTCAGTTCCTTTTTCACATCATCCTGTAGCTGAATAGTGTTTTTTGATAGTTCTTCAAAGTGTTCACCCACACCGTATATCTTTGCATCAACAGCGTCGAACCGTTCATTCATTTCGGTTTTCATATCTTTCACTTCAGTTTTCATATCTTTCATTTCGGATCTTATATCTTTCATTCCCGAGTGAACCTCAGTCAGCCGCTCCATCATTTCGCCCATCATTTCCAGTAGTTTCTTGTCCATTCCGTATCACCTCTGTTCGTTTAAGTATACCTGTTTTCGAAACACTTGACCACATTTTATATGTTTTTCAGGGTAATGATTTATAGACAGCTATTTCTAAACTGAGTTTTTTCTCCAGCGATTGCCTGCATTACTTTTTCACCCATTCCCCATCCTTAACCAAGCAATCTACCCATGAATATAATCACAATTAATACCGCCGATAACCCAATTGTTAAAGTGATAGTAAATATGCTTCTCGCCATCGCTTTCCATTCCCTTACATCCTTCAACCCAAGTAAACCAAGAAAAAAGGTTATAACCGTTATGCTTAAGACAATTTTCAATGGGTAAGCCCCTATGTTATTGGTGAAAACACCTAGAAAATCCCGAGGAAAGAGTGCAATGAAAAATACAGGGATGCAAATTAAAGATAGTATAAAGGATCCTAAATTGAGATTAATTTTCATGCACGTCCCTCCCCTGGAATCCAGTATTTCAATCCATGCCTTTTCTAAAAATCCGGTCTGACTAACTGTCCGTTGGCTGAATAAAAATCCTATAATTCTATTGTAAGTTAAATCTGAAAGCTTTCAACTGTGCATTTTCGTTACAATTCCTTCTTCCATTGAATTAACGTAGTTACCAGTAGATACACCTTGCACAATCATGGCGTTATCTCTTTGATTCCTTAACTCTTTCCCAACCCCCTACAACGCACGTATACGTCCACTTGCCTGAGCCAATGTATTTGCCTAGGCGAAGGACTGGACCCAACCAAAAGAACGGTAAGGCAGCGACAGCTAGATAGCTGTACGCCTCCAAGGAATGAGGTATCTCAAAAGTTTATATTTCTTACAAGGACGCAAAAAAACCAATCAGGATACAGCTGACTGATTGGTTATATATGCTTGGATTGGACTCTAAATCAAAGGTTTTAGCAAAAATAAGTTTTCTCACCCAAAAAAACTGATTCAAAAGGGGTTCAATTCGATTTCTATGCTGGTGAACTATATATGTTGAACGAATGATTCTATATAATCTCCAGCGAAGGCGCCTCACTGGGGTAGCCGAAGCAATAAGACTGACAGCGGTCTTCTGACTGGCTTATTGCGGGAGGCATCCCCAAGCGCCGAGCGTTGTTGAGTGGATTCTTTATGTCAACATATATAGATTGTCACACAAACCGAACTTCAATATACATTTTGGGTTTAGTCTGATAGCACGGTAGCTGTCGCTTTTGCTATGACTGCCACTGTACGATTCAGCTGATCTTCGGTATTTCCATATCCGCCGAGTTCAAGGACAAGGAGAGAGGGATGTAGGTCTTGATTATACTTCCCGTCTACTCCTTTTCCCCCCTTCATTATTAGATTGCGTGTAATACCAGGAACTAGGCGCTCCATTTCATCTTTTATCAATTTGGCTTGTGCACGGTTCTTTTTATAATTAGGGTGTTCCACCCCGATGACAAAGGCCACTTTAGCGTATTTTTCTCCTTCATTCACAATCGTCGTTTTGTCCGGTCCAAGTGCATCCCGATGAACATCGACAATCAAATCATATTGTTGTTCCTGAATACGTTTTTTGACAGCCGGGCGGATTGCATTATAAGCACGATAGTGGGGAATCCCTTTCTTGCTCATTTCTTTTGCATTATCAATAGGTAGGATATCTGTTTGGACTCCATTAAAAATAAGTTGCTTCTTTAACTTTTCTCCGAACTTTGTAATGTTTTCAGATTGATGTGAGACGGTTACTTTGCCGTCATGTGCTTTCGTTACTGGTTCATATGCTTCATGAGAGTGAGTAAAATAGAGCAACGCTTTCTTTCCAATCTCTTTTGGTAATTCCTCTTCACTAATATTCGAGGCATAGACAATGACAGGCGACTCCATTACAATTTCTGTCGATTTTGCTTTGGCTCCACCAGGAATATTAGTGATTATGACAGGAAATAGGAAGAGAATTAGGATTAGCGTGCCCCAAATTTGCAAGGTCTTTTTCAAGTGGCATCCCTCCGTCTACCAACTATATGCAGAAGGAAATGCGTCAATGACTAGTTTTTTACGTTTGAAATCCATTGCGCCAACGAATCCGATAATGTATCAGCATAGAGCGTCACCCATGAGTCGATTTCCTTAGGCGAGACAAACGTGCTGAGTTCACGATTCGTCAAAACTTCTTCGAATAGCTGGATTCTGTCTTCGTGTGGCCACGATGCCCAATCGCCAAAAATCGGAAGTAGTTTGGAGCGATCCGCATCTTTGTTTTCATTGTGTAGCCACGGCGATACAGACAATCGTGATGATGGACTATCTTGTTCATCGATTTTTGAAGCAATATAGCCGAACATCGAATCTATAGCATCTGCAATTAATACTGGCCCATCCACAACGGTCGGTATACCGATAGCTATAACCGGTATACCAAACACTTCCTTCGAAATCTCTTTCCGGCTATTACCCACACCAGAACCTGGATGGATGCCTGTGTCTGTCAATTGGATTGTACGGCATAACCTTGAACTATCCCTTGCAGCCAATGCATCAATGATAATTAATAAATCGGGTTTAATTTCCTTTGCGACTGCATTTACGAAATCTGATGTTTCTAGCCCGGTTTGGATTGTCACGCCAGGTGCATAGACAAATACCTCACTGCCTTCATCAGAATAATAGTCAGGAACGATATTACGTAGTCGATCCATTGTGAGCGGTCCAACGGCATCGGGAGTGACATCTCGATTGCCAAGCCCGATTAGCAGGATCTTTCCATTTTTAAGCATCCGTAACTCTTTAAGCATTTTCCCCAATTGTTCAACTAAAGCATCTGATAACTCGGCCATACCTTCCAAATCTCCTGCGTGAAGTGTCGGCATCGTTAAAGTCAAATACGTTCCTTCCTTCTTTCCAATCCTTTCAGCACCTTTGGCATCCACTTTTACTGAGGTTAAAATAACCCGTCCTGTTCTGGATTCCCCAAATTGAATGCCGTCTTCTTCTTTTAACTTATTTTTTTCCGGATCTGTTCTGTGTTGAACCATTTCATCGATTTCATCTACTAAATCTGTCCGATAAAAATTATGCTTTTCCATTTCATCACCTCATCCTCAAGCTTGTGCGTTGTGTCAAGGAAATATTCTTTGCGTTTTATTATTGCATTCTCTCCTTCTATTTGATAAAATTATGCTTGTTGTGAAAGTGATATCCGAAATTACGTGGAAACACTCTTGCCTTACCTGAAATTGGAGGTGAATGAATTGCCAAACATCAAATCTGCGATCAAACGCGTAAAACAAAGTACAGCTGCAAACGTACAGAACTCACATACAAAAGCAGCAATGCGTACTGCTGTCCGTAAAGCTGAAATCGCTCTTGACTCAAAAGAAGAGAATGCTTCTGTTCTTCTTAAAGATGCAATCAAAAAAATGGACACTGCTGCACGTAAAGGTCTTATCCATAAAAATACTGCATCACGTCAAAAAGCTCGTCTTACGAAAAAAGCTTTGTAATTCCAAGGAATGCATTTTGCAGACCTAAAAAGACCGCCCATATATTATGGACGGTCTTTCTTGTGTGCTTTTTCTTATTTTCTAAAGGGCTCCATAAAGAATAATTCTAGTAGTCGTTCTCGCTTTCCGCTTGTGGATTTCAGTTTATAATCAATTCCCGCCAAATTGTTAAGAATGATTAACAAGCGATCTTCACTTGGTGCATTTCGATTTTCCATCATCAATTTGACCCGGTACGGATGGACGCCAAGTGTTTTTGCAATCTGGCTTTGCTGATAGCCTTTTTTCCGCAAAGAACCTACGTGAATCATGAGTCTGATTTGACTTGCGATAAGAGCAGTCAACATAATCGGCTCTTGCCCATTTCGTAACAAATCATGGTAAATGGATACTGCATCCGATACCCTGCCTGAAGCATACGCTTCGGTTAATTTGAAAACATCCATTTCAGGTGTCCGCGGAACAAGATTCATGATCGTCTCAGGTGTTATATCACTTTCACCTGCCGTATAGGTGGCCATTTTACCAATTTCAGATGAAAGGGTCAAAAGACTTTCCCCCGCCATTTTCACTAATAGATCCGCTGCATCAGATGATATCGCAGATCCATTTGCCTTAGCTTCTTGTTGAATCCATATAGTAAGATCCTTCCCTTGCAGATGTGCCGCCTCAATTACTGTCGCTCGCTCTCTCATGAGTTTAGTAATTCGTTTTCGCGCATCTAACTTTTCATAAGGGGCAATGAAAACAACTACAGCTGTAGGTGAAGGATTTGCCAGCCAGTTTTCAAGCATTGCTAAGTTATGTACGACTTTTTCCTTACTTTTGTCTGCTGCTTTCAAAAAAGAAGCATTTCCCGCGATGATTAATTTACGTTCTTCAAGGAAGGGTAATGTATCCGCTTCTTCGATAACCATTTCAACAGGTGTTTCTTCCAAATCAAAGCGGATGATTGACGCATCATCAATATCGGGTAACGCCTTTTTTAGACGTGTAATCGTTGCATCGAAAAAGTGATGCTCCAATCCGGTCAGTAAGTAAACCGGGTCAATTTCACCGCCAGCTATTTTTTTCCAAATTGCAGTTGCCATCATTTCACCTCTTCTATAGCTATAATCCAATTATACAATATACATGACTCACTGTTTGAACAAATTGTGTCAGTTACGGTCCACCATTCACAATTAGTCGATAGCTATGGATTTTTTGTCTGTTATCATCTATACTATAATGGAATCAGGAGGTGTAGCAATGAATGAGTTCGAACATGACGTACAGTCTAAACGCAATGATCTTATCGATTCCGGCATTGGTTTTATAGTAGCTTTCGGAGCTTTCTCCGCAATCTTTATAATTGCTACTATAATCGACATCGCTGCTCGCTAATAAGCAGGAAAAAGATGGACAAGGCATCTCTTAGATGGGATACCTTGTCTTTTTTTCACCAATTATTCATGGAATCATCGCCGAGATTTCATAGTCTTTTTTCCGTACAGTTACCGTTATTGAGCCGGATTCTGCGGTAGACATTGTTGAGAGCCCATATGATGCATACGTTTCAACTACTTCGGGATGTGGGTGACCGTATCGGTTATTGCGGCCCGCGGAAAAAATCGTTAATTCAGGACGCAACGCCTTTACAAACGGTTCCGTACTGGATGTTCGACTGCCATGATGACCCGCCTTTAAAATAAGTTGTCCAAAATTGGCTTGCCCATAATCACGTAAAAACTGCTTTTCCCCGTCTTCTTCTAAATCTCCTGTAAATAAAAACGAAGGCCCCGTCGTTTGCATATACAAAACGAGTGAACTGTTATTCCCCTTATACTTTTCTTCAGCCGGTGCCACGTAATGAAAAGAGGTTGTCCCTTTTGTCCAGGAAATACCTTGTTTCATCGGAATCAGTGGCACGTTCTTCACGCTAGCTATCTGCATGACTTCTGCCATCGCTAACTCCTTTTCACTTCCGGGAGAAACATGGATTTCTTTAACCCGCACTTCATTCAGGACTTCATCTGCCCCTTCCACATGATCAGCATCTGCATGTGTAATCATCAGTTTATCGATCGTCGTAATACCGTTTCCTTTTAAAAAAGGGACCACAATTTTCTTCCCTATTTCAAATTGTTTTTCCGGCGTCTTCCAATTTGGCTCCCCGAATGTCACTGTCCCGCCAGTATCGATGACATAAACCGCTTGTCGATACGGTAATTCAATCACAATACTGTCCCCCTGCCCGACATCAAGAAAGGTCACGCGCAGTGAACTATCCATATAGGGAATCAGATGTAAAATAATTGCAGGAATAAGTACAAACGGCAAACAATAACGCACCAAACTGCCAGCTTCGTACCGGATAAAAAATAGCAAGACACCTGCAACAGCAAAAACCAGCCAAATACCATCAGGTTTCCCCGGAGTCCATAACTGAAAAGGTAAAGAGGCCAGCCAATCCGTTATAAAACGAACAAACTCTCTAAATGGTACGTAAATCATAAACAGTACGTCAGCCAATACAGGAATAAATGATGTTGTCGCAAGAAAAATGAGATTCGCGGGTAAAATAACAACTGAATACAAAGGAACATACAACAGGTTAACGACAAATGACGATAACGATATTTCATAAAAATGAAACAGTAATACAGGATACAATGCTAATTGACTAATCGATGTCACGAGAAATGAAATTTTGAAAACCGATTGAGTCCTTGCAAGTAATACTGATGAATAGACGAGTGAAAACGCAGCTAAATAAGACAATTGAAAACCCGCTTGAAACACAACAAAAGGTTCGTAAAGTATAAAACAAACAGCACATAATGCAAGGGCGTTGTCAAGCCTCGCCTGCACGCCCCCTCTTGCTGAGAGAAGGACAAGTACTGTTACTAACACCGCGCGCCAAACGGACGGTGCACCGCCTGCTATAACCGCGTACAAAGGTAATAGGATAATCAGCACGATATCTACCGTTTCTTTTCGCAACAATAACCTCATGAGAACTTCGCGCAATAGAAATGCAAGCAATCCAACATGGAGTCCTGAGATTGCGAATAAATGCGTGATTCCAAGCGTTCGATAATTCGCCGCCTGTTCTTCATCCATCCCACTGCGATCTCCAATCAGCAGCGCCTCCGCTTCCGTTTGAAGTGAATCCGGAAAAGTTGCAGCGATATGATTTTTCACTTTGCGTCTTTGCTCAGATAGTCGTGTTCGTAAACCGGTTCTTTTTTCAGTCCGCAAAATTGATTCACTTTCAAAAACGCCAATCGCCCCATACATTTTCATATACGTAGACATATCAAATGAATATTCATGCGAAGGATTAGCTGGTTCACTAAAAGTACCTGTCATCGTAAGCGTAAAAGATGCAGGATTTAACTGTATGAAATACTCCTTTTCTTGCTCATTCTTAAATGTATAAATAGCATATACTGTTTCTTTTGTTGTTGTTTTAGCAAAGCCTTTCATCTTAGCGCCGTCAATCTTCACGTTATCAGCAAATGTCAGTGAAAGCGTAGCAGGGTTGGGTTTTGCGATTATTGGCAACGTGGCTGAAATATAATAATAAGAAAGAAATGCGGCCATAACTGAGAGGATGGGTGTGAGGAAATCTTCTTTTCTTCGTAAGAAGATGGGGATAAGAAACAGATTACAAAATAAAAGAGTAACCGGGCCATATGCAGCAAATGCTGATACAGCGACCGGTATTGCAATGTATATAATTCGTATGCGCGAAATCAGATCTCGAATAGCTCATTCACCCTTTTCATATAAGGGGCAAGTTCTTCATCTTCAGCTCCAAGTGCCTGCATTTTTTCAATCATCTCATTTAACAATGCTAATTTGCGTTCGCTTGAAAAATCAACATTTTTTTCGTTAAACGGGATATGTTGTAGGGTAATTCCGGATTGTTCGAACAAACGAATCGCATAGTCATCATTTTTATAATCCTTTGCGTAAATCACATGCCGAATTCCCGCTTGAATAATTGCTTTAGAACATTGCAGGCAAGGGAAATGAGTGACATATAATGTCGATTCTCCAACAGGTATCCCATACTTCGAACATTGAAGTAAAGCGTTCATTTCCGCATGGATTGTTCGAACACAATGACCGCCAACGACATAACAGCCATGGTCAATGCAATGATCTCCGCCAGAAATCGAACCATTATACCCGCCGGCAATAATTCGGTTATCCCGCACAATCGTCGCACCGACAGCGAGCCTTGTACACGTACTCCGTACCGCTAACAGGTGGCACTGGGCCATGAAGAACTGGTCCCATGAAATTCGCTCCATATGAATGCCTCCTTCATTTGATTTTATCTACGAAATGTATGCAAGGATACATACTCGTCCATTTAGTTCACTTTAATGGAAGATTCAAGTTTCTCAAACGTCTTTTGTCCAATCCCTGAAACGTCCATCAACGATTCCGGCGTTTTGAAAAGACCGTTATCTGTACGATACTGGATAATTGCGGCAGCCTTGGATGGGCCGATGCCCGGTATCGTCATCAGCTCTTGTTCATCTGCCGTATTAATATCAATCGTTCCGTCATCTGGCTGCGCAGGAACAATCGCCATTGGGCTTGTCCCAGTCTCCAACGGTTCTTCGCCTTCCAGTGGAACGTAAATGACAAACTCATCTACCAGTTTCATCGCGTGATTCAACATACGTGAATCGGCGTTGGGCACATAACCGCCTGCCTCCGTGATCGCATCGATGACTCGATCTCCTTCTTTCATCGAATAGACACCAGGATGCCTAACTGCACCTTTGACATCCACAACGATGCTTTGAGGCACGTCTTGCTCGATTTCCGCGACTTCCTCGTTACTTTCTTCTTCAATCAGTTCAGGGAATGGGGTTTGTTCGCTCATGACAAACTCATTGTTGTCAACCTGTCCTCGGGGAAAGAACAGAAAAGCGGATACAACAGCGATTGCTGCAATGGGGGTGATAAACTTACGCCATTTTCTGGATATACCTGAAAGAAACAGTCGATTCACCCTTTCTTAGGCGGCATCCATATGGAGTCTATTCAACTATATATGAAATACCGGCTAAAGAAAAGAGTTATTTTCGTACTTGAAAGAAAATTCGTTCACTTTCTTCGTGTGGCGCTTCATCTTCCCAATCTGCGAAAATCCGTTCAATTGAAAAGCCCGCTTCCCTTAGCAACTCAACATAAGAATTGACTTCAAACGTCCGTTGCGTATGAATTTCATCGAAACGGCGATATAATCCACTCTCTTCTCTTACAAAAAAAGCTAGCTCGGAATAGACGGAATGGGGAACATCTCCCTCATCCGTTTCCCATATGTACGCAATACGGTTGTTATCGAAAGTGAAAGGCCCTTCCATGAAGATTTCGTCTATTTTAAATAAAGAATGGACATCGAAAACGAGCGAACCACCTACTGATAGTGCCTTATGTACATGCTTGAAAGTTGCCAACACGTCAGCACGATCAAGTACATAGTTTAACGAATCGATTGCAATCACTGCGACATCAAAGCCTGAGAATCCTTCCAATTCCTGCATGGGTTGTTGAACGAACTGAATGGGCAAAGAAAGAGACGTTGCTCTTTCCCTTGCCACAGCCAACATATCGGTAGAAAGATCTATACCGGTGACATCTGCACCCCGTTTTGCAAGTTTTACAGATAGCAATCCCGTACCGCAACCGATATCCAAAATTCGTTTCCCTTCAATCCCTGCTGCCGCCCCGTCAAGTATATCGACGTAGGCTTCATAAGGGATATCCGTCATCAGCTCATCATAAACACTGGCGAACTGCGAATAGGACTGATTCATCTTTCGTCTGCCATATCAAGCATAGGTGCGTCTCCCCATAGCTTTTCAAGATTGTAAAATCCGCGTTCGTCACGATGGAAAACATGAACGACAACATCGCCTATGTCAACAAGAACCCATTTCCCTGCATCCATACCTTCAATCCGTTTCACTTGGTACCCTTCTTCAGATGCCTTGTCAGAAACTTCTTTTGCAATCGCTTGGACTTGTCTTTCTGAATTGGCATGACAGATGATGAATTGATCCGCCATAAGCGAAACACCTTCCATGTTTAGTACCACGATATCTTCGGCCTTTTTGTCGTCGACTGCTTTATAAGCTGTTGCAAGTAGTGTTGTAGTCATTTATTTCACTTTTCCTCTCGTTTTGGCTAATCTGTACTACTTATTTCTTCATAAGGTATTCGTTGTAGCAGTCAATGGAATCTGGAAATACCGGAACTTTTTTCAATACAAGAAACTGTACTGAATGATAAATACAAGCTTCCATTGCTGAATCCAAACTCTTTTCTGTCGTTCTTCGTAATTCTTCAACACCCGGAAAATTTCGTCCGGGCTCAATCATGTCCGCCACGTAGATTAGCTTTTCAAGAAAGGTCATATTTGCTCTTCCCGTTGTATGATAGCGGATTGCATTCAAAATATCCGTATCTTCTATGGCAAACTCATCCCGCGCGATTGTTGCTCCTACAGGACCGTGCCATAATTCATGATGAAAAGATAAAAGCCTTGGATCTTCTTTTTCTTTAACAAGAACTTGCCTCAGTTCATCACTATCCGTGAATTTGGCAATATCATGGAAAAGGGCTGCCTGTTCTGCTTTCACAATGGATACGCCATACCGTTCAGCAAGCATTTTAGCTGTTTCTGTTACTCTCAATACGTGTTGAAAACGCGCTAGCGGCAATCGTTGTTTGAGTTGTTGTGTAACAAATTCAACATCCATACAATCCCTCCTTGCGAACAAATACTTCTACAACTTTCGGAATGAGCATCTCTACAGTACCCTTTCCAGCAAAGCGTTCCCGTATCACTGTTGACGACAAATCGATTTGAGGGATATCGACAAACGTAACGGGTAACTCTGTTTTGCCTGTGGTTCCAGGGCGGTTGACTCCAACAAATTCAACAATCTTCACGAGCTCCTCAATCCGGTACCACTTTGGCAGCATATCAATCATATCGCCACCAATTATAAAATGAAACGCAGAATCGGGTTCGAGCTCCGTCAATTTTTTCATCGTATCATATGTGTAAGACACACCACCGCAATCCACTTCGAATGAAGATGCGTTAAGCCCTTCAACGCCAGCTACAGCGAGTTCCACCATTTTCAACCGCTGTAGGGCTGTCGCGTCACCTGGAGCCGACTTATGCGGTGGCTTTGCAGTGGGCATCAATCGCACTTCATCCAGCCCAAGTGTATGCAGAACCTCATTCGCGACAATCAAGTGACCCACATGAGGTGGATTGAACGTCCCCCCAAGTATGCCTACTTTTCTCATAGCCCACTCCTTATGGTAATTCGATACGTTTTTTCTCTTTTGATTCTTTATATAACACAATTGTATTACCGATCACTTGGACAACTTCAATTCCTTCGATACCGTCCAATTTTGCAGCAATCTCAGTTTTATCTTCATCACAGTTTTGTAGAATACTTACTTTGATTAATTCCTTCGCTTCAAGCGCTTCGTCGAATTGTTTGATAACTGACTCAGTCAATCCACTTTTCCCTACTTGAAATAATGGTTGAAGACGATTTGCTTGGCTCCGAAGAAACCCTTTTTGTTTACCTGTTAACATTGTTGACCTCCAAGAATTGTTGTTATTTTTTCAATCATTTTTTTTGTATTCGGATAGGTGCCTGTCCAAGTCTCAAAAGCAAGTGCTCCTTGATGGACGAACATGCCTATCCCATTCATTGTTTCTGCTCCGTTCGCACGGGCGTTTTCCAGGAATTCCGTTTCAAGGGGATTGTAGATAATATCTGCAACAATCGCTTCCTCAGCTAGACGGTTAGGGTTGAAAGGCATTCCATGTTGTGCAAAATGCATGCCTACGGTCGTCGTTTGTACGATTAATTTAAAATTCGACAGGGATGATTCAGCTTCTGTAATCGTCAAACTAGAAGCATTCGGTAGACCCACAGCTATACTTCGGGCTTTTTCTAGTGTCCTGTTCGTAATCGAGAGAGGACCATAACCGGCAGCATGCAGTGCAAAAGCGATACCTCGCGCTGCACCACCCGCCCCAACAAGTAACACTTTACCTTCTCCTGGGTGTTTTCCACAACTCTCTTCAAGCGCGCGGACAAATCCTCGACCATCGGTATTGAAGCCGACAAGAGACCCATCAGCCTCTACACGTACTGTATTCACAGCGTTCATCAATTCGGCCGAGGCGTCCAATCGGTCGAGGAAAGGAATTATCGCTTGTTTATGTGGAACGGTTACATTCCAACCGCTACAGCCGAGTGTTCGTAGACTACCGACTGCCTCTTCAAGTCTTTCAGCTGTTACATGAATTGGAATATAGGAAGCGTCCATTTCATTCGCCGCAAACCATTCATCGTGCATCGCTGGAGACATGGATTGGGCGATCGGGTCACCGATAACTGCGTACCATTTTTTCACGACCAGTTTCCCCCCTTTAGATGAGTGAAGGTCTTAAAACAACGTCAACGCCACGTGGAGCATGAACCGCGACGACTACATTCGGATGTTGAATTGTTACCCAGCCAAGTCCTGAAATGACAATATCCGTTTTCGCTTTTTTAATGGAGAATTCATGACGGACAAACGGTGGCATCTTGTCGATTGACTCACCTGATGGCGGTGAAAGCATTTCGCCAAGATGATTCTCATACAACGTATCCGCATTTGAAAGCTTCGTACGATGAATGGTTAAACCATTTGAGATATGAATCGTAAAGGACGACCGCTCACCAGAAATGAAATCAAAACGAGCCAATCCGCCGATGAACAATGTCTGCTCGGCATTAAGCTGGAATACTTTCGGTTTCAGCTCATTTTTAGGGGTAATTGCTTTCAAATCGTTTTCGTCTAAATGATGAGCAATCTGATGATCGTTAATAATCCCTGGTGTATCATAAATGGCTTTCCCATCATCAAGTGGGATTTCAACTAAATCCAACGTCGTTCCTGGGAAGTGGGATGTCGTAATGACTTCTCCAATCCCTGTAGCCCGTTTGATGATTCGATTGATAAACGTCGATTTCCCAACGTTTGTACATCCAACAACGTACACGTCTTTGCCTTTACGGATTGTATCGATAGCAGTAAGTGCTTCTTCCATGCCTTTTCCTTTATAGGCGGAGACAAGAAGTACATCAACCGGCTTCAAGCCCAATTTTACCGCTTCTGCTTTCATCCAATTGGTTAAACGGTTGGGGTTTATCGACTTGGGAAGAATATCTGATTTATTACCAATCAATAATATGTCCTTATTTCCGACGAAGCGATGTAAGCCGTTGATCCAACTTCCGTTGAAATCGAAAATATCGACGATTAGTACAACCATTCCCTCTTTCGTTCCAATACCATTTAAAATTTTCAAAAAGTCATCACTGGACAATGATACGGGCTGTAATTCATTGTAATTCCGTAAGCGGAAACAGCGTTTACAAACGACTTCTTCTTTTTCCAACGATGCGGGTGGTGTATAGCCTTCTTTTTTCGGGTTGTCAGTCTGAATCGTTATACCGCAACCTATACATTTCATTTCTTCCACAATTAGTCCTCCCACGTTATCAGGCCGCGACGTTTCATGCGTGCCATAATCCTTCTTTCAATCATCCTATTGAACTTCGTGAAAAATCCATCTGAACTTGCGACAGGTACGACAAGTATCGTATGTAGACCCTTTCTGTTACCGCCCAATATATCAGTCATCAGTTGGTCACCGATAACAACCGTTTCCTCTTTTTTCGTACCCATTGCAGCACATGCTTTTTTAAAAGACTTCGTCATCGGTTTACGGGCATCACATATGAAAGGTGTGCCGAGTGGGTCACAGAAAGTTTTCACGCGCATTTCATTATTATTTGAAACGACTGTAACGAGAATCCCAGCATTGTTCATACCTTTCATCCATTCAATGATTTCAGGCGTAGCCGCTGGATTATCCCACGCAACAAGCGTATTGTCCAAATCCGTTATAACCCCTTTAATTCCCTTTGCTCTAAGGTACTCTGGCGTAACTTGAAAAACAGTTTTCACAAATTCATTTGGCAAAAAATAGTTGAACACATTATCCACTCCGATTTACAACTCATTCTGAAATAATTATAACATAAACGAAAAGCGAGAGCGCCTGTTTAGGAGCGACAGGCAACATGGAAACCCTAATACGACACAAACAGTAAGGACATCCCATACCGCCTGTCCGACTTAAAAACCGGTGATATGGCATGACACGACTGCATAGACTGTCATACAACGACACAGGAGGTGACCCGATGAGCGGGTTTGTCATGGCAATTGTTCAGCTATGGCTCGAAATTCCTGCCGTGATCGGTTATATTCGGGGGCAGGCATTCCAACGTCCACTAACGAAAGAAGAAGAAGCCGCTTGTCTACTACGACTTGCAGAAGGCGACGAAGATGCACGAGATGAACTCATTGAACGCAACATGCGACTCGTTGCACATATCGTAAAAAAGTTTCACCCAAAACATGAACTATTGGACGATTATATTTCGATTGGAACGATTGGACTCATGAAAGCTGTAAACAGTTTTACACCAGATCGTAAAACAAAACTTTCCACTTACGCTGCACGCTGTATTGAAAACGAAATTCTCATGTATCTTCGCACTCAGAAAAAAGTACAAAAAGACGTATCAATGTTCGATCCGATAGGAATGGACAAAGATGGTCAGTCACTCCAAATCGCAGATCTTTTACAAACCGATGATGAAACGCCGATTGAAACGGTTGAACAGAAAGAACGCAAAGAAAGACTGTACAAACATTTAGGAAAACTCAACGGTCGTGAGTTGGAAATTATCCAAAGGCGCTATGGTTTACTCGATGACAAGCCGATGACCCAAAAGGAGATAGCAGCACAGCTTGACATCTCCAGAAGTTACGTTTCAAGAATTGAAAAAAGAGCAATTGTCAAGCTATATCAGTTATTTAAACGCGAATACAATGATTGATCTGCACCGCAACTAACAAAAAAAGGCGTTTCAATGCGGGAGTGATCCCATCATTGGAAACGCCTCTTTTTATACTCCTCAGTCAGCACTGACCTCACGTGAGATGATGACTGCGATAATCGTTGTAACAAAGAATGTGCCTGCCATTAAATATAACATTGCGGATTCCCTCCTTGAGATTACTTGTGAATAAAAAACTCTTACAGCTATCTTACCACAAAATCGTTATAGTTTCGAGATAGCACGCAAAACAATATCCGTTGAATGACGTGCCGCAATCGGAAGAAACTCATCAAAACTAATTGATGATTCCTTGCCCGCTATGTCAGAAAGTGCTCTGATCACTACGAAAGGCGTTCCAAACTGATGGCAAACCTGTGCAACAGCCGCCGCTTCCATTTCTGCTGCTATCATCAAAGGAAATTGTGTTCTCACCCTATCAACCAAAGCAGCATCGCTCATGAATGTGTCGCCAGAAGCAATTAATCCTGTCGCATATTCGTGTTCACCGATTTCTTCAACAGCATTACAAGCAATTGTCACAAGTTTCGGATCCGCTACAAAGGCGGCGGGCTGTCCTGGAACTTGGCCGTGTTCGTAACCAAACGCTGTCACATCGACGTCATGATGCCTGACTTCATTGGAAATAACGATTGTGCCGACTTCAAGTGATTCTTGAAATCCACCTGCCGATCCTGTATTGAGCACATAATCCGGTTTGAAATTGGTAAGAAGAACCGTTGTGGCGATTGCCGCGTTCACTTTACCAATTCCACTTTTCACAAGAACAACTTCATGATTACCAATTTCACCTTCTATAAATTCACAATCTGCAATCGTCGTAACAGTTGAGGATTGAATTGTTTCTCTTAAAAGTTCAACTTCTTCTTCCATAGCTCCTATTACTGCTATTTTCATTTCTCTCCCACTCTCTCTTATAAATATATATGTTGACATAAAGAATCATCTTAACAACGCTCGGGGATGCCTCCCGCAGTGAGGCGCCTTCGCTAGAGTTTATGTAGAATCAGTAGTTCAACATAAATAAGACCGATTAGTAATCAAAATCCAATGTAGAAAGCTTATCCATCTTCACTGGTTTCCATCCTTGACCTTCAATCCATTCCAAATGGACACGGTACTTTTCAGAACTATCTTTAGTTGAAACAATTCCAATCGACTTTTGTGGCCCTCCACCGTTTTTAATCTTCCAAAATATCATGGAATCTTCTGAGAGGCCTGTCGCATAGGCTAACGCTTTCTTTTTTTCCTGCCAATCGACAGATTCACCGTCATATTTAGATACATGTTCACCAGTCTGTGTTGTCCCCACCGGTTGCCATGCTGAATTTACAACTGTTTCAGTAACAAACTCTTCATCCGATGGAGTAGACGTGACTGTATCCGATTCGTCATCACCAGCTGCTTCATCAGTTGTTTCTTCATTGTCAGAAGAACTAGCTGATTCATCCGCATCCGCGTTGTCTGAAGAACTATTCCCATCGTCCGCTTCAGCTGAATCTTCGTTTGTTTCGCCGTCGTCTTCAACAGTCGAATCATTTGATGAGAAATCGCTTTGGTCGTCCATCTCTTTTGCATTATTATCTGTTGTTTGCGCTTCTTTTCCTCCTGCTTGTCCATCATCATTGTCGCCTATGAAAATTGTTGACGCCGTGATAATAATAGCTACTATGACGACACCAATGAGTATGTTCAATATAGTAGATGATCGATTGCGCTTTTTTCGCGCTGTCCTTGAAAAGTCAGGTTCCCGTTCTGTCATAACTTATACAACCCCATTTCCCTTTTTGGATATCCGCTATGTAGACGATTCAACCACAAACAAGTTTCTATCAGAAAAGCGAGAGACGCCTGTCGCCCCCAGGCGTTGGAGCTGGACATTAAGAAAAACGACAGCTCCTAGGCACTGTACTCAACAGGACCAAAAACCGTCCTTGCAAAAGGACGGCCACTGGTAAATCATTTAATATCGATAATGGTAACCGACATTTCTCCGCCTGGTGTTGCAATTTTCACTTCATCACCTTTTGAACGGCCGATAAGACCTTTTGCAATTGGTGAATCATTTGAAATCAGACCTTCAATCGGATTCGCTTCTGCAGATCCAACAATCGTATAGGATTCTTCATCTCCATCAGGTAATTCTTTGAATGTAACCGTTTTACCAAGACGCACTTCGTCTGTATTCAACTCATCTTCAGCAATGATCATCGCATTACGAATCATGGATTCCAATGTTGAAATCTTACCTTCAACAAATGCCTGATCTTCCTTAGCAGAATCATATTCCGAGTTCTCGGAAAGGTCGCCATAACTCCGTGCAATTTTTATACGTTCTACGACTTCTTTTCGTTTAACCATTTTTAGAAATTCAAGTTCATCTTCTAGTTTTTGTTTTCCTGCCGCTGTCATTGGGAATTTTTTTTCAGTAACCATTTCTCATCACTCCTCATGTCTTTGTTCATAAAAATACTATGTTACGCCTTATACAGGTATGCAACATAGCAATTATCTGTATAGAATTATGTCATCATCATATTATAGTTTTGTTTCAGTTTCAAGAATTGTTTTTATTTTTGTAACCATTAGGTCAATTGCAACCTCGTTATGACCGCCTTCGGGAATGATTATATCTGCATATCTTTTTGTTGGTTCAATGAATTGATTGTGCATTGGGCGAACCACTGTCAAATACTGTTCGATGACCGAATCAATCGTCCGACCTCTTTCATTGATATCACGCATAATTCTTCGAATAATACGTAAATCTGCATCCGTATCGACGAATAACTTAATGTCCATCAGTTTTCTAAGCTCCACATCTTCAAGAACTAGTATCCCTTCAAGAATGATGACATCTTTTGGCTCAATGATGACCGTCTTATCCGACCTAGTATGGTATGCGTAATCATACACCGGCTTTTCAATCTGTTGACGCTCAAGTAGCATACGCACATGTTGGATAAGCAATTCTGTGTCGAATGCAAGCGGATGATCATAATTTGTTTCCAGACGCTCTTCAAACAGTAGATGCGACTGATCTTTATAATAGTAATCCTGTTCAATCACTACGACAGAATGTTCCTTAAATACGTCATAAATCGAGTTTGTTACACTCGTCTTACCTGAACCTGATCCACCTGCTATTCCAATGACGAGAGGTTTTCTGGTATTCATCTTCATACTCCCCTAACTCATGAGTACATCTCGTTAAAAACGGGACATTTACATATTTTGTTTTATTTCTTTGTTGCGATTAACAGCCCATCACCAACTGGAAGTAAGGTTGTTTCGTAATCTGGATGAGTCATAATCCATTGCGTGAATTCCTTCAATTTACGAATCATTGTGCGACTGCGTTTCGGGATTTCTTCATCTCCGAGCAGCACCATACCATGCATGAACATATTATCGCAATAAATAACACCTCGCGCGGATACAGTAGAGGAATACTTTTCAAAAAATCGTTTATATTGCCCTTTAGCAGCATCAATAAAAAGTGCATCGTATGTTTTATCAAAGATTGCATCTGCCTCTGTAAGTAACGCATCGGTTTCGATGATTTGAATTCGTTCTTCCAAATTACTTTTATTGAGGTATTCAATTGCTTTCTTATATCTATCCTCGTCCCGCTCAATTGTCACGATGGAAACGTTAGGAAGCGCTTCAGCAATCCGAATAGCTGAATAACCGATTGCGCTTCCGATTTCCAAAATACGTTCCGGTTGTTGGATACGCAAAAGCCCAATCAGTAGTTCGATGCCGCCTCTTTCCATAATCGGCACGTGATGAGCTTTTGCATAATCCTCCATTTCAAGAATAAAGGGACTTACTTCGTTTTCAAAACCTTGAATATACGACTCCACTGTTTCGATACCATTCAACTCCCATCAATTTGATGGATTCGCCATCAGACCATCATTTAATGTATTTTGCTTTATTTTCCAAATGCACTTCATAGGAAGTTGCAAAATGGTTTATCCCTTTTGAGTCTGCCAAGAAGAATAAGTAGTCGGTTTTTGCAGGATCGATGACCGCTTCAATTGATGATGCGCCCGCAGATGCAATAGGTCCTGGTGGCAACCCCTTATTTTTATACGTATTATAAGGATCTTCGACTTCTAAATCTTTCAATAAGGTTTTCTCCTTATGTCCACCCAACGCATATAAAACAGTTGGATCCGTTTGGAGCGGCATATCTTTTTTCATTCGATTATAAAATACACTTGCAATAGATTGCCTGTCTGATTGTGCAGTTGCTTCCTCCTCCAAGAGAGAAGCGAACGTTAGCAACCAATGGACAGACTTTTCCTCTTTCTGGAGGTAATCCAGATACGGTGTTACGTTTGATGCAGTTGCTTTAACCATTTCATCTACTACTGTACCAAGCGTCGGTTTCTCTTCGTAAAATGGATATGTAGCCGGGAACAAATACCCTTCCAGTGGGTGCTTGATTGTTTCCGCCTTAATTTCTTCTGTGAAAATTTGTGGGTATTTTCCGATAAGCAAATCAATAGTCGCCTCATCATTTACATATGCTATGAAGTCGGCAGCCGGAATTCCTGTTTTCTTGTCAACTATGTTTGCAATTTGCTCGATTTTTAAACCTTCAGGTATTGTCATAGTAAATACAGGCGTCCTATAAACTTTCCCAGTTTTCAAACTCTCAATCAATTCATCCGGCGTCATCGCCTTCGTTAACCCGTACGAACCAGCCTGGAATTGTGATTCATTATTAAATTTCGCATAGTATTTAAAGATACGGGCATCTTTGATGATTCCTTTTTCTTCAAGTTTACCTGCGATTAAATTAAGACCCGAGCCAATGGGAATCTCTACTTGAATAACTTTTTCAGACTCCGGATCAATTGGTTGCAGCGCACCTGTTATGTATTTGTAAACAAAAAAACCTACACCGATACCAATAAGTAGCATAACGAGTGCGATGATGAGAACAATTTTCCTGACGATTTTCACTTCTTTCTTCTTTTCGCGCATTCGTTCGAACATGACCTCTTTTTTCGAACCATTTCCCATGCAGAATCCACCTCTTTCAATCGGCAACGTTTACATACAATGAAAAAACGGAACGGTCTGCACCGTCCCGTCCGTGCACATATAGATTACTCTTCGTCTTCGTCGTCTTCTTCAATGAAAGTGTTTAGCATTTCTTCAATCATTTCCCACTCTTTATCATCTTCGATAGGCAATAGTTCGCCATCTTCGTTGTCTTCAGATGGGATGAAAGCAGATGCATGGATTTCAACTTCTTCGTCTTCATCGACATCATCTTCACCTAAAATGTGATAAAGGACGTAAGACTTTCCAAATTCTTCTGATTCAAATGTGAAAATTACTTCACATACATGTTCTACACCATTTTCATCTACGATTGTCATTGTTTCTTGTCCGTGTTCCATTCCAATCACCTCATTAGTTTTTTGAATCAAGATACCCTTGTAGTATCATGACTGCTGCCATCTTATCGATTACAGTCTTTCGTTTTTTTCGGCTTACATCTGCTGCGATCAGCATCTTTTCAGCTGCCATCGTCGTTAGTCTTTCATCCCACAAGGTTACCGGGAAACCGAATGTTTTTTCTAGAAGTTCGGCATACTTTTCGGATGCCTCTCCTCTTGGACCAATTGAATTATTCATGTTTTTAGGATAGCCTACGACGAAACCGTTGACATTGTATTCAGAAACCAGTTCCTGAATTCTTTTAATACCAAATTGACCGGCACCTTCGTCGACCTTTACAGTTTCAATGCCTTGGGCTGTCCAACCAAATGCATCACTAATCGCAACGCCAACCGTTTTGGTTCCGACATCCAACCCCATCGTTCTCAACTCGGACTCCCTCCGTTTTCACGGACGTAGAACTTTACAAGTTCCTCCAATATCTCATCCCGCTCCAACTTCCGGATCATATTACGTGCATCCTCATGACGAGGGATATACGCAGGATCACCTGAAAGCAGATAACCGACAATCTGGTTAATAGGATTATATCCTTTTTCATCAAGAGCTTTGTGCACTTGGAGCATGACCTGCTTCACTTCCTGCTCCATCGATTCTTCAGGAAAGTTGAATTTCATCGTCTTGTCGTATGAATCCATGATCGACACCCCGCTTTCAGATCATTCATTTTGCCAATCGTACACAGTACCGCTTATCATTATACCCTATATATGTGCCACTTTAAACGGATTTGACATAATCATACACGGATTGGAGCGCGCCATCAAGTTTTGACTCATCTTTTGCACCTGCCATTGCCATATCAGGACGACCTCCACCTTTACCATCGCATTGCGAAGCCACATGATTGACGATTTTACCAGCATGATAGCCTGTCGATTTCAAGTCTTCCGTCACACCCGAAATAATCATTACTTTCCCATCGGCAGAAGCACCAAGGACGATGATTCCTTTTGATAATTTCTGTTTCAATTCATCCATCATTTGACGAAGCCCATTATTGTCTTTCACATCAACGCGAGCCGCGACGACTGTTACATCATCAATCTGTTGTGCTGATTCCAAGACATCTGTCAGTTGACTGTTCCCCAGTTTTGCGGATAATGAATCGTTTTCCCGTTGAAGTTCTTTCATATCTGCCAAAACGGATGTCACTTTAGTTTCTACTTCTTTCGGACTCGACTTTAACAGCCCTGCAACCGTGGAAAGGACTTGCTCTTCTTCTTTAAATGAACGATAGGCTTGTTGGCCAGTCAATGCTTCAATACGACGTGTACCCGCCCCAATACCACTTTCCGATACAAGTTTAAATAATCCAATGAATGAGGTTGCAGGTACATGGCAGCCCCCGCATAACTCAAGTGAATAATCGCCTACTGAAACAACACGTACAACATCCCCGTATTTTTCACCGAAGAGTGCCATTGCTCCCATTTTTTTCGCCTCGTCAATTGGTTTTTCAGCGATGGCGACAGGAATGTCTTCCCAAATTTTTTCGTTGACAATTTGTTCAATTCGTTCAAGTTCCTCTTTCGTAACTTGTCCAAAATGGGAAAAGTCGAAGCGTAAACGATCAGGACCCACGTATGAGCCTGCCTGATTAACATGTTCACCAAGCACTTCTTTCAATGCTTTGTGCAGAAGATGCGTGGCTGTATGATTTCGTATCGTCAGTTTCCTTGCTTGTACGTCCACTTGTGCATGTACGGATGTTCCACTTGTCATTTCTCCCGAGCGGATGACTGCGGTATGCAGATTTTGTCCGTTTGGCGCTTTCTGGACATCCCTTACATCAGCAATGAAGGCTTCCCCACTAATTGTCCCTTTGTCCGCTACTTGACCACCGCTTTCTGCATAAAACGGTGTCTGATTCAACATGAACTGGACGACTTCCCCTTCTGATGCATGATTGATCAAGTTGCCTTCTCGCATAAGTGCGACAATCGTTGCTTCACATTGTAAGTTACCGTATCCGATAAACGTACTTTTTTCGTGGATCTCACCAAGTACACCCGACTGTACATGCATCGAATCGACATCTTGACGAGCTGCACGTGCCCGATTACGCTGGTTTTCCATTTCTACATCGAAACCATTGCGGTCAACAGTCACACCCATTTCATCTGCCAGTTCTTCTGTCAGTTCATAGGGAAAACCAAATGTATCATAAAGGCGGAATGCATCTGACCCCGATACAGTTGACGTTCCTGACGCTTTCGACTTATCGATGATACTTGTCAAGATTGTCATTCCTTCGTTCAATGTTTCATGGAAACGTTCTTCTTCATTTTTAACAACTTTCATGATGAATTCTTTTTTATCATCTACCTCTGGATAGAAGTCTTTCATGGCACTACCCACAACAGGGACAAGCGTATACATGAATGGTTTGTCAATACCTAATTGTTTGGCGAACCGAACAGCTCTACGCAGTAATCTTCGAAGAACATAACCACGGCCCTCATTTGATGGCAACGCACCATCCCCGATTGCAAACGCGACTGTTCGAATATGATCGGCTATTACTTTGAAAGCAATATCCTTTTCGACATCCGCTCCGTATTTTTCACCGGATACATCTTCAATTGCATGCATGATCGGCATGAATAAATCGGTATCGTAATTCGTTGCAACGTTTTGAATGACAGATGCCATTCGTTCAAGCCCCATACCTGTGTCGATATTCTTCTTCGGCAGCGGTGTATAGGTATTATCCGGATTATGATTGAATTCAGAGAACACCAAATTCCAGATTTCGAGATAACGTTCATTTTCACCGCCCGGGTATAATTCGGGATCGGAAAAGTCGTTGCCGTATTCAGGACCGCGATCGTAGAAGATTTCAGAGTTTGGACCGCTTGGGCCTTCTCCTATATCCCAGAAGTTTCCTTCCAAACGAATGATCCGTTCTTCTGGAATACCAATTTTATCTTTCCAAATTGAATACGCTTCTTCATCTTCAGGATGAATTGTAATCGAAAGAAGAGCAGGGTCAAAGCCAATCCATTTTTCATCCGTCAAAAACGACCACGCATGACTGATTGCTTCTTCTTTAAAATAATCCCCAATCGAAAAGTTTCCTAGCATTTCAAAAAACGTATGATGACGGGCAGTTTTCCCTACGTTTTCTATATCATTCGTGCGGATTGATTTTTGTGCATTTACGATACGCGGATTTTCAGGAACGACACGTCCATCGAAATACTTTTTCAATGTCGCAACACCACTGTTTATCCAAAGAAGAGATGCATCGTCAATCGGTACCAGTGGTGCGGATAGTTCGATTCTGTGATCATTTTGCTTAAAGTATTCCAAAAACAGCATTCGGATTTCTGAAGTGGTTAGTTTTTTCATGTGTATTCCTCCTCTTAAAATCAATCACGCCTCGGAGTGATTGCGTCCAGATTTTGAATTGAGCTTGCTCAATTAACTCCTTACAAAATCTGTGACATCCGCCGGAGGCGTTAAGTTTATTCAGCATGGGTTAGACCCCCGCTAAATTGTAGGTTTCGTTCGCATGCATCTTGCCACTTATAAAGATGGTAGACTTCTGCCGAATGAAATTAAAAAAATCCCCGCCCCTAAAACAAGGGACGAAGATGTTAGTCTCGCGGTACCACCCTAATTACCGAACAAATTCAGTTCGGCATCTCTGGTTGCCTTAACGCGGCGGACGGCAGTGATGAGCTGCACTCGGGAGTAGCTTTTCCGACATTCAACTCGAAAGTCCTTTCAGCCAAGGGACTTTTTTCTGAACGAGTGTATATGCGTACTTTCTCCGTCTACGTGTTATGTATGCCTATGGTTTTTCGTTTTAGTATTTCTAATTGGATTATAGAAAAGAATTCACCCACTGTCAATCTGCGGCTTCAAGATACGTATAAGGTGTGATCCCTTCCATGCCAATCATCGGATCTATTTCAATGAACGTTTCAGTTGTCAGCATACACGCAGTCATTTCGGCATCATCCGATCCGTTTACTACTTGACTCTCTTTTTCAATTTCCGAACCTTCTTCTTTTTCTACTTCCGGAAGGGTGACATCGCCATTTAATCGTTCTTTCAGCGTTGTCTGTCTTTCTTGTTCATCCGTACGATTGATGCCCGCTTTAAATTCTTCCGGCTCACCGCAAAGAATAAGAAAGTTTTTCGCACGTGTTATACCCGTATAGAGAAGATTGCGTCGCAACATTTTCCGATGACTCCGTACAACCGGCATAATGACAATCGGAAATTCACTTCCTTGGGATTTATGGATTGAGCAACAATAGGCCAATGTAATCTGATTCAGATCACTTCTTTCATATGTCACTTCAATACCATCGTACGAGACGACTAGTAATTCTTTTTTGTCCACTGTCTCTTTTGCTTTTATAATTGCGATGACTTCACCCATATCCCCGTTGAAGACGTTACTTTCGGGTTGATTGACCAATTGAAGCACTTTGTCACCAATTCTGTAAACAGCTTCACCGAATACGACTTCTTTTCGCTTAGGTCCCGGTGGATTGACCATTTCCTGAATCATCTTATTCAGTCCGTCAATACCCGCAGGTCCTCTGTACATGGGCGCCAGTACTTGTATATCTTTTATGGGGTGGCCTTTTGTTATCGCATTACGAACGATTTGCTGGACCGCTTCCAACACTTGGTCACCACTCGCTTTTAAAAACGAACGATCAGACGTCTTTTTCGTGATATCAGCCGACCATTCCGACCGTTTAATCATATGAGCCATTTCGATAATCGTTGAGCCGGCACTTTGCCTGTAGATTTCTGTTAGCTCGACGACAGGCACTTTTTTTGAATCGAGCATATCCCGCAGTACTTGACCAGGACCGACTGGCGGCAATTGGTCTTGGTCACCTACGAATAGCAATTGTACATCGTCTGCCAGTGCCTTCAACAACTGATGCGCAAGCCAGGTATCCACCATCGACATTTCATCGATAATAATAAGGCGGCCTTCAACCTCGCGTTCCGTCTCTTCTTCTTTTTCTTGTCCTGTGAAACCTAGAAGACGATGAATGGTCATCGCAGGCAGCCCTGTGGACTCTGACATCCGCTTAGCTGCGCGTCCTGTTGGAGCCGCCAAGACAATTGGAAACGGTTCTTTCTTTTTGGCGTATTCCAGCGGATCAAGCGAAAGTCCATGTAATTCTGCATACACTTCTACTAAGCCTCGTATAACCGTTGTTTTCCCCGTTCCAGGTCCTCCAGTTAAAATCATGACAGGCGAATGGAGCGCCGTTTCGATCGCAGCTACTTGCGTTTCTGCATAGTTGACCTCTAGACGTTCCTCCACCTCCCCAACCGCTTTCCGAATTTCAGAAACCGGAAACTGATCCGTTGTATCATTTTGCATGAGTCGTTCTATTTTGGAGGCGATACCAATTTCTGAGAAGTAAAGAGACGGGATATACAACCTTTTTCCTTCTGCAGATAGTTTTCCGTCTTCGACAAGTTCTATAATTGCCTGGGAAATGTCAGTAAAAGGGATATCTATCCGTTGGCTCATTTCTAGTAATCGTTTAACTTCCGGCAAAATAGCCTCTGCTTCAACGAAAACATGGCCTGCCGATTGCACGGTCTGATTCACCGAATGGAGAATGGCCGCTTTTATCCTCGCCGGGTGATTTCCCGTGATACCTAGGTTTTTCCCTAACTCATCAGCGCGTTGAAAGCCAACCCCCTCTACTTCTTCGATGAGTCGGTATGGATTTTCCGTCAAAAGCGCTAGTGCGTTTTCCCGGTAAAGTTGGTAGATGCGCATGGCGATTTGTGGACCGAATCCCCATTCGTTCAGTTGAACAATCGTTCGTTCAAGTCCCATATTCTGTTCAAGTACCGAGACGAGTGTTTCTTTCTTTTCAGCGGATAGCTTTGGAATAGCATCAAGTACGGATGGATCATCCAATATTTTTTTCACTGCGTCTTTCCCTAGTGTTTTTACAATTGTATCGGCGGTTTTCATGCCGATACCCGGGAACAAATCACCTGACAAGTAATGGATAAGCCCTGTTTCAGTCGCCGGCATTTCCTTAGTGAATGTCTGGACATCGAATTGTGCTCCGTATGTAGGATGTTTGACAAGTCGACCTGTGAATTTATAGTCCTCATCAGGGTTCAGTTGCGGAAAGTTCCCCTTTACAATGATTTCTTTGTCCTCGTAACCACTATTCGTCTCCCGCACTTTCAATTTTACAATCGTAAACAGGTTGTCGGGATTATGGAAAATCGTCACGACCGGTCTTCCCATCAAAAAAATTGATTCTATTTTCCCCGTTTCGCTATTAGCCATCATCACCGACACCCTCCTTTAATTTCCCGACTGCTCAATCATGTTATAAATATTACGTGCTTCGATATGTTCAGGGTCAATCGTAAATGCCTTTTCCAAATGATGTAAGGCATCTTCTTTACGATTTGTTGAAACTGCGTAGAGTATGCCCATGTTATAATGCGCGTCTACATTCTCTTCGTCATTTTCGATGATATACCGGAATTCATCAGCAGCTTGTGGAAATAATTCCATTTTTGATAATAAAATACCGTATGAAAGGCGGATTTCTAAGTCTTCAGTAGACAATTCCGCGGCACGTTGTAAATAGGGTAATGCAAGCTTGTCCTTATTTGATCGTTCTAAACTTTTTCCTAGCATGAAGTAAGCATCCGCTTCATCTACACCCTGACGGATTGCCCGTTCATATAATTTTGTCGCTTCCTCGTACCGTTCCTTATTGTAATACAGATTGGCTAAGCCGTAGAAAGCTGTACCGGCTTCTGTATCCAGCGTAATTGCTTTTTGGAAAAACGGTTCTGCCCGTTCAGCATCTCCAAGTGAAGCGAAAACATTTCCTAAATTAATAAATCCTACTGCGTTTTCAGGGTCTTCCTCGACAGCTTTCATAAATGCTTCAACCGCTTTTTCATAAGCCCCATCTTGTAGTGCCGTAATCCCGATTTCATTGTAATTCATGTTGTAATTCCCCTTATCCTACATAGTCAAGTTGCTTGCCGTTTTTACTAACCGTATCAATCGTTCCGCCACCAAGACATTCGTCGCCATCATAGAAAACGACGGATTGTCCAGGTGTAATAGCCCGTACAGGCTCAGCGAAACGAACAATCGCTTGTCCATCTCCCAATCGTTCAACTGTCACTTCCGTATCCGGCTGACGATAGCGGAATTTCGCTGTACAGCGGAACGTTTCCGGCATTTCACGTACAGTTGAAAAACTGACATCGATTGCTGTCAGGCTGTCGGAAAATAATGCGTCGTTGTAGAAGTTTTGCCCGACAAGTAACACATTCGTTTCTAATTTTTTACCAATAACGAACCACGGTTCACCAGCTCCGCCAATACCGAGTCCATGACGCTGTCCGATTGTGTAATACATCAGACCATCGTGACGTCCCATTTTTTTGCCGTCCATTGTTTTCATATCACCCGGTTGTGCAGGAAGATACTGGCCAAGGAATTCTTTGAAATTCCGTTCGCCGATAAAGCAGATGCCTGTTGAATCTTTTTTTGCAGCTGTAGAAAGTCCTGCTTCGACCGCTTTTTCACGCACCAAACTTTTTTCCATATGGCCGATCGGGAACATCACCTTCTGTAATTGTTCCTGTGTCAATTGGTTCAAGAAATACGTCTGATCCTTATTGGCATCTTTCCCGCGTAACATGGATACACCGCCATCCACTTCCACGACTTGCGCGTAATGACCTGTCGCCAAGTAATCCGCTCCAAGACTCATTGCATGTTCCATGAATGCCTTGAATTTGATTTCCTTATTACACATAACGTCGGGATTGGGCGTGCGACCCGCTTTATACTCTTCCAAAAAGTAGGAAAAAACTTTATCCCAATATTGCTTTTCGAAGTTTACTGCATAGTAAGGGATGCCGATATCATTGCACACATTAATGACATCTTCATAGTCCTCCGTTGCTGTACAAACGCCGAATTCATCTGTATCATCCCAGTTTTTCATGAAGATACCGATTACGTCATAGCCTTGCTCTTTTAATAGGAGTGCCGCAACTGAAGAGTCGACACCGCCTGACATACCAACCACTACACGAGTGTCTGCTGGTGATTTTATCGTTTTCATAGATTTTTCATCCTTTTACTTTTCATTTCGCAAGTCTGTTCACGATTTCCGCTGTTTTTTCGGCTGCTTCTTTCACGCTTGTCCTATCAAGTCCCAAGCCGAAACTGAATCGGACCGAGTTACGTAATCTTGGGGAGCCTTCTCCGAACATCGCAGTAAGAACATGGGAAGGATCCAGTGAACCTGCGGAACATGCGGAGCCGCTTGATACGGCAACACCAGCCATATCCAAATTGACAAGAAGTGATTCAATTTCCGTTCCTGGGAAACTAATATTGACTACGTGCGGAAGTCTTGCCGCGTTTTGCACATGGACTTCATAATCGACGCCTTGCTCGTCAAATACGTCCGTCAAAATAGACGTGTAAGCGGCATAGGCTGTTTTCTTATCGTCAATTGTCTGTTGGGCAATTTTAACAGCTTCTGCAAAAGCCACGATTGCGGGAATATTTTCAGTGCCAGCACGCCGTTTTCGTTCTTGCCCTCCACCGAATAGGCGTGGGGAAGTTTCAATCCCTTTGCGTTGGTAAAGAAAACCGACACCTTTTGGACCGTTCAATTTATGTGCGGAAACAGATAATAAATCAACACCCAAGTCACGGACGTCGATTGAAACGATACCATATGCTTGAACAGCGTCCGTATGGAATACAGCTTGATGCTCATTCAATAATTGCCCAATTTCACGGATGGGTTGCATCGAACCAACCTCATTATTCCCGAACATGATGGAGACAAGTATGGTTTCTGCTGTCAATGCAGCTTTCACTTGCTGTTGACTGATTTGCCCGTTTTCATCCACATCCAAATAAGTTACATCATAGCCAAGTGACTCTAGCTGTTTACACGAATGTAGAACAGCGTGATGCTCGATTTTCGTTGTAATAATATGATTCCCTTTCTGTTTCATCGCCATTGCTGTCCCAAAAATCGCGTTGTTGTCCGCTTCTGTACCACCTGAAGTGAAGATGATTTCTGAAGGGTCCGCTTTGATGGACAGGGCGAATACTTTCCGGGCGTCATCCAGCCACTTTCGCGCTTCCCTGCCATAACTGTGAATACTGGAGGGATTTCCGAATGTAGATTCAAGTACTTTTATATAAGTATCGGCAACAACGGGATGAACCGGTGTTGTCGCTGCATGGTCCAAGTAGATTGTTTTCATCGTAAGGCTCCTATCAATCGCGTCTCGGCGTGATTGCGTCCAGATTTTGAATTGAGCTTGCTCAATTAATTCCCTTCAAAATCTGTGACATCCGCCGGAGGCTTTAACTTGATTCAGCAGGGGTTTGAACCTACACTGAATTGAATGTATATCTAGCATTCATACCGCCACTTATGGAAGTAGCGGACTTCTGCTGAATTAAGTTAAATATAAAACATATAGCTATCAGGTTCTGTCATTTTTTCGGATTCCATCAGATCTGCAATCGTTGTAGTGTCAAGCACGCTTCGTACTGCCTCCCCAATTCGTTTCCATAGTTCCTGTTGGGGCATATCGGTTTCATCCAACCCTTCCACGAGTTGAATGGGGCCTTCCAAAATACGAATTACATCACCCGCTGTTATTTCCGTGGGCGGTTTCGCAAGTTTATAGCCACCATAAGCACCTCTGACACTTTTAACGATGCCATTATTACGAAGTGGTGGTATCAATTGTTCTAAATAGGCTTCGGATAAGTTTTGCTCTTCCGCAATTTTACGGAGTGGAATAGGACCTTCTCCGAACTTGCTGCCAAGTTCGACGATGATTGTCAGCCCGTATCTCCCTCTAGTCGATATTTTCACGATGAATCCCGTCCTTTTCTAACGATTGCTACAGAATAGTATAGCATAATGAGGGCGTTCGCTCCCCGAAAATGATTTCTCATCTACCAAAGTGTATAATAAAAGAACTGTTGTACGTAGGAGGGATACATTTGCAAAACGAACCACTTGCTTTTCGCATGCGACCTAGAAATATAGATGAAATTGCTGGACAGAAAGAAATCATCGGAGAAAAAACGGCGCTTTACAGGATGATTAAAAACGGTCATGTCCCTTCAATGTTATTATACGGGGAACCGGGCATCGGTAAAACATCACTTGCTCACGCAATCGCAGGTACGAGTAATTTGCCTTTCATCGCATTGAATGCGACCGTCTCAGGTAAAAAGGATATCGAAGGCGTTGTCGCTGAATCTCGTATTACCGGAAAAGTATTGTTATTTTTGGATGAAATCCATCGTTTCAATAAATTACAGCAAGATACACTTCTACCTCATGTCGAAAGTGGCGCGATTGTCCTGATTGGTGCGACTACCGAAAACCCTTACCATGACGTCAATCCTGCGATACGGTCACGCTGCGGGGAAATACGGCAAATGACGCGCCTAGAACCAGAGGATTTGCTGGCCGTTCTTAAAAGGGCCATGTCGGAAGAAGAACGCGGACTAGGGAAGATTTCCATTGAAATTTCAGAGGAACAGCTAGTAAGGATCGCAGAAGGCGTAAACGGAGATGCACGAAAGGCGTTAACCGTTCTTGAGTCAGTTGTAGCTGCCAGTGATGAACTAGACGGAAGACTAGTTGTTGAAGATTGGCTCATCGATAATTTACTCGGCCGAATTGGGTTATTCGGCGATAAAAAAGGCTCTCATTTTTATAATCTACTATCCGCACTCCAAAAGTCTGTGCGCGGCAGTGATGTGAATGCAGCTCTCTATTACCTTGCAAACCTGCTTGAAATCGGTGACCTTGTCGCCGTTACTAGACGGTTACTTGTCATGAGCTATGAAGATATTGGACTCGCAAATCCCGAGATAGGACCACATGTACTAGCAGCAACCGATGCGGCAATGCGACTTGGTATGCCTGAAGCACGAATCCCACTCGCAAATGCCGTCATCGAAATGTGCCTAGCTTCAAAATCAAACTCCGCCTACAAAGCGTTTGACGCAGCCGTTAGAGCTATCAATGAAGGGAAAATCGGCGATATTCCCCCTCATTTAAGGGATACGCATTACGCAGGCGCAGCCGACCTTGGGCATGTGGGCTACAAATACCCCCATGACACGCCAATCGGTTCCTTCGGCGGTTGGGTTAACCAGTCTTATTTACCCGACAAAGTCCAGGGCGCAGAGTTTTATAAACCCATCTTAGCTGGCGATGAAAAAAAATTGGCCGGTATATACGAAAAGTTGAAAGAGTTTCGAAGAGTGAAATAACAATTACACACTGACTGCAATGACGATTCGTTAATTCATCTAAAAAACCAACCACACAAAATGGTTGGTTTTATTTTCGTTTTTCGTTGTCACTTCGTTCACATGAAGATAAAAGGGACAATGAAAACACTTAATACGAGAACGATTGCGACAAAAGGAATGAACATTGTCAATAAGCTTTTCCAGGCCGAAAAACGATGCGCTTCAGCGATTGCAAAAATAGTGATGACAAAAGTCCAAATCCCAGTAACGATTGCAACAAAACCACTGATAAATAACCAGATTATTTGTGTCCGTGAAAAATCGTACTCTTCAGTAAACATGCCCCCACCAAGAATGGCTATATCAACAAGCCAAATTAAAGAAACTAACAGGTATGGAATTTTGGATATTGCAGTAGCCATTTTAAGCTCATCGAAACCCCCGCTTCCACCAATCCATGTACCAACAATGTAGGAAATGCCCGACCCAATCCACCAACTAAGAAGACCAAGTAACGGCCCCATTATCAGCGCGAGAATGAAGATAGTTGGCAAAGATATGGAATCGCCTAAGTTATTGCTTGTTGCTCCGTCAAGCATCTGGGGAATGCCTGCAAGCAAAGCAAGAATGACCGCAAATTTCATCGGCTTCGTGTTGATTGCGTATCGTACAGTTTCCCTTGGTCTGACCCAAATGGTTAGCCATGGGTTTAGTTGTTTCTCTTCTATTCTATTTCCCTCCAAAATTCCAGCTCCTTTTCTTAATGGATATACCTTTTACTATTGTTGTTGCATTAAAAATGCCATTGAAAACGCTGCGGCGCTTCGTGGATGCCCACGCTTTATTTATATGGAAAGATAATTATTCAACCTATATCCCATTCAGTTATCATATTAATAACCTATATTATGTATGCGTTATCAATGATGGAAGTGCAATAGTTCCCCCATTAGCTAAATTTGAGGACAAAGGCTACGCTGATCCATAAAAAAAATACCTACAGCTAAAACAACTTTGGGCTGTTTTAGCTGTAGGCATTGCCAAAAACGTCACATGACGCGTTTATCTTTTACACGGGTAACCGGAATATCCGCGACTATATCATTCATGACCCAGCTGGCGCAGACGAGTCCTGCGACTGAAGGGACAAATGCGTTCGATGCGGGTGGCAATTGCGCTTTACGTATGAACGCATCTGACTTGCCTACCGTATCGACAACTTCTTGGCGGATGACGATTGGGCTTTCATCTGAAAAGACGACTGGTACGCCTTTCGTTATCCCTTCTTTACGCAGACGAGTACGGATCATTTTCGCAATTGGATCTGTATGCGTCTTCGAGATATCTGCAATTTGGAAACGCGTAGGATCCATTTTGTTTGCAGCACCCATGCTTGAAATGATTTTCACTCCGCGTGCAACACACTCTTTTATTAAATGAATCTTGTAAATAATCGTATCGGATGCATCGATAACATAATCAGGTTTGTAGCTGAAGAATTCTTCAGACGTCTCATCCGTATAAAACATATGAAGCGGAATGACTTCGCAATCGACATTGATGTCTGCAATGCGCTCTTGCATCACTTCCGTTTTCGACCGACCGATTGTAGATAGATTTGCGACAAGTTGACGGTTGATATTCGTAATGTCGACTGTATCTTTGTCTACTAAAATAATTCGGCCGATGCCGCTTCTAGCACATGCTTCCGCCGCAAACGAACCAACTCCCCCAACGCCGAGAATGGCAACCGTCATCCCTTGCATTCGTTTTACGCCTTCTGTTCCTATCGCTAACTCATTTCTTGAAAATTGGTGTAACAAAGTAATTCAACCCTTTCGAAAACTGTGATTTTTCCCAATAAAAAACCTCTCCGCACGTACACGAGAGAGGTATGTAGTCAATTAATGATTGATGTAATAAGGAACAAATCCCGATTGTGCCGTCTTTGTAGTATCGTTTTGAACCCGCACTCAGCAGGTGGGTGCCCTATTCAATTACTTTGACGTCCCATTGAAGGGCTTGCCATCCTAATCGAAATATAGGTTCCCGACGATATTATGTTCGGTCAAAACTGATTGGCAAATAACGAACACTTCAGGATTTGTATTAACTTCATCTTATCATATCTCTTATATTAGTTCAATAGTAAAGTTGAACAAATTTTCAGTTCTATTTCAGATCCATCTTTTTTCAAGCTTTCTTTGCTGCAATCCGTATGCCCAATTCTGCAAGTTGTGCATCATCCACTTGGTCCGGCGCTGAAGTTAGCAAGCAGCTTGCGCTAGCTGTTTTCGGAAATGCGATGGTATCCCGTAAGTTGGTTGAACCTGACAGCAACATGACAATTCGATCGAGTCCGAAAGCAATACCGCCGTGTGGAGGCGTACCATAATCGAATGCATCAAGAAGGAAACCGAATTGTTCCCTAGCCTGCTCTTCGCTGAATCCAAGCGCTTTGAACATTTTCTCTTGCACATCACGTTTGTAAATGCGGAGCGATCCCCCACCAAGCTCATAACCGTTTAACACAAGGTCATACGCTTGTGCTTTAACTGTTTGGGGACTTGATACAAGTTCTTCTACATCTGACGGCATCGTGAATGGATGATGCGCCGCGTAATAACGTTCATCTTCTTCGTCATATTCAAACAATGGCCAATCCGTCACCCATAGGAAATTGAATTGTGTCTCATCAATGAGCCCTTGGTCTTTTCCAAGTTTTGAACGAAGCGCGCCTAATGCGTCAGCTACTACATTTCTCTTGTCTGCAACGAACAATAGCAAATCGCCTGCTTCAGCATTCGCAATTGTTTTCAATGAATTGCCTGCATCGCCTTCAAAGAATTTCGCAATCGGGCCTTTCAAGCCTTCTGCATCTACTTTCAACCATGCAAGACCTTTCGCTCCATAACGTGAGGCGAATTCGCCGAGTGCATCGATGTCTTTGCGTGAATAGCCATCTGCCGCCCCTTTTACGTTAATGAGTTTCACTTGTCCGCCATTTTCGACAGCACCTGCAAATACTTTGAACGCCGAGTCTTTCACCACTTCAGATGCATCGATCAATTCAAGGCCGAAACGAGTATCGGGTTTATCCGAACCGAAGCGGGCCATCGCTTCATCGTACGGAAGACGTTTGAATGGAATTTCAACATCGATTCCTTTTACATCTTTCATGACTTTCTTCATCAAACGCTCATTCAATTCAATAATGTCTTCGATCGACATGAAACTCATTTCCATATCGATTTGAGTGAATTCCGGCTGGCGGTCCGCACGAAGGTCTTCATCGCGGAAACAGCGGGCAATTTGGTAATAGCGATCAAAGCCGGAAACCATCAGCATCTGTTTGAACAGTTGCGGAGATTGCGGCAAAGCATAGAACTCACCTTCATGAACACGGCTTGGTACGAGGTAATCGCGTGCGCCTTCAGGTGTCGATTTTGTCAAAATTGGCGTTTCCACTTCTAGAAAACCTTCTGTATCCAAAAAGTTACGGACCGTTTTCGTAATATCCGAACGCATTTTGAACGTTTTCGCAAGCTGCGGACGACGGAGGTCTAGGTATCTGTATTTCAGTCTGATTTCTTCACCCACATCTGTATCGTCTTCAATGATAAATGGCGGGTTCTTTGCTTCGTTGACAATGATTAGGTTTTCAACTTGGATTTCGATCGCGCCTGTCTTCATGTTCGCGTTTTTTTGCTGTTCTTGGCGTTCAATCACTTTACCCGTCATTTCGATGACAAATTCATTGCGCAATTTGTCTGCAATAGCTAACGCTTCACTTGAAATTGCGGGGTTAAATACCGCTTGCACAATTCCTGAACGATCCCGTACATCGACGAATATAAGGCCCCCGAGATCTCTTCTTTTTTGCACCCATCCTTGTAATGTGATTGTTTCCCCGATTTGTTGTTCTGTTAGGTCATCGCAATAATGTGTCCGCTGCATTGCCTTCATCCGCCTTTCGTTATCTCGTTGTGTTTTTTATAATTTTTTCTACAAGTTCGCCGACAGGCACTTTTTCTTGTGTGCCGTCCGCCATGATTTTTAATTGGACTGCACCTTCAGTCACTTCATCTTCACCGATGATTACAACCATACGGGCCTGTAGTCTATCCGCTGACTTCATTTGTGCTTTCAATTTACGATCCATATAATCCAAATCCGTACGAATCCCGGCTGCCCGAAGTTCGTTTAATAATTTAAAACCTGGTCGTCGGGCAGTTTCACCGAGTGTGATGATATATACATCAAGTGTTGGTTCGTCTGCGAATATCTTACTTTCCGCTTCCATCGCAAGAAGTAAGCGTTCAATACTCATGGCGAAGCCAATTCCCGGTGCTGAAGGACCGCCGATTTCTTCTGCGAGTCCGTTATATCTTCCCCCGCCGCAAAGCGTTGTAATCGCTCCGAATCCTTCTGAAGTACTCATGATTTCAAAAGCAGTGTGGTTGTAATAATCAAGTCCGCGAACGAGGTTCGGGTCTACTTCGTAGTCGATTCCCGCATCTTCGAGAAAGCTTTTCACACTTTCAAAATAGCTTGCAGATTCTTCATTCAAATAATCCGCCAATGATGGTGCTGAAGCGATAAGCGGGTTTCCGCTGTCCACTTTACAATCCAATATTCGCAATGGGTTCTTTTCTAGTCTCGTCTGGCAGTCCGGGCAGAACTGATCAATATGTGGATTGAAATGTGAGACGAGCGCTTCTTTATGTGCCGCTCTACACTCCTTGTCTCCCAGTGAATTGATAACAAGTTTCAGCTTTGTCAATCCGACACGCTTGTAAACGTCTAGTGCAAGCGAAATCACTTCAGCATCGATTGCGGGATCTGCACTGCCGATCGCTTCAGCACCAAACTGTACAAATTGGCGATAACGCCCGGCTTGTTGACGTTCATAACGGAACATGGGTCCTGTGTAGAATAGCTTGACGGGCTGATCTGGATAACCGAACATTTTGTGTTCTACAAATGAACGAACAACCGGAGCGGTACCTTCAGGACGTAGTGTCATCGAACGATCGCCTTTGTCTGTGAATGTGTACATCTCTTTTTGGACGATATCCGTCGTATCCCCGACTAATCGTTGGAAAAGCTCTGTTTGTTCGAATATAGGTGTACGAATTTCTTTATAACGATACACATCACATGCTTCCAGTATCACTTTTTCAACTTGTTGCCACTTCCATGTTTCAGACGGTAGAATGTCTTGTGTTCCTCTAGGCACTTTAAAAATCATTTGACTACAGCTCCTTTTTAAAAATAGAAAAAGACCCCCATCCCTTGCCTATGCAAGGGACGAGAGCCTTTGTAAGCTTCCGCGGTTCCACCCAAATTGACGCATACAACATTAGCGCCCACTTCGTTTCCGGATAACGACCGGCTCCGTCCACACCTACTGAAAGAATTTTGTTCAGCATGGAACCTCGATGGTGTTTTTCATCATTTGCTTCTGTAGGATGGATTTCAGCCACGTCCTTCCCTCTCTTATCAGCAAGCCTAACAATTACTTTCCACGTCATTGGCAATTTCGTTTAATCGATTACCCATTATATTAATGATTGCCTCACATAGTGTCAACCTTTTTCGATTAAATGTAGTTTTTTAGTCGAAAAACTTTTACAATGGCTATAGGGGGGTGATTGCTTGAAGAAAACAGGGAAATGGATACTAGCATTTATTCTTCTATTTACCTTCGTTTTTGATATGCCACGTACATATGCGCAAGCAGAAACAGTTGTTGTCGATACGGAATCTCTTCATATTCGTTCGGGACCAGGTCTAACTCATCGCGTCACAGGTTCTCTTAAGAACGGTGAACGTGTCAATGTACTAGCTGCGTCAGGTGATTGGCTACAAATCCAGTCTGAACACCACGAAGGGTGGATTGCATCGTGGTTGACTTCATCCGACAGCACAGCTGAAATAACAGTTTTAGAAATACTTTCACGTGTGGATGGACTGAACGTCAGGGCTACGCCTACTACTGGCTCTGCAGTCCTTGCCAGAATGAATGCGGGCGATAAAGCCATTATGACTGGACAAGATGGGCAGTGGGCAGCGATTGAATTCAATGGTATCGCTGGTTGGGTTCACACAGATTACATTACGGAAACAGCCATGCCAACAGTAACGCAAACAGAAGAAAAACATGCGATTACATCCAAGGAACCTCAGTCTTTCACAGTTGCCGTAAATGCATTAAACGTTAGGAAAAAAGCGGATTTGTCTTCAAAGCGTATTGCTTTAATCCAGCAAGGAGAAACCTATGCCATTAAAGAAATAAACGGTAATTGGGTTCGAATTTCAATCGGAGGCGGGAAAACAGGTTGGGTTTACTCGTTTCACGGTACACTCTCGACGAATAATCTACAATCAACTTCGCCGGATGCCGAAAAAACAACGACAGTGACCATCCTCACAAACGGGACAAACCTTCGTGAAGCGCCAACGACTTCTTCACAAATCGTAACACGGGCGGATGCGGGAGAAAAATTGACCGTTATTAAAGAAGCAGATGATTGGTATGAGGTCTCTTTACCAAGTGGTGAAACAGCTTTTGTGGCAAACTGGGTTGTTTCAACAGATGAAGAAGAAGTCCCTCTGGCAAAACCAACTAAAAAGGAGAAAAAAGCACGAGTTCCCGGTACATTAAAGGGACTTACAATCGTTATTGACCCCGGACATGGCGGAAATGATAAAGGTACGACAGGCGCACGCGGAACAGATGAGAAAGGGATTACCCTTCAGACAGCCGATTTGTTAGCTTCAAAGCTTCAAGCAGCGGGCGCCACTGTTTTATTGACGCGGGAGACAGATACGTACATTGCACTTAGAAAACGAGTTGCAATTAGCCATCAGTATGAGGCAGATGCATTCATAAGTATACATTATGATGCCAATCCTGACTCCTCTATTGCAGGTTTTACGACTTTTTATACGCAATCCAGTCAAAGAGAGCTTGCTTCAGCAGTGAATGCAGGACTAGGGTCGGCTGTTTCACTGCGTAATAGAGGAACACAACCGGCAGATTATCTAGTTCTTCGTGAAAACAAGCAAAACGCGATTTTGATTGAACTTGGATTTTTATCGAACCCAGCGGAAGAACGTGCAATAACAACAGACATTTTCCGTGAACAAGCCACCCATGGTATTTATAAAGGTTTACTGGATTATTTCAATTCAAATTTGGAATGATGAGTAGACAAAAAGACTTTCCCTTTTAGTAAGGGAAAGTCTTTTTTATTGGCCAATGTGCAAAGCGACCCTTATATAATGTCATTTCGAATCTATAGTAATGGTGACAGGGCCATCATTGACAAGTGAAACGTCCATCATTGCGCCAAAAATACCCGTTGCCACTGTAAGTCCCTCTTGCTCGAGTAGATCATTAAATTGCTCCCAAAGAGGTTCTGCCTGTTCAGGTCTTGCCGCTTCGATGAAACTTGGACGTCTTCCCTTTTTCGTGTCACCGTATAACGTAAATTGGGAAACAGACAAAATAGCACCACCCGCCTCTATGATAGAGCGGTTCATCTTGCCATCCTCATCTTTCCATAATCGAAGACCAGCAATTTTCTTGGCGATATAAGCAGCATCTTTTTCAGTATCCGAATGGGTGACGCCTACGAGTAATACATATCCTTTATCAATCGAACCTGTCACTTCACCATCGACAGTGACAGAAGCCGATTTTGATCTTTGTAAGACAACTCGCATACTAACATCCCCCTATCAGTTTATAACACGTTGCACGGAGTAGATGTCGCGGACTTGTTTAATCCGATCGACGATCCTGTGCAAATGTGCAATATCCGTAATTTTAATCGTCATATTGATCCGCGCAATTTTGTCGCGGTCCGCTTTACCACTTACTGCTACCATTGTTGTCTTTGTTTCCGCGACGACCATCATCACTTCATTCAGCAAACCTTGTCGATCAAATGCAGATACTTCGATATCGACTTGGAATTCTTTTCTCGTGCTGGAAGTTCCATGAGCCCATTCCACCTCAATGATGCGATCAATTTCTTCATCTCCGGCAGAAATGTTTGGACAATCAGAACGGTGGACAGAAACACCCCGGCCTTTTGTTATGAATCCGACAATTTCATCACCCGGAACAGGGTTACAACATTTCGACAAACGAATGAGTAGATTATCAATTCCTCTTACGATGACCCCTGATTCAGTCATCTTATCTGGTGGCGCTGTATTCATATCGGAAACGATTTTATTGATTGTATCTAGCTGTTCACGTTCTTTGCGTAATTTTTCTGCGAGGCGATTGACGACTTGTTGAGCGGTTATCCCATTGAATCCGACAGCGGCATACATATCTTCCTCAGATGTGAAACTGAATTTCTCAATTACCCGTTTGGTATTTCCTTGTGTCAGCACGTCTTTCAAATCAAATTCCTGTGCTTTCACTTCTTTTTCAATCATTTCGCGGCCTTTTATAATATTCTCTTCGCGCAACTGTTTTTTGAAAAATTGACGAATCTTATTCTTTGCTTGAGATGTATTAGCGATTTTCAGCCAATCGCGGCTTGGCCCGAATGATTGTTTTGAAGTTAAGATTTCAATAATATCACCGGTATGTAATTCAGTATCAAGCGGAACCATTTTGCCGTTCACTTTCGCTCCGATTGTCCGATTACCTACTTCGGAATGCACACGATAAGCAAAATCGATGGGTACCGATCCGTCCGGTAACTCCATAACATCACCATCAGGTGTAAATACATATACCATGTCCGAGAACAAATCGAATTTCAAAGACTCCATAAATTCTTCAGCATTCGAAGACTCATTTTGAATCTCGAGTATTTCCCTGAACCACGTCAATTTGGAATCGATATCTTTTGAGTCACCTGTCAGTTTTTTACCTTCTTTGTATGCCCAATGCGCCGCCACTCCGAACTCCGCGATTTTGTGCATTTCTTCTGTCCGGATCTGCACTTCAAGCGGGTCACCGGCTGGACCCACGACTGTCGTGTGCAAGGATTGGTAGAAATTTTGTTTCGGCATTGCGATATAGTCTTTGAATCTGCCTGGCATCGGCTTCCAAAGCGTATGGATACTCCCGAGAACTGCGTAGCAGTCTTTTATACTGGGAACGAGTATACGTACTGCAAGAAGGTCATATATCTCATTGAATTCTTTCTTTTGAAGGACCATTTTCCGATAAATGGAATACAGATGTTTCGGCCTGCCTGAAATATCTGCAACGATATCCATATCGCTGATTTCTTCTTTAATTTCTGTCATCACTTTTTCCAAGTAATTTTCACGCTCAACACGTTTCCGTTTCATCAAATTAACAATTCTGTAATATTGCTGCGGATTTAAATAACGCAATGCAATATCCTCTAATTCCCACTTGATAGCCGAGATTCCGAGTCTATGAGCAAGCGGCGCAAAGATTTCCAACGTTTCAGCTGAAATACGGCGTTGTTTCTCTTCTGAAACATGTTTTAGCGTCCGCATATTATGAAGACGATCTGCCAACTTTATAAGAATCACACGGATATCTTGCGCCATCGCAATGAACATCTTGCGGTGGTTTTCCGCTTGTTTTTCTTCTTTTGACTTATATTTCAACTTATCCAGTTTGGTCACACCGTCAACAAGCATCGCCACTTCTTCACCGAAATCGCGAATGATATCTTCGCGGCTAACGGCTGTGTCTTCAACGACATCATGGAGGAATCCAGCAGCCATTGTTGAAGGATCCATCTCTAGTTCGGCAAGAATCCCGGCAACTTGTATCGGATGGATAATATAGGCCTCGCCTGAACTTCTAAACTGGCCTTCATGCGAGTTTTTCGCGGCTTCATATGCTTTCACAACGAATGCAACATGCTCTTCGTTCATATAGGAGCCGACACGTGCGAAGATGTCTTCCGCCGTCATGTCACGATTTTTCGCCATGTTCTAACCCCTTTCGACATTTTCCGCAGAAATGATAGTACTTCTATTGTATGTATAAACGTATACCAATGTAAAGAGTGTTGGCAAAAGAAAAACAAAAATCACATAGAATACACAATTCAGCTATATTTAAGTCTTAAGAAAAATCCTTCGCATCTCTAACGCGAAGGATTCTTTTTAATATGTAATTAATGAACGCATGTCATAGCCTTTTAATTTGTTGCGGCCGTCAAGGTAAGACAACTCAATAATGAAAGCGCATCCAGCAACGATGCCGCCCAGTTTTTCGACAAGTTCAATTGTCGCACCGATTGTTCCACCCGTTGCGAGTAGATCGTCTACGATTAACACACGTTGGCCCGGTTTGATGGCATCTTTGTGAATAGTCAGCACATCTTTCCCATATTCCAGATCATATTCCACTTCTATTGTTTCCCGTGGTAATTTTCCTGGTTTACGGACTGGTGCAAATCCAGCTTCAAGCGCATACGCAACTGGACAGCCGATGATGAATCCGCGTGCCTCAGGTCCGACGATGATATCCGTCTCAACCTCTTTTGCGAATTTAACGATTTCGTCCGTGGCAAATTTATAGGCCTTCCCATTATCCATTATTGTAGAAATATCTTTAAAACTAATGCCTTCTTTCGGATAATCCGGTACAATTGTTACAAATTCTTTTAAGTCCATCATTGTTCCTCCCCATCGATTGCTCGATTTAGAATTTCATCGAACCATTGCTTCAATTCCATATATGGTGCATACAGCAATTTTTCTTCAAGTTTCATTTGCCGTTCCCGCTGTTTGTAGGAAGGTGCCTCGGAAAGATCACGCTTTCCGACAGTTTCCAAAACAGAAACAAAGCCATCTTCTATCTTAACAAATTCGAGCTCAGAAAACACCTTTGACATGAAATAAACCGTATCTTTTTTCCATCCTTTATGTTTTGTGAGTTGTTCTGCATTACTCACAACATCAAATCGCTCTCTTTTTTTAAGAAAACTGTAATACCAACCGAACTGATCGCGTCCTGGTAGACCTTCAAAATATTTTGATTCGGGTACATGAAAATGCGCATAAATGCGGTCGGCTTGCATCGACTTCACAAGCTCTTCTAGCTGTGAAGATTCATCTGGGATATCCAGCAGTACAATGTTATCAGCTTTCGGCAATTGATCACCTTTCATCAATTGGATATCAATCCCTTGTAGAGAAGGACGGAAATAATCTGCAGTTTGTGCGTTAAACGCAATGAAAGATGTGCTGTCGGTAGGTACGGTCGGAAGCCATCTGGACGGCTCGCGCATGCCCCGTAAATCGAATAGTTGCCAGTCATCCGAGCGGATATCCCGGATTAAAAGCTGTGGCTTCTTATTCCCATTCCACTCATTCACTTGTAGATCGCCTGTAATCGATAGCTTGACGCCTGGCGTTATGTCGTCAGCAAGTGACCCAATGCCAAACCCGATTGCATCTAACGTTTGAGCCCCATCCGTCAGCTCTAATTTCATATGGTTTTTAGCCGCACCGATTTTCCGAACGGATGAGGCTGTCAGGTCTTCAAGCATATACATCGGTTTCTTAAAAGCCATTCCAAACGGTCGTAAACTATCCAGCGACTCAAGAACGCCTACATCAATTTCATCAATTGACAACGGGACATCGATTTCTATGAGAGGCGAAAGCATTTCAGCGGTCAATACTTGTTCAGCTTGTCCATTCAAATTATCTCGCAAAATGCCAATATCCTCTATGGCCAGCGACATCCCTGCTGCCATTTGGTGCCCGCCAAAATGTGGCAGATACTGCGCATTTTTTGACAGCTCTGCATACAAATCGAATCCTTCGATGCTCCTTGCTGATCCTTTTGCAATGCCCGATTCCGAATCAATCGATAAAACAATTGACGGTCGATAATATTTCTCCGTCAGACGGGATGCGACTATGCCAACAACGCCGGCATTCCATCCCTTTCCTGCTATCACCAAGCAATGCGGTACCACTTCACCATACAGATCGGTAATCATTTTTTCCGCCTCCGAAGTGATGGCTGTGACGATTGCTTGCCGTTCTTTATTCAATGTATCCAGTTCTTTAGCGAGCGTCATTGCATGAGTGGAATCATCCGTTTTCAGCAAATCAACCGCCGGATAGGCATCCCCCAGACGGCCTGCCGCGTTTAGACGGGGCCCAATCATGAAACCGATTGATTCTTCCGTGAGCTCTGCCTGTTCAGTACTTGAAATTCTAGCAAGCGCCTGGATTGCAGGTCGCTTGGAGTTACGCATTCTTCTAATACCTTCTTTAACAAAATACCTGTTTTCATCGCGTAGCGGAACGAGATCTGCAACTGTCCCGATGGCTACGAGTTCCATAAGTTCATAGGGAACGGTTCCCATCAATGCAGTTGCCAGTTTGAATGCAACACCGACACCTGCAAGTTCCCCAAAAGGATAGTGACCTTCAGGATGACGTGGATGAATAATCGCATCCGCATCCGGTAATACGGCCCCTATTTCATGATGGTCTGTAATGATCATGTCCATTCCAAGAGATTTTGCGTAGGCTACTTCTTCAACGCCTGAAATCCCATTGTCAACGGTGATGAGTAGAGAAGCGCCTTCTTCATATAACTTGAGAAATAGCTTCTTATTGGGACCATAGCCGTGTTCAAATCGATTGGGTATGGAGAATGTGACATCTGCCCCTAATGACTCCAGTGCCGTCGTAAGGACCGTCACGCTTGTCACACCGTCGGCATCGTAGTCGCCGTATACGACAATTTTCTTATTCGCAGCAATAGCGGATTCGATTAGATGAATAGCTTTTTCCATGTCGTACAACAAAAACGGGTCATGCATTGTCGTTTCGTCCATATGTATAAATGAATGCACTTCCGTAGGGTCAATTATCCCCCTTGAAGCGAGTATTTTCGCATGTAATGACGGAATGCCTACTTCCTTTTCCAATTGTTTAACGATTTCTTCGTTTGGACGATTAACAGTCCATCTTTTTGCTGACTTGATCAAGTATGCTCACATCCTTGCTCTCATTATAACGGATGGATTCGTCAGACGAAAAGAAAAGGATCAACTTCTTCATCAACAAAACAAAACACCGTTACAGGAAGGTGCCTTATCTCAGTGTTTCTTTCCTTTTAATGTTTGTTCGCTGTCTATTGCCTCTTGCTCTTCAACGGGGAAAACGACTTTTTGCAACTCTGCAATTTCATTCTGTTGCGTGGCAATTGTTGATTCCTTTATAGTTATTTCTTTTTCAAGTGCCTTGATTCGCCGATTCAGTTGAATCGCACGGAACATGGCGACCAAACCACTGACTACCGCCCCTAAAAGTGCGGCACATAAAATAACGAGTACGAGCGGCCACTCTGCTTCTCCGAATACATAATTCACCGGTACGGAATCGACATTTACAACTGCAAACACGGCGATGATTATCGCAAAAAGAAGACCTACTACTAATGTCCATTGAAATTTCAACCTAATCCCCCCTATGAAGTTAAAAAAATGGAACAGAATATACAAATGTATACCCTGTTCCATCATTTTCTTAAACAACTATACCTCTTTACTTAAACGACCGGCTCATCCGATCCAAACTTCTTCTTCTCTTTATCCACTGAAATAGCGCCGTTTTTCCTGATTTCACGTTTTTTCAGATCAAACCATATTTGAGCTGAGATGAAAATCGAAGAATACGTACCTGCGACTAGACCAATCAAAAGTGCAATCGAGAATGTCTGGATAGAAGGTGCACCGAGTATCAACAACGCCGCTACGACGAAGATTACGGTAAGCACTGTATTAACGGAACGCCCAAGTGTTTGACGTAGTGATTTGTTTACGATTTCCGCAAGTTCTGTTTCATCACTGATCTTACCACGATGGGTCATGTTTTCACGTATGCGGTCAAACGTAACAATCGTGTCATTGATGGAGTAACCGACAATTGTCAAAACAGCCGCAATGAACGTAATATCGACTTCAAGACGTAAAATACTGAACAACGCTACCATGAAGAATGCGTCATGCAGAAGTCCCAGAATAGATGCCAGACCCATTCTCCATTCAAATCGGAATGCTACATAGATGACGATTCCAAGTGCTGCGAAAAGGAGTGCAAAAAATGCGTTTTTCGCAAGTTCACGACCAACTGTAGATGAAACAGTCGAAATGTTCGGTTGTTCACCATATTGTGAAGCTACTTCTTCTTTGAATTTTTTTACGCCTTCTTGATCGAAATCATCTTTATATCTGACGACACCGATATTTTTCTTATCACCGGAAATGACAATATCTTCAGATGGATGTCCGATTTCTTCCAAGTAATCCGTTAATGCGTCTTTCGACAACTGTTTATCAGCAAGTATTTCTACACGGGTACCACTAGAGAAATCGATTCCAAGATTCAACTTGAAAACGCCTAGCATAATGACACCTGCTATAAGTAAAATTGCCGATAGAACATAGAATTTCTTCCGCGAATGAACAAAGTCAAAACGGTCGAATTTCGTCGTAAGATCGAGTGCTTCCACATTTTCTTCCGGCGCATGGATTCTTTTTTTCGAAATACCAAGAAGACCCTTTTGATTGTCAAGTTTACCACTATTGACCAACAGCCCTAATAGTAGACGTGATCCCCATACCGCTGTCAAGAAGCTGACAAGGATGCTGATGATGAGCATCGTTGCAAATCCTTTAACGGAGCTTGTCCCGAATATGAAGAGAACAGCCGCAGCTAGAAGGGTTGTAATATTGGCATCCAAGATTGCTGTGAAAGAAGATTTGGCGCCGGCCATAAATGCTGTTTTCACCGATCTTCCCACCCGTAATTCTTCCCGTATCCGCTCATAGGTTAAGATATTGGCATCGACTGCCATCCCGACCCCGAGCATAATTGCCGCGATTCCCGGTAATGTTAATACACCATTAATGAGTGTAAACACTAGAATAACAAGGAAAATGTAAACAAAAAGTGTAATAACAGCTACAAATCCTGGCAAACGATAATAAAGCAACATAAATGCAAAGATAAGCGCTACACCGACAATACCAGCTGTAATTGTCTTATCCAATGCTTGTTCACCAAACTGTGCACCAACAGAAGTTGAATACACTTCTTCAAGATGAACAGGGAGTGCTCCTGCATTCAAAATACCTGCAAGGTTTTTTGTTTCCTCTACAGTAAATGAACCTGAAATTTCTACGTCAGATGAATTGATTGGATAGCTGACACGCGGGTCCGATATGAACTTCGGATCAGGCTTTGCCATTTCTGCTTTGTAAGAGTCAACGCCCTCTACAAAATCAAGCCAGATGACAAGCACATTATTCGGTGCCGGTTTACTTGAAATCTCTGTAGTCACTTTACCGAACAATTTCGGGTCTTTCATTTCAAGTGTGACAACAGGACTGCCGTTTTCGCCAAAGTTCGCTTTCGCTTTTCCTTCTTTCAAATCGTTTCCGTCAAGAAGGAGATTATCTTCGGAATCCCTAAATGTCAGATTTGCCTGTGTAGAAAGAAGTTCACGAGCCGCTTGTTGGTCTTTCACGCCCGCAAGTTGCACACGGATACGATTGCCTGATTCGATTTGGATACTTGGCTCACTTACACCCAGTACGTCAACTCGACTTGAAAGGGCTTTCGCCGTATCTTTAACCATTTCTTCTGTAATATCTTTGCCATCTAACGCCTCTACTTGATAAAGTACTTCAAATCCACCTTGAAGGTCTAAACCGAGCTTCACGTCTTTCACTATCGGAGTTGCAGTCTTTCCAATCGTCAATCCTAGTAGCACGATTAATAGAAAGAACGCAATAATCCGGCCTGTTCTTTTCATAGTTGAATTTCCCCCTCTTAATATGGAGCGGCACGGCATATTACTATGTACGTACACTAAAAAGCAATAAGTCCATTATGAAACACGGTCATCCGTGTGTCAAATGGACTTGCGTTATTTTTTATTATAACGTATTTTTCGACTTTTGCGAGGTTAGCAATATTTGTAATTCATCGCTATTCAAATCGGAAAACCAATCTCCTTCACGTTGTTCTTCAATTTGTGTATAGGTCATGAATGCGGAAGGGGAAATTCGTAAGATATCATTGGCCATTTCATGGATCCTCATCGCGGCAATGTCTTTTTTACGCCATTTTTTTTTGACACAATATGTCCAAATATCTGTTGTGGTCACAGTCGGATATCCGTATAAATGAAATTCGTTTTTTTTACTTTCAATTGCCGGGAGCATATGGGTGAATAATTGTTCGAACTCTATTTTCATTTTTTTCATCCCTTTTCAAAGCAGTCGTAAGTTTCTTCATTTACGCATACGTTTAGTGTATATGAAATGATTGGACTTGAGAAGGAGTTGTTGAAATTGTCTTCGTTCATCCGTGGAACAGTCGTCTTGATGTTCGCTGCATTCCTTACTAAATTACTAGGATTCGTTTTCCGAATCCAATTCATGCGGATTGCAGGTGAAGAGGCGGTCGGCATCTATATGACTGTCTATCCCGCATTCATTTTTTTCCTATCACTTGTCCAATTAGGTGTACCAATCGCCATTGCGAAGGTAATCGCCGAGCTCGAAGCGAAAGGGCAAGCGGTAAAAATTCCCGCTGTGATGAAAACAGCTGGCTTCATCACGATTATGACTGCTACTGTTTTCATTCCAGCTTCTATTCTGTTTGTACCATATTTGTCAGGAACACTTCTTGGTAACTCGGCTTCTTCCACTACGTTATATGTCGGAATTGCAATTGTACCAATTGCGGCGATTGGCGGGTTGATACGCGGATATTTCCAAGGGATTGTGCGTATTGAGGAAACTGCATGGTCACAAATCATCGAGCAAATTTGTCGTATCGGACTCATTACATGGTTTTTGCCGTATCTCTTGTCTGGCGATAATAATGCGATAAATGCGGCTTACGCGATGGGCATTACACTTATTGCCGAAGCATTGTCGGTCCTTTATTTATTATTCAAGTACCGTCAGCAGAAAAAGACCAGAGCTACAAGTCAAGAAAAGACGAAACGTTATCCATTTGAACCGCTTCTATCTATTGCACTCCCCTCTTCGGGAAGCCGACTTTTCGGTACGTTTACTTGGTTTCTGGAACCTATTATCTTTCTGCGGGCTTTGTCGCTGTCCGGTGTTACTGCAGTTGCGGCAACTTCTTTGTATGGAATTATTTCAGGCGTACTCGTTCCTTTGCTTCTTTTCCCGGCTTTTATCCCATACGCGCTATCCGTCGTCCTTGTTCCTGCCGTCAGCGGTGCGGCTGCGTCGAAAAATAAAAGCAAGTTAAAAGAAAGAATTCATCTTGCTCTCCGATTATCAGCATTAACTGGCTCATTTGCAGCAACAGTTTTTTTCATCCACGGACAGGCGCTAGCGGAGAAGCTTTTTCATGTAACAGAAGGAGCATCCTATATGTTACTACTCGCTCCTGTATTTTTCTTTTACTATATCCAAGGTCCGCTATACTCCATTTTACAGGCAACGGGCGACGCGAAGGCAGGGATGATGAACTCCGTATATGGCGGAATCGCAAAACTCGGTGTCATGTTCATCCTCGCGTCTCAACCAGGTCTGCAAGAGGCAGGTGCGGTACTAGCAATCGGCTTTGGTGTGCTTATTACATCATTTCTTCATATTGCAACATTACGGAAAAACAAATCGACGGCAACCGGCTTTTCTATGTTTGCGCTACCGTATGTCTCCTTCATTATGACGGCTATTATGCGTCCGATTTTCATCCCGATTGGGAATTTCGGCTTGTTGATGGAATGTGCAATCACTTCACTGTTTTTACTCGTTATTTTAATTATTACCGGCCAAGTGAAGGTGAACGATTTACGGCTCTTTAAAAAGTTATTGAAAATTCAGCGATAGTCCTGTTTTAATTGGTAATGGAGTTCACCTTGTTCGAATGAGCAATAGAAAACCTGTTTAACATCATTTACTCCTTTTTCTTTTAAAGACTTTTCTAGCCATTCAACCGTTTTATCTATCAATTCTAAATGCCTATTCTGAATGACCCCATCTGTAACGAGCGACAAAACGGGCTGACTTCCATCATAAGTGAATACGGATAGATTGCCCGATGGTTCTAAATAAGCGAATGTGACTTCGTTAATGGAGCCTACCTGCTGTTCACGGAGTTGTTGAAATAAGTCATCCAGATTATAACGTTGTCTTCTCATTTCCGATTCAATAATTTCACCATGCCGGATAATCACCGTTGGATCACCATCAACTAAATCTCTAAATTTTTTACTTTTCATCGACACATAAGAAGATGACACTTGAATGACAAGCAGAATCAGTATTGGCACAATGGATAGAAGCAGTTTACTGTCAGGGTCATCAAGTGCAAATGCAGCAACTTCTGCAACAATAACAAAGACAACAACATCAATGACACTGAGTTCGCCGACTTCCCGTTTCCCCATGATACGTAATATGACTAATATGAAAACATAAAGGAATACCGTTCGAAAACTAATAATCAGTAAATCTTCCATAACAACCCCTCCTAGCGGGAAGGATACCCATATACCTTCAACTTGTATACACATTTCCGGTAAAAATAGAGGCGATAGCTACAACGAGAAAAATCTCGTTAAAGCTACCGCCTCTATCAATTTTACAATGCTGCCTTAGATTCAGTCACACGACCGATTGCTTGTCTGTCGAATTGCAATGTCGTACCATCTGACACTTTAAGAAAGACCGACGAGTCATCTACAGCGTCAATTGCTCCGTGAATTCCACCAATTGTAATAACCTGATCTCCACGTTTTAAATCGCTTTGCATCTGTTTCGTCGCTTTCTGTTTCTTTTGCGCCGGACGGATAAGCAAGAACCACATCACAGCAAACATCGCTACGAATGGCAATAGACCCATTAAACCTTCCATTTAAAAATCCCCCTTTTTCGTTCTCGATTCATTATACAAGATTCAAAAGTTTTTTGCATTCGGTTTGTTGAACCCGTAACTTTCGAAGAACTCTTCCCGGAAATCTCCGAGACAATCATGACGTATTGCATCTCTAACTTGTTCCATTAAGTTAAGTAGGAAATGCAAGTTGTGATACGAAGTAAGCCGAATTCCGAATGTCTCGTCCGCCCTGATAAGGTGACGGATATAAGCCCGACTATACGTTTTACATACATGACAACTACATTTTTCATCGAGTGGCCCGAAGTCCCGTTCGAATTTCGCATTTTTGATGTTGAGGCGGCCTTCGCTTGTCATGAGTGTTCCGTTGCGCGCAATACGTGTCGGCAAGACACAGTCGAACATATCGACACCGCGGATTGCGCCGTCGATAAGCGAATCCGGTGAACCAACGCCCATTAAATAACGCGGTTTATTTGCCGGCATAAGTGGAGTTGTGTGTTCAAGCATCCGGTTCATAATATCTTTCGGTTCCCCGACTGACAAACCTCCGATTGCATATCCAGGGAAATCAAGTGACACTAGGTCCTTGGCACTTTGTGTCCGCAATTCTTCAAATTCTCCGCCTTGGATAATGCCGAATAACCCTTGGTCTTCTGGACGTGCGTGTGCCTTCAGACAGCGTTCAGCCCATCTGGATGTCCTTTCCACACTCGATTTCATGTATTCATAGGTTGCAGGAAATGGCGGACATTCATCGAATGCCATCATGATATCCGATCCAAGTGCATTTTGAATATCCATGCATTTCTCAGGACTTAGGAATAACTTACTCCCGTTCAAATGATGTCTAAAATGGACGCCCTCCTCTTCAATCTTACGAAACTTGCTCAATGAAAATACCTGGAATCCACCTGAATCCGTTAAAATCGGTCTGTCCCAATTCATGAACTTATGCAGGCCACCCGCCTCTTTGATAATATCATGACCCGGTCGAAGCCAAAGATGATAGGTGTTACTTAAAATGATTCCCGAGCCGATTTCTTTTAATTCTTCAGGAGACATCGTCTTTACAGTAGCTTGTGTTCCAACTGGCATGAATGTAGGGGTTTCGAATGATCCATGGGGCGTGTGAACAATTCCAAGACGTGCTCCTGTTTGTTTACATGTTTTAATATGTTCGTATGTGATTGCAGCCATTAGTATGACTCCTTCCTATGTGACGGTTTTATGAACATTGCGTCTCCAAAACTGAAAAAGCGGTAATTCTCTTTTACTGCTTCTTCGTAAGCGGCTAGCACAAATTCACGTGAAGACAGTGCAGAAACGAGCATGATTAATGTCGATTTTGGTAAATGAAAATTCGTCAAGAGACCGTCAAGAATCGTAAATTCATATCCGGGGAAAATGAAAATGGACGTCCAACCGCTTGAAGGTACGATTTTCCCGTTATTCGCTGAACCAATTGTCTCGAGTGTCCTTGCAGAAGTTGTACCTACCGCAAATATGCGTCCACCCTGTTGTTTCGCGTCATTGATTGTATTCGCGGTGCTTTCTGTGACATGATAATACTCGGAGTGCATCGTATGGCCTTCAATTGAATCGGCACTAACCGGACGGAATGTCCCTAGACCGACATGCAATGTGATAAATGTAACCGTAACGCCTTTAGCCCGAATCTCCTCAAGAAATTCCGCCGTAAAATGAAGCCCCGCCGTCGGTGCTGCTGCAGAACCGCGCTCTTTTGCAAAAACAGTCTGGTAGCGTGACTGATCATCAAGCGATTCAGTTATATAAGGTGGCAAAGGCATTTCACCAAGCGCGTCCAGGATTTCATAGAAAATCCCTTCATAGCTGAATTTGAATATACGTCCACCCTGTTCCAGTATGCCTGTACATTGCGCTTTCAGACGTCCATCACCAAACGTGACAATCGTTCCGACTTTCACTCTTTTAGCGGGCTTAACAAGCGTCTCCCATTCATCATAGCCCGTCTCCTTTAAAAGAAGCACTTCAATGGTCGCACCTGTTTCTTCTTTTACACCCATCAGTCGGGCAGGTAAAACACGTGTATCGTTTAAAACAAGCACGTCTCCTTTTTGCAACTCGTTTAGCAAGTCAGGGAATTGGCGATGTTCCACTTGCCCTGTCTCTTTGTCCAACACCATGAGACGGCTTGCCGTGCGATTTTGTAAAGGTGTTTGTGCGATTAGTCTTTCCGGTAAATCAAAATCAAAATCATGTACATCCATTGTTTATGTAATCTCCCTTAGCTGTTAAATTAGTAATCTTGTCCCGCCGGAAATGCATAGCCAAAATGGTCATAGGCAAGCCGAGTGGCAATTCGACCACGAGGTGTCCGTTGAAGAAAACCGATTTGAAGTAGATACGGTTCATAAACGTCTTCAATTGTCACAGATTCCTCGCCGATACTTGCGGAGATTGTATCGACGCCGACAGGACCTCCACGGAATCGTTCAATCATCCCAGTGAGAAGTTTGTGGTCGATATGATCCAAGCCATGCGAATCGACTTGCAGCATCTCCAACGCTTCTTGTGCTGTTTCCACTGTGATATTACCATTCCCTCTTACTTGTGCGTAGTCACGCACGCGGCGCAGCAACCGGTTCGCTATCCGGGGAGTTCCGCGCGAACGCCGGGCGATTTCAACAGCTGCCTGCTCGTCGATTGCCACTTCAAAAAGACTGGCACTTCGAACAACGATATTCGTAAGCGGCCCGACTTCATAGAATTCGAGACGAAGCGGCACACCGAAACGGTCTCGTAAAGGAGCAGATAATGCACCGGCACGAGTTGTCGCACCAATTAGCGTAAACGGTGGCAAGTCAAGGCGAACCGACCGGGCAGCCGGACCTTTTCCAACGACGATATCCAGACAGAAATCTTCCATTGCAGGATAAAGCACTTCTTCAATCGACCGGTTCAGTCTGTGTATTTCATCGATGAATAACACATCACCCGGTTCAAGAGATGAAACAACCGCAGCAAGATCACCGGGACGTTCAATTGCAGGTCCGCTTGTCATGCGGATATTAACATTCATCTCATTGGCGATGACGCTTGCGAGTGTCGTCTTTCCTAGCCCTGGCGGCCCATACAGCAAGACGTGATCCAGGCTTTCGTTCCGCCCTCTCGCCGCTTCAATGAAAATACTTAAGTTATCTTTGACTTTTTCCTGTCCGATATATTGACTTAGAAATTGTGGCCTCAGTGACTGTTCGAACCGCTCATCAAAATTCGTAACATCGCCTGAGATAACACGTTCTTCCATCGTTCATCCTCCTTTCCGAATACGAGTATTCATTTAACGCTGTTTCAATAATAATCTAAGCGCCAATTTCATGTAGCCTTCGGTATCAAAATCCTCTTTTTCCAATACAGGTTTAATTTTCGTCAGTTCACGCTGGGAGTAACCGAGCGCCTCAAGTGCCAAGATGGCTTCATCGAGCGCACCATTTTCCGCCATTGTCAAAAGTGTACTATCTTCGTCTGGAAAATCAGTTTCACTAAATAGATCATGCAATTTCCCTTTTAAATCCAAAATCATCTGACGCGCCGTCTTTTTCCCAACACCTGGAAACCGGACCAAAAATGACTCATCTTCTCGTTCAATTGCGCCGATTACCTGAGAAGGTATGCCGCTAGCGAGTATGGCGAGCGCTCCTTTAGGTCCGATACCGGAAACCGTTATGAGCTTTTTGAATAACTCCCGTTGCTCCAATGATTTGAACCCCAAAAGAAGTTGAATATCTTCACGAACATGTAGATAGGTAAACACTTGTTGGATAGTATCCGTCTTATGGAATGCGTACGGGTTCGGTGTCATGATAAGCCAGCCTACCCCGCTTTGTTCGAGTGTAATGTATTCCGGCGTCACACGTGTGATATGCCCTTTTATGTAATCGTACACAAAACTCTCCCCCTATACAGTACATCGATTATACCATACGAACGCACTTTCTACATGGCTAACCATCCTTATTTCACCTATCCAAAGAAAAAAAAGGACCGCTTTCTTGGCGGCCACTGATTATGCAGGGATGATGATCAGGAATGTAGTTCCTTTCCCTTTCTTACTTTCCACTTCAATTCTTCCTTTAATATTATTTATCACACTATATACCATAATCATACCGAGGCCTGTCCCCTCTTTTTTTGTGGAATAATAAGGCTTTCCTAACTGTGAAATTTCTTCACTTGTCATACCGACACCATTGTCTTTTATGCGTATTAGTATGTTTTTATGCTTTTCCGAAACGTCTATGTAAAGAACACCACCGTTTCCGTCCATGGCTTCAACGCCATTTTTAAATAAATTGATCAAACATTGCTGTACCTGGTTTTCATCAAATTTTTTCTTTAATGTATTTGCAAAATGTACATTCAATTCAACCTGATGTCTTTTTGCATAGGGCTTGATAATCGATGCGACATATGCTATTTCCTTTTCAAAATTGGAATAGACCATATGTGCTGACTGAGGTTTGGAGAAGGCTAGAAAATCACTAACAATTTTTTCAGCCCGTTCTAATTCTTTCAATGAAAATTCAATATACGTTTTTTCTTCTTCAGCCAAACTTTTTGATCCATGTAAAAGTTGGAGAAATCCATTCGTGACTGTAAGCGGATTTCTTATTTCGTGCGCAACACTGGCCGATAATTCACTGACAATATTCAATCTTTCCGAATGTAAAAAGGCCTCACGTCTATTTATATTGAAAATGATTTTTTCGATTAACATCATCACAATTGTCATAAAGATTATATGTGTTGCCATCATGTAAATAGCTAACAACCAATACTCACTTGTTAACTGTTCGAAAAAATAGCTTAGTGTTACTAGATAAAACAGCATTGAACCGGTAACAACGCCTGCCGAATATAGTATACGATTACGGGCGTCCAGATCGTTAAACTTTTTACTCAGTAAAGGGACTAAAATAAAAATAACTAGTGCAAATAACAGAGAGTGGTAAGTACCTTCTCCCCCAATATAGAATCGATAGCCGTTCAGCACTAGGAAAAGCGGGAAAACCATCTTATACCCACCATAAAGCGCAGTAATGATAAAAGGAATATACCTAAAGTCCATTATAAATCCCATTTCTAATTCAATGGGAAACATCATACATAGAAGCATAGAAATTGATGTAAGAATAATATAATATATGTATTTATTCGAGTAAGTCGTTCTATTTTCTAAGAAGATTACGGCTATTAAGACGGGAAGTAGTAAGAATAAGAAATTAATAAGTATTGTTTCAATCAAGTGAAGTTTCCTTTCGTCGTCCTTATTAGTTTGACCGTCATCTTTGGTCATTTTGAATTATACCCGATTTTTGTAATAAGACCATGCCGTAACGCAATTTTCCCCATATTAATATCCGTCCCATGCAAGAATGTAGTTCATTCAATGCATTGGACGGATACTATTAAAAAATCTAGTTACATCACGCCGTGACACAATCCCTATTTGTTGAGCCGCTCTACATCATACCATAATTTTGGCCAATGTAAGAGAGCAGACTCTGTAAATGGGATGAGCAGTTTTGCTTGTTTTTCTTTGGAAGTAGCCGACAATGTGAAAAAATGTAACCACTCCCGCAACAATTCGTTTGGAAATAGAAGTAATGTACTTGAAGATAAATCCAATTTTTTCAGTGACGGTTGTTCATCCATCAAAAATTCGATATCGTATTCTATTTGAGGCAACACACGATGTATCCATAATGCAATTTCAGTACCTGCAGGCCCCGTGCTAGCTAAATCGAAGTCAATAAAGCGAATTAAACCATCAGGACCTCGAAGAATATTGTGATGGACGACATCTCCATGAAGCAGTGTGCCGTCCAAACTATCTTTATAATTTTTCTTTACAAGACTAAAAGCATGTAATGCATAAAACATGATTTCTTCAACCCGGCCTTTTCCGATATACACCTCGCATGCTCCCATGATTTCACGAAAACGAACAATCCTCTCTTCCCATTTGGCAAGTAACGGGTAAGGATGTAAGTAGGTGGAGGTGTGCCAGTCGATTCGTTCTTTTGTATCGTGTAGCGCGTGTAGTGCCGCAAGTGAGTCTGTGCGGTCTGCTCTTTTTTTGAAATTAACGGCTTTAGACCCTTCAAGCCATGGTTGTATAAAGATCAGATCGTCCTCAGCACTCTCAACCGGTACAATGTTCGGGTACGATACGGAACTTAGAGCATTATGGATAGACTGTACTTTCATCGCAGTTGCCATGGAACGGTATTTCTTAACAGAAAAGAATTTCCCATCTCTTTCTAGTTTCCAAACATTATCTTTAATTTTTCTGAGTTTCTCCTTCTGACCCATCCCGCGTCAGTACGTTCCGGGCCAGTTAGAGCCTTGATAAGGTACTGGACTCATTTGGTGAGGCATTGCCTGGTTTCCTGGTTGGCAATTACAAGGTACCGCTTGATGGGCGGGATGCATCATTGGATAATACCCCATTGGTATCATTTGAGAGTGACCCATCGGCGGCATCATCTGATACTGACCTGCATCATGACACCCACAGCCACATCCGTGATGAGTTAAATGCGGCATATATTGCGGCGGACTCCAATCAGTCGGCTGCGATATAGGCGTATCCCAATCATTCGGCTGGGGTACAGGTGGTACAACTTGCGGGACATAGTTGTCTTCAGGTGGACATGATACAGATGGCTCCACTTCACAGGTAGGAGGCTCAACAACTAGTATTTCAGGTGACTCCAGTAGTTGCCACCCATCAGGCATTGGTTTTGTTGGTGGCTGTAATGTAGGACCATGGCTTGGATAGATTGGTGATTCATCATGATCCATTTCGTAATATGGATAGTGCTGGTGTGGCGGCTTCTGCATCGGCGGCAACGGTTGTGGTATTGGTTGCGGCTTTGGTATTGGTGCTGGCTTATATTCTTGATGACTAGGTATTTCCGGTACCGGGATAGCCTGGATTTGGCCAGAATGAATGTATGAATGGCAATCGGCATCGTAAATCGGCATCCATCCGCACGGAATCCCCATAACCTGGTGAACACAAGCGTGTGTGTGATGCTGGTGTGTTGGTTTCGACGGTTGTTGTTGCACTGGCGGTTCTTCTTGTACCGGTGGCAACGGTTTTGGTGTTGGCTTTGGTGTCGGTGTCGGTAATGGTTTCGGCGTCGGTGTTGGTGGCGAAACCGGCTTCGGCAATGGGATTGGTGTTGATGGAACGCCTGGTTTTTCTTGTGTTGGCGGAGCCGGTTTTTCTGGTTTCTTCACTTTATCCGGCGTTTTCACAGGACCTTTACCAGGAACCTTCCCGCCGCCTTTTTGTCCTCCTTTCGTTCCTGAATGGTTGTCTGGCAAAAATATTTTCATACCGGGTACGATATAATCGGGATTCGCTAGATGCGCATTCACCCGTTTCAATTCTTCGAACGGGATTCCGTGCTGACGCGCAATCTTCCATAACGTATCCCCTTTTGCAACAATGTGGACTTCCACTTAAAAAATTCCCCCTTCCATCATTTCATCGTATGAACGAACGCCCGCTTTTGTGACGTGCATTCTTAGCAGGGCGTCCCCTCTTGCCATTTATATGCGGGACGGGGGTTTTTATTCGAAAAAAGAAGTGAGCAATTTTGAAACTAAAAAAAGTACCATCCCTTTACTGCTACTAGCGGGATGGTACTTCGTTATATGTAAAATAGGAACCCAACGATTTCACAGTACAATTAAGCGCGGCAAGCTCTTCCATTGCACCTTTCATCATCGGGTGGTCAATTGATTCCAACACATCGATTATGAAGAAATAATTGCCAAGCCCTGTTTTTAGTGGCCGGGATTCAATTTTACTCATATTCAGCCTACGCCATGCAAAAACGGATAATATCTGATGTAACACACCTGACCGATCATCTTCAGGTAACTTCACCATTAATGTTGTCTTCGGCGTTTCTGAATGACCCTCAATTTCCAACATACCCTTGCGTAATGACAAAACGACAAAACGTGTATGATTGAAATGAAAATCATGAATATTTTCTTCTGCAATGTGAAGTCCATATTTTTCGGCTGCTAGTCGATTGCCGATTGCTGCAATTTTTTCATCCGGATTTTCAGACACGTATTTTGCAGCTGCCGCCGTCGAAGTCGTCTGAATAAGTGGAACCCGACGAAAACGGTACTGCAAATACTTGTGACACTGCGCTAGTGCATGAGGATGTGAATGAACGGATTCGATTTCATCTACAAATTCTTCCTGTTTTTTATTGACCATAATATGTTGTTCGATCGGCGTCGAAATTTCCGCATTGATGAATAATTCATTGCCGTGAAATAAATAATCAATCGTCAATGGCACGGAACCTTCCAATGCATTCTCAAGCGGCACGATAGCATACGCTACATGCCCTTCTGCCACCGCTTCAATACAATCGGGAATTGTAGGTCGTGGTGACAATCCCACGGTCCCAAATAACGTTGTTGCCGCAATATGCGTAAAGGAAGCTTCCGGCCCCAAGTAGGCAACAGTCGGTGTGAAATTTTTATCAGTCATAAAACGAACCCCCCATTAGAGTGCACCTGAACTGACCAAGTTAACCGAATCGACAAAGTCGGGTGCTTTCAGCCGTTGCAGGAACTCTTCCATTTTGATAGACATTTCCGTTACATCGAGTGACAACGTAATATTCGCCCGTAATTGGACGGGAATTGTTTGGTGAATCGTCAGAATGTTGCACTTCGCCTCAGAAATAATTCGTAATAATGTTGCAAGTGACCCTTTCCGATCTTCAAGTTGTATGAAGATTGTAAGGACACGTTCTCGAGCAATTGACTCGAACGGAAAAACGGTATCACGGTATTTGTAAAAAGCGCTACGGGACAAACCAACACGCTTCGTGGCCTCTTGAATCGTCGACTCTTCACCGCTTGCCAAAAGCCGTTTCGCCTCCAGCATTTTCTGCATAGATTCCGTCAAAACGTCTTCCCGTACAAGATAAAACTGGCCTTCCCCCAATTGTTTCATCGTTTGCCCCCTACTCCCGTATCGCATATTCTCTGTTTAACTAGTCAATTGACCTTACTAAAATCATTCCAGGAATTCAAATTCAAATTCAAGAAGTCGAACGATATCTCCATCTTTTGCACCGCGTTCACGAAGGGCATCATCTACACCCATTCCACGCATTTGTCTTGCAAATTTCCGTACAGATTGGTCGAAGTTGAAGTCCGTCATTTTAAAGAGTCGCTCAATTGTATAACCGGATAATACAAATGCCCCGTCATCATCGCGTGACACTTCAAAGTCCGCTGCTTCAGCTTGATGTTTATAAAGAACTGCATGTTCTTCTTCATCGACTGCTTCATGAAGTGGGAATTCAGGTGTAGTTTCCAAGAGGTCTGCAACTGCAAATAATAATTCATCGAGCCCTTTTCTTGTAATCGCTGAAATCGGGAAGATGAGGGCATTTTCGTCATTAAGCTTCTCTTTGAATAAACGTAAATTCTCTTCAGCTTCAGGCATGTCCATTTTGTTTGCAACAATGATTTGCGGACGTTCTGTTAACCGTAAATTATATTGTTTCAGTTCTTCATTTATCGTTTGGAAATCTTCGTATGGGTCGCGCCCTTCCAGCCCGGACATATCAATTACATGGATAATAACCCGTGTGCGTTCGATATGACGAAGGAATTGGTGTCCAAGGCCTACGCCTTCTGATGCGCCTTCAATGAGCCCTGGAAGATCCGCAAGTACAAATCCTCTGTGATCATCCGTCTCGACCATCCCAAGGTTTGGTACAAGTGTTGTAAAATGATAATCTGCAATTTTAGGTTTTGCAGCAGAGACGACAGATAACAATGTCGATTTCCCGACACTTGGAAATCCAACCAATCCCGCATCCGCTAAAACTTTCAATTCAAGCGCCACTTCGCGGTCGACTCCCGGTTCTCCCATTTCGGATAATTCCGGTGCAGAGTTTTGCGGTGTAGCAAATCGGCTATTTCCTCGGCCTCCACGACCACCTTTTGCGATGACAGCTGTTTGACCATGTTCAACAAGGTCAGCAATGATATGTCCATCTTCTACATCTGTCACTACTGTACCCGGTGGAACTTTGACAATCATATCAGTGGCGCCTTTTCCGTGCTGGTTTTTACTTCCGCCGTGCTCGCCGCGCGGTGCTTTGAAATGGCGTTGGTACCTAAAGTCCATCAACGTTCGTAATCCTTCATCGACGACAAATACGACATCAGCGCCTCTACCACCGTCGCCTCCAGCTGGACCGCCGTATGCGATATACTTTTCTCGACGGAAAGCAACCATTCCGTCACCACCGTCGCCACCTTTGACAAATATCTTTACGTGATCGACAAACATATATTTTCCTCCTATTGTCCACTGATTGTGAACGTCCATTGATTCGTTGAAACTTTTTCTTCGACTTTGAAATCCCCAATGACTTTCGGGGAGGGAAGTTTGGTATCCATAGGGCCACCGCTTACGCTAATGTCTATCTGCCAGCTTGTTGAAGAAGCGTTCACAATGAATTCTGCATGATATTCAGCCGCAGGGTCCATCGAAGCTTCCGCATCCTGAAAGACTTGCTTCAGATAAGCGACAACCAGTCCGTCTTCTACTGCTCGAACGCCAGGTGTAATTTTACAAATTACGGTTTTGGAAAAAGCGCCATATACCCAGTCAAATGTACTTATCCACATTTCAGTGGCCGGTAAACCAAGCCCTTCCAACATCGCTAATTGGCGCATGCCTTCTGTCACGTCTAAAATCTTCTTTTTCGCTTCCGGAATTTTTCCAAGGTCGATATACAGTAGGATTACCTGAAGTTCATTCAAAAAGTCATGGCGTGCAAATTTCAACGCATTACCTATAGTCAGTCCACCGTTTCCCATTTCCCATTCACCACCAACATTTTCTAGATACAGTATAGCATTTTTTAACGGTTCTTCGCTATGCATGCATTCATGCATTCGAAGAATCCTCTCAACAACGCTCGGCGCTTGGGGATGCCTCCCGCAAGAGATTATAAAACCATATTATATAGAGTTATTAGTTCAATAAAAAGAAGTTGAAATAGAAAAAGAGGACTGCACATCATATGCAGTCCTCCAAGTCGTATATTAAGCTTCCTGAACTTCAGGATATACACTAACTTTTTTCTTATCGCGACCGTAACGTTCAAAACGAACGACGCCATCAACTTTAGCGAAAAGTGTATCGTCACCACCGCGACCGACATTTTCACCTGGATGAATTTTCGTTCCGCGTTGACGATAAAGGATTGAGCCACCTGTAACGAACTGACCGTCTGCGCGTTTTGCGCCAAGACGTTTCGATTCTGAGTCACGACCGTTCCGAGTAGAACCTACTCCTTTTTTCGATGCAAAAAACTGGAGATCTAAACGTAGCATGTATTCCACCTCCTACTTTTTAAATGTGAGTTTTATATGTTGCCCATAGTCTTGTTCAATCGTCTGCAAAGAAACAATCATCGCTTTTACGATCAACTGTATATCGTGATCGCTGTCCGAAGCTTCCGGAAAAATGACTTTCAAGTAACCACCGTCTGTACCCTGTTGGATGTCAGGTGTCTCGCCTGTTAGCGCGATAATAGCATTAACAGCACCGAATGATACTGCAGATGCACCCGCACAGACAAGGTCTTTTCCATGTTCAGCGAAATCTGCGTGACCTTTCATCTCAAATGAATGGATGCGGCCTGAAGATTGTTCGTTGATTATGATTTTGATCATGTCGGCTTACAGATTGATACCGTCAATGACGAGTTTCGTGAATGGCTGACGATGACCTTGTTTTCTTTTGTAGTTTTTCTTCGCTTTGTATTTGAATACTGTGATTTTTTTACCGCGGCCCTGATTAACAACTTTCGCTGTTACAGTAGCACCTTCCACGAATGGAGCGCCAACTTTCACATCTTCTCCACCTACGAATAAAACTTTGTCGAAAGTAACAACATCTTTAGCTTCACCAGCTACTTTTTCGATGATGATTTCTTGACCTTTTTCGACTTTGATTTGTTTTCCACCAGTTTCAATGATTGCGTACATACTTGCACCTCCTCTTAGACTTAGACTCGCCTTCCAGGGTGACCCTTTCGGATGCTTGTACCCTATCAGTGCGGTTGCAGTAGCACGGGTGCTACAAACAATAACATTTGAATATTATCACATAGAATGCGTTTATGTCAATTGTTTTATTTTCAAATCGTGGAACGCTTTTTCATATTTTCTAAACCGGAATACGGATATATTTTGCAGAAAGAGGAAGAGTGCAAGCAGTACATACGGCAATGTTTCAGGTAAACCGGTCAATAGGAGGATGATTGAAAAGCCCAATAAAAAAATCGAGGAAAGTAAATAGTGTGCCCGTGTTTCATGGGCGTTGCCATCGGTTTCCAATAGCGCAGATAACGCCTGTCCGCCATCAAGTGGAAGGATTGGTAGTAAATTTAGAAAGAGTAGCGCCAATTGAATCCGGATGACTTGGTCGTCACCCGGAAAAGGAAAGACCATCGCCGCAATAAGTAAAAGTAATGTCGCCACAGGACCGCCTAACGCCACGAGGATACGATCTTTTTTCGGAGCCGTTAAACGATCCGCAAATATGATTTCCCCGCCGTAGGGCATGATTGTGCACGATCTAACGCGCATTCCTGTTAATCGGGCAAGGAGAAGATGCCCAGCTTCATGAATGAGCAGTGAAATGAACAGCAATGCATACAGCGAAAGTCCACCTGTTACAATTAAAATGAAAAAAATGGGTAAAAGGACGGGATGTAAACGAAACTTCATTGGCCAGCTCCGGATAGATACGTCGGCAATAACGATGCATCTAATTTAACACCGTCACGTTTCACCATCAAATAGATTGCGCCTTCATCCATAAGCGCGAGCGTGTCCCCTTTTTTTACACTTGTGTATGGAAGTTTCGCAAATTTGCCTATAAACCCATAAGTCACTTCATCACCGTTGTCATACATAACTGTCACGGTTTTCCCTGATTGGCGTGTATAGCCTGTAAAGCTTATCAGCCCATTTCCTCGCGCTTCGATTGGGATGGGATGCGTATAGGAAACGATAACGCCGTCTTTATAAGGTTGCATAGTCTCATATGTGGCAAAAGGCTCTAGTTGATGGGGATCTGCCATTACTTTAATCGTTCCACTTTCAGGTTCTTGCATCATTGATGCGACCCATTTTTTCATCGCGACAAAGTCTTCTCCGGTTGTTACGTATTGCGTAATCGGCTTACTGACTACGCCATCGTTTTCCAACTTCGCCAATCCGAATACGCCGATTGTCAACACAATTGCTAAAAACCATTTTGTTCGCCATTTCAACCCGATACACCACCTGTTTTTTTCAGTATATGATAAAGGTGTGTAAAATATTTGGGTTCGGTGAAGTTTCGCTGAAAGTTTGTGTGGTGATTGGGAGAAAGAATCTCCATTGAAGCCGCTTTGGCGCTTGGGGATACCTTCGCTGGTTTGTAGCACCGAATTCAAAAACCCCCGATGCGTAATTCGCTTCGGGGGTTTTGGGTTTTATTTAAATAGTTTTGACTTTAGTTTACCGAAGAATCCGAGTTTACCAGTGTCGAGAGACATAAGTGGAACGGATTCGCCGAGGATTCGGCGTGCAATGTTGCGGTAGCCCATTGCTGCCGGATTGGATGGGTCCATGACAATGGGTTCTCCTTTATTTGAAGAGGAGATCACGTTTTCATCATCGAGAACGATACCTAATAGGTCGATTGAAAGATGTGATGTAATATCGTTTACATCAAGTGCCTCACCAGTTGCGGCGAGATGTCGTCTGATACGGTTGATAATGAGCTTAGGCGGCTCAATGTCTTCCTGCTCAAGTAGACCGATGATACGGTCAGCGTCACGTACAGCTGAAATTTCGGGTGTTGTAACGACGATTGCACGGTCTGCACCAGCAACGGCATTTTTATAGCCTTGCTCGATTCCTGCAGGGCAATCTATTAAAATATAATCATAGTCACGTTTCAATTCAGTGACCAGAACTTTCATTTGTTCAGGATTAATGGCATTTTTATCGGTCGTTTGAGCCGCCGGTAGCAAAAAGAGTCCATTTTCGAACCGTTTATCTTTTACAAGTGCTTGTTGCACTTTGCATCGTCCTTCAATTACGTCTACAAGATCGTAGATAATCCGATTTTCAAGCCCTAAGATGACATCCAGGTTCCGAAGCCCAATATCTGTGTCGATAAGACAAACTTTCTTCCCCTGGAGAGCCAATGCAGTGCCAAGATTTGCTGATGTCGTCGTTTTGCCGACACCACCTTTACCAGATGTAATTACGATTGCTTCTCCCACAATTAGCTTCCTCCTTTAAATGATGAAAGACCAGGCCGGAGGATCCGGAGCTCCTGCAAACGGTCAATGGCGATGAAGCCATTCGAATGTATATACGCGCATTCCATTTCCGGGTGTTCCGAAAGAATGGTTAGTTCATCCGTCATAATTTCAATTTTATCTGCAATCAGTAGATGTGTTGCTTCAAGCCGGGAAGCTGCAATGACTGCTTGTGTATTCCCGTTTGCACCCGCATGCGCAATTCCTTTTAACCTGCCAAGGACAAAAATATTACCCGCAGCTTCAACACGGCCGTTCGGATTGACATCACCCACGACTACAAGATCTCCCTTAGCCTTCACTACTTGTCCGGAACGAATGATCCCGACATACGTTTCAGATTGGTTTTCAAGTATTTTTCGATTACACTCTTCCATTGTGATAACATCACTTTGAATTTTCGATACACGTAAATTAGGAGAGGCATGAATTGCGTTCATAATCTCCTTTAATTCTTCTTCGTTGCAGTAGCGGTTGCCTGTTTGAACCTGGACTTCCGCAATCCCTTCCAGGCGATCCTCCCCCACTTTTCTATGGAGTTCGGCAATCATATCCGAATAGGCGCATTTGTCGTCAAGCCGGAGGACAAGCCCGTCCTTAGTCCCTTTGATTGTCACATATTGCTGTTTAGCCATTTGCGTCACCCCGAACTCTCCTTTCACGCCTACGTCTTATAACGTTTCGCCTTGTCTTTGCAATACCCTTTTATAAATAAGATTTTTGAAAAACCAGCCGAACATCCCGACAAAAATCGAATTCGCTATAATCGTCGGTAAAAGTCTAGTAAATAAAAACTCTTCCATCCCGATAGATGTCAATGATATGAAACTAGCAAAAAAGTACGAGAGAACTTCAAGTAATAGTATCAAAGCCAATGCCAAAAGCATTACAGTCGTAATATGCCGATGGACTTGGCGTATCATCACTGTTGCGATGAAGCAAATCAGTGGATATAGAAATGCATATAATCCAATAATATCAATGTGGAACATATCATACAAGAGGCCAAGAACAATTCCGTAAACGATTGCACGCGGACGGCTATCATATATGGCTATGAAAATAAGATATACAATGACAAACCTCGGTACAAGCGTGAAATTCACACCACCGATATCAATCGGTGAAAACAAGCTAAATACAGGCTCAAAGAAAAAAAGCAAGACAGCAATAAGAGGGATAACGGAACGGATCATGATCCTTCCTCCCCCTCAACCCCTGCTGTGCTATCTCCATCCGTACCGTCAACTATAACTGACGTCCGTTTCGCAATGATGACATGATCCAACATTGCGAAGTTAGCAGCAGGACGGATATAAGCCAATTTTGTAAGCCCGTAATCATCCGTCGAAATTTCAGTTACTTCGCCAATGAGAAGTCCTTGCGGGAAAATGCCGCCAAGACCTGAAGAAATAACTTTCTGGCCTACCTCCACGTCAAAGTTCGAATCAATCCGTTTCATTATTAATTCGCCACGTGCAGGGTCATATCCTTCTATGAGACCGAAAGCGGATTTCTTACCCGGAATAACGGACGCAACACGGAAATTACGATTTTCTGTCGATAACAGTTCGATTGTAGATGTGAACTTGTTCACGAGTATAACTTTTCCCACAAGCCCGTTAGCGGTAATGACCGCCATATTCTTCCCTACACCGTGCACTTCACCTTTGTCAACGATAATTTTCTCTTCCCATTGATCGGGATTTCGCGATATAACGGTCGCATGGACGGGTTCGTAATCACGTAAGTTATCTTCTTTACCTATGATTTCACGTAAACGTTCATTTTCAGACCGTACATCAGCGAGTTCTGCTTGTCCAGACGCATATTCACTCAGCCGAGACTTCAATGTCTTGTTTTCATCATATGTATTCAATATACCATCAATATTTTCAATAACACCCGTTATGTAATGCGCCGGCTTCGAGAAAAATGATTGTCCGAAGCCGACGACGTCCTTCACAATTTGTTCTGGAAGTGAGGCGTGCTGCCGGTCTCTTAATGAGAATGAAATCATAGCTACCAGGACAATTATGCCTACTAGCAGTAAAATCAGTCGTTTGTTCGAAAAAAATCGCGGCATTGCCTGTGTCCTCCCCGTTTATCTAGATTGCATCTTTTTAATCAGTTCAAAATTATCAAGTGCCTTACCTGTACCTATCGCAACACAATCCAGTGGATCTTCTGCTATGAACACAGGCATATTTGTTTCATCGGAAATGATTTTATCAAGATTTTGAAGTAAAGCACCACCGCCCGTTAAGACGATACCACGTTCCATGACATCTGCTGATAGCTCAGGAGGCGTCGTTTCAAGTGTTTTCTTCACACCATCAATAATTTGTGTAATGGATTCACGAAGCGCTTCAGCAATTTCATCTGAAGAGATTTCAATTGTTTTCGGTAAACCTGTTAACAAGTCACGTCCACGGATTTCCATTTTCTCCGTTTTGCCAGTTACTTTAGCAGAACCAATCTCAATCTTGATGGCTTCAGCCGTCCGCTCACCGATTGTTAAGTTATACATTTTCCGAATGAACGTAATGATGGCAGCGTCCATTGTATCTCCGCCAACTCGTATAGATTCACTTGTGACGATGCCTCCAAGTGAGATAACTGCGACTTCTGTCGTACCGCCACCTATATCGACGACCATACTGCCGGTAGGTTCCCATACAGGGAGATTTGCTCCGATTGCAGCTGCAAAAGGCTCTTCAATCGTGAAGGCTTCTTTCGCTCCGGCTTGTCTCGATGCATCGATTACAGCCCGTTGTTCGACTGAAGTAATTCCGTATGGCACACAAATCATGACATTCGGCTTTTTCCACGAACCGCCAGCTGCTTTCGTAGCTTCTTTCATGTAATACTCAATCATTGCAGTTGTAATTTCATAATCGGCAATAACGCCATCTTTCATTGGACGAATCGCGACGATTGAACCTGGTGTACGGCCAATCATATTTCTTGCTGCACTACCGACTGCGACTATTTCACCTGTATGTGTATTTTTCGCGACAACAGAAGGTTCTCTGAGCACGATGCCTTTTCCTTTAATGAAAACCAATGTATTTGCTGTGCCGAGGTCAATCCCGACATCTCTAGATCCTATTCCAAACAAGTATATTCTTCCTTTCTCCTTAACCGCCTAATTACGGCCTTCATGAAATCATACACCCTAGTATAGCGGATAAGGAGGAAAAGTTACAGTGTCAATAGCAATAGGTACAATTTTAATTTTATTTTCCAATTTTCCCACAGTTATTAGTCAACGGGTCACCCCATGTACCCTTTTTCTTTAAGGCTGATAAACCGGTGATCTCCGATGATGACATGATCGATAAGTTCAATGCCCATAATCGACCCCGCCTCGATCAAACGCTTCGTTACTTCTATGTCTTCAGGCGACGGTGACGGGTTGCCGGACGGATGATTATGCGCAACAATTATAGATGCGGCGGAGCGTTTTACGGCTTCGCGGAATATGTCCCTTGGGTGCACTATCGAGCTGTTTAAGCTGCCGATGAAAATGGTCTGCTTATGTAGCACTTCGTTTTTCACATTCAAAAACAACACAACGAAATGTTCCTGCGTCAAGGAAGACATGTCCGTCATTAAAAACGATGCGGCGTCTTCAGGAGAGCGAATGGTGTATCGCCCTTCCGAATGTTTGCGGTACAAACGCTTGCCGATTTCGGCAGCAGCAAGGAGTTGTACCGCTTTTGCTTTCCCCACGCCTTTGACGGACATCATTTCTTCAATTGTCGCATCCTTTAAATCCTGAATCTTATCAAAAGAAGATAAGATACGGTTGGCCAGAACAAGTACGGACTCGTCCTTTGTACCTGTACGCAGTAGAATCGCAATCAGCTCCTGATTAGACAGGCTAGCCGCTCCTTGGTTAATCATCCGTTCACGTGGCCTGTCCGCTATGTGAACATCACGAATCATCATTTTAGGTTGCAGGTCAATTGTCACTATTCGCGTCACCTTCTCCCAGGGAAAGGTAAGCTTGCGTCCGTAGATGCTCAGTCAGCTTCGAAATAGGTAGTCCCATAACACTGTAATAGTCGCCCTCAATCTTCTCGACTAGAAGCGCACCAGCTGTTTGGATGCCGTACGCACCCGCTTTGTCCATAGGATCACCCGAACGGACATACTCGGCAATCAACGCATCATCCAACTTACGGAAAGTAACACGCGTTTCAACAGAGAAAGAAGAAATTTGGTCGTCACTATACATCGCAACACCTGTAATAACGAAATGTGTCTTACCGGATAGTTCTTTTAAAAATTGTGTCGCCTGTTCTTCACTTTCTGGTTTTGTATACATTTTTTCATCAAAAACGACAATTGTATCCGCACCGATGATAAGACTTGAACCATAATCCTTGGAAACCGCCTGTGCTTTTTTCGTCGCAAGCTCTCTTGCATAGGCACCAAAATCAGTACCTATCATTTCAATATCTTCCGAAACATGACTCGGCACAGTTTGAAATGGGATGCCAATCATTTGTAACAATTCTTTTCTTCTTGGCGAAGTTGACGCCAAAATAATCGGTTTTGCTGCCTTGAATTTCATTAGCTATTCCTCCTTTTTTCCATCATAGCGGATAAAGAGGAATGTGAAAATTGTGTTTCGTTTAAGATAAAGAGGATTTGCAAGTGAAAAATAGGTCAAAACGTGATTTTGACACATTTATCGGGTTGTGCATAATGAGATAAAAGAAGAAGTCGAATCACTTCTAAATCGTCTGTAAATGCAGTAGCGGCGGTAATATGCTTCTCAAATTCCTTCTGTTTTGCACTGCTTTTTTCCTTACTTTCTGCTTTCTTATCAGGTATCAATTTTTTAATTTTGGCTATATCTGTTTCAGCTAGTACTTGCTGAAGTTTTCCCACGCCATCGGCTGCACAAGAAGAAGCATTTGCGTTAAGGACTTTACGGAACGAGCCTTTTTCAGCGCTTACCTCGATATCTCCCTCATTCAAACCAACCTCGGACCATATGAAATACGTTTTATCCACCATTACAATCGCTGCTTTTGCAAGGGTTGGATCTTCAGCCTGGAATGTTTCAGCAGCTTCGACAGTTGAAAAAGCACCATGCTGTTTCGCAAAAAGCTGCAAGGACTCATCTGCCTTAGCCACTGGATCAGTTGTAGTTTTGTCAACCGGTGCCGGGCCCGACGTGGGAATATCCTCCTTTATCGCTCCCACCGGATCCTTGCCATTTGTCACGACAAATAAAAGACCAATCACAGCAACCGCTGTAACACCTACTATCACACCATGTACCATTGCCATAAATACGGACACTCTCGAATACTTTTTTCCGAATTTCATTGCCATTCACCCCGTTTTTATTAACCGTATCAGAATAAACATGAAAAAGAACAAGACGTTTGTCGCCTTGCTCCAGAAAATTTATCGACTTATGTAAACAGATTACTATACCATGCGACAAAATCGGCTCCCCAGAAATAAGAAATGACAGCGGCAGCTGCAATCGAAGGACCAAACGGGATCGGTGTTTTCCTTCCTTTACCGCTCCGTTTCAAAAGTATGACACCCGCAATCGCACCGATAAGTGCTGCAAGGAACAGCGTCACAAGCGTATTCAGCGTACCGAGCACAAGCCCAATGACGAAAAACAGCTTAATATCGCCACCACCCATGCCCCCTTTCGACACAACCGCAATGAGATAAAGGACTGCAAAACCGACAACTGCACCTAATAGACTATCCCACCACGGTTCTAAAGGAATAAACAATCGTGCTGCGAACAACACAATCGCAAACGGCAGAAGTATTCGATTCGGAATAAGCATATAAGCAATATCAGACACCGTAATAATGACGAGAAGGGACATGAACAAAATAGCCAAGATGAGTTCTACGCTAAAACCGAGCTTGTAATAGGCCAACGCAAAAAGAACCCCCGTTACAAACTCCATAAGCGGATAAACGAAACTGATTTTCGAGCCACAACCCCTGCATTTTCCTTTCAAGAAAAGGAAAGAAAAAACCGGCACTAAGTCAAGAGGTCCCAAATTGCGGTCACATGTCGTGCAATGGGACGGCGGTGATACGATTGATTCCTTTTTCGGCACACGTAAGCCGACAACGTTGAAGAAAGAGCCGAAGACGATGCCGTAGATGAAGAATAAGGTTGTATATACATAGATCAATAGACGCACACTCCAACAGAAACAGACTTAGGTTATTGTAAATAAAACGTTGTCATTCGAATTGTTGACGATATTGTTTCCACTTCATCAGCACCAATATCTTCACCCGGTAAACTGAAATTCACGGAATCTATTTTTATAATCCGCTCATTCTTCTCGATTTCTTTTAAAAATAGTAGAAATTGTTCATAGTCTTTATGAGTAACAGTTGTTTCAAGTGTTAGCAACTTAAGACTTTCCGGTAGCGATGTTTCTGCAATCTCTGAAACAGGTGTCGGACTCGGGGTCACTTCACTTTCTGCACCTTCTGATTCGATCGATGAATTTTCCTCTGGCGTTTCAGAGGTTTCACTTTCAGATTCCGGATTCGTTTCCGGTTCGGGTACGTTAATAGTAGACTCTTGTACAGACCCATCATAATTATTAAAAGCAATTGACTGTATCGTAGACTCTGTACCTAATTCCGCTTCCTGCAAGATTTCAATAACATTCGAAAGTTCACGGTTATCTGGGACCTTTTCCAACAGTTTCATCTCACTTGTATCATCTTTTCCCCAACTGTTCGCTTCAATGCGCGCTTCTAGTGTAGCAACCTCTTGTTTCGATGATGCAACAGACGTCTCAATGGACATTACTTCATCTTGAACAGGCTTCACAAGATAGAAATAAAAAGCAAATAACAAGGAAATCAAAAGAACTGTTACGAGTGCAAAAGGTAACATACGATTCATTGTCATTTTGTCACCTCCATGCTACTTACATAAGACACATTAATATCAAGTGTAAAACTTGCTGAATACCGAGGAACTTCATCGAAATCCTCTAATTCATCAACGGTCGTCCCATTCCCAACCTGGAAAGAGGTGATTTCATCCACTTTTACATCCGCGAACAACGGACTAGTCAATAAATCCGAAATAAATTGCGCAATCATAGTCTTATCTTCAAAATCCGCCTGGAACTTTACCGTTTGCTCTGAGAACTCATAGTTTCGCAGATAGGAATGGCGTGGCAAATAGGTACCCACTTCCAGGATAATCGGAGACACTGGATACGAAACCATTTCCGTAAAATCGACAGCAGATTGCCTAGATCCAGTTTCATTTGACGTTGTCGCGGCCACTTCACTTTGTAGCGTTATAACTTCAGCCTGCACCTGATTCTGTTTAGATTCCACTAGCATTCTTTCTTGTTTACTTGATAAAAGTAGGTATGTAAGAAACAGTGCAATGATTATAAAGACGATACCAACTATGATTATGTACACCTTACCCGAAAGAATCTTTTTGTTCTTACTAGGAAGCAAGTTTATTTCAGCGACCATTTATTCTCCTCCTCTTAACGCAAGACCGACAAGTGCAGCATGTCTTCCATTTAAATTTGGATAGAACCGATCCATATACATATCATCGATAACTATGACGTTTTGTTCTTGGGCTTGTTCGGTCTGTTCCCTGATGAGGTTCATTTTAGGGTTGTCTCCCATTAGAATAATTTTCTCGATGGTACGGTCACCTTTATGAAGTGAGAAACGATAGAAGTTAATAATACGTCCGATTTCCCCGACTTGATCGATAAGCTGGTTATCATAATCGAAGGGTGTTCCTGAAAACTCAAATGTCACTTTTTTATCTTTGGTTTCTTCGGCCTTCCATTGCGAAAATTGACTGTCGATTTCTTGAAAGCGAAGAAACTCCAACTCATTATTCGTGAAAATCCCGACAGAAAGCCCATTAATGGACCAATCCGCAACTAAATAAGAATCATCTGTTGAAAAGACATTCGTTTTTTTCAAAAATCGGCCATTTGCAAGCATACGTATTTCAGCCACTTTCGAATGAAGAGACGAATCATCGTATAAGTCTGCAAGTCCTCTTACATCCTCTTCGGGTGATGCAAAAAGAATCGCTTTGCCATCCGCCGGGTCTGCATCATATACGTCAAAAAGCGGATTATCAAAAGGCAAGTGAATGGAGTTACCAATCTCCATCTCTACAAACCCTCTTAGATTCGCACTCTGTACTTCTTCAGGTACATCAATAGGACGCATAAGAACAGATTGATCCGGTACGAAAAAACGGACATCTTTCTTACGCATTCCCCAACTGCTTAATGTCTTTTTAAGTAAATCGAATAACTCCAGTTCATTCAACAATTGACCATGTGTGACGAGTCCTTCATTCAACGCTAATTCAAACACGGAAAAATTAGTATCTTCAACAGACTCCTTATACAACAGCCTAAACACATAATCAGTTAACTCCACACATACAAATGACTTTTTTCCAAACTTCTTAAACATTTAAATCCCCCTTGAACTTCAGTCGACCTATCCAATGAACGACAAACGCATTCATTCGAGATGAAAACTAAAAAAACTGCAGCAACAGGGATTGCTGCTGCAGGGGTGTTATTAATTGTTCAAAAGTTCGTTAAGTTCAGATTCAGTTATTTTTTTATCTGTACCAGCGTCATATTTTTCGTTATTTATCTGACTTAATCCGGAATAGGTCACAGTCCAAATATTATTTTTCAATTCGGCTGAAAAGTTTGTAGGAACGTTTTCAAAGTCTTTAACATTTTCAACATATTTCTTTAGAACATCATGGGAACATTCAACAGCAGTAATAGTAGCATCAGTAGCATCAGTTGTTTCTGTACAAGCCCCACCAGCATTTGCTAATTTAGCTCCCGCAAGTATATTTGACGCATCAGCGAGTAATGCTTTGTCTTTTGTATTACTAATAATCCCACCAATTGCCGGTACAGCAATCGCTGCGATAATCGCGATAATCACGATAACTGCTAGTAATTCAATCAAAGTCATACCTTTTTCATTTTTCATTTGTTTCTTGAATTTATTCAACATAGTATTGCCCCCTGTAGTTTTAGTCATTTCATTCGAGCTTAATCCGTTCATTTTCTTTCTTCACCTCCTCTCAATGTCAAATAGGTCTATCCTTAAATCTGTTCAAACAGGCTGTACATCGGTACCATGATGGCTAGTACAATGACACCAACGACGACGGCCAATATAACAATCATTAGCGGTTCGATTAGTGATTTCAATGTATCCACTGTACGATCGACATCATCTTCGTAAAAATCGGCAATTTTCTCGAGCATATAGTCAAGTGAACCGGTTTGTTCCCCGATTGCTGTCATTTGCGTAACGAGAGGCGGGAAAATCCAACTATTTTTAAGTGGTGCTGTCAACGTGCCGCCCCTTTCTAAGCTTGCACGAGATTCTAAAACGACTTTTCCGACAACAGGATTACCGATTACCTTCTCTACAATCGTTAGCGCATTGAGAATTGGCACTGAACTACTGAAAAGGGACGATAACGTTCTTGTCATCCTGGCAATCGCCGCTTTTTGAAGCATCTTGCCGAAAATAGGCATTTTCAATAATACAACACTTACAGAAAAGCGAAATGCTTCACTAGATTTATAGGAATACGTCAAAACAATGATACTAATCGCAACAATTGACAATCCTATCCACCAGTAATTTTGAATCCACTCACTAAGTCCAAGGACGAACAAGGTGATCCATGGCAGTTCTGCACCAAAATCAGCAAACATCGATGTAAACCGTGGCACGATAAAGATCATCATAAATATAACGACAATTATTGTGATAAATAGTAAAGCAAAGGGATACATCATTGTCGATTGAATCTTTTTTTTAAGCGTAAATTGCTTTTCATAATAAGCCGCTAGCCTGTCCAGTGTATCTTCCAAGCCACCTGTCGCTTCCCCTGCCCGAATCATATTGATGAATAACGGTGGGAACACTTTGCTATGCTTATTTGTTGCTTCCGAAAAAGGTGTCCCGCTACGTATATCTCCTTCTACTTCACTTAATGCTTGTTTCAATGGCTTACCCTCGGCTTGTTCACTCAAAATACCTGTCGCTTCCACAATCGAAATCCCAGCGCGAATCAATGTTGCAAACTGCCGGCAATAAATGACAAAGTCTTGGTTTTTCACGGATCCGCCTAATCCGATATCCTTATGCAGAATGCTTTTGGATGGTTGTATTTCTCTTGGATTAATGCCCTTTTTCCGCAAATCTTCAATTGCTTTACTTTCGCTTGGTGCGTTAATAACGCCCTTTTTCACTGAACCATCTTTTGCACGTCCACTGTATTTATAGACTGTCATCGGAATTCACCTACTGTTAGAAAAGGCTTCGCCTGTTCGTAGCTGATTGTTTTTGTAGCTAGTAAACGTTGCACGTCCATTTCAATCGTGTGCATACCAAGTGCTTTACTTGTCTGTAATACATTTGCAATTTGATGGATTTTTTCACTCCGGATTAGATTCGAAATGGATGGTGTTTGAATCATAATTTCAGTTGCAGCAATTCGGCCTGACCCTCCTGCCTTCACAAATAAACGTTGTGATATAACGCCGCGAATGACCGTAGAAAGTTGTTGCCTAATCTGATTCTGCTGGGACGGTGGGAATACATCGATAATCCGGTCAATCGTTGAAGCCGCCGTACTCGTATGCAATGTAGCTAGCACCAAGTGGCCAGTTTCTGCAGCTGTAATGGCAGTCGATATCGTTTCTAAATCCCGCATCTCACCGACTAAAATGACATCAGGATCTTGCCGTAATGATGCCCGAAGTCCATTTGCAAAACTCGCTGTATCCAAGCCGATTTCCCGCTGATTAATGACCGATTTCTGATGCGTATGTAAATACTCAATCGGATCCTCAAGTGTAATGATATGTTTCGAAAACTTTTTATTCAGATGGTCAATCATTGCTGCCAATGTTGTCGATTTTCCCGAGCCAGTTGGGCCTGTTACTAGGACAAGTCCTTGACGATGTTCCGCGAGTTCTTTAAACACACTCCCCATGCCAAGCTCGTCCAGTGATGGAATTTTAGTTGGAATAAGCCTTAGTGCAACGGCGTAGGATTGCTTCTGCTTATAGGCGTTAATCCGAAACCGACAAATTTCTTCAAGCGCAAAATTGAAATCCGTCTCACCTATTTCTTCCAATTCGAGACGTTTGCGGTCAGGGGTGATCTCCCAGACCATCGCCTTCAAGTTATCAGCAGTGACAGCATCACCACCTATTTTTACTAACGCTCCGTCAATCCGAAATACTGGTGGCAAATCCGATGTTAAGTGAATATCGGATGCTTTTCTATCGAATGCTTGCCGCATTAATTCTTTTAATATAAAATCCATTTGCTCACAACCTATTCAAGCGTAGTAACTCGCAACACTTCTTCCAGAGTCGTAATTCCTTGTTTCACTTTCAGAAGACCATCTTCTACCATTAAGTGAATGCCGTCTTTTTCCATTTGACTCCGAATAGCATCGGAATTCATCGCTGTCATCATAATGGTCTTTATTTCCTTACTGATTGGCAATACCTCGTGAATCGCAATTCTTCCCTTGTACCCCGTTCCATTACATGATGGACAACCATGGCCTTTTCGTAATTCAGTTACGTCCATACCATACTTGTGAAATATAGAACGTGTTGCCTCATCAGGCGTATAGGCTTGCCCACAATCTCGACATACTTTTCGAACGAGACGCTGTGACACAATCCCCACAAGAGATGAGGAAAGTAGAAATGGTTCAACGCCCATATCACTCAAACGTGCAAGCGATTCAACGGCACTATTTGTATGTAACGTACTAAGAACCAAGTGACCTGTGAGTGAAGCCCTGACCGCAATTTGCGCTGTTTCCAAATCCCGGATTTCCCCAATCATTACGATATCAGGATCCTGACGTAGAATTGAACGTAATCCCGATGCGAATGTCAAGCCTACATCATCTCGAACTTGAATCTGGTTAACTCCTTCTAACTGGTACTCGACAGGGTCTTCAACAGTGATAATATTGACGCCCTCGGTATTTAGCGTACTGAGACCTGCATAAAGTGTGGATGATTTCCCTGACCCGGTTGGTCCTGTTACAAGGACAATACCATTTGGTGAAGTAATCATTTTCTTGAACAACCCTAGATTATTTTCTGAGAAATTCAGCTTTTCGATTGAATTTAACGCACTTCCCATATCCAAAATCCGCATAACCATTTTTTCACCAAAAACGGTTGGTAATGAGGAAAGTCGGATATCAACCGCCCGTAAGTTAATAACGGTCTTAATACGGCCATCTTGCGGAACTCTATTCTCAGTAATATTTAAATTCCCTAAGATTTTAACGCGCGCAATGATGATACTTTGCATATGTTTTGGTATGGCTCGCTCAGTGCGTAGAACACCATCTACTCTGTAACGAATGCGCATTTCATTTTCCTGGGGATCGAAATGGATGTCACTTGCATTCTGGGCGACGCCATTCGCAATGATCTGGTTTACTAGTCGAACGATTGGCGATTCCTCATCCAACAATTCAGCATCATTAGCAACTTCTTGAAGAGTGACGTCACTCATTGCATCTTCCATCGATTGTTGTAAATCATAGTACTTTGTTATCGTTCGGTAAATGTCGCTTTTGGATGAAATACGTGGTTCAACATGATACCCCGTCGTAAGCCGTATTTCCTCAATCGCGAAATAGTCCATCGGATCCGCCATCGCGACAAATAATTTGTTCCGTTCCCGACTGATAGGCATGACTGAAGCCCTTTTTGCAAGCTCTTCAGGAATCAGTTTAAGTACTTCTGGTTCAATTGGAATCTGGTTTAAATGGACATGCGGTACACCTAACTGAAACTCCAGCACCTCTATCATTTGTTGTTCGGTCAGGAGATTCACCCGTATTAGGTAGTCCCCTATTTTTTCTTCATTCATTTTTTCGTTGAGAGCTGTTTGCAATTGCTCTCTGGTAATAGCTTCCGCATCAACAAGTAAGTCACCAATTCTTTTTCTTTTAATCATCTGTGCATCGCCTCTTACTTTCCAGGCGGCTCGACAATATTGCCACCTTTGTCGTAAATTACTTCTTCGTCTTTTTTATCCATAGGTTGATTTAGATCATCATTTTGACCGGCATCCGTATTCAACGTCGCTCCATTAGAGTCTGATTTGTTTTCTTCATCAATCAGGTTATTCGCTGATTGATTGGAACTTTCATTTTCTTGATTTTCATTCATCCCAGAACTCTCTCCCGACAAAACGCCATTACTCCCATCCGCCTTCGGTAAAGGTTTCAAGATAACACGATGTGTAGGTGGATAAAAATCAGTACTAATCAGATTATCTGTTTCAAAGGAACCGAACTTTTCTGATGTCTTACGATAAGTTGAAACTTTAACGCCCGATTTCCCGACTTCTACTATTTTTTCGCTATTTTGCGCGATGTCCGCTGAATAGCGATAAATCGTACGTGGTAAAATTTCTTGTTTATCTCTTTGATAGAACTCTGCATCTACATCAAGTGGAAGCGAAAATAATTCTGCTGTTACATAGTTATCTTCCACACTAAAATGAAAAGTACCTGGAACAACATTTGGATTAGTAAATAGAAGGTCTTTGCTCAATACCTGATTCACATGTGCTTCAGTCCCAGGTGTAAATGACTTGAATTGGACAGGGTTTGCATGACGTTCTAAAATCGAATAATTAGATTGTAAAACGAGTGTATATAGCAATGAAGCCATGAAATCCAACGCTTCTGGATCATTCAGTTCAACGAGATTACTTACAATTTCTATATAAGATAGTTGTTCATCAGGTTGTATGGTGTATCCTTCTAAACGTTCAATAAGTAATTCCAACGAACTATTGTTCACTTCGATTTCCTTTACAACTACCGCAATTTGTTCTTCATCAATCGATTCAATATTAGATTGAATCGCCTGCACAGTATTTGTTAAAAAGTATCCTATCTCTTCATTAACTTTCTCAATTGTTTCATCGATAACAATTGAGGCGTCACTCCTTAACATATCAATCACTTTTTCATCCATTGTAAATTGAATTGGCACATCTACCAGTATATTCTTTTTCCAAAACTCATACCAGGGTTGATGCGTTTTTTGTAGAAATTGTTCGATAGTTTCATTTACATGAAATTGGATTAACGAGGTATCTAATTCAATCGTTCCATGACTTTTCTCGATTAACAATGGCGTTTCACTCCATTGTAGTAGTTTCTCTGCTAACAGTTGTTTAATTTCATTTTTGTCATCTGTATCGATTTGGATTCCTGCAATGGTGGACACATCGTTCTTTTTAGAAGCTGCTGCCACATTCGAAAAAGGGCTGATTTCAGTTAATGTTAGAATGAAAACAAGGAAAATAGAGCTTATTTTGATGAGCTTTTTATTCGATAATTTATGCATAGTGCCCTCCTACGAATAAGAAATGTTGGGATATTAATAGTTCAATAGACTAATCGCTATCGGATTTAAAACAGGGAGAAGAATTAAAATCGGTCTTTCGCTCTAAATTATAGCCTACTAACAAGTGAATAGATAGAGAGTTAGAATATTTTTATGTTATCATATTGGTACTTATAGTAATCATACATAAAGGGAGGATGGACATGCAATCGGAAAAAGGATTTTCTCTACTAGAAGTTGTTGCATCACTTGTCATTATTTCCATAGTTCTACTAAGTTTCTACCCTTTTTTCATAAATGCTAAAACAATGTCCGACTCTAATATGGAAAGACTCGTTGTAATCAATCTAGCAGATGCGACATTAGAAAGATTAAAAGCAGATCCTTATGCTTATATAGAAAAACCGAGTACCGATCCAGATTATTTAAGTATAAAGTCTGGTGAAAAAGTTTATTCAAATACAAACTGTCAAAAAGATGGCGTGGTGCCTGATCCATGCATCCCTTTTTCAATTGAATTAAATGGGGAAAATTATTTTGTGGTTGTAAAGTCATCCCAAACAAACGGGGAATCGGAATCGAAGTTAATTGAAATACTTGTCACTGTAAAAAATGAGAGCGGAAAAATCAACTACTCAGTGGAGGGATATATACCTTATGGACAAGCATCTACAAAATGAGTCAGGGATGTCACTTGCCGAGTTGCTTGGAGCCATCGTTATCCTTTTCATAATTACAGCACTCACCTTCCCTATTCTTCTCAACGGTATCAAAACTGCAAATACTATCCAGCAAGAAACGATGTTCCGAGATGAAGCGGATTATTTGATGGTTGCGTTGCTGAAAGAGCTATATGTGACGAAAGAATCAGAGCTTATTAGTAGAGATACCCATGAGGCGGGGACCCCAAATTACTATATTGAAAGAAGTACTAAGGATGGGGAGACAGTTAATACGAAAACAGGATTCATTAATAACAAACTCGTTGTAGCAAATCAAGTTATCAATACAAAAAATGAAAATATCTCTATACTACCTGGCTCTTCTATCGTTAAGAAAGAGGAGGGACAATACGAAGTGATACTCCTTCTACACTTAACAAGCAAGAAAGGAAAAACAATGACATTTAAAAACTTTATTAGGACGATTGATGACATAGACAAAAAGGAGGTTAATCAATGAAGCACATTAAAAATGACAAAGGCTATGCATTATTCCTTACCTTTGTAGTTATTATTCTATTTACAGTTCTCGGCATGACGACGCTCGCGCTTACTTCAGATGGAATGAAGAAGAATGAAGTGAGGGAAGAGAATGTGCAAGCATCTGCACAGGCGGAAAAAGGCATTGAGCATATTGTTGCACAGATTAACGGAGAATTACAATCAGCAATAGATAATGGAATAATGACTTCGACAGGTGCTACTGGAATTAAAAAAAGTTTGTTCGAAGATATGCTTGACAAGACCTTAAGAAAATATAATTGCAAAACTGGTAGCAAAATCGTTCCAAAAGTTAGTGGAGGGAATGGTTCATACGAAGTTTGCATCAAAACTATTGAAAATAAAGAATCGTTGCGAAAAACAGTACATTTTTCGAGTACTGGCATTTCAGGAGAATCCTCAAGTAAGACATTAATAAGTAAAATTGAAATAGGTGCAGAGCCATTCCCAGATTCACTAAAATATACAGTTAGCGCTTACAAATCCAAAAAGTGTCAAGATAGTGGTCTTTGTATATCCGGGGAAGGTAATTTGTTTCTTCACGGCGGCATATCTATAACTGGAGATATGAAAGTCGATGGAAACTTAATTTCAACTGATGAATCTTATACACCTACAAGAGGACAAGAATATTATCTTGAAGATAACAATTGGATAGGTTCAACTTTACCTGAAATGAAGTCTGTATCGAATGAAGAAAACTCAATCCTAACTTTAGCAGGCGATTTATACAAATATAGCGTTCCTTCAAATGAAAATTATTTAACCAATAAAGTAAGATCAAAAAACTATTACAAACATACAACTACGACCGACTTCTCTAATATAAAATACGAAAAAAAAGAAAATGTACAAGATCTATTTTCTAAGGCCCCAAAATTAGTTAGAAATGAACCAATAAGAAGTGATATCGCAATTGAAGAAACAATATCAAACTTTTCGTATGATAAGAATGACTCTAATGTTGAAATATTTAATTCGGAAGGACCCAAAGTTTTTGAAAGACATAGGACATTTGTAAATGTTAATAGACCCAATAGCAAATTGTATGCAGTCTACTGTGATTCCGGTTTACTATCTGAGTGCATATTTAATGTTAATCCAAACTTTGGTGGTACATTTTATATGGTTGGAGATAATAATATTGGCCAATTTGCAACCTTGGAAAACTTTCATATAGGAAAACATATATTTGGCGGCAACATCAAAGCCACTTTTAACGAAGGTTTATACGTTGGTAAGAACTTAACAATCGGAAAAACTATTAAATCAGATATTGGTTCAGCCCTTGGAAAACCTAATTTAAATGTTCAAATTGCGGGTAATATTTACGTAAACGGGGATTTAGATATCTCAGGAGTTAATGGGGAATTCAATTCAGTGATATACGTAAATGGAGATGTAACAATTGACCATTCCATATTAAAGGGATTGGTTAAGGATGGAAAAGAAGGGTCTCTTATAATTTTTGCAAAGGGAAAAATAAAATTTACAAAGAATAGCCTATTCGAAAATACACCCAGTGAAATTCGTGGGTTCTTTTACTCTCAGACCGGCATAGAGATTTTTGCTTCCGCTTCAAATATTAAAATCAAAGGCGGACTTTCAGCACCACATATCAGTTTAAATGGAACACGTGGAAGATCAGGAACGGGTGGACTTTTTGGACTTGTTAGACCATTTGAACCTAGTCAACACTTTTTTGGGGAGTCCGAGTACTATGAAACGGTTTTTAACCAGAAAAGTAATGACCCAGAGATGTCAACTCCTCGTTTACAGATAGAATATGATCAGGAGGTAATTGAAAATTATTCAGATATGAAAGGTCAAGAGCAGATTATTTATAGTGTTATTCAGCCTCAAATACTAAGCCGTGAAGTTAACTAAGTTAACAGTTCGAATAAATTTAGTTATATTTTAATCCATTGTCTAACTTTGGTTCTAAAATTACTAGATTCTGTATTAAGCCATACATTTATAATCGAGTACCATATACTAAAAAGAGTCGAAGAAGTGGATTGATAATCCACTTCTTCGACTCTTTTCCAATTCAAACATGTATACTCTTGTCTCCCCCATATACCCCAACCCGATTTCTCCCAGCTTGCTTCCCGCCAATATACAACGCCCGATCCGCATTCCTTATTAAAGCTTTCGCATCATCGGCATCTTCTGGCACGCTTGCCACGCCAATACTGACAGTCATATGGACATCAACGGGCTCACGTTCTTCGGACAAGTCAGGTACAATCGTGAATAGCGATTGATCAACTTCATGTCGAATTTGTTCTGCGAGTTCGATAGCTGCTTCTTTTTCGATGTCTGGCAACGCAATAACGAACTCTTCTCCCCCGTATCTAGCTAGAGTAGCCTTTTCCGGCACAACCTTTTCAAGAAGTCGTGCGAGAGCAACTAACAAGTCATTGCCACTCTGGTGTCCATAAGTGTCATTGATGGATTTGAAATGGTCGATGTCCATCATAATGACGGATAACGAGGCGATTTCCCTTGTATGTAAACGAATCATTTCTTCATCAAGGGTTGCGTCAAGGTAACGGTAGTTATAAAGGTGCGTTAACCCACACCGTTCGCTATTTTCGATGGTTTTTTCATAATAACTGGCTTTTACAAGTGATATCGCAAAATAGCCGGTCAATATATCGACGATTTTACGTTCAAGAGACTGGAAGACGTTTTTCTTGTTGGAAGTCAGAATGAGAAATCCTTCTGTCTTTTGGTTACGTCTTATCGGTGCCGTCATGACACACTTTACGGAATCCAAGAATTGAAAGTTCTTTAATGACCGCAGTTCCTTTTTTGATCTTAATATGGTTGTGACGTCTAGGCTGAGACCATCATTCTCTTCTTTCAATGACTTGAAATCAATACAAGACGCGTTTTGGGAAATAAGACCGTTTTCAGAACTCATTAACAAATATAAATGCTCACCTGATCGTAAATCCAGTACATATGCATTTTCGTAGGATACAACATCTTTCAACTTTTCGATGAATGTCTTAATGACATCGTCAACTCTTAACTGGTCGGCCAGTTTTCGACCAACGCTACTTGCCGAAGACAATTTTCCGTTGAGATTATCGGACTGATTGTACATTTTCCCAATCAAAAGAATGATGAGAAATGGAATACCCGTTAGTATAATTGCCTTGTTACCAAGGTGTTCATACAAAAAATAAAGGGCGATTGCGAAAGGAAGCAATAACATCGTAACAAGGAAATCCCATGCAATATGTTTCTCCCAAAATGTAAATACGCCAAATTCAAAATATAAATAAAGCTGCATGATAATGCTATTCAATACAGTATAACTGACCGCATATAAAAGACCGAATAAGGAAATATGAAAGAAATCCAATGAGCCAATAACGCCGCCCATATAGTGGAATATGTATCCACTAATAAAAGATACAAGCGTGAAAATTAAAGAATTAATGAAAAAACGATGTAGGGCTGGTGTATCCGTTTTACTTCCGAATAATAATAGAAACATTGCCAGCTGTGTGAAAATCAGTTCAGTAAATAAACCATATTGAAAGAATATTGTAAATGTTATCCATCTCTCCAATGATATCATTACATTTTGAAATTTGAAGGGCAAAAACATTGTAATGAAAAGAATTGCGAATAGGAAAATGACATTTTCCCAATCAATTGGCAAGGAGGGGGAATAGGAATAGGCGTTATAAACACCTAGCGGAACAATAAGTAGCCATGCGAAAAATATACTAATCCGTTGCTTTTTTGAATTCAGCAATTCTATTCCTCCCTCCCGTCAATTAGCTGAATCTGCCCGTATACTTATCTTATTTTCCATACTCATTTCACATATGAAGCAACTCGATTTCGTCCGGCATGCTTCGCGCCTGTATAAAGCGCACGGTCCGCATTACGTAATAAGGACATCGCTTCATCGGTGTCTTCCGGTGCCGATGAAACACCGATACTCAATGTAATCGTTACTTCAAGCTGCTGCTTATCATCCCCCAGATCCGGGGTGATTAGAAAACCGGATTGGCTGATTTCCGCACGTAGTCTTTCAGCAAATTCCATCGTCATTTCTTTTGACATATTCGGTAGGATGTAGACAAATTCCTCTCCTCCATACCGACCCACGGTTGCGCCTGTTGGCAACAAATCCTCAAGCTTCCTTGCCAATTGGTAAAGAATATCGTTACCACTTTGATGTCCATATGTGTCGTTTACATTTTTAAAGTGATCGATATCGAGCATAATGACAGAGAGATTGGTTATCATGTCTTTTTGTAGCTTATCCATTTCATAGATTAATTTCTCTTCTAGAAACCTGTAATTGTAAATCTTCGTTAAAGCACAACGTTCACTTCTCGTAACCGCTTCTTGCATATAGCGTGCCTTTTCAACCGCTACGGCGAAATAAGAGCATAGCAAATCTAGTATTTGCAATTGGTAGTCATCGAATGCATTTATCTTCTCTGAAGCCAATAGTAAGACGGATTCGACTTTCTTATTGCGGGATATCGGCACGCAGAGAACGCTTTCAATTGAATCCTGTGCGGTCCCCTTCCCAATTAGTTCCCATTCCGCCTTTTTTGAATAGATGATGGGTTGATTTTTTTCAAGGACTAAACCGGCGATCCCTTGTCCACTCACCATTTGATCGAATTCGATGTCTATGAATGTTTGGTGTTTATATACACGGATTGGTTCAAGCCAGCCCTCTACATGATCGAAAAGATAGGAGAAGCTCGAGTCGAACATATCCGCGACTTCAATGACAAAGCGATCGATGACTGCTTTTTCTGTCAGCATATCCGATAAGCCATGGCCAATGTCCCCTGCTTTCTGCAAGCTTTCATTGATTGTTTCCGAATTGCTGTACAAACGAATGACTAGGATGATGAAAAAGAATGGAATACCAAGCAATAAAAAAGAACCAATTCCTACGAATTGAAGTAAATAATATTGTGTAAGTGATAAAGGCAATATAACGAAAATCATTCCATAATCGAAAATCATCTCTTTAGTGAATAAAGGACTACTATTTTTTTTATAAATCGCAACTAGCTTTATGAATATGTCGTTGAATACCATATGGGCTACTTGGTAACAAAATACTGCCAAAATGAGGGGCCAAAATTCGTCTGATCCAATCTCACCGCCAACCAATCTAAATACCCATGCTGCACTAATTGATAAAAAGAAAAAAACCAAAGAATTAAGATAAAAACGGATGGAGATTGGATTCTTGTTTGAAGTATTGAATAAAGTGGCCAAAAGTGCAATCTGCATAATAATCATTTCAGTGAATATCCCATACAGTAAAAATGCGGGAATGGTAAGCCACAGTACAAGAAATACTGGTGTTCCATTTCTAATTATCGGAAACCGCACCGTGAGGAATCCAAATACGATGAAGAATGCAATGGATAACCAGTTCACTTCTGTAGGTGGATAGGTACTATATAAATAGATGGAACCCGGCGGAACGATTAATAACCAGACGACAAATAGCTTAATCGTGGACCTTTTGATACCCCACATAAAACAATCCACTCCCAATCGGATTTATCAGAATTGCTAGAGTTGTAAATGTCTAAATAATAATAACATATAGTTATCAATATTAACTACTCTTTTTGGATTATTTCTCTTTTAAATAGTACTTTAGACTAGACAACAAATAGAGAGAACCTGTTACTATTATCTTTAATTCGCCACGCTTTTCTAGTGTTATCGTATCATTAACGGCATTTATCACTCTTTTATGTTGATGTGAACAGTTTTCAATCATGTGGCCTGCTTGTTCCGCTTGCGGGTGTGAAAATGTTAAAAAAGTAAATGACCCAGCAACAGGCATGAGTGCGTTCAACGTTTTTTTTATGTCTTTCCCTTTTATCATTCCCATTACAAAATCAACTTTCTCACCTGGAAACTCGCTTTGGATGGTTTTCGCTAATGCTTTTGCAGCTGCCGGGTTATGCGCTCCATCTAGAAACAAACCTGGTTGAATCTCTTGGAATCGATGGTTTAGTTGGGCATTTGCAATTGCTTTTGCGACTCGATCCCCGTTTAGATCCATTTTTGCCGCCAATAATGCCTCTATCGCAAGGGCTGCGTTTACGCCTTGATGAGGACCTTTCATTTTCCGGGTAGGTAGGGGAATGGTTTTAGTTCCTACAAAAACTTCTTGCTCTGTACCCTCCATTTTTAAATCTATTCCATAGTGTGCTAGCGGGCTTTCCTGTTCCAATGCAATTCGTTGAATTGTTTCCAACGATTCTTCCTGCATTGGCCCGATTACGACAGGAATCTTGTTTTTAATAATACCCGCCTTATGCCCCGCAATTTCTGCAAGTGTCGTGCCAAGAAATGCGCTATGTTCAAGGGCGATTGATGTAATGACCGATACGAGGGGCGTTACGACGTTTGTACTGTCCAATGTGCCGCCCATCCCTGTTTCAAGCAATACATAATCGGGCGCAATCCGTCTCCATGTACAAAACGCGGCCGCAGTCAATAATTCAAAATCCGTCAGCAACCCACTTATACCAGCTTCTTTTAATTCATGGAAAGAGTTATTTAATTCGTCTTCGGAAATAGGGTTTCCGTCTATTCGAATTTGATCGTGAATATCGATTATTGCAGGAGAGGAGAAGACGCCTGTCGAAAAGCCGTGTTCTTTCAATATTGCTTCCATGAATGCGATTGTCGAGCCTTTGCCGTTTGTTCCTGCAACGTGGATAACATTCAATTTCTGCTCGGGATTGCCGAGTTTGCGAAGTGCTTCTTGGACCGCTTCAACGCCTGGTTTGACAATGTCGTCACTTTCTATTTCCCAGCGTTCTTTGTAAACTGACATGTTTGGAATCAATTAAAACCCTCCATATGATAGAATCTAGTTAATGAAATTATACCACGGTTGGAGGAATCGCAATGACAAGTTGCTGGGTGATTTATAACGGAAGTTTGACGAGTGATAAATTCAAGGATCAAGCGGAATTGTTGAAAGAGGCGGCAGAACGTGCTGGTTTACAAGCATCATTGAAAAAGAATTATGAAGTGATGATGGATCTTGGACAAGGGGTAGATTCCCGTCCGGATTTTGTTGTTTTTTTGGATAAAGATATTCTATTAGCCCATTTTTTAAAAAATGAAGGAATTCCCGTTTTCAATGATCCTGAAGTGATTGAAACATGTGACAATAAAGCGAAACAGTATTTACTGTTGGCAAACCATAGCGTTCCAATGCCCGAAACGATAATCGCACCGAAAGTGTATCCGGCATTTACAATCCGTGATTCAGGTTACTATGAACAGGTACTGGACCGGCTTGGATTGCCCCTTATCATTAAAGAAGGCCACGGATCCTTTGGGATGAAAGTGTATTTGATTGAAACTGCCGAACAATTTTATGCGAAGACGGATGAATTACATGGTGTCGACTATGTCTTTCAGAAATTCGTTGCGACAAGCAGAGGTCGGGATATCCGTGTGAACATCGTCGGCGGTGAAATCGTTGCCGCCATGTATCGTCACTCTGAAACTGATTTCCGGGCGAATATCACGAACGGCGGTGTTGCGACAGTCATCGAACTCACCGCGCAACAGAAAACGTTAGCGCTACAAGCCGCTTACGCTGTCGGTGCAGAGTTCGCAGGCGTCGACTTACTGTATGGCGATAATGAAGAACCACTCGTCTGTGAAGTGAATGCAGCCGCCCACATCCGCAACATCTACAACGTCACGGGTATTAATGTTGCTGATGCGATGATTGCGTATATTTTGGGGAAGCTCGGATGAAGGGTTACGTTTACTACTCTGAAAAAGAATCGGTGAGAAATAAAGCATTTATTGACGACTTAACGAATGAGTCGCGAAAACTCGGCATTGAACTTAACTTGCTAGTTGAAGATGAACAACCCGATTCCGATGCAGATTTCATCCTATTCCGGGACCGTAATTCCGAACGTGCTGCATTGTACGATGCGGCAGGTTTCCGGTTATTCAACCGAGCAGAAGTGAACCGCATCGCCAACGATAAATTGCGGACATTTGAACTGGCTACCCTACTTGGTGTACCTGTAGTTCCAACGAGAAAAATCCGCTCGATCGACGAAATCAATACCTATCCTTGCGTCTTGAAAACGGTCGATGGTCATGGCGGCAACGAAGTTTTCCTCTGTACATCAGCGTTGGATGCAGCATCGTTTTTCAATGACTTCCACGACAGGAAATTGATTGTCCAGCCTTTTATCGAATCGGGAGCTCGGGATGTACGCGTATTTATGATTGGTAAAGAAGTTATCGGGGCCGTGAAACGCACTGGAAACGGCTCGTTCAAATCAAACTATACGCTTGGTGGATCAGTTGAAAAGTATATACTATCCAGTTGGCAGGAGAAAGACGCAATGACAATTGCCAAAGCGATTAAAAGTGATTATGTGGGGATTGATTTTTTATTGTTGCCGGATGGCAGATGGATGTTGAATGAGATTGAAGATCCTGTTGGGGCTAGGTCGTTTTATGATACGTGTGATGTGGCGATTGCTGGGAAATTGATAGGGTATATTAAAGAGAAAATTTCCGGAGAATAACCGTCTGCATATAAAAAAAAGGTACCGGGTTATGAAACAATTCGGAGTCGTTTCATAACCCGGTACCATAAATGACTCTTTTATAAGTATTCTGCATCCACTCCAGGCTGTATCTCCCAATTATAAACCTTGCCAACCGGTGGTCCTGGGTTTGGGTCTGGGTTTGGGTCTGGGTCTGGGTTTGTATTTGGTTTTGGACAAGCGGAAAAATCAAAGTTCGTAGGTGGTTTATATTGGTTTCCCTGGTCTATGTTATCGATTATAGTGTTTCCTACTACATATACTTTCGAAATGCCAGTTGGCTTATATTTAAGATATGCATTTCCATAGACTACTGCGCAACGCGTACCATTCACTGACATGTGACCTTCAACATGCATATCTTCTCCCACTGAAATTTTAGTTCCACTGTCAGAGTTCTGGCTTATTGTTAAAGCTCCTTTAACAATAAAATCGCCACCAACCGTCAAGGTAGTTCTATCATAATGACCCCGACCGACCTCTAAGCTGCCAGCACTAATAAAATCCCTCCAAACAGAAAGACTTGTATTATCACTAGTATCTCCACCCACTGTCCCACCACCAATTCTCAAGGAGTTTTTGAACTCCCATTTCAAGTTGCTCCATATATTTATAGCCCCTGCAATTTCATATTCATCTGCCGTCGAAAATACTTTTCCGGGAGGAGTTGTAGTTATAACTTCTCCACCACCTGGATTGGATGTTACAGGATATTCAGACCCTTCATCACCCAATATGTCACCTGTTGAGACGATTGTCACTCTAGCTTTTATAGTTTTCGAAACGTCTGCTATTGCACCGGTACTTTCTACAGCTAGGACAATCTCTGTAGGCTTATCTGTAAGATTGTAGTTGCGTTCGCATTCTTTGTTTATTTGATTCTGACTCATATCTTCCTCTTCCAATATATAAGTGCCTTTTGTAGAGGATTCTGGAATTACATTGACTTTTTTTGTTTTTTTGCATAATCCTATAAAATAGTTTTTTGACGACTTTTCATAATCAATTTCAGTTATTTTCTTGTTATTCTTCCAATAAGTCACATAGTCAGGTTTAAAACTTTCATTATATTCTTTTAAAGTTTTTCCAACCTCAGCCTTGTAATGCAAAACACCCATTTCAGCCAAATGCCTTGCCTGCACTTGTTCTCCTTTTTTATGAAACTGTTTTGTTGCAGAAATGTTCATCGTCAGCAGTCCTATACCAAGGACAGTGAAGACGACTATAATCATCAATACCATCGCTAATGCGCCGCCATGTTCATTGTTTCCCGCTCTCATCTTCATCCCTCCCTAGTGTAGTTTGCTTAACGTCGTTTCGACTATGTAGAATAAATCACCTTTCAAAACTTTCAAATAAAATTTACTGTTTTCTTTACGGTTAACGGTGATTGAATCATCACATTCGTCTTCGCAATCATCATCTGCTTCTTCACAATCTTCTTCATCTTCCTCTTCTTCACAATCCTCTTCATCATCATCTGCTTCTTCACAATCTTCTTCATCCTGTTCTTCTTCCTCTTCTTCTTCTTCTTCTTCTTCTTCTTCTTCTTCTTCTTCTTCTTCTTCTTCTTCTTCTTCTTCTTCTTCTTCTTCTTCTTCTTCTTCTTCTTCTTCTTCTTCTTCTTCTTCTTCTTCTTCTTCATTTTCACCTTCATAACAAAGTTTATAGATATAGCCTTCAGAAATAATCTTACTTTCTATTTTCAAAGTTTGATTAACATCATCACTATAAATTGTAAATGAACCAGATCCTTGCCCTAAATATTCATTCCTTACTACTTCTGTTATATAATTCGCTTCCTGTTGTAGCTGTTGTCTGGTCGTGGTTCGATTAGATGCCTTGATGCCATTTATTAAAACAGAACCAAGTAACGCCATGATTACACCAACAATGGCAAGAACCGCAAGTAGCTCAACGAGTGTAAGACCGCGTTCGTTTTTCATTAGCTCCCCCCACCAAAATACATTTCAGTTGTGAAAGATGACTCTTTAATTCCTTCTTTAGAAAAAGTTTCCACTGTAATTCTAGCTTTCTGTAATCCAGCTGGACCAGGCTGGATTACAATATTAACATCGTATCCATCGTAACTATTATTTACATACTTACCGTTTTCTTTACTTTTCCAATTCCGTACATCGGCAACTACGTCTTCTGCTACTTCTACAGCCGTCAATTTCTCTTTGTTGTGTTGCGTGAATTTTGCGGATTGGAGAAAGAATGTGAAAAATACAACGAGCACAATTGAGAGTATGACAAGTGCTGCCAGAATTTCAACAAGGGTTACTCCTTTTTCGTCTTGATTATACTTTTTCATTGCTAATCCCCATCCTTTCTTAATTGACATAGTAGGTTCTATTTTATAGATATGCACCAGCGAAGGCACCTTACAGGGGTAGCCGAAGCAATAAGACTGACAGTGTTCTGTCTGGCTTATTGCGGGAGGCATCCCCAAGCGCCGAAGCGAGTTGAATGAACTTCTATGAATCCGGATGCCAGCTTCTGCCACAATTTGAAGAGCACAAATGGTGTCAGAAACCGGCACCGGGTGTGTGGAATTATTTATCTATATTTAGATTAGATTAAGAAGCAAGTTCTAGTAAACTTGAATCCATAGTACCACAGATTCCAAGTTTCGAGCTAGAGACAACATTCTATTCGCCCAAAAACCCCGTCACATTTCGCGACGGGGTTACTCGATTCGTTATCAAATTTCCTTCATTTCCTCTATACGGCGCTCGACCGCTGCGTACTTTTCAAGATAATCCTTTTCCTTGGCGCGTTCTTCCTCAACAACTGCTTCGGGTGCTTTGGACATGAAGCGTTCGTTGGAGAGTTTGCCCTGGACGCGTTTTACTTCGCTTTGCCATTTCGCTAATTCTTTTGTGAGGCGAGCGATTTCTTCGTCGATGTTGAGCAATCCTTCAAGTGGCAGGAATAATTCTGCGCCTGTTACGACTGCTGACATCGATTTTTCAGGTGCTTGGCTATTTTCGCCGATTGTCAGTGTTTCTGGGTTACAGAAACGTTCGATGTACATACGGTTTGATTCCAGCACGGTTACTGTCGCTGCGTCTTTTGCAGAAAGGGTGAGTGGTACTTTTTTACTCATTGGTGTATTCACTTCTGCGCGGATTGTACGTACGGCACGGATGATGTCCATGAGTAATTTCATGTCAGTTGCACGTGTATGATCCGTTAACGCTGCATCTGCAACCGGCCACGCAGCGACTGTGATTGATTCACCTTGGTGCGGTAGGTTCTGCCAGATTTCTTCTGTGATGAACGGCATGAACGGATGAAGCAAACGCATTGTGTTATCAAGCACATAGGCAAGAACGGAACGCGTCATTTTCTTCGCTGTTTCGTCTTCACCGTACAATGGCAGTTTCGCCATTTCGATATACCAGTCACAGAAATCGTCCCAGATGAAGTTGTAAAGCGCACGGCCGACTTCACCGAACTCATATTTGTCGGCAAGTTTCGTTACTTGCTCGATTGTTTCATTCAAACGTGTCAAGATCCATGCATCTGCAACGGATTTTTCACCTGTTAGATTGATTTCATCATAAGTCATGCCATCCATATTCATAAGTGCAAAACGGGATGCGTTCCAGATTTTATTGGCAAAGTTCCAGATGGCTTCGACTTTTTCCGTTGAATAACGAAGATCTTGGCCTGGCGATGAACCTGTCGACAAGAAATAGCGTAATGCATCTGCGCCATATTTTTCGATGACATCCATTGGGTCGACACCGTTACCGAGCGATTTGGACATTTTGCGACCGTCTTCTGCACGAACAAGTCCGTGAATCAATACGTCTTTAAATGGACGTTGGTCCGTAAACTCAAGTCCTTGGAAAATCATCCGTGATACCCAGAAGAAGATGATGTCATAGCCTGTTACAAGCGCATCTGTCGGGTAGTACCGTTTGAATTCCTCATTGTCCACGTCCGGCCAGCCCATCGTTGAGAATGGCCATAGAGCTGACGAGAACCACGTATCGAGTACGTCGTTGTCCTGTCTCCAGTTTTCACTATCTTTCGGCGCTTCATGACCGACGTATACTTCGCCTGTTTCATTATGGTACCAAGCTGGAATGCGATGCCCCCACCAAAGTTGACGTGAAATACACCAATCATGGACATTTTCCATCCATTGTAAATACGTATGCTCGAAACGGTCAGGAACAAAGTTGACTTTGCCTTCTTGTGCTTGAAGTTTGATCGCTTCTTCAGCAAGTGGCTGCATTTTCACAAACCATTGCGTCGATAAATACGGTTCAACGACTGCACCACTACGTTCAGAGTGACCAACTGAGTGCAAATGCTCTTCAATTTTGAATAAAACAGCCGTCTCTTGCAAGTCTTTGACGATTTCTTTACGGCATTCGAAGCGGTCCATTCCATCGTATTTGCCGGCAAGTGCATTCATGGAGCCGTCTTCTTTCATCACAAGAATTCGGGGAAGGTCGTGGCGATTACCGATTTCAAAGTCGTTCGGGTCATGAGCAGGTGTAATTTTCACTGCCCCACTTCCAAATTCCATGTCGACATAATCGTCGGCAATAATCGGAATCTCACGACCGACGATTGGTAATGTCACCATTTTACCGATTAAATGTTTGTAACGTTCATCTTCAGGATGTACCGCTACTGCTGTGTCGCCAAGCATTGTTTCCGGGCGAGTTGTCGCAATTTCGATACTACCTGTTCCGTCTGCTAGTGGATAGCGCATATGATAGAATGCACCTTGAACGTCTTTGTGGATGACTTCGATATCTGAAAGCGCCGTTTTTGTCGCAGGATCCCAGTTGATGATGTATTCACCGCGATAGATGAGTTTTTTATTGTAAAGTGTGACGAAAACTTCTTGAACAGCCTTGGAAAGTCCTTCATCCAACGTAAAGCGTTCACGTGAATAATCAAGACCAAGTCCTAATTTCGCCCATTGTTCGCGAATATGATCTGCATATTCTTCTTTCCATTTCCACGTTTCTTCGACGAATTTTTCGCGACCTAAGTCATAACGGGTAATGCCTTCTTCACGAAGTTTCCCTTCAACACGTGCTTGTGTTGCAATGCCCGCGTGGTCCATACCTGGAAGCCAAAGTGCATCATAACCCTGCATGCGTTTCATGCGCGTCATAATGTCCTGCAGAGTTGTATCCCATGCATGACCTAAATGGAGTTTACCTGTAACGTTCGGTGGCGGAATGACAATCGTATAGGGCTTTTTCCCGCTTTCCGGTTGCGCTTCAAAGTACTTCCCTTTCAACCACCATTCATAGCGACCTTTTTCGATGGCCTGCGGATCATATTTCGTCGGCATTGTTAGTTCTTCATTTGACATTCTATTTCCTCCTTTGATTTTTGGGAATAAAGAAAAGTGGTTACTTCTAATTTTTAAATTTGGACACAAAAAAACTCCGTTCGTCTTAAAGGACGAAGGAGCTGTTCGCGGTACCACCTTTATTCGTGCACGCAAACTAAACGCACACCTCAAAACTGTTTAACGGCTTCAAACCGGTTTCCACTACTTGCTTGTTTTCAAATTTTCACGGAAACTGCTCACGGGGGACATTCGGCAAATCATTTACAGGCCCTCTCACCACCGGAACCCTCTCTTAAGTCAAATCAATTCGCGTACTTTCCCGTTCATCGCATCATTATGTTGTTTTCATAATTGTAGCGGAATAACGAGTTGCTCGTCAAGTATAATACGAAAGGATTGTATAATGAGAAAAGGTTATAACCCCTACCTGCTTCCGCCCTGGCTTAGAAAGACACGTTTTTATTGCAAAGGAATCATTATTCCCATTTGTGTATTTCAACTTATACGGTTATTGATCGTCCCGACGACTGGTGATTTTTTACTTCTCTGCCTACTGTGCGGTTTAGCCTTTGTTTTGCACAAGAATATCATTTAAACGGAATGACGTGGTCGACACACCGTCTTCAAGTTCTGCGATGAATGACAGTACTTCATCCGCATCATTGAATGAGGTACTGTCCAGTCTAGCAAGGGGTGCTTCAATTACTTCTTGCACCTCTTCTTTTACAACCGGCTCAATCTCCACTGCCACTATTTCAGTATACGTACACTCGACCTCCCAGACGACTGCGAATGAGCCTTGTCCGTCCACTTCAGCATCCATTTTTGCCGTGACGACTTGTAGCGGGCTTTCCGCTTTGGAAGATAAATCGATGTTCAGCGGGACAGCGTATTCAAAGTAGCCGACTTGATCGTCTAGGTCAACATCATCAATTTGAACGGTTGAATCCGCATCACTTTCCGAAGGTGTCCCTTCTTCGAATACAACCTGGACAGCAATATGGTAGATACCTGTAAGGCGGACTGCATCTTCCGTCCGTTCCTCCTTAAACCGTGGTGTAACTTGAATCGTTTCAGTTCCTGTAGGCACACCTGCATGTTCGGGGAATGAAAAGTTCTCCTGCATTTTCCATTTAACTGTTTCCATACGTGTTCCCTCCTCTTATTCCTTCACAAACAATTGTATGCATGGAAAGTCTAGTATAGAAGGATATGATGGATGAAAAAAATAGTATATGGGTTGAGAAAAAGAATTCCATTGAATTCGCTGCGGCGCTCGGGGATGCCTCCGCTGGAGATTATATGGATCGGGGGTTATCACCGTCTCTATGGCATTTATCACCGCCATCGCACTAGTTATCACCGCCTCAACCTGGGTTATCACCGCCTTAAACTGGGTTATCACCGTCTCAATGGGTTTTATCACAACCCAACCAAAAAAAGTGCTTCATTCATTTAAATTCCAATGAATGAAGCACTTTTTATAAATCACTTAGCAAGTTTTGCAAACACTGTGTGGAATGCTTCTACTGTTTTTGCAATGTGGGCTTCCGTATGTGCTGCCGACAAGAACATGCCTTCGAATTGTGATGGCGGTAGGAAAATGCCCTCTTCGGCCATTAGACGATAGTATTCAGCGAATAGCGCCAGGTCGGCTGTTTTCGCTATGTCGAAGCTTGTGACGTGTTCATTCGTAAAGAAGAAACCGATCATGGACCCTGCACGGTTTACCGTGTGAGGGATGTTATATTTTGAAGCAGCTTCACGGAAACCGGCTTCCAGCTGGTCACCAAGTTGCATAAAGTGATCATATGAAGCAGGTGTCAATTTTTTCAACGTCTCTACTCCTGCTGTCATCGCAAGCGGATTTCCTGACAATGTACCGGCTTGATAGACGTTACCCGCGGGAGCTATGTTTTCCATTAGCTCACGTTTGCCGCCGTATGCACCGACGGGAAGACCGCCGCCGATTACTTTACCGAGACATGTAATATCAGGCGTGATGCCGAAATGACCTTGCGCACAGTTGTAACCGACGCGGAAACCTGTCATGACTTCATCGAATATAAGGAGTGTGCCATGTTTCTCAGTCAACTCACGTAGTCCTTCCAAGAAACCGGGTAGTGGTGGGACAACGCCCATATTACCCGCAACCGGTTCGACAATGACTGCTGCAAGGTCGTCACCGAATTCATCGAAAGCTACTTTTACACTTTCGAAATCATTGTATGCAACTGTAATTGTGTCTTTTGCAACGGCTTTAGGAACGCCGGGGCTATCTGGAAGACCAAGCGTTGCAACGCCGGAACCAGCTTTTATGAGCAATGAATCGCCATGCCCATGGTAGCATCCTTCAAATTTCAAGATTTTTTCGCGACCTGTAACACCGCGCGCCAGGCGAAGCGCACTCATTGTCGCCTCTGTACCTGAAGACACCATACGCACCATCTCAATGGATGGGACACGGTCAATGACCAGTTTTGCTAACTCATTTTCGATACGTGTCGGCGCACCGAAACTTGTACCTGTTTCAGCAACTTTTTGAATCGCAGACACAACGTCCGGATCTGTATGACCTAAAATCAGCGGTCCCCATGATAGTACGTAATCGATGTATTCATTGCCATCGATGTCCGTAATGATTGCGCCTTTACCGCTTTGCATGAATATCGGATCCATATTAACTGATTTAAACGCGCGGACAGGTGAATTTACCCCGCCTGGCAATAAATCTATTGCTTCTGTAAATGCCTGTTTCGAGTTGTCATAATTTCTTTCCAAATTACTTCTCCTCCAACCAACGTGCCGCATCTTTCGCGTGGTACGTCATAATAATGTCTGCTCCTGCTCGTTTCATGCTTGTCAACGTTTCCAACACAACATCTTTTTCATTAATCCAGCCGTTTTGCGCTGCTGCCTTAACCATCGCATATTCACCGCTTACATTGTATGCGACAACCGGTAATGTAAAGTTGTCTTTTACATCACGCATGATATCAAGATAAGAAAGTGCCGGCTTGACGATTAAGAAATCAGCGCCTTCTGCAACATCAGATTCCGCTTCACGTATTGCTTCCATACGATTCGCAGGATCCATCTGATATGTTTTCCGGTCACCTGACTGTGGTGATGAGTTCGCAGCATCACGGAAAGGTCCGTAATAAGCGGATGCATATTTCACGGCATAGGACATAATTGGAATATCTTCAAAGCCGGCAGCATCCAAGCCTTGACGGATTGCAGCTACGAAGCCATCCATCATATTAGACGGTGCAATGATATCCGCGCCCGCTTTCGCTTGGCTTACAGCTGTACGTGCTAGTAATTCTAATGACGGATCATTTAATACTTTACCATCATGGAGAACGCCGCAGTGGCCGTGATCGGTGTATTGGCAAAGACATGTATCAGCTATTACAACAAGTCCGGGGTGACGCTCTTTAACAAAACGAGTCGCTTTTTGAACAATTCCTTCATCAGAAAAGGCTTCGGAACCTTCTGCATCTTTCGCGTTCGGTAGCCCGAATAAGATAATGGAAGGGATACCGAGTGAAACAACTTCATCAACTTCCGCTGCCAAAAGATCAAGTGAAAAATGGTAAACGCCCGGCATAGAGGCGATTTCTTCTTTCACATTTTCCCCTTCAACAACAAAAATAGGGTAAATGAATTCTTCTTTCCGTACTACAGTTTCCCTAACCATTGAGCGCAAAGCACTTGAATTGCGAAGACGACGATTGCGTCTGAAATTTAACTGTTCCATTGTAAGCCTTCTTTCCGTTTCGCTAATTTGTCTACAAGATCCACTAATGTATACGTATCAGGTCTGACGTGAACCGTTGCTCCTTTTTCAATCAATGCATTTTCCGTAACATGTCCAATCGCACCAACCGTAAAGCCGTTCCATCCCGTGTGTGGAAGAACTTTTTCCGCAAATGCCTGGACCGCAGACGGACTTGCAAATAGCACCGTCTTCTGTTTCTTTTCGTGCAATAAATTGACAAGGGCATCAATCGAATCAGTCACTTGCACTGTCGAATATAACGTCCATTCATCGACTTCAAAAGGCAATTCTTCTCTTATCGTGCCACTAGCCATTGAACCACGCAAGAAAAGAAGTCTAGGGCTGATTGTTTCATTCGCTTCGAATTCTTTAACAAATACATCCGCACTAAATATAGACGGGATGAAATCGACGACTAAGCCGATTTTCTCAAGCGCTTTGGCGGTGCGCGTACCGACTGCTGCAATTCTGGAAACAAGTAGTTCAGCCGGCATATTGTAACGCTGTAATTTCGCGCCAAATGCTTCGACTGCATTTTGGCTTGTGAAAATAAGCCATTCGTATGTCAAACAGGCTTTTAACCGTAATTCATCCGTCGGTTCATGCAGTTCAGCTACTTGGATAAGTGGTAAAGACACTGGAAGCCCGCCGTACCCTTTTACACGCTCAAATGAATCGTTTGATTTTAATGTACCCGTAAAGATAACCGTTTCATCTTGTAAAGGTCTTCGTTCATGCATCCATTTCCGCCTTCACTTTCTCAATCACTTCGGACGCCCCTTCAGCACGTAATGTTTTTGCAACTTCTTTACCTGCCTCAATTGGGTCCTTACTTATGACTGACTTCTTGAAAATCTGTGTCGCGTCTGGAGAAGCAATATAGCCTGTGAACTCAACGTTCGTTCCATCAAACTGCGCAAAACCTGCGATTGGAACTTGGCAAGACCCATCCATTTCAGTAAGGAATGTCCGCTCCGCTTCGACTTCTTTCCATGTTTTTTCGTCTGTTAATTTTGCGAGTTCCGCAAGTAATTCCGTATCGTCAAATCGACACTCAATTGCAAGTGCGCCTTGACCTACAGCAGGAATACAATCTTCGACAGACATATATTCCGTTATTAAATCTTCACTCCAACCCATCCGTTTCATACCTGCTGCAGCGAGTAAGATTGCGTCGTATTCACCCGCTTGCATCTTCTTCAATCGTGTGTCGATATTGCCACGAATCCACTTGATTTCAAGATCGGGTCTTAACAGTAGAAGCTGTGAGCTCCTGCGTAGACTGGACGTCCCAACAACCGCTCCTATTGGCAAATCCATAAATTTCACATGATTGTTGGAGATGAATGCATCGCGCGGATCTACACGCGGCGGCACACAGCCAAGGACGAGACCTTCCGGTACAACTGCTGGCATGTCTTTCATGCTATGTACAGCAAAATCGATTTCTTTATCGAACATCGCTTGTTGTATCTCTTTTACAAAAAGGCCTTTTCCGCCGACTTTCGATAACATAACATCGACAATCTGGTCGCCTTTTGTGACAATTTCCTTCACTTCAAATTCAAATGGTGCGCCAGCCGCTTTCATCTGATCGATGAACCAGTTCGTTTGCGTTAATGCAAGCTTACTTCTTCTTGAACCTACTATAATTTTTCTCAATTAAATCGTCCTTTCATATTGACGTTCAAAAAGGTTCTTGTCTTTTTGAACGAAACGCTATATCCAAAAATGGAACGCCGACAATCTACTGCCGAGGAAAAGGTTAATAATAACTATTAAAAAAGTGAATATATTCGCCCATGCAAAGTCGTTTCCTATTAGCTTGCCACTACGTTGCATAAACAATACCGACCCATAAACAGCTAAAATTAAAAATGAGCCAAGTATTTTCATGTCGAAAAATGACCAATTATCTAATGCAACCGTCGCCCATTGCACACCTAAGATAAGACTGATAAGCAAGAAAGGAAACCCTGTAAGTAAGGATGCCTTCATACTTGTTGTTGTTTGTTGGAGAGATGGCAGTCGACTGAATTGTTTTGACCACTTCTTCTTTTTTAATATATTATACACCAGAAGGTATAGAACGCCTGAAACAAACGACATTGCAAAGGCTGTATAGGACAGAATGGCAAATGTAATGTGAATGAACAGCAACTCGGAAATGAGCGCTTCACCCACTTGGGATTGCTCATTTTGTAAGGGTGCAAATGTATGAATCGTTATCAAAACAAAGCCGATTGCATTTAAGAAAAAGACGGCATAGCCTACTTTGTAAAAAAGATGGAGAATAATCGATAACGTAATGATAAGCCATGCGTAAAAGTAAATCCCTTCAAAAAGCGATAATACCGGGAAACGTTTTGTCTCAATCATATAGTCAATTAAAAATCCAGTTTGCATGACATAAACGACAACTAAAACCCAGAATGCACTACGGTGCGCCACTTTGTCTCTGTTCAAATAATCTACAAAATAAAAGACGAGGCTTACAGCATACAAAACGACCATTAACTCTTGTAGCCTCGCCATCGTCATTTCAGTCATGATATCTACTCTGCCTTTCTACCTGAAAAAGTGCGAATGTGGGTGTTAACTTAAAAAGTCAATCCGAGTTTTGTTTCGGTATTCCTGTCCACTTTGATCTTTACTCTATCTTTCGCTTGGCTTGCCAATGTTTTTTCTTCTTTTGTGACGTCTTCTTCAATACCGAATATTTGTTGGAATAAGGCTAGTTTTTCTGCTGCATTCGCATCAGTGGCCAATTCTTTCGCTTGCAAGATAGGATCTTTCAGTAGTTGATTGATAATCGATTTTGTATGTTTATTTAATACTTTTTTCTCTCGTTCAGTCAAATCAGGCATTTTATTTTCGATGCTTGTCATTGTCTCTGTTTGGATACGGCTCGCCTTTTGACGAAGTGCCGAAATAATCGGGACTACACCTAGTGTTGCAAGCCACTCCTTAAATAGACTAATTTCCCGTTCAATCATAAGACCGATTTCTTCTGAAGCTTGTTTTCTGACTTCAAGATTTGCTTCAACAATTCCTTGTAAGTCATCGATATCATATAAGAACACATTAGGTAAATCACCAATTCGCGGATCTAGGTCACGTGGTACAGCAATATCCACCATGAAAATCGGTCTACCTTTTCTAAGTCGCTTCACAAGTTGCATGAGTTCATAATCGATTACGAAACCTGCCGCTCCTGTTGAACTTATTAGGATATCTGCTTCTAGAAGAGTACATTGCAATTCTTGCATCGATTTTGCTGCTCCACCGAATTTCGCAGCAAGTTCCTCTGCCTTAGAAAGTGTTCGGTTGATAACCGTCACTTTTCCAGCTCCACTTCCGTGCAAGTTTTTAGCCGCCAACTCGCCCATTTTACCCGCGCCGAGAATGGCAATATGTTTTTGATTCAATGAACCAAATATCTTCTTACCAAGTTCGACTGCCGCGTATGACACGGATACTGCATTTTCCCCAATTGCCGTTTCAGAATGCGCACGTTTCGCCAAAGTAATTGCTTGTTTAAACAGCTCGTTAAAGAATGTACCAGTCGTTCCAATTTCCTGTGCTTTAAGGAAACTATCCCGCACTTGGCCTAATATTTGCGTTTCGCCAAGTACCATTGAATCGATACCCGCAGAAACCCGCATAAGATGATCGATTGCGCCATCATTTTCGAAGATGACTAAATGCGATGAGAAGTCTTCAAGAGGGATTTTGAACCAATCTGCTAAAAACTGTTTTACATAATAACGTCCAGTATGGATTTGATCGACGACTGCATATATTTCGGTACGGTTACATGTCGATATGATTATATTTTCCAATATGCTTTTTTGTTGTTGTAAAGCCTGCATCGCCTGTGGCAACTGTGTTTCAACGAAGGATAACGTTTCCCTAATCTCAACAGGTGCTGTTCGGTGGTTTACACCGACTACGATTGTATGCATGAGGTGTTCACACCTTTCACGTTCTATTTCACGCCTTCTAGTATAACATATGCCCATCTTTATTTTTGTATCAATTATGAAGAAACGATGACTAGTATTCATACTCTACCGGTGCCGGTTTCTGACATCATTTGTGCTTTTCAAATTGTGGCAGAAGCTGGCATCCGGATTAAAAAAAGTCCATTGAATCCCGCTTCGGCGCCTGGGGATGCCTCTCGCTGGTTTGTATAGCGCAGGATACAAATCCTTAATTATAATAATTCTAATCTATTCTACCAATGAAACCCGCCTACCGCAACGGTTATGCACCTTTCTTTTACAGGGAAAATCCGGCAACGTATGGACGTTAACCGGATTTGGATAGTTACTCATTTTCTTTTTCTGGAAGTTCCATGCGGCGCTCAATTTCAACCCATGCCTCATCCATCCCCATCGGTTTTGCAGATGAAAATAGAAGAAGTGGATCCGACTTACGTAGATTTAATCCTTCACGGACAATCTTTTTGTGCTTTTCCCATTTACCTCGCGGAATTTTATCAGCCTTCGTTGCAATGACGATGGCTGGGATATTGTAATGCACAAGGAAATCGTACATTGCACAGTCATCTTTAGTCGGTGGATGACGTAAATCAATGATTTGAATGACAGCACGTAAATGCTCGCGTCCCACCAAATACTCTTCAATCATTCTTCCCCATGTTTCACGTGAGGATTTAGAAACTCTTGCATACCCGTATCCAGGCACATCGACAAAAAATAATTGTTCTTCAATTTTATAGAAGTTCAACGTTTGTGTCTTCCCTGGCGTTGATGATGTACGTGCTAAGCTTTTTCGTCCAATCATTTTGTTGATGAATGATGATTTTCCGACGTTCGATCGTCCTGCAAGAGCAAACTCGGGGTATCCTTCAGCGGGATACTGTTCCGGTCTGACTGCACTCATGATCATTTCAACGTTATGAACTTTCATTTGAAGCCGCCTCCAGTGCAATTTCGAGGACTTCTTCTGCGTCGGAAACGAGTTTAAACGTTAACTCTTTACGGACGCTTTCTGGAATATCTTCGATGTCGCGCTCATTATCACTTGGCAAAATAATAACCGTCAAGCCTGCGCGATGAGCACTTAATGTTTTTTCTTTCAAGCCGCCGATCGGTAATACACGACCCCGCAGTGTTACTTCGCCGGTCATGCCAACTTCTTTGCGGATAGGACGTTTCGTCAATGCAGAAACAAGTGCCGTGACAATCGTAACTCCTGCTGAAGGGCCATCCTTTGGAGTGGCTCCTTCTGGTACGTGGATATGAATATCACAGTTCTCATAAAAATCAGGATCAATCCCGAATTCTTTAACTTTCGAGCGTACATAGGACAGGGCTGTCTGGGCAGATTCCTTCATCACATCACCCAGTTTACCAGTCAAGATCAGTTTACCTTTTCCGGGGGATAATGAAACTTCTATTTGCAACGTATCGCCGCCTACTTGTGTATAAGCCAGTCCCGTTGCAACCCCAATCTGATTCACCGTCTCCGCTTGGCCATATCTATATTTTTTCTTACCAATTAGCGATTCAAGCGTATTCGTATTGATTGTAACAGTCTTTTTCTCCCCGGTAACGATTTTCTTCGCAGCTTTTCTGCAAATCCCTGCAATTTCACGCTCCAAACCACGTACACCAGCTTCTCGCGTATAATACCGAACGATATCCATAATCGCCTCTTCGTTAAATCGTACTTGCGATTTCGTCAAACCATGTTCTTTCAGTTGTTTCGGTATCAAATGATTTTTTGCGATGGATTGTTTCTCTACCTCAGTATAGCCCGCAATCGAAATGATTTCCATTCGATCACGGAGCGGTCCTGGTATCGAACCTAAGTCATTTGCAGTAGTGACGAAAAGAACATTCGATAAATCATACGGCTCTTCAATATAATGATCGCTGAATGTATCGTTCTGTTCCGGATCTAATACTTCAAGCATGGCCGACGAGGGATCCCCACGGAAGTCATTTGACATTTTATCGATTTCATCCAGGAGGAATACAGGATTGATAGTCCCTGCCTTTTTCATCCCTTGAATAATTCGTCCCGGCATCGCTCCGACATACGTCCGTCTATGACCGCGGATTTCAGACTCATCGCGTACTCCGCCAAGCGAAACGCGGACAAAATTTCTGCCGAGCGATTCCGCAATTGAACGAGCAAGTGAGGTTTTACCCACACCCGGAGGGCCCGCTAAACAAAGGATTGGACCACGTAACGTTTTTGTTAATTGGCGTACAGCCAAATATTCAAGTACACGTTCCTTCACTGTTTCCAATCCATCATGATCTCTGTTCAGGATTTTTTCAGAACGTTTAATGTTCAGCTGATCCTTCGTAGCCTCAGTCCAGGGCAACGAAACAAGCCAGCCGAGGTAATTTCTAATGATTCCACTTTCAGCTGAAGCAGAAGAGATTTTTTCGTATCGATCGAGCTCGTGATACGCCGCTTCTTTTATCTCTTTGGACATGCCAGATTTTTCTATTTGGTGAGTTAGCTGAGCTATTTCTATGCCTTTTCCATCCTTATCACCTAGTTCCATCTGTATGGCTTTCATTTGTTCACGCAAATAAAATTCTTTTTGCGTTCTTTCGATTGCTTCCTTAACGCGTTTGCTTATTTTCTGTTCAAGACCAAGCACTTCTTGTTCATTGTAAAGTCGGCTTATCAGCCATTCTAGCCGTTCATTGACATCTAGAATTTCTAGAATTTCTTGCTTCGCAACAAGCTGCAACGGTAAATTAGATGCTATCGCATCCGCTAATCGGCCGGGTCCCGTTATAGACGCAACGGAATCGTATGTCTCCATCGTTAAACTCTTCGATAGTTCCACGTACTTTTTAAAATGTGTAAGCAATGTTCGTACAAGGGCTTCAGACTCATGAGTTTCTTCTTCATCATCAGGGGAACTGACGATGTCAACAACCGGGTAAAGGTCGGCTTCTTCGTAATTCGACCATTGTGCCCGCTCTAAGCCTTCAATTAGCACACGGTATGTCCCATTAGGAAGCTGCGTCAGCGATTTTACTGAGGCTAATGTCCCTACGTTATATAAATCTTCCGACTCGGGATCTTCTAGACTTGTGTCCCTTTGTGTTGCTAAGAAAATGAGGTTGTCTTGGGCAATTGCATGTTCGATGGCAAAAACGGAGCGCTCTCTTCCGACATCAATATGTAAAATCATCGTTGGGTAGACTAGCAACCCGCGAAGCGGTAGAACCGGTATGTTTTTTTTCTTTTTTGTTGGCATGTGGAAGGCACCTCCTATTTTTATGTATGATTACAGCTATTCATGAGAAAAAGAAAAAGCTGACAACCGATATGCGCGTTTATACGCGCGTCGTCGGAGTCAGCTTCATCCTTCAGGCGTTACGCCGAATTTCTTTCGTTATCCATTTCAACAATCGTGCCATCTTCTTTATAAAGGATTGGGCTTGATTGTCCCAAGACAGCTTCTTTTGTAATGATGCATTCTTCAACTTCTTCAAGTGAAGGCAATTCATACATGACGTCAAGCATCGTATTCTCGATGATTGAACGTAATCCACGAGCACCCGTTTTGCGTTCGATTGCTTCTCTTGCAATTTCCAACAACGCCTCATCTTCAAATCGAAGAGCGACATCATCAAGTTCGAACATTTTCTGATACTGCTTAACAACTGCGTTCTTAGGAACCGTCAAGATCTGGTAAAGCGTATCTTCACTCAGTTGTTCCAAGCTAGCAAGAACAGGTAACCGGCCGATAAATTCAGGGATAAGTCCAAAACGTTGAAGGTCTTCAGGGATCAATTTCGACAACAAAGAACCTTCTTCTTTTAAGACATTTGGTTCTGAACCGAAACCGATTATTGTTTGTCCAAGACGACGTTTAATGATATCTTCTATTCCGTCAGCACCGCCTACGATGAATAGTATATCCGTTGTATCAATTTGTATGAATTCTTGGTGAGGATGTTTACGTCCGCCTTGTGGTGGCACACTCGCAACTGTTCCTTCAAGAATTTTAAGAAGTGCTTGTTGGACACCTTCACCTGATACGTCTCTTGTAATGGAGGCATTTTCAGATTTACGTGCTACCTTGTCAATCTCATCAATATAGATAATGCCTTTTTCAGCACGTTCTACATCATAATCCGCAGCTTGAATCAGTTTAAGCAAAATATTCTCAACATCTTCGCCCACATAACCTGCTTCAGTCAGTGAAGTTGCATCAGCAATAGCAAACGGAACGTCAAGGATTCTAGCAAGTGTTTGCGCAAGAAGTGTTTTACCACTACCTGTCGGGCCGATTAGAACTATATTAGATTTCGATAGTTCTACATCATCAATCTTACTTTGTGAATTGACACGTTTATAGTGATTATAGACAGCAACAGAGAGCGCTTTTTTTGCGCGGTCCTGCCCAATTAAGTATTCATCGAGTATACTTTGTATTTCCTTCGGTTTCGGAACGTCTTTTAGTTCAAATCCCTCTTCAAGACCGACTTCTTCCTCAACGATTTCAGCACAAAGTTCAACGCATTCATCACAAATATAGACGCCTTGACCAGCGACTAACTTTCGAACCTGCTCTTGGGATTTCCCGCAAAAGGAACAGTTCAAGTTATCTTTTTCATCGTTAAATTTGAACATTATGCTCACCCCTATTCAAGTGATTATCTTACAAGATTCATCGGTTTTTATCAACTAATTAGAATTTGACTGTCATGTAGAGCTATATGCATTGACATAAAGAATCCTCTCAACAACGCTCGGCGCTTGGGGATGCCTCCCACAATAAGCCGGACAGAAGATCGCTGTCAGTCTTATTGCTTCGGCTATCCCAGTGAGGCGCCTTCGCTGGAGACTATATGGAATCATTAGTTCAACATATATAGAAGAACTCTTTCTATTAAAAACAAGGTACGGTCTTCCGTACCTTGTCCTTATGCTACTTTATCATTCAGTGATTTTTGCGTTTTCAACTAGGAACTCTACAGCTTTATTGAATCGAAGATCGTTTTCAAGAACTGAAGTTCCGCCAAGTGTTGTTTTAATCTGCTCAACATCCATACCGAATTGTTCAGACATTTTTTCAATCTCAACATTGATATCTTCTTCAGATACTTCAATGTTTTCAGCATTGCCAATTGCTTCAAGAACCAATGATACGCGGACACGATTTAACGCATCGTCTTTCATTTGTGAACGAAGTGCTTCTTCGTTTTGTCCTGAGAATTGGAAGTAAAGTTCAAGATTCATGCCTTGCGTTTGTAGACGTTGTTCGAATTCAGTCATCATACGGTCTGTTTCTGATTTAATCATCGCTTCAGGGATGTCGATTTCAGCATTTCTTGCAGCTGCTTCAACAAGATCATCGCGAAGTGCTGTTTCAGAACCCGTTTTCTTCTCTTCTAATGTTGTTTCTCTTAATTTTGCACGCAATGCATCAAGGTTTTCTACTTCTTCGTCGATTTCTTTTGCAAGTTCATCATTTAATTCTGGAATTTCTTTTGATTTGATTTCATTGATTTTCACTTTGAATACTGCAGGTTTACCAGCAAGCTCAGCAGCATGATACTCTTCAGGGAACGTCAATTCAACGTCTTTTTCTTCCCCTTGCTTCAATCCGATTAATTGCTCTTCGAATCCTGGGATGAATGATCCTGAACCAATTTCAAGGTCATATCCTTCAGATTTTCCACCTTCAAATGCTTCTCCATCAGCGAATCCTTCAAAATCAAGGTTTACAGTGTCGTTGTTTTCTATTGCGCCTTCTTCTTTTACAACCAATTCTGCAAAAGCTTTTTGGCTTTCTTTCAATCTTTCTTCGATTTCTTCTTCTGTTACTTCTGTTTCCAAACGTTTCACTTCAAGACCTTTGTAGTCTCCAAGTTTTACTTCAGGTTTCACTTCTACAGTTGCTTTGAAAATAAGAGCTTTTCCTTTTTCCATCTGTTCAATATCGATTTCAGGCGTATCGATTGGATTGATAGCTGCTTCGTCAACAGCTGTCGCATATGCTTCTGGAAGAATGAAGTCAAGCGCTTCGTTGTAAAGTGACTCAACACCATACATCTTTTCAAACATTTGACGCGGCATTTTCCCTTTGCGGAATCCTGGTGCCTGTACTTGTTTAACAACTTTCTTGAATGCTTTGTCAAGACCTGCAGTAACTTCTTCTGCTGGTACTTCAATTGTAAGAATTCCTTTGTTTCCTTCTTGTTTTTCCCATTTAGCTGACATAATAAAATACCTCCGTATCGTTTTGGCGAATCTGATTTTTTTTACTTATCATGTGTATTCAAAAAAGAGTTGTATAGCTGATGAAATAAATATACCATTCAAAATTGCTACGGCTAACCCTTGTAGAGTGCCTTCACAAGTTTTCATACAGGTTCATTAATTCAACATATATAGCGAAACTCTATTGCATACTATCGCAATAGTAGCATGGCCAATTTCCTAAAACTTCTTTGAACATCCTCTTATATACGCATTGACAACCATTTCAGTATAACATAAACTCTTCATCTTTCAACAATTTTCATTCATCGCTGAAGTCCGATTCATTGTCTATACGGCGAATTAAACTAATAAGATTTGTCACCGGCAAATCCTCTCCTGAAAACAAGCTTTCTATGTACTGTATATACGCGGTGGCGACGTCCTCCGGCGTGTAATCTCCCCAATCGAATGGGAATGCTGTTATCGCGAACTTTTCAATGAGTCCACGGACCATATCCAAGCGTGATGGATCTTTTTGTAGCTGCTCTTCAACCGCTACTAATACATCGGCTGTCATAACGTCTTGCCCGGGTAACGTCATTTCAGCAGGTATAATTGTTTTTTTCCCTCCAAATTTACTGACGGTGACTTCTTCAGAATACGCAGTTTGATGTAATAATGTCAATGCAAACGTAATGACAAGGGGTGAAAGTTCGCTCAGCTCAATAATTTGATGCATGACAGGCGCGATACTTGATAAGTCGGAACCCTCTAATGAAGCAAGGGCGTATTGTTGACTTAACGTATCCATTGCGATGAATTCATCGACTGTAAACACGATTGCCGGCGTTTCGAAAGCATTCTCCATATAGCGTTCTGACAATCGCGTGTTTAGTTCCCGTAAATAGTTGAATTTCTTCATCATGTCTTCAGGGACTATTCCTTCATCCATAATTGCACCAATTGTCATTTCAACTTCCTCGTATTCCTGCAACTGTATGCTGATCGTTAAATACAATTCCATCGCATCGATGTAATCGGTTGTTCCAGTATGTAGTAGTCTGGCTGCAATTTCTTTCGCGCGTTCGAATTCTTTTATTTCATAGAGGGAGACAGCGTATGGGCCAAGAAAGTCAGGATAATCTGGCTCGTATTGGATTGCTTGATCAAACGCTTTCACCGCTTTTTCGTACTCTTCCTGATCTACAAAAGTATGTCCTGTTTCAACTAGTTTTTCAAATGTTCCTGGGAATACTACGATGTTTTCCTTCTTCCGGAGCCTTCCGTATTTCCTACGCATTGCGCTCACCTGCTTTCGTCATTCCCACTATAGCATAGTGAATTTTATTTTGAAATTGATTGGTGGTTAATCGGTTGAAAAATGTTTACGACGAATCATTTCCTGTGATGCTGTTACTTACACTTTCGCTTTTAACTTCACGGTATCTTTTAGTATACTATGGAACTCGAGAGTGCGTACTTCACTTATTGTATTACTTGTTTTATACTAACAAAGGAATCAACGTTATAAAGCGAAACTTCAATCAGTGGGGGGTTCCCCATCCCTCACTGATTGTTAGTTAAGCCATTCGGGCTTTTACGGGCAGTTGATCCCCCACTTATTCTTCTTGTTTCCTTGAAGACTTGAAGTTGGGGGTCTTACTGTCCGTTAATGCGGGATAAATCATCTATAAAGAGGAGTTTTCATCATGACAATTAAAGTAAAAGCGATTATTGGTAGTACGAGTTCGACTTCATTCAACTTGAAATTAGTTGAGCATATGAGAAGCCGTTATTCGGAACAGTTAGAAATAACGCCTGTTTTCATCAATGATCTTGAAATGTTTTCAATTGATATAGAGAGCAACCCGCCTGCAAACGTGGTGGATTTTAAAAATAATGTTAAAGATTCAGATGCTGTACTTTTTGCAGTTCCTGAATACAACTTCTCTATTCCAGGCGCGTTGAAAAATGCGATTGACTGGTTGTCACGCGGTGGCGATTTCACCCTTCAAGGTAAACCTGGATTCATCGTAGGTTCTTCTATGGGCGTAATGGGGAGTATCCGTGCACAAATGCATTTAAGAGAAATCCTTTCAAATCCGGCATTAGCACCTGTTTTACTGCCAGGTAACGAAGTATATATTGGGGCGGTTCACACTAAAATGAACGAAGATGACGAACTTACCGATAAAGCTACAATCGATTTCTTGGATTCAGTTGTTTATAACTTTATTAAATTCTATAAGAGAACGGCTATTACAGCCAACGTATAAGTTGAGCCACCAAAAAAACAGACACTCTTTTTCATGGAGTGTCTGTTTTTTAGTACCTATTTTACCAATGAATCGCCGATAACATAATCATTTTTCATTTTTGCAATATGGGAGGCATGGTTGGTTCCCCATTCGTGCATAACTGCCAAGACAGGTTGCAAACTTTGTCCGTATGCTGAAATAGAATACTCAACTTTTGGAGGTACTTGGGGGTAAACGACTCTGTTTACAATATCCTCGTCTTCTAATTCCCTTAGTTGTTTCGTCAACATTTTTTGTGTAATTTCGGGCATCAATCTTTTCAGTTCACTAAAACGTTGAGTACCTTCATTGAATAGGTGCAATAAAATAATCGGTTTCCATTTGCCGACTAAGATCCCTAAAGCTTGATCAACCTTACATAGTTCGGGTTTCATACTGGCATAGCCTCCTTTAGTATCTTTTTGTATACTATAGCATAACAAGTCTCGTACGTGAGTGTGTGGTGCCAGGCTATTGGCACCGTTTGCGCACTTCAAATTGTGGAGGCACATAGCATCCCGTGCGAAAAAGAAAAAATGTACTTGCATTTGTATTTCCTTTAACGGATATATCTCTTATGACTTTTCTAGCACTAGAAAACTACCGAATACAAAAAACGCTAACCGATTAACACGGTTAGCGTTTTTACTTACGTCCCAGGCAGGATTCGAACCTGCGACCGATGCCTTAGAAGGGCATTGCTCTATCCAGCTGAGCTACTGAGACATGCGTTTAGCAATCGATTGATTGTTAACGACAAACTTTATTATAAAGAGTATAGATGCAAAAGTCAACACTCTATTCACATCTTTTTTAATTCTGTTGAATCCACTGTTTTATGCGCCAGGTTTTTGAACGTCACTCGGACAGTTTCATCCCACTCGATGACCGCATAGGTCGGCTCGTTGCCACCACGTGGCTGCATTGTACTTCCCGGATTAACGAATAGAATACCGTCTTTCACCTCTGCGCCGTAAACATGCGAATGGCCGAACAAAACGATATCTGCGACGCATTCTTTTGCGGCATAGAAAAGCGCCATTAACGATTGCTTCACGTTGTGCTCATGGCCGTGGACAGCGAGTACCGTCTTTTCATTGACGGAAGTGACGACTGAAGAAGGAAACCGCGTATCGATATCACAATTCCCCCTTACTTTGTGCACCTTAGACAAAACCGGGTCGTTGAATGCTAATTCACTGTCCCCGCAATGGAAAGTTGCATCCGTCTGGAGCAAGGAGACCGCTTTTATCGTCTCCTTGTCACCATGCGAATCGCTCATCACGATAATCTTCATTCTGAATCCTTCAACTGCTTCAAGAAAAGAGGAAGCTTCTTTTTTAAGTTAGCAAGTGCTGCTCCACGATGGGAAATTGAACTTTTTTCTTCCGCAGACAACTCCGCCATCGTACATTTTCTGTCGGGAAGATAAAAAATCGGATCATACCCAAATCCATTCGTCCCTTTACGTTCAGAATGAATGCGACCTTCGCAACTACCCGAAAACGTTTCTGTCTCCATACCAGGCCCTGCAACAGCGAGCACACAACGGAATCGCGCACCACGCCCCTCTTCAGGCACCGCTACAAGCCCCTCCAACACTTTGTCGTTATTGGCATTGTCACTTTTACGTTCGCCTGCATAGCGTGCAGAGTACACGCCGGGCGCACCATCGAGCGCATCTATTTCAAGCCCACTGTCATCCGCGATAACAAACTTACCGAGAAGTCGTGCAACTGTCTCGGCCTTCAAGATTGCATTTGCTTCAAACGTATCACCCGTTTCTTCAACATCAATCGCCTCATCGATATCGTTCAACGTCAAAACAGTGACGCCGAACGGCTTAAAAAGCGTCTCGAAATCTTTGGCTTTTCCTGCATTATTTGTTGCGATGAATAGTTCTTTCATGGCTTACTTCCCCCTTCATTTAGGCCCGTTTTGCTTGTCCATCCCTTGTTATGTCAGCAATCCTTCATCATCACATCTCTCGTATTTCCACATCTTGTCATCTCTATTGCTTATACAAGAAATACCCGAAATATCCCTATCGGAATATTTCGGGCACTTTTACAATATAATGGTCCTTACATCCGGCTTTTCAATCGACAACCAATCGATAACGATTTCCTGAAAATCATGTAACTCTCCGGTTGTATAGAAAACAGAAGGTGCATCATTGCCAGGCTTATTAGCTATACTGTTTAAACGTAAAGTACGTTCCACATCGCATACCGTTTCGATTGCAGATGAGATGATTGTTACATCTTTCGGTAAATGGTTTTGAATATGATGTTGCAATAAAGGATAGTGCGTGCATCCTAAGATAACAGCATCAAAGTCTTTATTGGAAATTTCATGTAATGTACGTTCAACAATATGCCCGGCTTTTTCCGTTTTATAATGGCCTTTTTCAACGATTGGCACAAATTCAGGACACGCAAGTGAGTGAATTTGTGCATCTACAGAAAAGGCGTGGATTGCATCGTTGTATGCACAACTATTAATCGTTCCCAACGTTCCAAGAACAGCAATCTTTTTCATCTTGGAAGCATTTACTGCCGCACGTGCACCGGGTTCTATAACACCGATGACTGGGAAGTTGAATTGCTCACGGATATCATCCATTGCTGCAGCTGTAGCTGTATTACAAGCAATGACGAGCATCTTGATGCCCATATCTGCTAATGCTGTTGCCATTTCAGTTGTGAACTGGCGTACTTCTTCTTCTGGTCTTGGCCCATATGGACATCGTTCATCATCGCCTATATAAATAATGGGTTCATGCGGTAATCTTTCGAGCATCTCTTTTACAACGGTTAGACCGCCGACACCCGAATCGATAATCCCAATTGGTGCATTCACTATAATCACTCAATCCTTTTTCATCTCTAGATGTAATTTGCTTAACAAATGGGAAAGATTTTTCACTTCTTCTTCACTAAAATCTTCCAAAACGGTATCCAAATAATGGCGCCGCTTCACGATCACTTCTTCGATTATTCTTTCACCCTCAGAGAGTAGATGGATTCTCACAACGCGGCGATCTTGTTTGTCACGAACTCGCTTCACCAAACTGTTCTTTTCCATCCGATCCACTAAGTCTGTCGTCGTACTGAACGCTAAGAACATTCGGTTCGATAAATCACCGATCGTCATATCCCCATGTTCAAATAACCATTGCAATGCAATAAATTGAGGCGGAGTGATTGTATAATTACTTAGAATCCTGCGACCTTGCTGCTTAATGATTCCTGCTATATACCTTAACTCTTTTTCCATAAGCGCAACTTCATCATGTTCTTCTATTTTGGGTGCGATCCGTTCCGTCAAGTCAACCAGCTCCTTGAAAACGATTACTGTCTTCCTATTGTCCCCTTTTTAACTGCATATGGCAATACATTTAACTACAATTGTAACTCTCCTAGCCTTAAAAGTTCGACTATCGCTTGAGCTCTACCCGAAACGCCCAACTTTTGAATCGTATTGGAGATATGGTTCCGGACTGTTTTTTCACTAATCCCGAGCCGTCCCGCGATGTCTTTTGTCGTTTGATCTTCAACGAGTAAATTGAATATTTCTCGTTCCCTTGGTGTTAATAATGAACGGTGTTTCGATCCTTCCATCAAGACGCGCCCCTCCTATCCGCTTTCACTCTAAAATATGTGAGGAGGATGCAGGCTGTGCCGGCTACTTCATTATTAAATGGGAAAATTGTCTGTCTGGCAAAAGGTTAACCATTCACGTTAACGTGACAGACCAAAAAGTAACAATGCATCTTTTGTCCATGGAACACTTTTCCCTGTCCGTCTACCAATCTGAACAACAGTACCTCTTCCAGTAAAGACGATATCACCATTTCCATTTTTGGCCATATAATGAATATCGATTGAACTATTCCCGATTGTAGCGACTTTTACATATAGATTAACTGTTTCATCAAAAAAGACTTGTTTAACAAAATCGCATTGCAAGTCAGCTACAACAGGAATCGTTTCACTTACAGGATTAAGCCAATCACTCATCAGTCCGATATGCTTAAAATATTCAATCCTGGCATATTCGAAATAAGAAAAAGGAATTGTATTGTTTAAATGCCCATACATATCTGTTTCTGAAAAACGCACGGTTATGGGAGCAGAAAAAGCAAATTCCGATGCCCACGTATCTAACTCTTCTATGTAGCTTGCTTTCATAATCAAAATCCTCCAATATTTAAAATGAATGATGGTTCATTTCTTTATAGTACCAAAAATCCATACAAAAAAGTAGTACAACAAACAAAAAAAGAAATAAAACCCTACAAGGCCAGTAGCCATTGCAGGGTTTTTGAAAGAATTAGTCTACCATATGATCGCTTCCGAAGAAGTTTTTAAACAGCTGAACTGATGTTGCACGGTTCATAGCCGCAATCGATGTTGTAAGTGGAATACCTTTTGGACAAGCAACTACACAGTTTTGTGAGTTACCGCATTCAGCAATCCCGCCATCTTGCATCAATGCTTCTAGACGTTCATCTTTGTTCATAGCACCTGTTGGATGCGTGTTAAATAGACGAACTTGCGATAATAGTGCAGGTCCGATGAAATTCGTTTTGTCGTTAACATTCGGACAAGCTTCAAGACATACACCGCATGTCATACATTTCGAAAGTTCATATGCCCATTGACGTTTCCGTTCAGGCATACGCGGTCCTTCACCAAGGTCATATGTTCCATCGATAGGAATCCAAGCTTTGATTTTCTTTAATGAGTCAAACATGAAATCTCTGTCTACGATAAGATCGCGAACGACAGGGAATGTTCTCATCGGCTCAAGTCTGATTGGTTGCGTGAATTGATCAACAAGTGCTGTACACGATTGACGTGGACGACCATTAATGACCATTGAACAAGCTCCACAAACTTCTTCCAAACAGTTCATATCCCAGCTGACAGGTGTCGTTTTCTTACCTTCAGCATTGACCGGATTACGACGGATTTCCATTAGTGCGGAAATCACGTTCATGTTCATTCTATAGGGTACTTCGAATTTTTCCCAATAGGGTTTCGAATCGGGTGTGTCTTGGCGGTGTATCTCAAATTTAACAAGTTTCTGCGACGTCTGCTGTTCTTTTTCTTGTACGGCAGTGTTGTTCTCGCTCAATTACTTCGATCTCCTTTCGATAGAGAAAAATTACTTAACAGAATAGTCACGTGCGCGTGGCGGTATTAACTCTCCGTCAATCTCTTCATAATGGAAAACCGGTGCAGAGATACCATCGAATTTTGCCATTGTCGTTTTCATAAATTCTTCATCGTTACGTTTCGGGAATTCCGGTTTGTAATGAGCACCACGGCTTTCATTACGATTAAGAGCCCCTAGCGTGATTACACGTGCCAGATATAGCATGTTTTTCAATTGACGCGCGAATGTCGCACCTTGGTTAGACCACAATTGCGTATCCGTCATGCTAATGTTTTCATATCTCTCAAGAAGCTCCAAGATTTTAGCATCCGTTTTTTCCAATCTGTCATTGTGACGAACAACTGTTACGTTGTCAGTCATCCATTCACCAAGTTCTTTATGAAGTACATAAGCGTTCTCTGTACCATCCATTTTAAGAAGAGCGTCCCATTTGTCTTGCTCTTCTTTTATCGCTTCGTCATAAATTGTAGTAGGCAATTCATCTGCACTACGCTCTAGACTATGCATATATTTAACCGCATTCGGTCCAGCGACCATTCCGCCGTAAATTGCAGAAAGTAGTGAATTCGCACCAAGACGGTTCGCACCGTGTTGGGAATAATCACATTCACCTGCTGCAAATAGACCAGGAATATTTGTCATTTGATCGTAATCGACCCATAGTCCACCCATTGAATAATGGACTGCTGGGAAGATTTTCATAGGCACTTTCCGTGGATCGTCCCCTGTAAACTTCTCATAAATTTCGATGATGCCGCCCAATTTGACGTCCAGCTCATGTGGATCTTTGTGTGAAAGGTCAAGGTAAACCATGTTTTCACCGTTAATGCCTAGTTTTTGATTGACACAGACGTCAAAGATTTCACGTGTTGCAACGTCGCGTGGTACTAAGTTACCGTACGCAGGGAAGTTTTCTTCAAGGAAGTACCAAGGTTTACCATCTTTATATGTCCAAATACGGCCACCTTCACCGCGAGCCGATTCACTCATAAGACGAAGTTTGTCGTCTCCAGGAATAGCCGTCGGGTGAATTTGGATGAATTCGCCGTTCGCATAATAAGCACCTTGTTGGTATACAATCGATGCCGCTGAACCTGTGTTGATAATTGAGTTAGTGGATTTACCGAAGATGATACCAGGACCGCCTGTAGCCATAATAACTGCATCAGCTCTGAATGCTTCGATTTCCATTGTTTTAAGGTTTTGTGCACGAATCCCTTTACAGTGACCTTTTTCATCTTTGATTATACCAAGGAATTCCCAGTTTTCGTATTTCGTTACGAGTCCGTCAACTTCATAGCGACGGACTTGCTCGTCCAATGCATATAAAAGCTGTTGTCCTGTTGTAGCGCCCGCAAAAGCTGTACGGTGATGCATTGTACCGCCGAAACGACGGAAGTCAAGTAGTCCTTCAGGTGTACGGTTGAACATAACGCCCATACGGTCCATTAGACTGATGATTCCAGGTGCCGCATCAGTCATCGCTTTAACTGGTGGCTGATTCGCTAGGAAGTCTCCCCCGTAAATCGTATCGTCGAGGTGAATGGCAGGTGAATCGCCTTCCCCTTTTGTATTAACCGCACCGTTAATGCCGCCTTGCGCACAGACGGAGTGTGAACGTTTAACCGGGACAAGAGAGAACAGTTTAACCGGCGTGCCTTCTTCGGCCGCTTTCATCGTTGCCATCAAACCGGCAAGACCTCCGCCGACAACAATCAATCTGTTTTTTGCCATTATTGTTTCACTCCTCAAATTATAGCTGATCTCATATTACATTTAAGTTACTTAAGAATTAAATGAAAGCTAATGCGGCTTGTACGCCGATAATAGATAGAACTAGGAAAATGATAATTGTTATATACGAAACAACTTTTTGTGATTGTGGTGATTGTGTGAATCCCCAAGTAACTAAGAATGACCATAGTCCGTTCGCCAAATGGAATGTAGCTGCGATGACGCCGACAATGTAAAATGCCATCATAAACGGATTCTCTAAGATGTCGTGCATCATGTTATAGTCTACTTCAACACCCAATGCTTTTTGAATTCTCGTTTGGTAAAGGTGCCATGCGATGAAAACAACAAGGAATACACCCGTAAAACGTTGTAACTTGAACATCCAGTTACGGAAAGTGCCATACCGTCGTGTGTTGTTTTTCGCTGTGAAGGCTATGTACACACCATAGAACGCATGGAACATCAACGGGATGTAGATAATAAACCATTCCAGGAATAACACAAATGGTAAGTTCCCCATGAAATTAGATGCGGTATTGAATGATTCTGCACCGCGTGTAGCAAAGTGGTTGACAACCAAGTGTTGAGTCACAAAAAGCCCAACTGGAATAATACCAAGCAATGAATGAAGACGGCGCAAATAGAAATCTGATTCTTTCAACAAGTTTTTACCCTCCTTTATAACTGAGTCCACCAATCAATATTTGCCATCGTTTTGACACGAGAAAACGTTGACGGCTTGTCTCTTCATGGTACAATATTTATAACATATCTATTGTACTCCTACGTTTTCAGCAGGTCAAGACGATGAATGTTTTTCAATGCGTTTAACTTGCTATTTTTTTATTTATTACACGAAATCATTTATCTTTAACCGAAAGGGTTGCATCCAAGATTGAAAAATGCATATAATTCGCCGACCCAATTCGGCTATGAGATTTTGCGCGACTTCGTTCTCCCGAGTATATTAGGCCCTCATGAAGATGAAATATTATATTGGACAGGGAAAGACGTGGCAAGGAAGTTCCCTGTTTTCACAATCGATGAATTGCCTACTTTTTTTATGGAAGCCGGTTGGGGACAGTTGACGTTAAAAAGTTCTGTAAAGGATGAAGCCTTCTATTTAATGGATATGGCGCAAACAAATAACCAGAGTCGATCTTGTCATCTGGAAGCTGGCTTTCTCGCTGAACAGTACCAAAAGTTGAACGGTTTTCTAACAGAATGCTTTGGTGAGAAAAAGTTAGCAGATGGACACGTACAATTCCATGTGAAATGGGATTTAAAAGAGAAATGCTAACACAAAAAAGGAAGACCTATTCGCACTTTTGAATAGGTCTTCCTTTTTTCGCAGTCAATTATAAAATGAAACTACTATATAGAATAAACGAAGTTTCATAACATCACAAGGGCAGTTGCTTTCCGCTCCAAGCAACTACAACTCCTCAAACGGAATGCTTAAAAGAAGTCCCTTTACAATCTAGATAGCCAAGTTATATGTGCAATTTTTTGTGAATCCGATGCCCGAGAAAGTGATAGCCAGAGCAATAGGACTGGCAGTGCTCTTTCTGCCTGGCTTATCAAGGGAGGCATCCACGAAGCGCCGAAGCGATTTCGAATGGATTCTTTAGTTCAACTAATATAGTCGCAATAATGAAACCTTTCTAGCATTTTTAACGTATAAAGAGTTGAAGTGAAGATTTCTTTCAATAGAAAGAGGAGGAGAATAGATGAATAAAAAGACAGGTAGAAACCGATTCCATTTATGGAAACTAGGTATTGCCCTACTTTTTTCCCTTTGTTGCCTAGCAATTACAGGCTGCTCACAAACCGAACCGCAGGATAAAAACAAAGAAGGCATTCAATCGGTTCTGGAATTTGAATTCAATGCACCGAACGGGGAAGCACTGTCTGCCTATAATAAATGGATAGACAGCGAGCAAGGAGAACATGAAACATATGCTGACTATAACGACTACCTAGAGACTACCTTCGAGCCTTATTTTACTGAAAACGGCTTCGAAAGATACGTTAGAATGGGGTCCTCATTACAATTTCACTTAGCAGCCGACAAAAATGACTACCAACTAAAAGTCAACAAGATTGAAGTAGAACAAAATAAGAAAACACCAACAATCTACGACTTTGTCGTGTATATGGATTATGTACAACAAGACGGAGAAACAAAGAAAATCGAAATACCAGGCATAGCAGTCCTTCGGGAAGGTAAAATAGAGAAAATCACTTATATGGGTGACAGGAAATTACGAATTGAACTTTCGCACGGGAAATAATGCGAAACCTTAACCAATGGGGGGTTCTATTAAAGCCGAAGCAGTAAGACCGACTGTGCCCTTCAAGGCCACTGAAAAAGTTCTTTTTTATAGTGAGAACTAGTTGATTGTAGTGAAGAGCGGCGACTCCTGCGGGAACAGCACGAGCTGAAGACCCTGGACTGAGCGCAGCGAAAGCCGTCACGCAGAACGGCTTTTGCGAACAAAAGCGTAGCGTTGAGAGCAAGGGCAAGAGTGCCCGCGAAAGCGTCCGCTCGGAACGGAAATCAACGGGATACGAAGAGTTGGACTTTTTCAGCGGCCTCGCGCCCTTCTGTCTGGCTTATTGCGGGAGGCTACCCCAAGCGCCAAAGCGGGATTCAGTGGACTTCTTTTAATCCGGCACCGGGTGGGATTTCATTTTACACATGCAAACCAAACGTCTCATGTAAAACAGCTACCGCATTCTCCATTTCCGGTTCGGGTACGACAACAGAAACTTTAATCTCGGACGTACTGACCATTTTCACGGGAATAGACGCTATACGTAGCGTATCGAACATTTGGGCAGCTACACCTGGATTTGATACCATTCCACTACCGACAATCGATACTTTTGCAAGTCCCACTTCAAAATCGGCACGGCTATAGCCAAGTACCTCTTTCTCTTTTTCAAGCAGATTAATCACTTCAGCGAAATCCTCTTTTTTAATGGAAAACGAAACGGACGGCTGAACACCTTCCATAATTGTTTGGACGATAATGTCCACGTTTATGTGGTGATGCGCAAGAGCCGTGAATATATTTGCAAGTGAGCCGTTAAAAGGCATATCGTACATCACCGTAATCCGAACGATATCTCGTTCAAAAGCGATTCCTCGAACGATAAGATTATTTTCCAAATCGATTTCCTCCTTGATAATTGTCCCCACCCCATCCTTATGCGCCGGTCGTACACGGAGAGGTATTTGATGGTTTTTTGCAAATTCGACTGCTCGTGGATGAAGAACACCTGCACCAAGATTGGCAATTTCCAACATTTCATCATAGGCTATTTCCTCAAGCTTCTTCGCTTGTCCGATTAACCTCGGATCCGTAGTAAACACACCTTCAACATCTGTATAAATATCACAGACAGCCGCATCGATTGCAATGGAAATCGCAACCGCACTCGTATCCGAGCCCCCGCGACCCAGTGTCGTCAATTCGCCTTTATCATCTACACCTTGAAATCCCGTAACGACTGCAACGGACCCCGACTCTATTGCCGCAATGATCTTGTCCGCGTGAACCTGTTCGATCCGCGCATTACCATGTATTGATTCAGTCGTAACGCCCGCTTGCCATCCCGTATAGGAACGGGCTGGCACTCCTTCCGCAGAAATGGCCATCGCAAGTAACGATGCCGTCACTTGTTCTCCAGTTGCTAGCAGCATATCAATTTCACGACGGTCTGCTTGACTATTGACTTCCCCGGCAAGCGCCAGTAACTCATCTGTTGACTTCCCCATTGCCGAAACAACCACTGCGACTTCATGTCCGCAACGAACTTCTTCAACAACTAGTCGTGCAGCACGGGAGATCCTTTCGGGATTTGCAACAGATGTACCCCCGAACTTCATAACAATTCGTTTCATCATCATCCAGTACCTCCATTTTTCTCCTGAACACAAAAACGACTCCCAGATAGAGGAGCCGTTCCGATTGGAGCTATCGCCAAAATGGCGCAATCAGATAGCTCTCCAGGTAATTTCACCTGACAAACTCCCACTTGTTCAATGGAAATCCAGCAAATCGAATGTGGCAACAGTCGATTCACTTCGGCAGAGACGCCTTTCTATCCTTATCATCGGGTAGCCACCCTCAAAGAGTATACTCATCGTGCCCGCACCTCTATCTTCACTATGAAAATACTGTTCAATTTGAACATTCTCTAGTAGCGTAAAAATTCAGTACATTTACTTTACCATACTATTTTTCTGTCTGCAAATCGTCTTTTCGGAAATAAGCCTCGATGGATTCGGCAACAGCCATGGGTAATCCCGCCTCTTGTAACGAATCGACAGATGCTTCCCGAATCTTTTTCACAGAACCAAAATGTTTAAGCAACAACTTTTTCCGCTTCGGTCCAACACCCGTCAATCCGTCTAAAACGGATGTCAGTGAATTTGTTTCACGACGTTGCCGATGGAATGTAATCGCAAATCGGTGGACTTCATCTTGAATACGCTGCAAAAGATAAAAAGCTTCGCTCGTTCGTTTAAGGGGTATCAGTTCCACTGGATTCCCATATAACAGTTGCGCTGTCTGGTGTTTGTCATCCTTCGCAAGACCCGCAATTGGAATCGACAAGCCTAATTCATCTTCAATAATTTCCCGCGCCGCTTCCATATGCCCTTTTCCACCGTCAATGACGATTAAATCGGGAAGCGGCAATTGGTCTTTCAATACGCGGATATATCTTCTGCGTACCACTTCACGCATTGCGGCATAATCATCATGCGCGGCGGCTGTCATCGTTTTATATTTCCGATAATCTTTGCGATTTGGTTTACCGTCGACGAATGACACCATCGCGGACACTGCATCCGCCCCGTACGTATGGGAATTATCAAACGCCTCAATACGAAGAGGGGCAGAGATGTTCATCGCCTCACCAAGCTCTTCACACGCACCAATTGTTCGAAGTTCCTGACGTTCAATAAGATGGAATTTCTCTTTCAACGATATTTCCGCATTTTGTATCGCCAAGTTTACAAGATCCTTCTTTTTGCCCCGCTGCGGCGTCAACACATTTACATCGAGAAGTTGTCGAATGATATCCGTGTCGATTCCTTGGGGTACAAGAATCTCCTTAGGGAGTAAATGTGCGGATTTACTATAGAATTGACCGATATACGTGAGCAACTCTTCTTCAGGTTCTTGATAAGGCGGAAAGAGTGACACATCCCGTTCGATTAACTTACCTTGCCTGACGAAGAATACTTGCACACACATCCATCCTCTATCAACCGCATAACCAAATATATCCCGATCCGTAAAGTCGTTCATCGTCATCGCCTGTTTTTCCATCACCGCTTCAATATTAGCTATCTGGTCCCGGTATTCTTTGGCACGCTCAAACTCCAGATTTTCGGCAGCCGCCATCATTTTTTCCGTCAACGTTTTCTTCATCTCTTTATAGCCGCCGTTCAAAAAGCGAGAGACATCTTCATTCATTTCCTTATAAGTGCTTTCACTTACTTCATGGACGGAAGGGCACAAACATTGTCCCAAATGGTAGTAGAGACAGGGACGATCCCCACTCAAATTGCATTTCCGGTACGGATAAAGCCTATCAAGTAATTTTTTCGTTTCAGTAGCGGCATGTGCATGAGGGTACGGACCAAAATATTTCCCTTTGTCTTTTTTCACCTGTCTTGTGATGATTAACCGTGGGTGGCGTTCCGCCGTAATTTTAATATAAGGATACGTTTTATCATCTTTTAACATAATATTATATTTTGGATCGTACTGTTTTATAAGATTCAACTCAAGAACAAGCGCTTCAATATTAGAAGACGTAACAATGTACTCAAAATCGACAATTTCACTGACAAGCCGTTGCGTTTTCGCATCATGACTTCCGGAGAAATAACTACGGACTCGATTTTTCAACACTTTTGCCTTCCCTACATAAATAATAGTCCCTTGCCTATCTTTCATCAAATAACAGCCAGGCAAATCCGGTAAAATACTCAACTTCTGTTTGATTAAATCATTCATCATTCTCACCTACTAAAAAAACCGGGCACCCTCGGAAGGACCCGGTCTTCTGTTAGTTATAAAAAAAATTAAGCGTGTTTTGAAATCAATTCCGCTAGTGCTTCTTTCGGTTTAAAACCGACTACTTTATCAACGATTTCGCCGTCTTTGAATAGTACAAGAGTCGGAATCGACATGATGCCGTATTTGCCCGCAGTTTCTTGATTGTCGTCAACGTCCACTTTTACAATGTTCGCTTTACCGTCAATCTCACCGTCAAGTTCTTCAAGTACCGGTGCAATCATTTTACAAGGTCCACACCAAGGTGCCCAAAAGTCTACAAGGACAAGTCCTTCTTTAATATTTTCATCAAAATTCTGATCAGTTGCATGAATGATAGCCATGTTGAAATTTCCTCCTTTTATGAACTACTATGCATTAATTATACCATGCACAAGTATTGCGAGCTAAATATATGCTTAACCCGTAGAAAAGCAATTCTTCGTCCAATCAATGCAGAAAGCCTCCTGCGAAATGAGGAGGCTTTCACTACTTAACTATTGTGGATATGACCCATTAGTTGGTTTTGATTTTTTTGATTTCTTCTATCATCATTGGAATGACTTCGAACAAATCGCCAACAATCCCGTAATCTGCAACTTTGAAAATATTTGCTTCAGGATCTTTGTTTATCGCTACAATCACTTTTGAGTTGGACATACCCGCCATATGTTGGATTGCTCCAGAAATACCAGCAGCGATGTACAAATCAGGTGTTACAACTTTACCTGTTTGACCGATTTGCAATGAGTAATCGCAATAATCAGCGTCACAAGCACCACGTGATGCACCGATTGCGCCGCCTAGCAAGTTGGCAAGTTCTTGTAAAGGTGCAAAACCTTCTGCACTCTTCACGCCGCGCCCACCAGCAATAACAACTTTAGCTTCTGATAAGTCAACGCCTTCTGTTGACTTACGGATGACTTCTTTAATGACAGTACGTAGATTCGTAATGTCTACAGTCAATGACGTTACCTCACCAGTACGGCTTGCATCATGTTCAAGTGGTGCAATGTTATTCGGACGAACTGTTATGAAAAGAATACCTTCTTTGTTTTTCACTTTTTCAAACGCTTTACCAGAATAAATCGGACGAATGAAAACAGCTGCGTCGTCTTCTCCTTCAATAGCAGTCACATCAGATATCAATCCGGATGCTAGTTTACTAGCAATCTTCGGAGATAGATCTTTACCAAGGGCAGTATGTCCGAAAACAATAGCATCCGGTTTTTCTTGCTCATGAACCGCCATGAAAGCTTGGCTATAACCGTCAGAAGTATATTGTTTCAAATGTGGATGTTCCACAGTGATGACACGGTCCGCTCCGTAGTGAATCATTTCTTCTCCAAGTGATTGGATTGAATCGCCGATTAGAACGCCGACTACTTCTCCGCCACCGGAAATCTTTTTCGCAGCTGCGATTGTTTCAAATGAAACGTTACGCAATGCTCCTTCACGTGCTTCTCCAAGTACGACTACTTTTTTAGACATGTTTAAGTCCCTCCCAGTACAATTTCAATTCTGTTAGATTACTTTTGCTTCAGTATTAAGTAGATTTACAAGTTCTTTCGCTTGATCGGCTAAATCGCCTTCAAGGACACGCCCAGCCGCTTTTTGCGCTGGAAGATAGATTTCGATTGTTTCAGTTTTCGCTGCTACGTCATCTTCTTCTATATCCAAATCATCAAGTTCAAGCTCTTCAAGCGGTTTTTTCTTCGCTTTCATGATGCCTGGAAGGGATGGATAACGTGGTTCGTTAAGCCCTTGTTGTGCTGTAACAAGAAGTGGTAAAGACGTTTCTAGAACTTCTGAATCCCCTTCTACGTCGCGTGTGATGCTAGCAGTCGTTCCATTGATTTCAAGATTAGTAATCGTCGTTACATAGTTGATGTCCAACAATTCTGCAACGCGTGGTCCAACTTGTCCAGACCCGCCATCGATTGCAACGTTACCTGCGAGGATCAAGTCTGCATTTTTATCTTTTAAATACTCAGCAATAATTTTAGCAGCTGTAAATTCATCCATTTCATCAAGATCGTCTTCAGAATTGATAAGGACCGCTTTGTCTGCACCCATCGCAAGCGCTGTGCGAAGTTGTTTCTCGGCATCTTCTCCACCGATAGTAATGACAGTCACTTCACCATCATTCGCATCGCGCACTTGGATTGCTTCTTCAATTGCATATTCATCATATGGATTGATGATGAATTCAGCACCGTCATCTGCAATTTTACCGTTTGTGATTGCAATCTTTTCCTCTGTGTCAAATGTCCGTTTTACTAATACATAAATATTCATATTGAAGACCCCCTCAGCTTTTCAGTTATTTTCCTTTAAACACCGGTTCACGCTTTTCCAGGAATGCCTGGATTCCTTCTTTTGCATCTTCTGAAATGAAAACGTTTCCAAAAGAATCGGATTCTGCTTTAACGCCTTCATGATAGGAAGAGTGCTTGGAATATTGTAACATATTCAAAGCGTTTTTCACTGCTACAGGACTTTTTTTCGCAATTTTCTTTGCAAGTTCCATTGTTTTCGGTAATAATTCATCATCGGCATATGCGTGATTTGCAAGTCCAAGACGCACTGCGTCCGTACCATTAATTGGTTCGCTTGTCAGTAACATTTCTGCTGCTTTCGGCATGCCAACATAACGTGGTAGACGTTGCGTGCCTCCGAATCCCGGAATAAGTCCGAGTTGCAACTCAGGTAAGCCAAGTTTCGCTTTTTCAGTAACGATGCGTATATGGCAACTCATGGCTAGCTCTAATCCCCCGCCAAGTGCTGCTCCGTGTATGGCTGCAATTACCGGTTTCGAGAAACATTCCAGCCTCTCAAATACGGCTTGCCCGCTTGCGGCAAGTTGTGAGAATTCCTCTCCTGATTGAACAGAAGTGAATTCCTTGATGTCTGCCCCAGCGGAAAAGAACTTACCTTCCCCGTGCAACACAACTACACGCACAGCCTCATCGCCTTCCACTTGGTCAAGAAGTGAATCTACTTCTTGGATAAGTGCACGCGATAGCGCATTGGCAGGCGGTCTGTTAATCGTCGCAACAGCAACTCCATCTTCAATCGCAATGTTTAAATAGTCCATCCCACACCATTCCTTTCTCCGCTCGATCATGAATGGCTATGCTTTGACGCCATTCATGATGAGCTTATGTACTTCTGGTGACAATTTCATTAAATCATACTTTTGATCATTCATCACCCATGAAGTAATCGTTTCATCAATGGTACCGAAAACCATTTGCCTGGCTAGTCTGACATCCAGACCAGCGACCAATTCACCGTTTTCGATTCCATCTCTTAAAATCGTATCAAGTAGTGATAAATATTCTTTCAGTACTTCGTTGATCCGTAACCTCAATTCCTTGTTCGATTGCCGTAATTCGAGCTGTGTAACGATTGCCAGATGACGATCATCATGAAGCACACGGAAATGATTGTCAATCATCTTTAACAGTCTGTCGGACGTATCCTTATTGTTGTCAAGAATGACCTGTAAGTTATGAACGAAAATCGCCATTTTTTCCCTGAATACAGATATAAGAATATCCTCTTTATTTTTAAAATAAAGATAGATTGTTCCGTCAGCAACACCTGCTTCTTTTGCAATCTTTGAAACTTGTGCTTGGTGGTATCCATTCTCAGCGATAACGATAACTGCTGCATCTACTATTTGCTTGTATTTAGGCTTATCCCGTTTCACTTTCATTATCACCACCACAAAAAAGAAAATATGAATGATGATTCATTCATATTTTCATATTAGTATTTAATTGGTCCTGAGTCAAGCATTACATTACGATGGAAGTGGTTCTTTTGCAACTTTCTTTTTTTCTTCGTCCACCAATGTGCGCCGTAATATTTTACCGACGGATGTTTTCGGGAGTTCTTTACGGAATTCATAAAGTCTCGGTACTTTAAATGCCGCCAGGTTTTCACGACAATACTTATTTAACTCTTCTTCTGTAACTGTCGCGCCTTCTTTCAATACAATATACGCTTTCACCGTTTCTCCTCTGTACGCATCAGGGATACCCGCAACGATACATTCTTGAATACTTTCATGTTCGTAGAGGACTTCTTCGATTTCACGCGGATAAATATTGAAACCACTTGCTATAATCATATCCTTTTTGCGATCTACAACATAGAAATAACCCTTATCGTCCATATAACCAAGATCACCTGTTAACAGCCAGCCTTCACGGAACGTATTTTCAGTGTCTTCCGGTCTGTTCCAGTAGCCCTTCATGACTTGAGGTCCTTTTACGACGATCTCGCCAATCTCTCCATTCGGTAAAGGTTCTGTTGAGTCCGGCCCTAGTATACAGGCGTCTGTGTCTGGCCAAGGAACGCCGATTGATCCTTTTTGTCTTTCAGTTGCCCATAAGAAATTTGCATGCGTAACAGGTGACGTTTCTGTCAGACCATAGCCTTCTACAAGTTTTCCACCCGTTACTTTTTCGAACTTCTCCTGTACTTCAACCGGCAATGCAGCGGATCCACTTATACAAGCTTTAATGGATGAAAGATCGTATTTGCCAACTTCAGGATGATTTAAAAGTCCGATATAAATAGTAGGCGCTCCTGGAAATAGAGTTGGTTTTTGTTTATCGATTGTTTTCAATGCAGTTTCAAAATCAAATTTAGGGATGAGTACCATCTTATTTGCTAACATCACAGATAAAATAAGGACTGTGGTCATGCCGTATACATGGAAAAACGGCAGGATACCCATTACTGTTTCCTCACCCTCCTTACATTCATAGAGCCATTCATCACACATTTTTACGTTTGAAATGAGATTGGCATGCGTCAACATGACACCCTTCGGTGGACCGGTTGTTCCCCCCGTATATTGTAAAATCGCGATATCTTCGTCATAATCGAACTCTTCATTACTCGGTGCTGCTTTAGCCGTTTTCATGATTTCTGTGAATAAATGATTCATGCCGCGATGTTCGATTTTCACCGTGACACCATGTTCTTTCTTTTGGATAAAAGGGTAAATCAGATTCTTTGGAAATGGAAGATAGTCTTTAATGCCTGTGATGATTAAATGTTCTAATTCCGTCTTTTTAATCACTTTAGAAACTCTGGGGAATAAAATATCAAGTGTGATAATCGCTTTTGCACCTGAGTCCGCCATTTGGTAGGCAACTTCACGTTCGGTGTAAAGCGGGTTTGTTTGAACGACAATAGCGCCTGCGTATAAAATACCGAAGAAAGCGATTGCATTCTGTGGGCAATTCGGCAGCATAATTGCCACCCGATCCCCTTTTATAATGCCAATGGACTTCAAATAGTCAGCAAACTTCAACGACGATTCGTGAAATTCTTTGTACGTAATGTCTTTCCCCATAAAGTGCATAGCAGTCTTTTCGGGGTATTTCTTACCTGACCTTGTCAGAAATTCTTGGAGGGGAATCCTTTCGTAGTCGAGCGTCTTTGAAATCTCCGCCGGGTAAAGGTCTAGCCATGGTTTCGAAGTCATGTAAAAGCCCCTTTCTCTCTCCTATTAAGTTCTTTGAATATTCCTATATTAAGTATAGATGAAAGTCCATCTTCTTTCAAATAGATTTTTCAGAAACGTCAAGAAAAAAAAAAAAAAACTTGACCGGATTTAACCGATCAAGGCGTTTTAACGTATAGCCAGTATATACCGACTAGGATAAAAAGAATACAAACGACGATTAAAATTTTTGCTAATTTTTCCATATGCTGAGCTCCTATGAAATACTTGCCCCAATCACAAATGATAATCCTACCGAAATCGTTAACGATATGAATCCAACTGAACGGTTATCTTCTTCAATTTCCTTATCTATATGAAATTTCGGTGTTAGAAATTCAAAAAGGATATAGGCGAATATGAGTAGAACAAAACCGAACAATCCCCATCCAATCATCTGGGGCAATGTATTATGTTGTTCAATCGAGTACCTGAAAATGTTTGAAACACCAAAAATTTTACCACCTGTTGCAAGAGCAACTGCGACATTTCCTTTTCGGATTTCTTCCCAGTTCTTATATTTGGTGACGATTTCAAAAAGCACCATCGAGACGATGAGACAGAGGACTACGACACTGAAATATCCTGCGGTTTCAACGAGCGGATGGCTCCAAAATCCGGTTTCTGTCATGGTTTTACGCTCCCTTTACGTACAGTCTTGCTTTTATATACGTACGGGCTTGTTAAAGGTTTCAAAAAAACTTGTTAAAAATAGGATTCCATTGAAACCGCTGCGGCGCTCGGGGATGCCTTCGCTGGTTTGTGACACGGAATTCATATGGTTGTTTGGAATTTTCCCCGTATGCATTCCATTTAAGTCGTAGCAGTTGCTTGGAGTGCAGAGCGGCGACTCCTGCGACCAAAAGCGTTAGCGTTGAGAGCACGTGGCAAGAATGCCCGCGGAAAGCGTCCGCTCGGAACGGAAAGCAACCGCCTTTTTTTGAAGATATAACCTTTTGTTTGTCTTATATAGGTCGACTATTTATTTCAGTTCGACAACAGTGACGCCGTGGCCGCCTTCGCCGGATTCCCCGAATCGATAATTTTTCACGCGGGAATGACTCTTCAAATACTTTTGGATTCCCTGTCTGAGTGCGCCTGTTCCTTTACCGTGAATAATCGATACTTGGTGGTAGTTTGAAAGGATTGCATCATCCAAATATTTTTCGGTACGAATAATTGCATCTTCATATCGTTCGCCACGAAGATCGAGTTCCAATTTAACATATGAATCCCGACCTTGTACGGATGTGGAGACATATGATTTCTTTTCTTTCTCGGGTTTAACATATTCAAGACCTGATTGGTCAAGTTTCATTTTCAAAATACCGATTTGGACAATCCATTCTGTGTTCGATACTTTTTCAATAAGCGTCCCTTTTTGACCGTAACTAAGCACTTTTACCTCATCTCCCGTTTGTAAAGGGCGCGGGGCGGCTTTCGCTTTAACCGCTTTCTTCTGCTCTTCCGCAGGTGTTGCCCCTTCAAGGCGTTTCCGTGCTTCAATTAGTTCATGCTCTTTTATATCGGCCCCGACGTTGACCCGCATCTGACGCAAATCTGAAATGACCGCTTCCGATTCGCGTTTTGCATCGTCAATAATTTTCTTCGCACGCTCTTTTGCCTTCGCTTCCATTCGGCTTTTCATTTCATCGAAGTCGTTTAATCTTTCTTCCAGTTCACGCTTCAATCGTTCCGTTTCCAGTAGAATGTCATGCGTTTCTTCAGCATCTTTTTCTGATTGGACGCGGCTTGTTTCAAGTGAAGCGATCATTGAGTCGACTTCACCACGATCTGTACCGGTGAATGTTTTAGCACGGTCAATAATCCGTTCCTGTAAACCAAGTCGTTTTGAAATTTCGAATGCATTACTGCGACCTGGAACGCCTATTAAAAGACGATACGTCGGGCTGAGCGTATCAATATCAAATTCCACACTTGCATTTGTGACACCCGGTCGATTGTAGCCATACGCTTTCAGCTCGGGGTAATGTGTAGTTGCCATTACTCTCGCGCCATGTCCATGCACTTCATCAAGAATAGAGATGGCCAGTGCCGCCCCTTCTTGCGGATCCGTGCCCGAACCGAGTTCATCGAAAATGATTAGCGAACGATCGTCGTATTTTTTAATGATATCTACGATGTTCACCATATGAGATGAAAATGTACTTAGGCTTTGTTCGATGGATTGTTCATCGCCGATATCTGCGTAAACAGAGTCGAACACAGCGATTTCCGATCCGTCGAGTGCAGGAATCGGAAGACCCGCCTGCGCCATCAACGTACAAAGTCCGACTGTTTTCAACGTCACCGTTTTTCCGCCTGTATTCGGTCCTGTAATCACAATTGTGGTGATGTCTTTCCCAAACTCGATTGTGTTTGCAACCGCCTCATCAATCGGCAACAATGGGTGTCTCGCTTTGGCAAGACGAATATAGCCATCATTGTTCACTTCAGGTTTCGTACATTTATTTGCAACGCCGAATTTCGCTTTCGCAAGTATGACATCAATCTCGGCCAAGATAGCTACAAGTGTGAAGATATCGTGTGCAACTTCCTGTACTTTTGCAGAAAGCTCAAGGAGAATTTTATCGATTTCCTCTTTTTCTTGCAATTTCAGCCGTCTAATTTCGTTATTGGCCTGTACAACTGCATCCGGTTCGATGAACAACGTCTGACCCGACGAAGACATATCATGGATGACGCCACCAAAGTGCGATCGGTATTCCGCTTTCACCGGAATGACGTAGCGGTCGTTTCGAATTGTAACGATTGAGTCGGACAACATTTTCGATGCATTGCGACCGCGCGTATAACTTTCCAGCTTGTCACGGACGCGCCCTTCTTGGATCCGCAACCCTTGGCGTATCGTGCGCAGTGTGCCAGTCGCACTGTCGATAACATGTCCATTGTCATCGATTGCGTCATTGATATCATGTTCCAAACCGGTTAATACAGGAATAGCCTCTTTTTTGGCAATGAAATGCGGAATCTCAACATCTTCGTCAGCTACAATTGCTTCGATGAATTGCCGCAAAATACGGCTTGCACGAATTGTGTTCGCTGTTTCCATCAATTCATATGCACTCAGCATACCGCCCATTTGAGCACGCTTTGCATGCGGTCTAATGTCACTAATTCCGCCCATTGGCACATTTCCGCGAACGCGCAGGATGGATAACCCTTCATCCGTTTCTTCCAGAAGACGAACAACGTCATCATACTCACTGACGGGCTCCAAATTATCCATATGAGATCGTCCAGCTGTAGAAGTACAATGGTTTGCTGCTAACTCCCGGATTTTATCGAACTCAAGTGTTTTTAAGACACGATTTTCCAATGTCTTACACTTCCTTTCATTTCCGTACGATTTCACGGATGAATTTATCGAGCGGCCATGTATTGACGACCGTTTCTTTTTTTAGCCATGCCTTTTTTGCGTAATTCACGCCTGTTTTCATGTATTTCAACTGATCAATGGCATGTGCATCTGTATTAATGGCAATATGTACACCCGCTTCCTGCGCCATGATCAACTGCTCAGTCATCAAATCCAATCGATATGGACTGGCATTCAATTCAAGTATTTTCCCATATTCCTTCGCCCATTCAATAAGTTGTGGAACGTCTGGGTTATAGCCTTCTCGCTGTCCGATAATGCGACCTGTCGGATGTGCAATCATATCGACGTTCGGATTACTGATTGCACTATGAAGGCGTTCCATGATTTGTTCCTGTGATTGACTAAAGCTTGAGTGGATTGAAGCGATGACAAAATCGAGTTCTTTCAGCAGATCATCGTCAAAATCGAGTGTCGCGTCAGGAAGTATGTCCATTTCCGTTCCGCAAAAAATTTCAATGTCATCGTATTCTTCATTCAACGAACGGATTTCTGCAATCTGATCGCGTAGACGCTCGGGCGTTAGTCCATTTGCTACTTTCAAGTACTGCGTATGATCGGTGATGACTAGATGTGAATAGCCTTTCACGCGACACGCATCCACCATTTCACGGATTGAATAGGCACCGTCAGACCACGTCGTATGCATGTGAAAATCACCTTTAATGTCTTCAAGGTCAACCAAACCCGCTATCTCATCTGTACGATCGATTTCACGGCCATCCATTCGCAATGATGGCGGGATAAAAGGCAAATCGAAATGGGCGTAAAATTGTTCTTCCGTTTCAAACGTGATAATTGAACCATCTTCACTTTCCACACCATATTCACTGATTTTCATCCCTTTGGATTTCGCCAGCTGACGCATCCGGACGTTATGGTCTTTCGATCCTGTAAAATGATGGATGGCGGAAGCGAATTGTTCGTCTTTTACGAATCGAAAATCGGCGTCAATCGCTTCTTCCAGATCGAGCGTAACCGACAATTTTGAATCCCCTGCAGCGATTGTCGCAAGTAGCGGTAGTGATTGCAGTAGTTTTTCCCTAACGATGGACGGCTCGTCCGTAACAATTATGAAATCGACATCGCTGCTTTCCTCTTTTGTCCGGCGGTAACTGCCCGCAACAGAAAAATGCTTTATTTCCGTAATTTTTTGGAGCTCTGTTTCAAGGAATGTAACAACTTTCTCCATTTGCCATATCGGGAATTTCCCTTGGCGTGTGCCTAAAATATCGATTTCATTCAACAGGTTTTCTTCTGTTTTCTTGCCAAAACCGGGAAGCTTACTTACTTCCCCGGCGGCACAAGCTGCACGTAGCGATTCAACTGAATCGATTCCAATCGCTTCACGAAGCTTTGCAATACGCTTGCCCCCAAGCCCCGGGACTTTAAGTAGTGGAATAAGGCCTTTCGGTACCTCTTCCTCCAATTCCTTTTGCAGATCAGATTCCCCTTTTTCCAGTAAATCTGTAATAACTGCTCCCGTTCCTTTACCAATCCCTTTTAACGTTAAAATATCGTCCATTTCCGATAAACTGCGTGGATCGAGTTCCAAAACATTGGCCGCTTTTCTGAAAGCAGAAACTTTGAAGTGATTTTCTCCTAGCAATTCCATGTATAAGGCGATTTTTTCAAATGTACGGATAATCGTTTTTTTATTCACGAGTAGGCCTCCATTTCATAATCTTTCTTTAAAAAAAAGCTTCCCTCCAGCTTGGGGGAAGCACTCAGGTTGTATAGATGTACCACCATTTTTTCACAGTTTCAGTCAGTATGGGTGTATGCTCTAGTATTGTATTTGTTAGGAGCGATTTATCCATGGCGGTTTGGATAAAGTCCAGCGGTATCATAGCGCCCAGGTAAAGTAGGAAGAATAGCAGGATATAAAACTCAACGAATCCAAATACTGCACCTACAAGGCGGGAAACGAATCCTAATACCGGCAAATACTTTAAAAAGTCGAACATCGATGCAACGAGTTGTAAAATGAATTTGACGACGAAAAAGATAGCGACAAACGCAATGAGTCTACCAAACGTTACATCCAAATCTAGCTGACCCACCGCTAAATTCAATTTTGATTCCGCCGTCACGCCTGGATAAGGTATCCAAAGTGCAAACTTTTCCGCGAGTTGCTTATAATAGCTATAGGCAACGATAAGCGCAATGATGAATCCTGTCATATGTATAATCTGTACAATAAGTCCTCTTCTAAAACCGGTGATGAGTCCCCCTAAAAGGAGGATTAGTATAAGTAAATCAAGCATGTACGTCAGTCAACCTTTCAACTTAGCCAATTCTTGTTCCAGTTGTTCAACTTTCTCTTTTAAATTCAAATAATCATGTACACTATTTACAGCGGTAAGCACAGCGACTTTTGCAGTGTCGAGATAGGGATTGTGATTACTGATTTCTTTCATCCTATCATCGACCATCGTGGCGACCAGCCGCATATGACTACTCGTTTCCGTACCGACCATTTTATAGGTCTGTCCGTATATGTCAACTGCTATGCGTGTTTTCTGTTCGTCTGCCAATGCCCTGACCTCCCACGTAAAAACTATGTTTATAATTATACCATGAAAGCCATTTAGTTGTGAATTATGTTGATGAAAGGAAGTTATTTATGAGCAATCAAGTCGTTATTTTAGATTCACAAGTTTTGAAGAAAGTGATGAACCATTACAAGTCATCCACAGTTGTACGCAATGCACCGGGTGTCGTTTTTGCGGCAAAACTGGCTGACACTTCCATTACAGCGTATAAATCAGGTAAAGTGCTGTTCCAAGGGGCGGGATCGGACCGCGAAGCTGCATTATGGGGGGAGGTCCTGAACAAAGCTGCTGCGGGTGTCGGGAAAGCAAAAGGTGATGTCCTGCCCGAGCGGTTTGCGGCGCTATCTGTCTTGGGCTCCGATGAAACGGGTACGGGTGATTTCTTCGGACCCGTTACGGTTGCGGCTTGTTTCGTCCGAGCCGATCAGGTTGAACTTATACAAGAACTCGGTGTAAAGGATTCGAAAATGCTAACGGATGATCTTATGCGGAAAATCGCACCTAATCTGCAAGCGACGCTAACGTATAGTGTGTTGACATTAAAAAACGATAAATACAATGAAATACAAGCCCGCGGATGGTCGCAGGGGAAGATTAAAGCACTTCTTCACAATCAAGCGTTGAGGCATGTTCTGCGGAAAATAGGAGACGAAAAACCCGATTATATATTGATTGACCAATTTGCTGAACGCGGTATTTACTATAATCATATTAAAGCAGAAAAAGAAATCGTCCGGGAGAATGTGTTGTTTTCGACGAAAGCGGAAGGACTTCATGCATCGGTTGCCGCCGCGTCCATTATTGCGCGGGTCGCGTTCCTTGAAGAAATGGACCGCATGAGTAAAATCGCCGGTATGACACTTCCAAAAGGGGCGGGTCCGAAAGTGGATAAAGTAGCTGCTAAGATTTTATTGAAAAGTGGTGAAGAGGCATTGAAGTCATTGACTAAGTGGCATTTTGCGAATGCTGGGAAAGCAAAAGGTATTGCGATGAGAAAAAGAAAGTGACTGAAAGAATTAGGGTATTCCAATGAATTCGCTTCGGCGCTTGGGGATGCCTCCGCTGGTTTCATATAGATGGTTCATTCGCTAAATATATGTCTAAAACTTAATATTAAAAAAGCCGCCCACGGAATCAATTTCCCGTGAGCGGCTTTTTTTCAGTTATCCACGAAGCAGTGCGCCTGCCTCTGTTGTTAATGCGTTCAATACGTTTTCGTGTGCTTTGACGACTTCTTCATCCGTCAATGTGCGCTCGGAGTCTGTATAGGTCAGTGAGAATGCGACTGATTTTTTGCCGTCTTCCACATTATCCCCTTCATACAGATCGAACAGTTTGATGTCTTTCAACAATTTACCGCCCGCGTTGCGGATAACGTTTTCAAGCGCTCCTGCGGATGTTTCACTTGATACGACAAGTGCGATGTCTCTTGAGCTGGATGGGAAACGCGGTACTGGAACATAAACTAATTGTTCTGTTTCGATGGAAAGAACTTTTTCTAGATTCATTTCCATAACGAATGTGTTTTTCAAGTCGCGTTTTTTCTGTTCTGACGGATGGACTTGTCCGATTAACCCAATGTTTTCACCGTTATGACGAATGGTAGCTGTACGTCCAGGATGCATTCCCTTCACGTCTGCTTTTTCGAACGTCAAGCCTTTCAAAAGACCAAGACTGTTCATCATTCCTTCAACAATCCCTTTTAGGACGAAGAAATCGACGGCTTTCTTTTCTGCTTGCCATGCATGATCAACCCATTTGCCTGTGATGACAGCTGCGACATGCTCGACTTCTTTAGGTAGGTCATCTTCACCTTTTCCAAGGAATACTGAACCTGTTTCGTACAGCGCTACCGAATCGGTTCGGCGAGCCACGTTGTACGTAGCCGCTTCCAAAAGATGCGGTAGTAGACTTTGACGGAGCACGCTACGGTCTTCGCTCATTGGCATAAGCAATTCAGTGACAGGCGCGGTTTCCAATGCATACGCTTGCGCTTGCTCTTTTGACGTCAATGAATACGTTAGTGCCTGATATAATCCGGCGCCTTCGAGGAAGGCCCTTACCGTACGACGTTTTGCTTGGTAAGGTGTCAAACCGCCCGGCGTTGACTCTGTAACGGGTAGTGTCATCGGAATAGTGTCATAACCGTGCATCCGTGCAATTTCTTCTATGATATCCTCTTCGATATTCAGATCCTGTCTGCGTGTAGGGGCATCGATAACAAGTTTACCGTTTACCGCTTCCGTTTTAATCTGCAAACGGTCCAGAATAGACAGCATTTCTTCAAGTGAAATTTTCATACCCAAATGGTTATTGATAGTGTCCGGCGATAGTAAAATACGCTTAGGCGTCTTATCCAGCTCGTCAACTGTTACTGAACCGGCCAACACTTCTCCGCCTGCAATTTCGGACATCAGTTGCGCAGCACGTTCTGCAGCTGCAGCTACCCGATTCGGATCTACGCCTTTTTCGAAACGCGTGCTTGCATCACTACGCAACCCAAGTTCCCTTGATGTACGACGAACAGATGCGGGTGCAAAATAGGCTGATTCGATGACAACCGTCGTCGTTCCTTCATGCACTTCCGTATTCAATCCACCCATAACACCTGCAAGCGCAATCGACTCTTTGTCGTTTGTAATGACTAGCTGATGCGGGTGCAAAGTGCGCTCGACGTTATCGAGTGTTGTAAGTTGTTCGCCTTCTTCTGCAAGACGGACGGTAATTTGTCCCGTGCCAATTCTATCGAGGTCAAAAGCGTGAAGCGGCTGACCATACTCCATCAAGACATAGTTCGTAATGTCGACGACGTTATTATGCGGACGTACTCCTGCTGCCATCAACCGATTTTGAAGCCATAATGGAGACTCGCCGACTTTTACATTCTTCACGACTTTGGCTACATACATGGGATTGTCTTCTTTTGCATCGATGCGAAGTTTCAGCATGTCTTCCGCTTTTTCCGTCGATTCCGGATAGCTTATTTCCGGCAGCTTTACGCCTTGTGATAAAATCGCACCCACTTCATATGCAACACCTAACATGCTAAGTGCGTCTGAACGGTTCGGTGTTAAATCGAATTCAAGAACAATGTCGTCAAGTCCAAGTAATGCCAAGGCATCTTCACCTGGAACTGCAGTTTCCGGCAAGACATAAATACCTTCTGCATACTTTTTCGCTACAAGTTTCCCTTCAACCGCAAGCTCTTGAAGCGAGCAAATCATACCGTTCGATTCCTCACCACGTAGTTTCGCTTTTTTGATTTTCATGCCGCCTGGAAGAACGGCCCCTGGACGTGCGACAACTACTTTTTGGCCTGCTGCAATATTCGCTGCACCACAAATAATCTGGGTCGTTTCTTCACCTACATCCACTTGACAGATATTCAACTTGTCTGCTTCAGGATGCTTCACACATTCTTTTACATAGCCAACCACAACGTTTGTAATGCCTTGAGATCGATCGATAATTGAATCAACTTCAATTCCTGAACGTGTGATTTGTTCAGCTAAATCCTCGGGCTTGATGCCCTCTATATTGACATACTCATTTAACCACTTCGTAGATACTAACATACTAGACCCCTCCTTAGGCTTCCGTCCGGTGGAATTGTGATACGAACCGTACGTCATTTGTATAGAAATGACGGATATCTTCCACACCATATTTCAACATTGCAATTCGTTCAGGCCCCATACCGAAGGCAAACCCTGAAACGACAGTCGGATCGTAGCCCGCCATTTTCAAAACGTTCGGATGTACCATACCTGCGCCCAAAATTTCGATCCAGCCTGTCTTTTTACAAACATTACAGCCATCCCCGCCACAATTAAAACAAGAGATATCCATTTCAACGGATGGTTCAGTGAACGGGAAAAAGCTTGGACGCAGACGAATTTCACGTTCATCCCCGAACATTTTTTTCGCGAATAAAGACAATGTGCCTTTTAGGTCACTCATTCGGATATCTTCCCCGATGACGAGTCCTTCAATTTGCGTGAACTGATGAGAATGTGTTGCGTCATCATTATCACGGCGATACACTTTTCCGGGACAAATGATTTTGATTGGCTCTCCGCCTTTCGCTTCCATTGTCCGTGCCTGGACGGGTGAAGTATGTGTACGCAGTAAAATATCTTCTGATATGTAGAATGAGTCTTGCATATCACGCGCAGGATGGCCTTTCGGCAAGTTCAACGCTTCGAAGTTGTAGTAATCTTTTTCCACTTCGGGTCCTTCTGCAATTTCAAACCCCATGCTGATGAAGAAGTCTTCGATTTCTTCAACGACGCGCGTAATTGGATGATGATTCCCTGTACGTGCTGGGCGGCCAGGTAATGTGACGTCAATCGTTTCTTTCTCAAGCTGTTCATTGATCGCTTGTTCTTCAAGTTTTACCAGTCTTTCTTCAAGAACCTCCGTTACCGTTTCTCGAATGACGTTAACAAGTGCCCCCATTTTCGGACGTTCGTCGGCAGGTAATTTCCCCATCCCTTTCAATAAATCTGTGATGGGACCCTTTTTCCCTAAATAAGCGACACGGACTTCGTTCAACTCTTTCAACGTTCCTGCTTCTTTAATTTGCTCAAGTGCACGTTCTTTCAACTCTTTCAACTGCTGTTCCATTACAAATCTCTCCTTTCCAAATAAAAAAACCCCGCCCCTGGAAAAGGGACGAGGACGATTTCGCGGTACCACCCTGATTATCACGCACGAATGCATGATCTCTCAAATCGGATTAACGGTCCGTAGCCGGTACACCTTTACAGTTAACACTGGTCCTGGCGACAGCTCGCGGGGTGAACTTCAATAGACACTTACCTACCCGCGCTTTCAGTCAAGGCGCAGACTCCCTATGGGTTCGTGTGTTATCTACTTTTCCCGGTCAATGCTTTTTATTTCTTGCAATTAATGCCTAGTATACCCGAATGAAATGAATTCATCAACACTGTACCAGCTTATTTTACGGAATACGCATACAGCAGAATGCCCGTAGCAACCGCCACGTTCAAAGATTCTGCTTTTCCGTACATCGGAATCTTAACTGTTTTGTCTGTCAGCTTAAGAAGCTCAGGATCGACACCACTACCTTCATTTCCAACAATAAGGGCAAATTGCGCCTGTGGTTCGATAGTCGAATGATTCACTGCGTTTTGCAATCCCGTTCCGATTACCAATCCATTTGCTTCTTTGACTCGATTGACCCATTCGAATAAATCTCCTTTTACAACCGGGATGTTGAAATGGGACCCTTGCGCAGACCGTACCGTTTTCGGATTGTAGGGGTCCGCGGAGCCTTTGCCAAGAATGACCGCGTCCATGCCGGCAGCATCTGCTGTGCGGATCATCGTCCCTACATTACCGGGATCTTGGACTGCATCGACCAGTAATACTTTTTTATAGGAAGCGAACGTTTCTTCAGCATGTTCCGGTTGGCGACAATGTGCAAAAACACCTTGCGACTGCTCTGTTTCTGCAATTTCTCGTGCAACTATCTGATTCACTTCAACGATATGTATACCTTCAATAGACCACTCTTTCGGAATTTCAACACCATCGCTAACAATTAATGCAAGAACCGCATCCTTTTGTTTCAACGCCTCTTCAACCAAATGGAAACCTTCTACAACGAATTCTTCCGACTTATCGCGTTCTTTCCGCGTGGTAACGAGTTTTTTCCAATGTTTTACGAGTGCGTTTTGTGGTGATTCAATGCGTTTCATAGTTTCATTCCCCCCTTTTTCTTTTCAGTGTATCAAAAGACGGTATAGTTGGCGATAAATGTGTACAACATGAAGATAGGAGGTTGATAAAATGAATTTTCAAATCAGGGATGCCATTACAACGAACATGACGAATAACTCGGCGGAAGATATCCGCGGCGTTGTAGAAGACGCCATCAAACGCGGCGAGGAACATCTATTGCCTGGACTAGGCGTATTCTTCGAGAAACTGTGGAATAGCTCAGGCGAACAGGAAAAGTCGAAAATGGTCGGTGAATTGGCACAATCATTCGCCGCAAGCTAAATATGCTACAAAGCATTAATAGGTCCGTAGAAAGTTGCTCCTGAGACACATGGAGCAGCTTTCTTTTTTAAAACTCAACATTACGGGTGAAAAAGTCAAAGCCCGTTGCAGTTACAATCCCAAATACAAGCGTCCATAAACCAATGCTTATCATCATCCATATCATTGTATTCACTTTACTAGCACCCAATAACAACCCCAAAAATGCTGCGATATGTGTGCCGATGAGAATAGGTCCAAGTAATGCAAGTCCAGGCATCCCGTATTTATTCCAAATCCGTTTACCCCGTTCCGTTCTTTTCGATTTTTCCTTTCCCTTTTTCCGTTTTCTTGATGCCATCCAATCTTTCACTTTTTGGAAGGCAAAAATTAATATCAAGACTGTCAGCATATTGCCCAAAAAGGCGAGAAGCATAACTAAAACGGGTGATAATCCTCTAATGATTCCCAATGGGATAACAAGCGCAATTTCCAATGCGGGAATTGCTGCCCCAAGAAACACTAACAAGTATTCGAACATTATGATTCCTCCTGCGAAAATTATGTATTTCAAGGTAAAAACATTTCACTATCGACAGTCTATCATTCATACCGAATACTATGCACTGATTAATTCAACAAAAAAGCCTAGGTTTATAAACCCAGACTGGTATTGCGTTCTATTCAACTATTTTATTAAATTACAATAGGGAAGCAAGAACTGCTTTTTGTGCATGGAGTCGATTTCCCGCTTGTTGAAAAACATATGAATTCGGTCCATCGATGACGGAAGTTGCGACTTCTTCTTCCCGATGAGCAGGCAAGCAATGTAAAAACAGATAATCCTTCTTCGCATGGGCAACCAACTTATCATTGATTTGAAACGCTTTGAAGGCTTTTAAACGGGCTTGCGCTTCCTGTTCTTGCCCCATACTCGCCCAAACGTCCGTATACACTACATCGGCATCGGACACCGCTTCAATCGGATTGGTCGTTTCGTAAACACTGCCGCCGTTTTGAGACGCAATCGCTTTCGCTTTCACAAGAAGATTCGGATTGAACTCGAATCCTACTGGCGTCGCCACTGCTACTTTCATGCCCATATGTGCCGCCGCAATCACCAGTGAATGTGCCACATTATTGCCGTCACCGACATACGCAAGTTTTAAACCAGCTAGTGAACCCTTCACTTCCTTGATTGTCAACAGATCGGCCAATGCCTGACAAGGGTGAAAAATATCTGTTAGGCCGTTGATAACTGGAACTGTTGTATGCGTTGCCAACTCTTTTACCATTTCATGTGAATTTGCGCGAATCATCACACCATCCAAATACTCCGAAAGTACATGTCCTGTATCATAAATCGATTCCCCACGACCGATTTGTAGATCTCTTGCATTCATGAACATTGCATGACCGCCAAGATGGATCATACCAACTTCAAATGAGATACGGGTACGGGTCGAATGCTTTTCAAATATCATGCCAAGCGTTTTCCCGGCTAATAGGGGTGGTAGATTCCCTTCTGCCGTCGCCTTTTTCATTTGCAATGCTTTATCCAACAAATACGTTAGTTCGCCACTTGTATAATCTAAAAGTGTCAGCAAGTCTCTCCCTTTCAACCCCTGCGCAATATCTGTTTCAGCAACTCCGACCTTTACCATACAGTCATCCCCCATCCACTTTTTTGTTTGTATAGCTAATTATATGTATGTATATTTATTAAGTCAAGTGTATTTTTATAAATTGTTTGAAATAAAAAACACCTAAACCGTTTGAATGGCTTAGGTGTCTTTTCGCGCACTTATTCGAATGTAATCTTATGCACTGTATCGCGATCTAATTTCTTAATGACTTCCACAATCAGTTTCACCGTATTTTCGTAATCATCACGATGCAAGATACCTGCATGCGAATGAATATAACGAGTTGCGATACAAATCGCGAGGGATGGCACGCCATTATTCGCACGGTGGATGGAACCTGCATCCGTTCCGCCGCCCGGAATCGTTTCAAACTGATACGGAATACCATGTTCTTCAGCAGTATCGACAACGAAGTCGCGCAAGCCTTTATGTGCAACCATGGAAGCATCGTAAAGAAGAATTTGTGGACCGTCACCCATGACGCCCATCGCTTCTTTGGAAGTAACGCCCGGTGTGTCCCCCGCGATGCCGACATCAACTGCGAAGCCGATATCCGGTTTGATTTTAGTTGCAGCTGTACCTGAACCGCGCAAGCCGACTTCTTCCTGTGCCGCTCCTACGCTGAATACGACATTCGGGTGTTTTTCGTCTTTTAGCGCTTTCATGACGTCAATTGCAATTGCACAGCCGATACGGTTGTCCCACGCTTTTGCAAGTAGGTATTTTTCATTATTCATGACTGTGAATTCAAAATAAGGGACAACCATATCCCCTGGCAAAACGCCCCAGCTCTTTGCTTCTTCTTTTGAAGTCGCACCGATATCGATGAACATATCTTTAATATCCACTGGTTTTTTACGCGCTTCCGGCGATAGGATATGTGGCGGTTTCGACCCAATAACACCTGTTACTGTGTCCCCTTTGCGTGTCACAATCGTTACGCGTTGTGCCAGCATGACTTGCGACCACCATCCGCCAACTGTTTGGAAAGAAAGGAATCCTTTATCGTCAATTTTAGATATCATGAAACCGACTTCGTCAAGGTGTCCCGCGACCATGATTCTTGGTCCGTTTTCTTCACCTGTTTTTTTAGCAATCAGTGAGCCAAGTCCATCTTGTTCGATTTCATCCGCATACGGCTCTATGTACTTTTTCATAACGTCGCGCGGTTCACGTTCGTTGCCGGGAATTCCTTTTGCGTCTGTAAGTTCTTTTAGCATTGTTAAAGCTTCATCTAGTTTCTTCAACTATTTCGACCTCCTAAGTAAGTCCTACAACAAGTAGTATATGCGATAATTCAGCTATTATCAAAACATTTCGGATTTAAAAAGACACTGGCAAAACGGTACTTTCATTCATTCGATGAATTAGAGTAATTCTTTTCGTAATTGAGCTGCACTTTTCGGGGAAAGTAATCCAGGTGCAATATCAAATACCGTTTTTGCTCCTGTCTGACCGTCTTTATTCAACCGATATGCCGCACGCGCATAGGCGACAAGGACGCTTGAAGTAAATTCGGGGTTGCTGCCCAGGTTCAATGAATACTCCATCACTTGTGCATTTCCTTCGCCGGTCTTGCCACTTCTGATGACGAATCCGCCATGTGGCATTGCAGCGTGATTTTGCTTTAATTCTGCTTCTGTAATGAAATGCACGGCCGTATCATACTCTGAAAAGTAATCCGGCATCGTGACGATTGCCTGTTCCACTTCTTTTGCATCCGCTCCATCTTCTAAAACGACATAGCATTCACGTGTATGTTTTTCACGGGTGGATAGTTCAGGCACTTCTCCGCTGCGCACACGTCCCACTGCGTCAGGGGCAGGTATTGTATACTGGACTGCACCTTTCACGCCTTCAATTCGTCTAACAGCATCGGAATGCCCTTGGCTTAGCCCTTTACCCCAAAACGTATAGGTCGCACCTTCGGCAAGAACCGCTTCTCCAAATAGACGATTAATTGAAAATAACCCTGGATCCCAGCCGACCGAAATAATTGCAGTTTTACCATTTGGCTTTGCAGCAGCATCGACTGTTTCAAAATAGCCTGGAATCTTTGCATGTGTATCGAAACTATCCACGGTATTGAAATGTGCTGCGAGTGCTGGTCCTTGTTCCGGCAAGTCGTTTTTTGACCCTCCACAAAGGATAAGCACATCAATTTTATCGGCAAAATCAGTTATCGCATCCATTTTATGAACTAGTACATTGTTACTGAGTAGTTGCACGTTTTCTGGACTTCTTCTCGTGAATACGCCGACTAGTTCCATGTCTTCGTTTTGACTGATAGCGGATTCGACGCCTCGTCCAAGATTGCCGTATCCTGCTATACCTATTCTAATTTTACTCATTTATAAATCCCCCATTCGAATTCTTACTAGTCATAACTTTAGCGGTTAATTGAACAAATTACCAACATTTTCGAATGTTCACAGACTGTTCTTTTCATGCCATTGCAAACAATGGTAAAGTATAGATTGATGTACTTTAACTGAAATGAGGCTTTCATATGCGCTTTTTTGTTTACCTTATCGTCTTTTTCTCGTTCTTCGATTTATTTTCTCAATTGCCGATTATGAGCCCGTTTGCACAATCACTTGGTGCAACCCCATTTCTCATTGGTCTCGCGGTTGGAATGTATTCGTTTTCCAATACAATCGGTAATATTATTTCGGGATTCTTAACAGATCGTAAAGGCCCTTTCATCATACTTATGATTGGACTTTTTGCATCTGGGCTATCGTTGTTTCTGTATTCATTTGCAGAGGGGCCGTTTTCGTTACTCGGCGTTCGATTTGTCCATGGGTTCATGGAAGGGTTAATTGTCCCTGCGGCATTTACGTTCTTGGCTAATCGTGCCGAAGAATCCAAACGAGGTCGAAGTGTAGCGATTTCGGGAGCCTTTGTTGGACTAGCTGCGATACTGGGCCCTGCTTATAGCGGTATCATAGCGACCAAAACAACAACACCGTTCATCATGGCAGTTAACGGCGGAATCATGCTTGTACTCGCTTTTCTTGCCTTTTTTGTTCTTCGATCATTTACATACGTCAGGAAACATTCATCAGGAAGCGCAAGCCGGTTTAAAGTCAAGTTTCTTTTCCAACATCCCGGTATGGTAAGGGCTTTCGCGGGTGCATTCTTCCTAATGTTTTCGCAAGGTGTTTTGGCACTTGTGCTGCCACTAAAGATTGAGTCATTGGGTTTTGATACTAAAACGACAGGCCTTTTACTCAGTACTTTCGGCGTTGTCGCCATTCTGATTTTCCTTTTGCCGATCAATCGCATTTTCGACCGTGTACGTCCGATTGTTACACTGGCATTCGGCATTTCGCTTATGGGATTCAGCATGCTCCTTCTAAGTCAAGTTGAGGAATTGAATTTCTTGTATATTGCGATGGCTATTTACGGTGTAGGATTTGCGTTCCTGTTCCCGTCCATCAATTCGTTGCTAATTGACTCGTCTTCCGCTGAATTCCGCGGCAAAGCATACGGCTATTTCTATGCATTCTTCTCCATAGGCGTTGTTGCCGGTTCATTCGTTATTGGCGCTCTGAATCTTGATTATCAGGAAGCATTTATACTGACAGGAATGATCCTACTTGTTGTCGCACTGTATACATTACTAGGCATGCGCAAAAAGACGTCTATTGACAAATCTTCTAAACTCGTTTAACTTGATTCAGTAGGGGTTCAAACCCCTACTGAATAGGGGATCTCAGACTAAGAACGCCGCGTCCTGCGGCAATGTCTGAGTGACCAACGTCCTGTTGGCCCAAAGCCTCCGGCGGATGTCACAGATTTTGAAGGGAATCAATTGAGCAAGCTCAATTCAAAATCTGGACGCAATCACGCCGAGGCGCGATTGATTGTCAAAGACGAATTGAATACCCCGTTCGGGAGAGGTTCATAGCGACCCTCTTTAAAAAACTATGGATGACGGATTCTACGCCATGTCCATTCGACATGGCTTTTATTTTTGTCGTTTATGGACCTCCCTGACAACATTACTGGGAGGTTTTTTTATTGACTGGAAGAGACGAAGCAACATTGACTGATTTAACTTTACTCGGCAATCAGAACACGAAGTACTTATTCGAGTACAGTCCGGATGTATTGGAAGCCATCGACAACTTACATATGAACCGGGATTACTTTGTAAAATTCAATTGTCCCGAGTTCACATCACTTTGTCCGCAAACAGGTCAACCGGATTTTGCGACGATGTATATCAGTTTCATTCCCGACAAAAAGTTGGTAGAAAGTAAGGCATTGAAATTGTATTTGTTCAGTTTTCGCAACCATGGCGATTTTCATGAAGACTGCGTGAATATCATCATGAATGATTTAATCGAGTTACTTGATCCTCGCTACATCGAAGTATGGGGGAAATTCACTCCGCGCGGCGGCTTGTCGATTGATCCGTATTGCAATTACGGACAACCCGGCACGAAGTTCGAACAGATGGCAGATCACCGTCTTATGAATCATGATCTATATCCTGAAAAAATCGATAACCGATAAGGGGGTAATGAAAATATGCTTTACTATTTGAATGGACTTTTCGTCGGGTTATTAATTTTATCGAATATTTTAGCAGTGAAGCTAATCAGTATCGGGGATTGGATTGTCCTTCCTGCGGCGGCAGTCGTTTACGTTTGTACGTATCCCATTCTTGACGTCATTACTGAGACTTACGGAAAAGAGGCTGCCCGAAAAACCGTTATTGCGGGGTTTGTCACACAACTTTGCGCGGTCATTTTCATATGGATTGCCATTCAATTACCGGCGGCGCCATTTTACGATGACCAACAATCTTTCGAAACGATATTCACGGCTGGTTTCCGTGTAACGATTGCAAGTTTGGCCGCGTATCTTGTCAGTCAAAATCTTGACGTCACGATATTCGACAAATTGAAGAAACGCCATGGCGATAAAAAGCTATGGATCCGGAACAACGCTTCAACAATGACAAGTCAGCTCGTCGACACAATCATTTTCGTGACGATTGCATTTTATGGGGTTATGCCTTTTGGTGCACTCCTAACACTTATCGCAACACAGTATGTATTCAAGTTCGTCGTGGCAATAATTGATACGCCTATCGTTTATCTCCTCGTCGCGATTTGCAGAAAGATTGCGCGAAAAGAAACACAATCTACTATTCCTGTGCAGGTTTAAAACTGTATATATTCGGCACTATTTAATTAGAATTAATTAAGTAGATACCTCATCAGTATAATGAACAAATCTAGCGAAGGAGCGACGAGTGTGAGCCGAAGCAATGAGACCGACAATGATCTTTCTGGCGGGCTTATTGTGTAAGGCCATCACCAAGCGACGCAGCGGCGTTGGAAGAGCCTTCTATTTATTAAGTTCCAACTATATAACGCGGTTTAACCCCCTCCCTTTTGTGGAATAAACAAAAGAGGAGGGGTTTTTCATGACTATTTTCACAGTTGGTCATTCAACGCATACCGAAGAAGAATTTCTAACATTATTGAACGATGCAAAAATAGATACACTTGTTGACGTACGGTCTTTCCCAGGAAGTCGGAAGTTTCCCCATTTCCATAAAGACCGAATGCAAATCTGGTTACCCGAAGCCGGCATCGATTATACACATATCGTAGAACTCGGCGGAAGAAGAAATAAATCAAAGACAGTCGATAATGAAGTCAATGATGCATGGGAGAACCGATCGTTCCATAATTATGCGGATTATACTTTAGAAGATGACTTTCAGAAGGGATTGCGACAATTAAAAGACCTTGCAGCCAATCAATCTGTTGCTTATTGTTGTTCGGAGCGGCATCCAGCCCGTTGTCACCGGTTACTGATTAGTAATTGGCTTTCATTGAACGGCTGGACTGTCAAACATATCGTGGACGGCGCAAAAGGTGTAACGGAAATCATAGAACATGAGCCCGGTAAATGGGGTGCGCCCCCTGTTTTACGTGAAGATGGCACGGTCGTCTATCCCAACTAAAGATAAAAGAATATTAACAATAACACTTTTTTCAACGACCAAAAAAGCATCGGTTATAACACCGATGCTTTTTATTTTGAAAATGTTTAGTACCTCAACTAATGCATCCCGTTTAATGAAATAACCTAATCACACTCTTGAATCTAGATACCAAGCTACTGCCTTATTTTCAATCTCCTGTGCTAATTGTTCTTTTCCTTTTATGTACGATTCAATGTCATAGGGGAAGAATTGGGACAGTTCCTCTTTTAAGTCTCCATACTTTTTTGCTATATCTGGATATACCCGCAAATAATCCCGAAATGCAAGATGACGTTCAACTTCGGGATTACCCGATTCATAAACATGGACATGGTGAGTTCGATTTTCCCCTCCTTTTTGGAAATATCTGCGTTCAGATATCCCATTTTCGCCCTTTGGTTCATAGCCAATGGTTACCATCGCTTTGTTTAACTCATCAATCCGATTAATATCTCTAACTACAGGCATTATGTCAATGATAGGTTTTGCTTTTAGACCGTTCACAGACGTACTGCCAATGTGGTGGATTTCAATGATTTGGTGATCGAAAATCGCATGTAATTTATTTGCTTCTTCTTCAAACATTGAAAACCATTGCACGTTAAAAGGCTTAACTTCAACTTTTCTCATTCAAAACCACTCTTTCCGTTGTCCAATGAGTCGGTTTTCCTTACTTCTATATATTATCCGTTAGTTGAATTTATTTGTTTTATATACTTATTATCCTAAAGTGTCTTCATCACTTTTGTATTCTAAAATATCTCCAGGCTGACATTCTAAAGCCTTACAAACCGCCTCCAAAGTTGATAAGCGAATCGCTTTTGCCTTTCCATTCTTCAGTATCGAAATATTTGCCATTGTTATTCCAACGCTCTCCGAAAGTTCTGTAACGCTCATTTTCCTTTTAGCCAACATCACATCAATATTGATTATAATCGACATTTTTTCACCTCAGACCGTTAAATCATTTTCCGATTTTATAGTAATGGCTTCTTGCAAAAGCCTTTGGAGAACAGCGGCAAAGACTGCGATAACCATTGGAGCAAAAATAAAGAGCATTCCAACCAATATGACACCCGGGGCATCATCAAACTCCGCAAAGATATAGAAGAATGGCATACCAGCCACATACAAGCCACTGATTGTGATTGCACAGTATTTTATGTTTTTTAAAGACTTTACGGATATTTCTGAGAACGCTTTGTTCTTGTCAATATAAATTAAAAGTTTAAAAGCCTGGTACAATGCAACGAAAAACGGTATCGCCGACACATACATAATTATTAAAATGCCATATAGTACATAAACAAACACCGAATTACTTTCTGCTGCTTCTTTAGCCAACATAGGCAACCCAAATATACATAAAGCCAAAACTGGAGTTCCAATAAGAAAAACAGCTGCCTTTAAAAACAGTGTTGAACCTTGTTTCATAAAAAACACCTCACTTATTTATTGTTAATAAGATTTTAGCACATGGTTTATCGATTAACAATAAATTTATATCTTTTCCCATTGTATTATTATCGTTATATGAATATCCTTTTAATTTAAGAAAAAGACAAAAAGCACTTTTCATTAGAGAGAAATGCTTCTTGAATTTAAACTGTTCAATTTACAACTTGTTCTACTAACCCATTCGTTAGTTCAATAAGCCGTTTTTCATTTCGGGTACTATTGTTTTTAGCTCAATTAAATCATCTATTACAAAATCGGCTTGAGCGAGTTCATCTTCTTGGGCAAAATCAAAATTACAGCCTACCGCAATTAACCCATTGTCTTTAGCCGCATTAATATCAGAAAGACGATCCCCGACTACTGCCGCCTTTTTTATATCATACTTTTTTATGATTCTTTCAACTAAATCTCCTTTATCGAACGTTTGGATTTGTTGAATACTAAATGTTTCAGTAACCCAGTTATCCAAGTCATAATAACTCACAATCGCTTTTAAATATTCCGTTAACCCATTACTCGCTATATAAATCGAACAATTATTCTCTTTCAAATAACTGAAAGTCTCCTTTACGTTTGGATATAAAGCACCTTTCCCGCTTTTTATATTTTTAACTAATCTTTCCAAAAAATAAGCATCCGTTTGTTCTCTTACTTCATTCGAATGAGTAGGTAACAAAGTTTCCCAGACTTTCGGTAAAGGTACACCCATAATTTCACGGTACTTATCAATTGGGGTTACTGTATCCCATTTATTTAATGATCGTAAATGGTTAAAAGTATCATCAAGTGATAATTCCAAGATTCTATCCGTTTGAAATAAAGTTCCATCCATATCAAAAATCAGTGATTGTAACATTGTCTTCGCTCCCTTTATTCCGTTGCTGAATAACTTCTAAACTTTGACATAAAGACAGAGTCATCTAATCATTCCCTATTGTATTAAATGAATCTGTATGAACTCTACTTCGCTGTTCTGTCACGGTATACAATCAGCGTAATTGCATTTAATAGGATAGTAACGATAAGCAGAACTGCAGCGACGGACGCCACAGCACCCGTTGTGTCCATAAGGGCAGACCAATCCTCAATCTTTACCAAATGATAAGTATAGAAAATCTGGAGACATAGCGAAATAGCACAAGCACTGATGCTCATAACAGAAAGAGCGACCCATTTCCTATGGTCACTTTCCCCATATCTCTTGAGGCTAACAACAGGAAGTATCCAAGCAATTAGTCCAAGCACGAGGCTACCAAGATTAAGCAAACCAATTATATCTAGTCCCTCCTTTGTATTTCCCAACTAAGAATTATAGCCAAAAGCAATTATAAATAGCATCTATGACCAACAGACCTCAATGATTTCATAGTCTTCCGAGGAATCTGCTTCCCCAGTTAAACACGAAAAACATCCTTGGTAGGTAACCGCACTGCCAATCGCCCAGATTTCCTGACCGCAGTTGGAGCACGTTTCTCCATTTTTCTTATCTTTAACTGCCTGTTTTAAGTTTTCTCTTAACTGATTCGGATTTTCGCCCGGATTATTTTTGCAATGCTTTTTCACAAAAGCTTCTATCGATATGGGTACCATTAATGCCTCCCCTTTCTTATTGCCATTTTTTATTATTCTATACTAATTCATTAATTCGAAAAACCGTTTCTTATTAGTCGATGAAAATGAATGCCTTCTTTTTCAAGGAAAACGCCCGATTAGGGATTAATCAATCTGTGGTTGAGAAGAACGAGTTTTAATTCGCCTGCTAACCGCAATAATAATCGGTGTGCCAATCGCTGTCGGTAAAAACCAAAAGATTAGGGTTGGAAATTCATTTAGGATTGGAATATCGGATACATTCACAATAAGCACAGCTGTGACAATCCCAATATAGGATCCTAACATGCCACCGATATGCTTAGGCAACCAGTTATGCGAACGTCTTTTTCTTGCTTGGTAACCGTATAACGCCAGCCCATAAGAAAAAAATGCGATGAAAAACAAATAAGCAGACTCTTGCCAGTGCATCACTGATGTGACGACCGCTGAAATAAAGACCACAACATAAGATCCGTGATACAACTCTCCCAGAAATGTATGCCACCCGCGTTGTTTTTTCGAAAAAGCTGCAATCAAACCAACGATTAAACATAATGTCCCGAAAGTGATGTGTAACGTTAAAAAGAAACCAAATACGGTCATAGACTTCCTATCCCCTCTCTTCTTAGAATAGATTGTATTCAACAATCTCGTCCAATTATGACGCATATGTATTCTGCAAGCGCACCTGTTCATGCAAAAGAATGTTTAGTTTTGCATGAAGGAAAAAGAGTTAACCTTTTGCTTTATAGTATCAACAACTGTATTGACACTTATAAAATCAGTATCTATATATTCTCCAAAATCGTATTCATCAAAAGCATTTAAGCATTTTTCAGTTTGCTGAAAGCACCAATTATCTTCTTCATCTCCTCGCTTCCTGAGTCTATCGTAAATAAATACCTCCACGAATAGTCATTCCAGAATTCGTTAGTAGCGTTATTCCCCATTACCTTTTCAGCTCTCTTAAAAAGGTAACGGCAATTATTTCAACATTTAAAATCCGCATAAAAACTCCTTCTCTTACTTTACAATCCAACGCTATTACTGAATAGGTGCAATGACATTTTCTTTTATGAACATCAACAATCCAATTCCATTGTTGATGTTCATAAAAAGTTTAAAGAATCACACCTGAAAAATTCCCTTTTAATACTTCTTTCCCATTCTGATTTCCGCAGAAAAAAGATGCAATAATAGCTGTTCTATTATTTTCTTGCCTTTCGTATTTTTCAATTTTAACTTCACAAATTATTGTATCTCCTGTAAACACTGGTCTTAAAAACTCGAAATTCATATTACGGGCCAATACGTTATTATCCCCACCTACTTTTGTTGGTAGTGTTGCCGTTAATAAACCTTGAACTACAAGTCTTCCCTGTTCATCCGGGGTAATATGATGAATCCCCTCGTCACCTGAAATCTCTATAAATAATTCAACATCCCTTAAAGTAAATGACCGTTCGAACGTAATTAAATCTCCTACTTTTAATGTCATTAAAATCTCCTCCATCTATTAATTATGTAAGGAATTATTGAAACTCCCAATTTTTAGGTTTGATGTTCATATTCATCCATTTCCCTTGTGGTGCTTGATATGGAGCGGCGGCGATTAAATGATCATTATGCCAGCTCGCCGCTCCGGAACGAATCATTTCATCGAGCAGGATTTGAATAAACTCTTCTGGCTGAATCTGGAAAGAATAGCGCGCAAAATCATTGAACCAACCACATGTTAGCAAGTAGTTACCGATTTCTTCTTTTGCCAAGCCATTCTTAATAATTAACGTGAATGAAAAAATCCTCTTGCAAGCATGCCAAGAAACTTTTTCCGGCTTACCCAACCACTTTTCAAACCGCCCTCTTGCCGCATCAATAGAAGCAAGGGGATTTTCTATTTGGGGTCCATGTCCGGAATAGGCCCGTTGCATCGGTAGCGTGGACAACCGATCCAGACTTTCCATAGATCGTTGGATAGATGAAACACCCTCCCGAAAGATATTTAACCATCCGATATCATTTTTGTGAAAGATATCCCCGCATATTAATACCTCTTCTTCAGGTTCGTATAGAGAAATATGCCCTAACGTGTGTCCCGGTGTGTGCAAGACTTGCAAGGTTCTACTTCCCGTATGTATCTCATCGTTATCCGAGAGTTTTGTATCGACTTGATAAGGTTCCACAGGCTGATCTAACCATTCCGCCCCACAAGCCTCGGAGTCACAAGAATTTATTAAATCGGCTTCCCATCTATGGGCAGCAATCGGTACACCATACTTTTTTTGAAAATGAAAATTGCCTCCTACATGGTCACTATGATAGTGCGTATTCACAATAAGGTGTAGGTCTTCTGGTGAAACGCCTTCTTCTTTAATTAATCGCTCTGTATCCTCCGCTTCACTGCCAAAACCCGTGTCAATAAGGATAGGAAATTGATCCTTAATAAGGATTATGTTTGCGCTTGGAAATGTTCTTTCAAAGAAAATAATACTGGATTCTTTCACAGGCCATCCCACCTCAAATTCGATAATTATAAGATCTAATAATTTCAGATTACCTTAAGTAAAACTATTATTCACTCTCTTTGAATCGCAACTACTGTTGGCTTAGTACATTTTTTCATATCTACCAGATTTGTATATAAGAAAAGCAACGCTTCATAGGCGTAACCCGTTCAGTTAAGTGGTGAAAACTCCAAATCAGAGTACGAAAAAGGCAACTTATTCTCGTATGAATCAGCATCTTTTAAATGACTATACTTAAACGTTCGTTAAGAAATAGCATTGGTTTTAACAATTGGGTTGACAGACAAATTAAACCGCTGTTAATCCAGTAACTAGATTGTAGGAAATTGGAGAAGAAAAAATGAGATTCATAAAAGTAAAAAAATCAAAGTTCAGAATTTGATTTCATCTAACAATAATTTCTGACGCCAGAAAAAAAAGTAGTTATTTCCGATCCTTTCCCGATAAAAATTATGCAACAATCGTTTGCAATAGGTAAACCTTTGAAGTTATCGCCAGTTTTTCCCCTGCTCCGCACGAAGCATGCGAGTTTCCCCGCACTTCGCGGTCCATCTATCGATATATACTAGACTATAAGTTCTTCGTTACTATTAGACGTGAGATTAATCTACCGTTTCAAGCCCACATTCCATTCGGTATTGGTTTAGTTTCTTTATCATTGAAGCAGTTAAACCGAATTTCTGTATCTCTGACGAGATAATTTCTGTATTTTTACGATGTACCAGTCGGTGTATATCTTTATGGAGAACTCTTAAGTTATTGAACTTGTCCGTTCCTCCAAGATGTGCCGGTGTATAATGATGGCAGTGAACTTCGTGAGCGGTTAAACTCCAACCTGTGATTTCGCATTTACCCATTTTCATACTGAAACGGCTAATGCGGTTATCCATATATTCAACCGTTCTATCTGGAAGCTTTGCTTTCATTAATCCGCTGATTTCTAAACTGACATTCGGCTTTAATTTATCGTAAATTCTCTTTCTGCCTTCCACCGTATAAAGAGAAAGCTTGCGGCTAAAGTTCATGGCATTTACAGTTCTAACATCACCAATCGGGAATAAGTGAACTCCTGCGATTTTGAACGTTTTCACTCTCGTGCTATAGAACTTTTTATATGCCGAGCTGGGATTAATTGGATGTCCATATTTTCCTACAGGACGAAGGCGGTTATACAGAAAGGCTTTTAATTCATAGGCGAGACGTGAGAACTCCAGGTTGACATGAGTAGCTCGGTTAAAGTAATTGTGAATACCTAAAACAAAACTGTTGAAACGTAATGCATTTTGAGTGGTAGGCGATTTCTTTATCCTTTGGATATGAAGTTTAGCCTGTTCTTTTAATTTCTCTTGTTTCTTCTTTTTAATGCCCGTATGGGCAACTCTTTTGTTTCTCTTTGCATTCGCTTTGATTGTAAAGCCCAAGAATTCAGATTCCCGCTTTCGCAAATTAACAATTTGCGATTTTTCCGGTGAAATATCTAGATGTAACCGTTCCTTGAGGTACTGCTTGACCGCATGGTACCACTTTTGAGCCGTTTTCCCATCTCGACAGAGGATTTTAAAATCATCCGCATAGCGGACGAGATATCCTTCTTTGAGATTTGTACGTTTCTTGGCAAGCGTTTCCCCACCTCTGGATTTAAAGTCTTTCGAGAGAGGGAAAAGTTCCCATTGGCCAGCTACCCATTGGTCTAAGTCGTTTAATACTATGTTCGATAATAGAGTTGATAATAGCCCGCCCTGTGGAACACCTTTAGACGGTACACCTTCTGTGTCAATTTCGGCTTTCAGCATTTTAGATATGCAAGTAAGTACTTTTCTATCATGGATGCCCAAATTCCATAATTGTTTGATGAGAAGTGTGTGATTTACATTATCAAAGAAACTCTTAATATCGATATCCACAACATAGTGCAACTGTGCTTGGTTGATGAGGTATTGTACTCTTGCCATAGCATGATGCGTAGACCTTAACGGTCTAAAACCGTAGCTGTGATTGTAAAATTGAGCTTCTGCAATAGGCTCAAGAACTTGTTTAAAACATTGTTGGATAATCCGGTCGAGAATACATGGAATTCCAAGTGGTCTTAGTCCGCCACTTTCCTTTTCAATCCATTTTCTTCTGACTTTCTTGGGTCGATAGTTTTCCAGTTTTGTTTGTATGGTTTTCACCAATTCATTTTCCGAAAGCTCTTTGATGTCATTGATGGTTTTGCCATCTGTACCTGGTGTTTTGGAACCTTTATTCGATTTGATTGTTCTAAAAGCCAAAAGAATGTTTTCCCTCGATACGATGATGTCGTAAAGATTATTGAACGTATCCTTATTACTGGCTTTTTCATGTAAATCCGTGAAGGTTTCCGTCATATTGTAGTAATCCCAATATCTCAAAGTTGACACTGTGGCATCCCTCCTGACGAGTGATGTTCCCACATTCCTACCCGATCGGTGTCATTCACGTGAAGAAAATAATCGTTCTATTTCGTTAGACTTGGGGCTGTTCATCCACTTCCATTACAGAAGATTCCTAGGTCGTACCCCTACCTTCACAAGAGCAAGTGCTTTTTGGCATTAGCCTTATAGCAAACGCTGCGGATGACAGTCCTCATTTCAACGTCTCTTGCTTCCCAAGTCCCTTACAACGTAGCTATCCTTTCTAAACGTAGGTGCTTCCTGTAAGCCTGCGAGCTTGATACCGCCATTGTTCGGTATAGCATATTTCAGAGGGCGCAATTTTACTTTACACCACTCGCCCCATCGTATGATGGGCCATAGCTTTACACTATGTTCAATCTTTAGACCCGTACATTCGGAAGTTTGTCAGTTCCTTTAGAGTGGAACATTCTCACCGTATCTAGTTTTTCAGCCATCCGGCATATCAGTTAACATACCTTCTCTATAAGAGTGGCTCTAGTCTTCCTTCTGCCGACTTTACCTGAGCTTCGTACCAAATGAACTGTCATTCATGAAGCACGCAGGAGTCTCAATGGGATAGTTTCTGAAAACGTGGTTTCATCATTCCTATCCTCCGTTGTAAAGTTGAAATTTATTTTATAAATCTCCTGTGTTTTCATGCCAAAAGGCATTTATCACAGAACTTGTCGCGCGTCAGCAATAGGTAAGCGTTTGAAGCAATCTCCAGCTTTTCCCCTGCTCAACACGGAACGTGCAAGTTTCCCCGCATTCCGCGCTCCATCTAACTTCA
>NZ_UXAV01000076.1 GCF_900609045.1 Filibacter tadaridae
AATCCTTTATCCCTTATATGTTTTATTACTCAACGCATTCATCACTTTTACAAGTGATGAAAAAACAGTATAACTCTGGTCTATTCCAGAATCGGGCGCTTTAGCGGAATAAAGGTTATGCCAGAATTGGGCCAGATTGTAGCATGAATTAAATTATTCTTGGTTGGTTATTCATAAAAAAAAGGAGTCGATTTCTTTTATAAGAAGTCGGCTTTTTTTAATTTGTGCAATATTTATCTTGCATTTAAGCGTTCCGCAATGTAATATTAACTTAACAATATGTTAGATATATATTTCATTATAGTGGGTGAGTATATGGTGAGTAAAATGAAATTGGCAAGAGTGGAAAAAGGTTTAACCCAGACACAACTTGCGAACCAAGTAAATGCCACAAGGCAAACAATTGGGTTGATTGAAAAAGGTGAATATAATCCCAGTTTGAACTTGTGCATCGCAATTGCCAAAGTATTAAGTAAAACATTAGATGATTTATTTTGGGAAGGTGATTAAATGATACGTTCATTCTTAAATGCTTTTTTACCAGAAGATGAATACAAACGATTAAGGGTTTTATATTTCATGTCTGAAGCAGCATTCCTAATGGGTGGGCTGCTGATGTTGGGATCTGCTTTAAATAATTATTGGCTAAAGTGGGATATGGATGATGCAGATGTAACTATTATTCTTATGATGATCCCAATGCTTATGGCTGGATATACGTATTTTCGTTATATATTTTCGGGGATAGAACATACAGAAGTATCAAACAAGAAAGGCTATAAAAAGGAGCGCCGTGTTGCTGGTAAGCGTGCGTTATTATTGGGAATTATATTTTTCATTATCCATGTAATCGTAAAAGGGATTCCCACTAACTACGACGAGAGAATAGACTTGTTTGTTCTTCCAATAATTTTTACACTTTTGTATTTCCTGTTCGATTTAGTTTCTTTAAAACGTTCTGCTAAGAAAAACGATGAATTGGAGGACTAAACAATCGGGCGCGATTGTGCGAGAAGCGATCTCGTCCGTTCTGCAATCGGGCCAATTAGTTTTGAAAGTATTTTATAAATCAAAGGAGGAACAATGAAAAAGATTAAAAATATTCTATCTTTCTTTTTAATTTATTTGGTAATATTTATATTGATCTTAAACTTACAGTACGTTTATAGATTTGATTCTGATTCTGATTTCTTTACGTTATTGATGTATTCTTCAATCTTCTCTATTACTTTTTCTATGATACCTCTATTTTTTTTCGGTGTTAGTTGGTTTATTTTAAATATACTGTCTACCAAAGCCTTGCATATTAAGTCGATTTTAAAACCAGCTCTAATTTTTTTGATTACAGTTATTTCAACGTATACGTTTATGGAAATAATGTACAATGATTCATTTTTGTCGATAATAACTACTATTAGCACTGTTCTAACTTTAATTTCACTTTTCTATATAAATCTGAGAGGTAATAATAAGGTGTTAATATAAGATTAAGTTGAAAAGGTTACTAACTTTTTAAAAAACCTGTTTTCCGTTATCGGGCGCAATTCTAAAACAAAGATTTGTGTCCGTTAAACAATCGGGCCATTTAACGGAATAGCACTTAAACGTTTGTTAAAGAGGCTGTAATCGGTTTGTTCACTATGAAATCCTGAAGACATTGGAGGAAATCGCTTGTTAGGAGAAGAGTTCTATAATCGAATAGGAAAATCAAAAAGTCTATTTGCGGTATTCGCCACTATAAACATT
>NZ_UXAV01000074.1 GCF_900609045.1 Filibacter tadaridae
TTTCTGAGCATCCAACTTTTGTTGGAGCGGAGAAATACAAATTGTCATTAACGAAGGATTGAAATACATTCTTTTAATTAATGCCAGCAAGAAATGAGCAGGAGAAAAATGAAGTTCAATTTTTCTTTACTCATTCTCTTCTATTATGGAGAGTTTGATCCTGGCTCAGGACGAACGCTGGCGGCGTGCCTAATACATGCAAGTCGAGCGAACAATAAGGAGCTTGCTCCTTATT
>NZ_UXAV01000040.1 GCF_900609045.1 Filibacter tadaridae
AACGATCTTTCACTCAGTAGAGAAAAGGTCGTTTTTTTTGTATAATGAAAGTAACAATTATCCTAGGCGGTGTTCCCGATGATCTCCAACCAACAGTCCCTTACTTTAAGCCCGTTTGCATCAATTTACGATCTTGTTGTGCCTCAAGATAACCAGCTTCGTCAAATGAACAACCTAGTTGATTTCTCTTTCGTCCTCGAGGAATTAAAAGAAAAATATTGCCACGATAATGGCCGCAATGCCGTGCCCCCTGTCCGGATGTTCAAATATCTTTTGTTGAAGTCCATCTACGATTTATCAGATGCTGACGTTGTTGAACGATCCAAGTATGATATGTCTTTTAAATTCTTTTTGGAGATGGCACCAGAAGATGAAGTAATCAATCCAAGTTCTTTGACGAAATTCCGAAAGCTTCGCCTACAGGATATTAATCTATTGGATCTGTTAATTGAAAAAACAATCGG
>NZ_UXAV01000045.1 GCF_900609045.1 Filibacter tadaridae
ACAGTTCAGTCGGGCCATTACAGTTTCCGCAGTTGCCATTACAGTTTCACAGTTTGCCCTTACAGTTCAGTCGGGCCATGACAGTTTCCGCAGTTGCCATTACAGTTTCACAGTTTGCCCTTACAGTTCAGTCGGGCCATGACAGTTTCCGCAGTTGCCACGACAGTGTCTCATCAGATTTAGAAAAAGCCCATTTGCATCTTGCAAATGGGCTTTTCGGTATTTATTTAATAAGGAACTTCGTTTGGCTATGGCCTTCCCTGGATTTCTTCACTTCAAGAATAGCTGGGAATGCCGCCTTTAATTCTTCGACATGTGAAATGACACCAATCATGCGGCCCGACTTTTGAAGTTCAATAAGTGTGTCAATTGCCTTATTCAAAGATTCCTCATCCAAGGAGCCGAATCCTTCGTCGATGAACATCGTGTCAATTGAAATGGAGCCTTGGAAACTTTGGATCACATCAGCCATCCCAAGAGCAAGACAAAGAGATGCATTGAACTTCTCGCCGCCTGACAAGGTTTTTACATCACGCGTTTGACCAGTATAGGCATCATACACATCCAATCCTAGGCCACTTTGCTTACCTCGTACTTCCTGGCGATCACTGCGTATCAATTCAAACTGACCGCTGGACATTTCCTTCAACCGGCCATTTGCAGACTGAATAATGCGTTCCAAGTATTCGATTTGAATATATCTTTCAAAGGATAATTTTAATCCATTTTGTCCTCTTACAACGTCGTAAAGATCCGTTACCTTTCCGACACCCCGTTCAAGCTCACTCACTTTCCCTGCTGATTGTACAATTCTCTCTTTTAAACCGGACGCTGATTTTTTGAATTCCATTGACTGATTGTAATCTGTAAGTGCTTTTTCGTATGCACTTTTCAATTCTATTACAATTGATTCCAACTGGATAAGGTCTGTCATTTCTTTTCCGGCTAGATGCTTTTGCAAGTCTGCTACCGCATCTTTAAGCGATTGCAATTGCTGCCTGAAATGAATGATCTCTTCTTTCAATGAAATACGATCTGTTTCAGTCATCTTTGCGACACGGTATACCTCTTCTGTTTCAAAATGGGATTTTTTCAATGCTTCCTTGAATCTCAATATCGCATTGTTTTGCTTCATAATCGCTTCATCTAAAGATTTCCCAGCATACAACTCCGTTGAACGTGACGTTGTAAGTTGTTCCTTTGCCACTTCACGTACTTTTTGTATCGTATCCCATGCATGGTCCATATCTTTTTTGCTCTTTTCCAGCTCAGCGATTCGTTTTTCTAGAACGGCAAGTATGCGAACATCTTCGGGTATTGCTTGTATCGTCATTTCAACAAGGGCATGTTCTTTTTCGTATGTAGCTTTCTTTTCATATAAAGATTTTTCCATTTCGTTTTCTTTTGATACAAGTTCTATTGTAAGGTCGTTTTGTACGTTCAATTTTGTTTTCTGCTCTTTAAGCACCTTTCTGGATTCACGGAGTTGCGCGACTTCATGGTCCAATTCTTTTCTCAACGTATATAAAGCATCACTTTCAACATCGATTGCGAAACGGTTAGTATCCGCCACTTTTTCATTCAATAAGTCAGTTACACTTTGTCGTTTTGCGACAGCCGTACGATAGATGCTATCAATAGCTGCTAGGCTTCTTTTCTCACCTTCCAATTGGTCTCTCGTTAAACTTTCGTTCGAATGGCCATTCGATTTTGTTGGATGATCTAAACTTCCACAAACTGGACAAGCATCTCCAGCATGCAGAGATTCCGCCAACATCGCCGCTTGGTTATTCAACCATTTCATTTCTAGTGACTCATATATTTTCTTTTGCTTTTCATAGTTTCGTTCTTTTTCGACTTCTTCTTTTTCTAATGAAATGGCTTGTTTGTGAACCGTACGGTATTCATCAAGGATTTTGCATTTTTCATTCGTTTCATTTAACGCATCAACACGTTCATCAAACGGAATCAGTATTTCTTCAAGTTGGTCTATTCTACTTTTTAGCGCGTCTTGTTTTTCTTTTTCTGCAACGGACTTTTCTTTTGTAGCACCAAGTAGTTCTTCTTTCACGGAGATTTCTTTTTTCATTCCATCAATCATTTTTTCCTTCGATGCTAATTGTGAAACGGCCGGTAAATGACCATTCAATCGAATTAGTGTTTCCGTTAGTTGCTCGCGTTCCCTCTTTCGCGCTTCCTCAGCCTCAAAACGTATACCGATTTCTTCCATCTTTTTAGTTGCATGGAGAACCATAGTTTTTGATTCCTCAAAAAACTTCGTTTTGGACGCTACTTCTTTTTTCAGTTCATCACATCGTGACTCGATTTCTTCAACGGATACTGCATGTTCTGCATCTGCTAATTGTTTTTCCTTTACCTCTATATAAGGGATTCGCTCAGTGATTTCGGTTAGCAGACGGCTTTTTTGCTTCATTTCCTCAAATCGCTCGTTTGTACTTTTTGCTTCATGATAAAAGGCTAGCTTTTCCGCATGTTTGTTGACTGTTTCCTCGTAATTCTTCTTGTCTTGTAGTGTTTTCTCTTCGTAATAGACAAGTTCTTCTTCTAAACCTTGTACAACCTGATTGACGTTGTAGTGCTCATTTGCGAGTACGGTGAACAATTCGGATTCTCTTATTGGTAATAATGTCGGAATTTGTTTAATATGGCTTTCACTTAATTGCATTTCACTCGTTAGTTCTGATTGTGCTTTGTCTTTTTTTACTTTTAGGCGTTCCACCAATTCACGATACGGCCCTGTTTTGAATATTTTCCGCATGATTGCTTCCTTGTTTTCCGTGTCGGAAGTAAGGAATTTACGAAACTCTCCTTGCGGTAACATGACGATCTGACTGAACTGTGCTTGTGTGAAACCGACCAGTTCCTCCGCTTTCTTATTGATTTCAGAAACAATTTGTCTATCGACAAACGGCACTTCGCCATGTTCGGTGATCTCATAAAACTCACAGTTGGCTGTCGTCTCTGACTTGTTGCCTTTTTTTGTATAAGGCACTTGGCGCATGATACGATACGTTCGATTGTTTATGGTGAATGTCAATTCAACAGACGTCTTCACAGCTTCATCTGCAAAATCGCTGCGCATCGCCCGTATATCCGTTCTATCTTCACCACTTGCTTGTCCATATAATGCAAAACTGATACCATCGAAAATCGTCGTTTTTCCGGCCCCTGTTGCACCCGAAATAACGAATAAGCGATTGTCTCCCAGTTTTGTGAAATCCACTGTTTCTGTTCCTTTATACGGTCCGAATGCCGTCATTGATAGTCGTATCGGTCTCAATTCCCCGTCTCCCCTTTCCGCATCACTTCATGGAGTACTTCTGCAAAGAGTGCTTCTGTTTCAGAATCCGGTAGCTCCTCTTTCATTGCTTCGTAGAATGATTTAAACAGTGTCCAGTCATCTTGTTTGCCGATTTCAGACCGTTGTTTCTCACCTACTACCGAGGAGGTCTTAGGTATTTTACGTTCGACATGCATTGCATTCGGAAAGACTGACCTGATTTTCTCCATGGGGAACAAAACCGGTGTAGTGTCCTCTAATTTCACAAAGACATAATCGTCGCTAGCCGGATGTTGTAAAATGTCTTCCATCAGTCCTTGAACTGTCCGCATATCCCGTTTTGGTTTCAGCTCCCGTTTTTCAACGGTCACTTGCCCTTCACCATCCAGTTCAACGATGAAAAACCCTTTGTTATGATGTTCTTCTGAAATTGAATATTTCATTGGTGATCCGGCATAACGCACTGTTTCATCCGACACATAATGTGCCTGGTGTAAATGGCCAAGTGCCGTGTATTTGAAAGGTTCAAAAAGATGTGCTGACACATATTCCGCACCGCCGATTGCGATGGGGCGTTCTGAATCGCTTGTGTTGGCTTCGCCTTCACCGTGAGGCGTAACAAAAGCATGTCCTACAAATACATGTCGTGCGTCTTCCGCCCAATTTCCGCGGATACCTTCTATCACTTTTTTCATGGCGTCATGATGGTTCGAAATTGTTTCGTCTTCATATAAATGTTTTACAATGGAAGGATCCGCAAAAGGAACAAGGTGGAAATGAACATCACCGAAATCATCCGACAAAATGACCGACTCGATGTCCTTCGTCATTTGACCGACAACATGATAGCCATTCGACCGCATTAGGCCGCTACCGAAGTGCAAACGCCCGGGGCTATCGTGATTGCCACTTATTGCGATGACGGGCGTATTGTGCGTAATTGTAATCTCTTCTAATATATCATTCAATAATTCAACCGCTTCAGTTGGCGGTACTGCCCGGTCATACAAGTCGCCTGCGATAACGACCGCATCAGGCTTTTCTTCCTTTATCGCTGCAACGAATTGATCTAAAATAAAACGTTGGTCCTCTGTCATATAAACACCTTGGACGAGCTTACCTAAATGCCAGTCCGCCGTATGGAAAAATTTCAATTTCCTCTCCCCTTCCGAATCACTTTTCCCTTACTTTACAGGAAATAGCGCTAAAACTGAAGTTGACCTTCCCGTTAATGCACGATAAAAAATAACCGGAGGACACAGTAGTACCTGTGACTTCCGGCCGTTTTGTTGCCTATCAGATATCCCCTAACGCAATTATTTCCCCTGTCACCGCGTTAACACCTTCGGCTGCATCTAATAATCCGCATAATATGTACTTACCTGACGCCAAGTCATATACATATGTAGGATCGAGTGAAATATAGGGGAGCATTTTCTCAAATGCCTCATCATGTGTGACAACTTCTTTATCAGCTGGTGTAAACGTATCAAAAATCTCAAAAAACGACCCATTGTCCATAAAATTCAGCACGGACATCTTTTCCGGATGGATGAATACAACAAACTTACGATTGAACAGTGTTGAATTTTCATAACTCATTTTACAATGCGCTTCAATGAAATTCTCTTGGCACTGAAGTTTAACTAGCTTCCACATTCCCGAATCATCTGGAAGCTCCGTCCGTAAGACGTCTGTTACAATAACTTTACACTGTTCGATTTGTTGATCTGACAATGTCAACTTACCCAGAGTACCGGTATTGCCAAATGCCACATCCGCAGTCACTTCAGACAAAAACTCAATTTCTTCACGGGCAATCTCCTCTGTAAGTGGTTCAAGCCATTCGATGACTATATCTGTTTTCACTTCGGTACGTTCATGTTCCAGAAATGGAATCATCCTAGTTCCATCGACCGTTATAAACACTTCTTCCATCGCATAGACCGGAACAAAACATTTTTTCTCCTCCGAAGGAAATTTCACGAGTTGAAGTTGCTTTTTAACGAGTGGCTCTATTTCTTCCAATGTTAATGTGAACACTGACTTTTCCACTTGGTTTTCGGAAGGAATTTCACCATATGTATGATAGGATATCAACTTACCAACCTCATCAAATTCAACATTGATTATACAGCTTGGTGAAAGGGAAATCCCGTCAATATCTGATTCAAATTGAAAACCATTGGTACTTGATTTAGTCAGTTTAAAGCTTTCGCCATAGACTAAGCCCGTTTCCTTTTCAAGCCATGTCGATACTTCTTCGATTGATTTATTCGGGAATTGTGTCATTGTCGATAGTGATAAGTCATCGACAAATGTCACACTTCTAAACTGCTCTTTTCGGATCATATAGTCAATACTTGCAGTTCCATCAGGATTACAATCCTCTTCAACAGGCTCTTTCAAGTTCTTCGGAAACCACTCCAAATTCACCATATAAACTGCCGTTCCCATGCTGTCCCGCTCTTTGTAAATTGAATGTCTTTCCAATTCGTAAGCTTCCAAACCGAACTTCACTTTTGCCTCTTCTGCAATTCTTTCCACGCGCTTGTCCATGTGCCCACCCTTTTCATATCAGTTTATGCAAAAAGAAAAGCTGATTGCACATGGCAGTCAGCTCTTCAATTTACTCGAAAAACACTTTATCAACATTGTATCTTGCACGTTGCGTATTAATGATATACGTTTCGTAAATTTCACGTTCCATCGGGTCTTCAATAATGATAACGGAAATCTCCTTCACTTCGTTACGGTGTTCTTTGATTGGTGATACGTTATCTTCAAAATGCTTCTTTACACGTTGGCGTAGTTTACGCGCTTTCCCTGCAAACAGCAATTCACCTTTGTTATTATAAAACAAAATGATGCCGCCCTTATCACGCGGAATCTCATGTAAATCGATGAATCCATAAATTGGTTTTATAGGTACTACACCTGCGCCCAATTCCTGGTCACGTTGAACAATCGTTATATCTGGTTTCGGTATTGTAATTGAAATCAATTCAAAGTCACGTCCTCTTCTTTTCTGAAACTAAATACTACCACAAAACGGACTAAAAAGCGAAGGACGGCTTCACTGTCATCGATTTAAGAACCGGACTAATTTCCGGACCAATCCCTCTGTCAGTTCACTGTTATCCAAATTCGACATCATTCCGGAAATAACAGGTTTACGGAAATCAAGAGTTAATAGTTCTTGTCCGATCACGTCAAGGCTTATGAATACCTCATCTTCCGTGTCATTAATCTGTCGTTTAATCATTTCGATGTCCTTTATTAATTCTTCAGTTGTAATTGAAATCGCTGTACCCTCGAAACTCAGTAACTGCTCTTTCTTCAAAAAAGGCTCAGTTAAACCACTGATGATAGAATCAGTTCGCTCGACAATGTAGCTTGCCAAATCAGCGATATTCAATTTTTTCTTATTGAACACAATAATTTCTATATAGCCGTGTGTGATACCGTTTAACATGACGATTATATCGGGCAAATGATTGTGAATACCTTCGCCATACAAATTCAATAGAAGGTTCTCCATTGTTTCATACGCCTTTTTACGCATTTTATTCATCAAATCCAGCATTTCTTCATTTACAGGACTCGTTTGTTCCCTCATCTGCATAAGAATGAAATCCGAATAACGAGCAATTTCCTCAAATTGAATAACGAAAAACTGTTCAAATCTTTTCCTCGGGGTGGTTTCCATGTGATGAATCGCACCTATCCGGTCAATCAGTTTCGTACCAAAGTATTCAAAAACTGAAAGCAGAAGGCCTTCTTTCGATTTAAACGAAAGATAAAACGAACCTTTCGAAATGCCGCATGCATCTGTAATTTCTTGGACAGAAGTTGCTTCAAAACCTTTTTTCGCAAAAAGCTCCGAAGCTTTTTCGATTATCAATATTTTCTTATCCGACAAATCAAAACCCCCACCTAGTAGAAAAGTAATCTATTAAAATTGTTTCACTTGACTCATGACTGACCGGTCAGTTATTATGATAAAGCACCGATTGACTATTCTTTTCCAATCATAAAGCATTATGACTAGTTGGTCAAAGTAAAAATTCTAATGGAGGTACATATGAATTCAATCATTAACTTTGTCATGAAAAACAAATTGGCCGTATGGCTTGTCACGCTAATAATAACAGCTGCTGGTATTTATTCCGGATCGAAAATGAATTTGGAAACCATACCGGATATTACGATTCCTATCGTTAGTGTAACAACGGTTTACCCAGGTGCTACACCTGATCAAGTGGTGAACGAACTTTCAGAACCACTTGAAAAAGCAGTTAAGAGTTTGAATGGCGTCACTTCAGTCAGCTCCACATCCTATCAAAATGCGTCATCCCTTCAAATTGAATATGATTTCGGGACAGATATGAAGCAAGCTGAAGAAGATGTAAACGAGGCGCTTAAGAATGTCACGTTGCCAGAAAACGCGATGGATCCTACTGTCGGCAGAATCAGTATCAATGCATTTCCGATTCTCGCACTCAGTGTTTCTGATAGCAAAGCAGACCTTGAAGAGTTAACGGTAAAAGTCCAAGACTCATTGGTTCCTGAACTCGAAGGGATTGAAGGTATTTCAAGTGTTGCAGTTTCGGGACAACAAATTGAGGAAGTCATTCTGACATTCGATAAAGAAAAGCTAGCCGCAAACAATTTAGATGAAGAAACAGTCAAACAACTTGTAAAGGGCTCAGATGTGACGATGCCACTTGGCTTGATTCAATTCGACGAAGATGAACAATCCGTTGTCGTCGACGGCAATATTACAACTGTTGAAGATTTAAAAAACATATTAATTCCCGTGATGCCGACAGCTACTCCCGGTTTAACAACACCACCTGCCGGATTGGGATCATCAGCTCCCCAAATGTCTACAGTCAAACTAGGTGAACTCGCAACAATTGAGCATATTGGTAAAGCTGAATCTATTTCAAGGATGAATGGTAAAGAAGCCATTGCCGTTCAAGTTGTAAAATCACAGAATGCCAATACAGTAACCGTTGTTAATAATGTAAATGAACTGATGACGCAGTTTGAAAAAGAAAATGATGGCGTCAAGATTTCTACGACGCTGGACCAAGGTGAACCTATTCAACAATCAGTTGATACGATGGTGAGTAAAGCACTATTTGGTGCACTTTTTGCTATCATCATTATTATGCTCTTCCTTCGTAACTTTAAATCTACACTTATTTCAATTGTGTCGATTCCAATGTCACTGCTAATTGCCGTCATATTCTTGAAGCAGATGGATATCACACTAAATATGATGACACTTGGTGCAATGACCGTTGCAATTGCACGTGTAATCGATGATTCAATTGTCGTAGTCGAAAACATATTTAGGCGAATGTCCCTTTCAACAGAAAAATTGAAAGGTAAAGATCTTGTACGAGAAGCAACGAAAGAAATGTTTAAACCTATCATGTCGTCCACACTCGTTACAATTGCAGTCTTCCTACCGATCGCATTAGTTAGCGGTATGGTTGGCGAACTATTCATGCCATTTGCTTTGACAATTGTATTTGCTCTACTCGCTTCACTTATTGTCGCGATTACAATCGTCCCGATGCTTGCCCATTCATTATTCAAAAAACAGCTGTACTCAAATACTGGTAGCCACATTGAAAAACCGAGTAAAATGGCTGCAGCCTATCGGAACTTTTTGAACTGGACGTTAAATCACAAATTTATCACATCCATCATTTCAATCGTACTGCTTGTCGGTAGCTTATTCCTAGCCCCTGTCATTGGTGTGAGTTTCCTTCCGGATGAAGAACAGAAAATGATGTATATTACGTATACTCCTGAACCCGGTGAAACGCTTGATACCGTGAATAGTACTGTTGAATCTGCAGAAGAGTATTTATTGGATTTGAAAGATGTTGAAGTTGTGCAAGCTTCAGTCGGAGGAGAAAATCCGATGGCACCTGGTGCATCTAATGGGGCCCTAATGTTTGTAACATTCGATAGCGATACTACCGAGTTTACGAAAGTGAAGGAAAAAACAATCGTCGAACTGCAAAAAATTCCTGCTAAAGGCGAATGGAAATCACAGGACTTTTCAACAAGTGGTTCAAGTAATACCGTAAGTTATTACGTTTACGGAAATAACTTGAAAGACATTGAACCTGTCGTTGAGGACATTGAAAAGATCATGATTGACAATAAAGACCTGAAGAATGCTAAAACAAGTCTAACAAGAAAATATAAAGAATATACACTCGTTGCCGATCAAGAAAAGTTAACACAGTACGGTTTAACCGCTGCACAAGTCGGAATGGTCCTCTATCCGAATAACCAGCAAGAAGTATTGACTAAGATTGTAGAAGACGATAAGACAATCGAAGTTCTTATTAATGAAGAAAAGAAAGAACATAAAACAATCGATGACCTATTGAAAGAAAAAGTTCAGTCACCACTTGGCATGGAAATCGCCATTTCTGAATTGGTGGACATTCAAGAAGGTACAACGTCTGATACGATTTCCCGTAAAGACGGTAAATTGTTCGCAAGTGTTTCAGCAGAAATTACGACAAAAGATGTCGCAAAGGCATCAACGGCTATTCAGAAAAAGGTTGATGAACTCGATGTTCCATCTAATGTGAAAGTTAATACCGCTGGCGTAACAGAAGATATCACAGAAGCGTTTACACAGCTTGGGCTTGCGATGCTTGCAGCAATTGCTATTGTGTACTTGATTCTGGTTATTACATTCGGCGGAGGCCTTGCGCCACTAGCAATCCTGTTCTCCCTTCCCTTCACAGTAATTGGTGCTTTGGTTGGTCTATGGATTGCTGGTGAGACAATCAGTGTTTCGGCAATGATTGGTCTACTAATGCTGATTGGTATCGTTGTGACGAATGCGATTGTATTAATTGACCGTGTCATCAATAAAGAAAAAGAAGGACTTACAACGAGAGATGCCATTTTAGAAGCGGGCTCTACAAGACTTCGTCCTATCCTTATGACTGCACTCGCTACAATCGGAGCATTGATTCCTTTAGCTATCGGTGCGGAAGGTAGCGGACTGATTTCCAAAGGACTCGGCGTTACTGTCATCGGTGGTTTGACAAGCTCAACATTACTCACACTTATCTTCGTTCCAATTGTCTATGAGTTTTTAGGAAAGTTCCGTAAAAAGAATAAAAAAGCTTAACTTTTAACACAATTAATAAACTCGCCCTTGTCAATCGTTTCAAGATTGACAAGGGCGAGTTTTTTGTTTTTCAATATCTAGTAAAAAAGAAACTATTCAAGCCGCCTCACAACAACTGCTTATCAATTTCTCCATTGTCACTATTCCCAAACAAGCTTGTCAATTTCAGTTTTGCTTTATCCTTCATATCATCATCAATATATGCAATGACTTTATAAACGGCAGCTACTATGACACTGGCATCGTCAGCTAGTCCCACTACCGGTATGAAGTCGGGAATAAGATCTATCGGGAGAATGAGGTAACTAAGTGCACCGATAATTATCATCTTCGAAGACTTCGGAACCGCTGGATTTTTGGCTGTATAATAGAGAAGCAAACTATAATATACGGTCTGTTCCCCTGCCTGTTTGCCATATTTCTTCACTTTATCCCAAAACCGTTCGTCTGAATAATGATTGTCCGTATTTTGCAAGTCAGATTCCGGATCAACGTGTTTCAATTCAACTTCATACTCATCTTTCTTTTTCAGCATATGGATGTCTCCCTTTTCAACATTCTTTACATTAATAGTACACATTACAACCTGAGTTGTCATTTGTCAGCTATGAAAATCCTTACTACATCCGGTAGTCGAGTTGATTTCTCTCAAATTGTTCGCCTCTTCTTTCCCCTATCATCCAAGCATACACTATACCATTCTGCTTTTTTAGAAAGGATGGAGTCTATGGATTTTCCTGTTTCAATTGTTACTAAAAAACTGCCCCATGCTTCACCAAACGTCAACGTGTATTACCCCACCGTTATGCACCTACAGGACTTTACTGTCCAAAGGAAAATCAACCACGCTATTATTTCGACGTTAAATGAAATTCTTATCGAACAGAACTTTTATGATACCAACCTTGTAGAACTGCAAGCATACTATGAACTGAAAACGAATCAGCGGGGCATTCTCAGTTTGAATCTTATCGTCTATTCTTTTACGGGCGGTGCACATGGTATGACGATTATCAAATCGCTAACATTCGATGTGAAAACCGGAAAACAATATGACCTGAAAGACTTATTCAAACCAGGCAGCGATTATCAAAAAAAACTATCGTCCATTATTCGCAAACGTATTACAGATTGGAAAACCATTTTGTTAGATCCGCCATTCAAAGGAATCCGTAGCGACCAGAACTTTTATATCGCGGATACATCAATCGTCATCTATTTCCAGCTTTACGAAATCGCTCCCTATTCATCAGGTTTTCCATATTTCCCAATTCCAATTCTTGATATCGCCGATATCGTCAGATCCAATGGCCCACTTGAGCGCATGATGTCATTTACGTGATTCATTCAATACTTTCCTGTTGGACCTCAGTAAAAAGCGAGTCACTGAAACTTCTTTCCGTTTCAGTGACTTGCTTTTTCACTTCCAACAAATCGGAGCAACTAATTTCAATCGCCCACACGTTGACATCCTTTCTCATTGTTCTATTCTATTTACATTACTTTACTGTTGATGTAGCTTAGATACATAGGATACTGTATTGAAAGGTGGAATTCGGTGGATAGAATACTTGTCATAAGTGACATACATGGCGAACTGGACCTATTTGAACGCTTATTGAAAGCGGTACACTACGATCCAGCAAAGGACCAGCTAATTCTACTGGGAGATTACGTAGATCGCGGCATCAACGCAAAAGCCGTACTAGATAAAGTCATCCAGTTAAAAGGACAAGGCGCCGTCGTTTTAAAAGGTAACCACGAAGATATGATGATCAAATCACTGACAATGGATGACGAACGGGCTTGGGGAAATTGGACAGGCCGCAACGGTGGCAATAAAACCTTGGAAAGTTACGGATTCAAAGAAAAGGACTTTATAATCCCTGAAGATGAAGCTTTTATAAAGCCTTCACTTTACTCTGCAACATTAAATGGCCATCTTCAATTCATCCAAACCCTTGATCACTTCATGGAGTGGGACGATTACATTTTCGTTCACGCAGGTGTAGATCCAACAACCCCAATTGGCGAAACGGATCCATACGTCCTTATGTGGATTAGAGAAGACTTTTATAAAAATTATAAGGGGAATAAAATAGTTGTTTTCGGACATACGCCAACAAAAATTCTTCATGGAAGCGCCGATAATCATGCTGTGTACTTCGGCAAGAATAATATCATCGGTATCGATGGGGCTGCGGTATATGGCGGACAATTAAATTGTTTGGAATTACCTAATGGTGTCGTTCATTCTGTAAGGAAATAGTACATAGAAGCAATGCTGTACAGACTAGGAAAGAGGTGTTTGTTTATGGAAGAGAAAAGTTATCAAGAACTGATTCCAGGTAGAATATTCATTGGTGGAATCGATGCAATCGGCGAACTACTTACCAACGAAGAAATCGATGCTATTTATGATTTACGAGCAGAAGTGAAGGGTCCTCTATCAAGCGCTATAAGCGTACACCAACCCCTTGTTGACGATGCCGAACAGCAAGACGCATCTATCAAAGCCGCAGTAAATGAAGTGATTAGTGCCTACACATCGGGCAAGAATGTCTATTTTCACTGCAATACTGGACGCGGACGTGCTGGGACTATTGCAACCGCAACACTGTTGGAACTTGGATTAGCAAATTCCGTAAATGAAGCAGAGCAAAAGGCACAAGAGATACGCCCACAGATTAATGTCAAACCACAATTCAAGGAAGCCTTAAAAAGACTATACGAAGCATAATACAGCAACAAAGCCGGGTCTCCAGAACACTGGAAAACCGGCTTTTATTTATATTCGGAACCTTTATCACTCTACAGTAATAGCCCGCTTGTTTTTTCTCCCAACAAATAAATAAATCAGTAATACAACAACTATCAATGCCGCAGAAAGCAAGTAAACATTTTGGTAACCGTAATAGACAGCTACAAGCCCTAATACATAAGATCCTGTCGCAATGCCAAAATCAAAGAAAGTGAAAAATGTCGCAGTCGCATAGCCACTTCGTTCATGTGACGTCGACTGAATCGCCAGCGTTTGTAAGCAAGGAACAAGTGCCCCATACCCAAGACCGATAAACACACCAGCAACAAGGAATAACCACGCTGTATCCATAAATGCCAATAGAACAAGACCAATAATAAAGAAAATCATGCCCGGTATCAAAATGAAGATTGGTCCTTTTTCATCAAAAACCTTCCCGGTAAACGGTCTTGTAACCAGCATAGCCACTGCATAAACGACGAAGAAAATACTTGCAAGTGCTAACAAATTCTTTTCCTTCGCATAGATTGATAAAAAAGATAAGACGCTCGCATACGAAAAGGCGATTAAACTACTCAACATCGCAACCGGCAATGCCTTTTTCTCAAAAAGATCATTCAATGAAAACTTACTCTTTTTCAAGGCCGGCACTTGCACAAAATCCTTCGGTATAGTTAATGAAGCAAGTGCACCTATTACCATTAAAACGCTCATTACAATAAACAACGTTTGAAACGAATACGATTGAATAATGAATAAGGCAATGAATGGTCCGATAACAACCGCTAAATTTGTAGACATTACAAAATAACCAAGGCCCGCACCTCGTCGCGTGGGCGGGACATTATCAGCGGCAAGTGCCCCTGCAGCCGTCGTTACAATACTGAACCAAATTCCCTGAACGAACCGAAGGATCAATAGACTTTGAAAAGGTTCGATGAAATAATATAGGATTGTACAAAGTAAATAGAACACTAAGCCAATCCATAACATTTTACGCTTCCCTACGAGTTCCAGTACTTTCCCCGTGAACGGTCGAACTACAATTGCCGATAGTAAGAATATCGTCATTAATAGTCCAGCTTCTTCGTCTGTCCGGCTCAATACATCTTTCGCATAAAGCGGTAAAGTGGAAACTAATCCATAAAATATGATAAAAACAGATAAATTCGTTAAAAATAAACTGATAAAAGCTTTTGTCCAAATTGGTTCTTTTGTAGTCAAACTATCAGGACCTTTCTTTATTCGTTTTTTTCAACAACGACATTAAAAGCGATTGCTCTTCTGCCGTCAGGCTCTCTAAAAATCGATTTTCGAACTGGATAACCGACTCTTTAACTTTTGGAAGTTCAGCTTTTGCCATTCGGGATAGACTGACAACTTTTTCACGACGATCCTTCCCTTCACGCGTTTTCAACCAACCTAACTCTTCCAATCGATTAACCGTCCGCGTAACTGTAGGTGCTTCTACATTTAAATACTTCCATATTTGTGTTAATGTCATCTCATCCTGTTGTTGAATACAAAATAAAACAGTCCATTGCGCTGCAAATAAATCATGGTTTTTCAACGCATGGTTCAATTCCCTATTTAAAAATCGAGTCTTCTGAAAAAGTTCATGAAATAATGGATTCAATTTTTTCACCTCTTTATTAATTACCTAGCTAACTAATTATACTTCGCGTGACGAAATTTGTAAACTGATGCAACAATCCCAAAGATCCGATTTTATCTCTATTTTGACGATGAGGCTAAATGCGATGAAAAGCCGATCTTATTTGGTATCATAAATTAAGATGGTACACGAAAATACAGAAACGAGGCGTTTTTATGGAGACGAAAAAGAATATGATTTGTGACATCGATACTGGAATCTGCGGACCTGCCGGTGAAGGTACAACGCAGTTTATCGATTTGTCGGCGCCGCAAAAGAAAGTGAAAATTACGGATGCAGATTCATCGAAAGACTACATTGCGGTACAACAAGAAGTGGCGTCGGAGGAAGTCAAAAGAACTGAAAACAAAAGTGATTATTGATAAAAACACGAGTAGCTTAATCGACTATACGTATCCAAAATTTCTACAGTATACAAAATGCCCGCTAATCCATAAAAGGATTAGCGGGCATTTTCCCTCTTCATCATTAACTTCATGCAGCAGTCATTTTTTGATCACGCGGTAATGCTAAACCCACAAGCCCGATAATCGGAAGAAATGACACGACAACCATCGTCGGTAAAACACCGATACTATCCATCAACGCACCGATAACTACGGCGCCAATAGCCCCCATGCCAAATGCAAGTCCTACTGTTAGACCTGCCATCGTACCAATTTTGCTCGGTACAAGTTCTTGCGCATAAACGACCGTAACTGAAAAACTTAGCATGATAAAAAATCCGATGAACACCAATAGAATAATGGCTGCCCAAAACGGAACATGTGGCAATAGTAAACAGAGCGGAATCGGCAAAGCGAGTGATAAAACAATAACGTTTTTCCTACCGATTCGATCCGCCATAGGTCCACCGAAAAATGTCCCCACTGCTCCTAAGGCGAGAAAGATAAATATGACCAAAAGTCCTTCCTTCTCCGTAAAGCCATACATATTAATAAGATGAAACACGTAAAAGCTTGTAATACTGGTCACGTAAAAAGAACGGGCAAAGATAATAACTAGCAGTAGACCAAGCGCTATGCCAACCTGTCTTTTCGTTAAATCCCCAAGCGAAGAAAGCAGCACTTTTTTCCGGCTATTCAACTTCTCCTGTTCAAGTTGCTTCTTATACCAAGCTGATATTTTTGTCAAAATAAAGACAGCAAGCGCAGCAACCACTATGAAAATAGCCGCACCTTTTTGTCCTAATGGAACCAATATGAATGCACTGATTAACGGAGCGAGTGCTTGACCTGTATTTCCGCCGACTTGGTAAATGGATTGAGAAAGACCCCTTTTTGAACCAGCCGCCATAAAGGAGACCCGAGATCCTTCAGGGTGAAATACTGCTGAACCGAATCCAAGTAACATAACCGATACGAGAATCATCCAATATTCTGGTGCAAATGCAAGGCCCGCTATCCCAACAAGGGAGAACATCATACCGAACGGCAACGCATACGGTTTTGGTTTACGGTCACTTAAATAGCCTACAACGGGTTGCAAGACAGAGGCAACCATATTAAGACAAAAGAGAATTAGCCCTAGTTGTGTGAAAGTAAGTCCTCTTTCCACTTTTAGGACGGGAAAAATTGCAGGAATAACGGCCTGTAGTGAATCATTCAGTAAATGTACGCCGCCAATTGCAAACATAATCGGGTACACAGGATTTCCTAAAATAGAATCTTTTTTTGTAGTCATCTACCGTCAACACACTTTCTATAATCGAAATAATTGCCATAATCCAGTATAACGCAACTTTTGGATAATTGGGCGTATATTCGATTAATGCGTGCTTAATGTGTCAATTCCTTACTGAGTTCTGGTGCAGTTGAAACAATTATACTCGTTGTAATCCCACTCAATAATACAGTTGTTAACGAGATAGATAAAAATACAGATTCAAGCATTAAACTTCCAATCGTCACGATAACTACATCGACTAAAAAGATTGCGATGCCCGCATTCATACGCAACTTCCTAGCAATCATTTGAGAGAATAAATCAATCCCCCCGATACTAATGTCCCGACGAAGCATAATGCCAGCCCCAGCTCCGATTATTATCCCTCCAAATGCAGCACCGAATAGCGGAGAAACCCCTAACCCGCCACCCAACTTATGTAATGGATATAACAAGTCGATGATCAATGAGGAGAACAACATACCGTGAATACCATTATAAAAAAACGAACGATAGAAGAACCAGGCCATTATGAAGATTGGAATGCTCAAAAGTAGAAAAGTCAGCCCAACTTTAACGTCCAGCATATAATGGAAAATCAGGCTAACACCAACAGCACCGCCTTCCAATAATCCAAATGGGACAAGAAATAAATTCACACCAATTGCAATTAGCAAACTACCTATTAATATTGTCAATGACTTCTCTAAGAACTGCACGGAATCCCACCTACCCTAGATACTTTCTAGAAGTATATGATTGTCCCGTACGTTTCTTTACTATTTGCTTGTCTTTTCCTACAATTTAATACAATCTAGAAATATTCAGCCGCTAAATGGTTGTTTGTTTATTGCATATGCATTAGATCGATTCATCACTTTTACGGTTACATATAAAAAAAGGAAAACGCCTCCCCCACTTTTCAGGTGGAAAAGGCGTTTCACTCATTTATCAATCGGTTGGAATCACTTCTACTTCAATTCGATCCTTTTCAGTACCAGCCACGACAACTGCCGCAGATGCATCACCGACGACGTTAACCATTGTGCGCATCATATCCAAAATCCGATCGATACCTGCAATAAGTGCGATGCCTTCTATCGGCATGTTCACTGAAGTCAACACCATTGCGAGCATAATCATTCCTGCACCCGGTACGCCTGCTGTGCCAATGGAAGCAAGAATCGTGATTAAGACAACCGTTAATAGTTGAGTGAACGATAAATTCAAATTGTAAAACTGTGCGATGAAAACAACAGCCACCCCTTGGTAAATGGCCGTCCCGTCCATATTGACCGTTGCTCCGAGTGGTAGAACAAAGCTGGAAATTTTATTCGGCACACCAAGGTTTTCATTCGTATTTTTAATCGTCATGGGTAATGTTCCTGAACTGCTCGCTGTACTGTACGCAACGAGTGCAGTGGGTGAAATTCCTTTGAAAAACTTAACCGGGCTCATTTTTCCATACGTTTTTACAGCAGTTGAATACACAATTACTGCATGTAATAGACAGGCAATATAGACTGCAATAACAACCTTTAATAATGGCAATAAAACAGATAATCCATACTGACCAATAACTGGGGCGAGTAGACCTAAAACGCCGATGGGTGCCACTTTCATGACGATACCAGTAATTTTGTACATCACTTCGGCAAATCCCTCGAAGAATCGGTAGACCGGCTTCGCTTTCTCTCCGACGAGTGTGATTGCTATGCCAATGAACAATGCAAAGAAAATGATTTGCAAAATGTTCCCAGCGGCTAAGGCGCTGAACGGATTTTCAGGAATAATATTCAAAAGTGTCGTAATGGCGCTTTGCGGCTCTTGCGTTGCTGCTTCAGGAACACTCAATCCATCTGTTGCAATCGTTATTCCTTTTCCTGGTGAAATCATGAATGCGACCGCTAGACCGATGATAATTGCTAATGCTGTCGTCACTAAATAATAAGCAATTGTTTTGATACCCATTCGTCCAAGTTGCTTCGGATCTGCTGTCCCCGCTACTCCAACGACAAGTGTCGATAATATCAGCGGAGCAATAATGAACTTGATCAGACGTAAGAACAAATCACCAAACGGTTTCAAAAAATCAATGGAACTACCGAAAATACTTCCTAAAATAATAGCTAGAACAAACGCGATAAAAATTTGTGTAACAAGATTGAACTTTACTCTCATATCCCTCTCTCCCTTCTATTTTTTTAGCACATCTTATTCACTTACCCCATCTTATACAAATCGCCCCTCCGTCATGAATTGCATTTGTCATTTCATATAGACAAACGCAAAAAAAGATGCAATCCGATTAAACGGATTGCATCTTTTTTCTACATTATTTAAACCACGCACCCACTATCGGGTAATTAAACTCTTCATTGTTGAGCGCTTTGACGATTCCTATGATTGGGACGATGAACCACAATAAACCAAGTCCAATGACCAATGGAATGCCAATAATTATGAAAATCAATAAAATAGATATGACTAACAATGCACCCATCACCAGTTGAAAAAAGATTGCTTGGAGTGCAAGTTTCTTCATTTCAAGGTCCTCCACAAAGAAATGGCAAAGGATATAGATTAATAGCGGAACCGCATAAGGAGCGAAAAAAGCGCTGGCATGCACGATAACTTTTAACCCCGTATTATCCACAAGATAACCCCCTCATCTATTTTCCTAGTATTTTAGTATACGGATGAAAGGTATGGAAGTTTCACACAAGAATTTTTATGTTACCATGTTTTTGTCATGGCTGCTAGATTGAGAAGCGACACATGACCTTTTTGCAAGGGCGGCGGGCAGGATTTATTGTAAGTTACTATTTTTTTATTCACTTTCTTGATCTTTTTTTCGATGTCTTTCGTGGATTCGTTTAACTGATTATCTGCGATTATATTAATCTCTTCGCGGATTTCATGTTGAAGTTTTAGCCAGTGTGGTTTATAGCCCGCATCCTTCGCAATCCGCTGGAAATGTTGAAACGTATCACCTGCAAAATACTCTTCAGATAATGGCTGTCCTTGTCCTTTCAGATTATCCATACCACCCGTTTTTGCATGTTCTTTTAAAATGTCTCCCATCCAATCTTGATAGGGTGGATTCAATTTATCTTCATTCAATTCCACGCACATCCCTCTTAAGATGCATTAGAGTTTCAGTAAATCATTGCCGCTCGGTGTATAGTCCAATCTCATTTTCTCCAACTCTATCTTCATTTTTTCCGTTTCGATGACAAAGTTTTGTTGTTTTATTTTTTCCAATTCGATTTCATCCCGAATCATTTCCGCTTTAATCTTAATCGCTTCCCGCCTGTGTTTCGTTATTATTTCTGTGATTGGAACACACATTACACACGCAACAATTCCAAGTATAACTAACAATGCAATCACTCCTTCAAGAGTATTCAAATAATCTCATTATACATGAATTGTACCTTAGAAAAGCTGATTGCACATGGCAACCAGCTTTTTTGATTTCTTATTTTTGTGTGAAAGTGGCAGGCATGACAACACCAACGACTTCTCCTGTTGCGCAAAGTGTGTCATCCGCAAATACTTCGACAATGACTTTCCATTTCTTCGGATGGATTTCCTCCACCTTTCCGACCGCTTTCAGGATTGCTCCCTGTGGTGTCGGCTTTAGATAATTGACATTCAATGACGCGGTAACAAAACGCGGCGCTTCTTCACCGCTTCCAGGCTCATGACCATTTTTACGATGTAACGCCAACGCACAAGACCCCGTTCCATGACAATCAACAAGAGATGCGATTGCCCCCCCATAGACAAAACCGGGTATTGCAGTGTATTTTTCATCCGGTTCAAAATACGTTACCGTTTCATCACCTTGCCATCCCGTACGGAAATGGTTACCTTCCGTATTCAATCGACCACAACCATAACACCAAGCAAAATCGTCCGCGTACTCATCTTGGATTGCATGTAGTACTTTCGTCGTCATATCTACCATTCCCCCAATTACGTTAATTCAATTTCATTATAACATTCTGACAACAAATTAATCTTCTAAAATGTCTTTCAAAAGCTTTTCGCGGTGGTCAAGGAAATATTTCGTTATCTGGTAGTGCTCTGTCATTTCATATCTCGTCTCCGTTATTTCCCCATTGTCAAAGTTAAGAATGGCAGCATCCGGATAACCTAAAATAATCGGTGAATGCGTTGCGATAATGAATTGGCAATCCTCTTCGTTGACGAGATCATGCATGATGCGCAAAAATGCCAACTGCCGTTGGGGAGATAGTGCCGCTTCGGGCTCATCCAGTAAATAAATTGCCTTGCCTTGGAAACGATTTAGAAATAAGGACAAAAACGACTCACCATGTGATTGCTGGTGAAGTGATTTCCCTCCATAAGCTTGATAAGAGCCTCCAGGTTCCCTAGCCATTCTATCGATGTGCGAAGCAAAATTAAAAAAAGACTCGGACCTTAGAAAGAAACCGTTCGAAACTTTCGGGAACCACGACAATCGAAGATGCTTGCTTAAGTCACTTTCAGACGCATCGACTTCATATATATTATTCCTTCCGCCGCCCGCTGTATTGAAATCACATAAATCAGCAATCCCCTCCAAAAGCGTCGATTTTCCAGAACCATTTTCTCCAACAAAAAATGTGACTCTATTATCCAGTTTCAACTCGTTCATAGTCTGGATGGACGGGATAGAAAACGGGTACTCTTCTTTTCTTTCGTCGCCTTCATGTAGCAACGTGATTTTATTCAAAAACATTTCGTACCTCCCTTCTAAAATCAAACTACATTGTATAAAGCCATCTGGACTAATCAAGTCTCCAGTGTCTGCGTATACTATAGAAACGAGATACAGGAGGAATTCACCATGAACAAAAAGATGAAAAAGAAAATGAGAATTAGGGGCTTGTTTCTAATCGCCATACTGATAGGCGGCACTTTTCAATTATCCTATTCAGTCAACAATACCACCGAGAAAGAATTCGCTACACTTTTTGATCCTATGAATTCTGTAATTAGTTCTTTAACGTTCACGATACCATCGGCTCTTGCTTCAAATTCAAAAACATGGATAGTCGATGATGAAGAAGAAATTAATGCGTTTTTACACTTTCTAAAAAGCCATAAAATCCAACAATTAAAACCGGATGAAATTGATGTAAATGATACTATTTCACAATTCAGCATTAGCCTTGAAGATGAACAAGGCAATGAGTTTACTGTTATTGTTGAAGAAGAGTTAATCATCGAAAATAACATGCTCTACTATAAAATAGTCGATGGCCCACTCGATGTGGACTGGCTTGTTCATTTCTTCATACAAAATCAACTTTAACGAATTTTTGTTCCTTAATTGATACGAATGATTCTACCCTATCCCTACCTTCAGTTACAATGAAACTAACTTCACTCAAAAAAGGAGCTTTAATGATGGACTACAAAACTAGCGATGAACAGGTCATTCAAAAATACCAAGAAGATGAGCAGCTGATGATTCGCCTATTCATTCAGTGGTGCGCCAATCACAACTTAGATCCCCACCAGTTATATAAACGGGCCTATCCTCATCAACAAGAGAACAACACCATGAAACAACTTATAAAAGACGCAGAGAATAACAAAATTCATATAGACAATGAAACAATGCTTGATGTATTACAAGTATTCGGCAATGATGGCCTTGCTTTTATCGTTGCCGAAGAAATAGAACGGCTCAGCAGGAATTCTTAAAAAAGTAAATCGATTTTTACAATTAGCCGAATCTATTATATACTATAACTAGTCAGACATATGCAATAAAAGGGAGAGATGAAATTGGTTAAAAGTTTACCAGCACGTTCAGAAGTAAAGATAGAAGAGACATGGAACTTGCAGGATTTATTTAAATCAGAAGCAGATTACGAAGCGGCAATTGTAGAACTTGAAAATGAAGTCGATACATTCGCTGAACAATTTAAAGGGCGTATTACAGACCCCACATCAGTAATTGAAGCATTAAAAGGATATACATCCATTTTTGAAAAAATGATTCCTATAGGTACTTATACAAGCCTTGCATCCAGCGTCGACCAAACAAATGACGAGGCCCAAATGCGTGATAACAAATTCGGTTCAACTGCTGCGAAAATTAGCAGTAAATTATCATTTGTCAACAGTGAACTTTCCGAACTTCCAGCAGAAGTATTGGAAGAAGCACAACAACAATCTGCTGAATTCAAAAACTATCTGGACGAAATAATTCGTAAGAAACCATTCCAACTGCATCCTGAAGTAGAGAAAACATTAGCGGCATTCTCTTCGACATTCGACGCACCATATGGTTTGTACAACACAACGAAAATGGTCGATATGTCATTTGATGATTTTGAAGTAAACGGGGAAAAGTATCCCCTTAGCTATGTTTCATTTGAAGGTGGTTGGGAGTCGGAGGTTGATACAGACAAACGCCGTGCTGCATTCGATGCTTTCTCCGCAAAACTAAAAGACTATCAGCATACAACTGCAAAAACATATGATACACATCTTCAAACCGAAAAAACAATGTCCGATGTGCGTGGCTATGATACCGTATTCGACTATCTGTTATTCGATCAGGAAGTTGACCGTACGATGTATGATCGTCAAATTGATTTGATCACAAAAGAATTAGCACCACATATGCGGAAATACGCAAAATTGCTTCAAAAAGTACATGGTTTGGATAAAATGACATTCGCCGATTTGAAAATTCCACTTGACCCGACTTATGAACCTGAAATTACTGTTGAAGAGTCAAGGAAGTATATCGATGATGCACTTGCCATCATGGGTGACGATTATTTGGATATGGTCGACCGCTCTTACAAAGAACGCTGGATTGACTTCGCTCAAAACAAAGGGAAATCCACGGGTGCATTTTGCTCCAGTCCTTACGGCAATCACCCTTATATACTTATTTCTTGGACGGGAAGCATGGAAGATGTCTTCGTGCTTGCCCATGAATTAGGACATGCGGGTCATTTCTATAATGCACACAAAGAGCAAAACCTGTTCAATTCACGTCCTTCCCTTTATTTCATTGAGGCTCCTTCAACAATGAATGAAATGCTCATGGCGAATCATCTTTTGAAAAATTCCAATGATCCGCAGTTCAAACGGTGGGTTATTTCTTCAATCGTTGCACGTACGTACTACCATAACTTCGTCACACACTTACTGGAAGCTGCATATCAACGTAAAGTATACGAACGTATCGATGCAGGTGGCAGTGTGAACGCAGGTATATTGAACAACTTGAAACGCGGCGTCTTGGAAGAGTTCTGGGGAGAGGATGTTGACATTAATGAAGGAGCTGAATTGACATGGATGCGTCAACCTCATTACTACATGGGCTTGTATCCATACACATACAGCGCAGGTTTGACAATCTCCACTCAAGTATCCAAACGTATTCTTGAAGAAGGTCAACCTGCCGTAGACGAGTGGTTGGAAGTACTGAAAGCAGGCGGAACGAAAAATCCGGCGGAGCTTTCTAAAATGGCTGGCGTTGATATTACAACTGAGCAGCCTCTCCGCGATACAATTGCTTATATCGGCGAAATGATTGATCAGTTAGTTGAGTTGACAGAGGAAATTGAATCCGTGAAAAACTAATAATCATTCATAAAGAAAAAGGAGTAAGGTTACATGACTTTTATGTAACCTTACTCCTTTTTCATCTATTTATAAATCCGAGTTGAACGGAATCAGCAATTCTTTTATAACCAATCTCTTGATAGATTTTATTTGACGTTGGATTCATCAAATCTGTGTACAATACACAAAAATCATAAGTTTTAAGGAACTCCTTTGAACCGGCTGCGACCATTGTGCGGGCATATCCTTTTTTCCGTTCTTCTTTTGGTGTGAAAACGAATGAAACGGTAATTCCTTTTTTTGTTGGTCGTGCCTTTTTCATCATTGAGACCACCTTTCCGCCATCAACCCATAAAAGAACCTCGCGTCCATCTATAAATGACGCAACACGCTTTTTGACGTCTGCAACAGGCGTAAGTGGCAGGTGAGCATCTTTTTCGAACAAATTGTACCATTTCTCGATTAAAGGACTATCACTTTGTTCCGCGTATCGCCAATTCCCCGGGCTTTTCTCAGGCGTTTCATCTACTTGGTCTAGACGGTACAAACCCTGGTCCATTAGTACTTCATGTTCAATACCTGTTTTCTCTACCCATTTCTCCGCAAAACTATATGCCCATGGTTTCAATGATACAACAGAGTTAAGCGTCAATTTCAATCGGAATAAGTTTGGAAATAACACGTTCATGATTTCTTCCAGCCGGTTATCGTCATCAATAATTAAATTTAATGGATGTGGAGGTGTCATTTGAAATAGGCCTAACACTTCTCCGTTTTCTTCGATTGTTGCCATAAAAGGATTGTCGTATCGGCCCGCTTTTATTGCCTGTAAAACACCTAAAAATAGACTATACACATCCTCTCTTTTGGATAAAATGGGTTCAGCCTTCAAAGCAAATTCATGCACATTGTCATACTGTTTAAATTCCATTATCATAAGCCCCCTTTTCCTTATTAATTTGAATCTTACAATATACGAAAGTCGCTGTCACTTCGTTAGTTTTTCTTCCTAGTTATATAGCGAACTAAAGATTCCACTCAAAATCACTTCGGTGCACGGGGATGGCTTTGCTGGTTTTATCACACACCCGGTGCCGATTTCTGACACCATTTGTGTTCTTCAATTTGCGGCAGATGCTGGCATCCGATTCAAAAAAAAGACGTACACCTGTAAGATGCACATCTTTTTCTATGTATGACAGTACCCAATAAGTCGGGCTTCACCAAAGCATTGGTTTCTGTACCATAAGCCAAAGCATGATTAGCATAAGGCCGATGTAACCCCAGGAAGTTCTATTTAAACTCTTGAGTATGTCATTCTTATTAGCACCCGGAAGATGAAATCTGCGGAGTACTTTTGTAAACCCTTTTGTTAGGAAGACTGCTGATACAAGCATGACAGCAAGTGTCATGATAACCCATGATGTATACCACGGCCAAGGTCCAAGAATAATCAGAAGCACGCCCGAGAAAACAAGAACGTGCCCTGCATGCATGACGATCCGGACAATAACGTTAATAATAGACAAATAAGCATTTTCGATATCTACATTAACATCATATAATCGTTTAATGACCGGCATAAGGATGAATAATGGACCTATGGACGTAACCGCACTGGCAACATGCAGAAATACGATTATGCCATAGATATCCGGTTTCATTTAGAACATCATTTCTGAACCGGGCTGAATTCGTGTACCCATACACGCATCGTTGGGAGCCACGGCATTTTAGGATGGAAAGCAAGAATCGATTGTTTGTAAGATTCCATATCAGCGAAGCCTTCCTGTTTCGCATTTTCATCAGTCATTTCACCAAGCGTTTGTGAATAAACCGTATCCATTTTGAACTCTTTACCGTCCAGCACCATAATTTCTCCAGGATATGCATATACGCCATTCCGTCTAGTTGCTGTTTTTTCGCCGTTCAACACTCTTTTTATGTCTTCAGGAACCGTAATAAGTTTTTCCACTGAGCTTGTTTTTTCCGGAAGTCCTGCATTTTGTTGGTTATTCATATTCATCCCCCACTTCTATTTATTGTACCTCTTTATATTACCTATTTCTTTTGTGTTTAGCGAGGTTTTCGATTTTGGGTAGTATAAAAATAGAGATAATCTGCCGTCCATATCGACGTCGATTATCTCTGCTGTATAGTACTTAGGAAATTAAGTTCAAAAATTGTCGTGTTCGTTCCTCTTTTGGATTCGTAAACAATTCACTCGGTTTATTTCGTTCAATTATTTTGCCCTTGTCGATAAAGACGACTTCGTCCGCTGCATCTTGTGCAAAACGCATTTCGTGGGTAACAACGACCATTGTCATTCCTTCATCGGCAAGATCTTTCATGACTTGCAACACTTCACCAATCAGTTCTGGATCCAGCGCGGACGTTGGTTCATCAAATAACATAACCTTCGGCTCCAAAGCGAGAGCTCTTGCAATTCCGACTCGTTGCTGCTGACCACCTGACAATTGGAAAGGGTAGAAGTCCAGTTTGTCACCCAGTCCCACTTTCGTTAACAATTTCTCTGCTTTGTTTCGGGCACTAACTTTGGATTCTTTCTTCACAATAACAGGCCCTTCCATTACATTTTCAAGAGCAGTTTTATGGGGGAATAAATTATAACCTTGGAAAACCATCCCAGTTTCACTTCTAAAATAGTCGATTTCCTTTTTTGCAAGTCGTTTTGAAAAATCAGCAGTATGCCCGTCAAGCGTTATACTGCCGGATGTCGGTACTTCCAATATATTCAAACAACGAAGCAGTGTCGTTTTGCCGGATCCCGATGGTCCTATGACAACAACGACTTCTCCCTTCGTAATTTCCAAATCAATTCCCTTTAACACTTCAAGTTCGCCGAAACTTTTTGTTATGTCTTTTATTGCAATCATCGTATGCTCCTTTCCACGCTTATTTATTCCTGCTTATCACTTTGCTACATACCGATCCAATCGATGTTCGATTCTATCTTGTATGACGGATAGGATTGAACAAATAACCCAGTAAATAAGCGCGGCTTCCGTATAGAGCAGTAGATACTCATAGTTTGCTGATGCAATTTCTTGCGCACGTCTGAACATTTCTGTTACCAAAATAAGCGATGCTAATGATGTATCTTTCACTAAACTGATAAATGTATTCGATAACGGAGGTATGGAAACTCTCGTTGCTTGCGGTAGGATGATGCGTCTTAACGATTGTGAATAATTCATGCCAATCGTATGAGCCGCTTCCCATTGCCCTTTCGGAATCGATTGGATTGCTGCTCGAATAACTTCAGAAGCATACGCCCCAACGTTTAATGAAAAACCGAATATAGCAGCTGGAAATGGGTCGATAACAATCCCGATCGTCGGTAACCCGAAAAACAATATGAACAATTGAACAAGTAACGGCGTCCCTCGTATGGCAGACACGTATATTCTTGCAATAATCTGCAATGGCTTTACCGAGGATATTCTTGCCAATGCCGTTAGTACGGCAAGAATAATCCCGAAGAAGAATGAAATCAAGGTTAATGGAAGTGTATATTTTAGGGCTCCCTCCAAAAGTGGCCAAAGGGAAGTTTGAGCAATCGTCAGCAGTCTTTGTACTTTCTCTGGGTCAGCAAATAGGTCACTTAAGTACATCTTCACCAAACCACTTCTCTGAGATTTCCAAGTATGTTCCATCTTCAATCATTTCATTGAATACCTTATTTACTTCATTAACAAGTGTTTCATTTCCTTTTCTAAACATCAAACCACTTTGTACAGCATCATCTGCTGTTGCTACAATTTGGACTGGTGCATCTGGTTTATGTTTTTTAAAGTCTAAAAATGACATTTTATCATTAATCGTAACATCAACGCGTTTGGTATTGATAAGCTCAATTGCTTGGTTAAATCCATCGACGCCTACAATTTCAGCTCCATACTTCCTCGCTGTATCCGCGTAATTGCTCGTCAATGAGTGCGCAGATTTCAACCCTTTAATATCTTCAAATGTTTTGACGTCTTTATTATCACTATTTGCAATTAGTACAGCCGAAGATGTAATATACGGTACTGAGAAATCATATTTCTCCGTCCGGTCTTCGCGGATTCCTACTTGGTTTGCAACCATATCAAAACGCTTCGAATCAAGTCCAGCAAAAATTGCATCCCATTGGGTTTCCAGAAAAACTGGTTTAACATCGAGTCTTTTTGCTACTTCTTCCGCAATTTCAACATCGAAACCTGTGAGTTCCCCTTTTTCATCATGAAACGTAAACGGCGGATATGTTCCTTCTGTCCCGATTACTAATTCGCCTTCATCCTGCACTTTTGTGAGCAAATCTTCGCTTGTTCCCCCTGCATTATTATCTTTTGATGCTTCATCGTTAGTTTTATTTCCTTTATCAGAATTTCCGCAAGCAGACAATAATAAAATTGCACTAACTAGTAGAACTGACAATAATTTGAACTTCATCAAACTAATTACCTCCAATGTATATTAACTTACTAGGCTTTGAAAAGTATACAGCATTGATTGTATACCGTCAAAAGATTGATTTCAATTTGATAGAATAGAGCTCAGTTATAGGATTGGCTGTTTTTCAAATATGATTCATGAAAGCGGTAGATAATTTTCATTTGGACTTGAAGACGGTGTTGAATCCGGATGCCAGCTTCTGCCACAATTTGAAGAGCACAAATGGTGTCAGAAACCGGCACCGTGTGTGTGTGATGAAAACCAGCGAAGGCGCCTTAAAGGGGTAGCCGAAGCAATAAGACTGACAGTGAACTCCTGTCTGGCTTATTGCGAGAGGCATCCCCAAGCGCCGAAGCGGGATTCAATGGACTTCTTTTAATGGGATGCCTACTTCCAGTTTTCCCTATTAAAAAAATAAAAACCCAGCCCGCGTTAGCGGAACTGAGTCTAAGTAATTTGTTATTTTATTACTTCAAGTCTTCAATCGATGTGATATCCATATATTCTGGAACGACCAAACCAATTTTCACGCCTTCAATACTAATACCGACGTCTTCAAAATCTCCTTCGAATTTATCAGCATACGTTTTATGCGTAACAGGTAACCAAGCTGCGAGTGCTGCATCGGCACTACCATCTGCAACTGCAGTCCACATAGGGCCTGCTTCGACTTGTGTCAATGTTACATCATAACCCATATCCGCTAAGACAATTTTAATAACGTTGTGACTTGCAATTGCGCTATCCCATGCAACGTAAGCAAGTTTGATTTCATCGCCATCTACTTTTTCTACGCCTTCAGTCCACGCTGTAGCCTTCTCTTCATTTGCATCAAGCCAGTTTTGGGCAGCAACTTCAGCTTTTTCACCGTCATGTATGGCAACCATGATTTCACCCATGTCGTCTTGAGTCCATTTAAATTGTTTCAGGATTTGGTACGCTTCAGGCATATCTTCCTTCAAACCATTTCTAGCAATTGTGTGGATTTCTTCTTCTCCACCGTAAACACCTTTTGGATCTTCAAGGTATTTCAAATCATATTCTGTGAACTTCCAGTGAGGTGACCAACCTGTTACGATGATTGGCTCCTCTTTATCATATGCCTTTTTAAGAGATGCAGTCATTGCTGCGCCTGAACCAGTTGTTAAATCCCATTCAGACAGGTCATATTCTTCAATCGCTTTTCCAGTCGCTTCCATAATACCTGCGCCCGGATCGATTCCTGTAATTTTATAGTCAACTGATTCGCCAACTGATTTCGTTGTATCTCCGCCTGTTTCATTCTTATCATTGCCCTTTTCATCGTCATTGCCACATGCTGCAAGACCAACTGCAAGTAGAGCGACCGCTCCAAGTCCTAATGCTTTTCTAGTGAATTTTTTCATAATGTGTTTCCCCCTTGTTTTTTCTTTCCTGCGTGTTGTGTAATACGGTCCAAAATAATGGCTACGATTACGATGGACAATCCAGTTTCAAAACCGACGCCCGTTTTTAATTGTGTTACTGCTCGGTATACTTCTTCACCAAGCCCTGGTGCACCAACCATTGAAGCGATAACAACCATGGATAGGGAAAGCATGATGCTTTGATTGACCCCTGCCATGATTGTAGGTTTGGCAAGTGGAATTTGTACTTTAATCAGTCTTTGCCACGTTGTTGAACCGAACGCTTCTGTCGCCTCGATTAGATCCTTCGGTACTTGCTCAATTCCGAGCATCGTCAAGCGAATTGTCGGTGGCATGGAGAAAATAACAGATGCTACAACTCCTGGAACAACACCGATATTAAAGAAGAATATCGCTGGTAACAAATAGACGAATGCTGGCATCGTTTGCATCAAATCCAGTACTGGATTAATGACTTTTCGAGCCATTGCTTGCTGGGAACCCCATATACCGATTGGAATTCCTATCACGAGTGCAATTACAACAGAGGTAAGCACAAGTGCTAGCATTTGTAGCATCGGATGCCAATACCCTAGATAATCGATGAACAATAAGCCGACTAACGAGAACAACGCAATCCGACGTGTAGAGATAAGCCATGCAAGTAAGGCGAACAAAACAGCAAGTATGATAGAAGGTACCATATCAAGCCCATCCACTGCCCCTTCAACAATCCCTGCAAGAACATCAGCAATACTATCGAATACTGTTCCGAAGGTCGTAACTAGCCAATCAACGCCTTCGTCAATCCAATCTGCAAATGGAAGACGCGGTAGTAAATTATTCATGTAACGCCACCTCCGCGTCTTTCTCTTCAACGGAATCGACTGTTCCATCACTATTTATAAACTGGTCGTCGCCTGCCAAAGCGCCAATCAGTGCACCACGAATAATAATCCCTTGAATCTTTTTAGACTCATCGATTACAGCAACAGGAATTGTCGCTGTCGAAACAATATCAAATAAATCTGTTAGGACAGTCTCTGGAGGTACCACCGATAAATCGGTGATCAAGACCTCTTCAAGCGTCTTACCCGATTCACTAGCTTGGACTGCATCTTGTGCGGTCACAGCTCCAATTAAACGGTTTCCTTTATCGACTACGTAAATCGAAGAAATACTTAGTCTTTCCATAAGGCGTAGAGCAACCCGAGGACCCCGGTCGACTTGTACAGTATCAGCTTTTTTCATGATATGCCCTGCCGTCAATACTTTGGATAAATCCACATCTTCAACGAAACGTTCCACATATTTATTTGACGGGCTCATCAGAATTTCTTCCGGTGTTCCAATCTGGACGATTTCGCCATCCTTCATTAACGCGATTCGATCACCGATACGTAACGCTTCATCTAAGTCATGGGTGATGAAGATGATTGTTTTGCCCATGTCATGATGAAGTTGTAACAACTCATCTTGCATATCTTTTCGAATGAGGGGATCGAGCGCACTGAATGCTTCATCCATAAGCAAAATATCAGGGCCGTTTGCAAGCGCTCTGGCAAGACCGACACGTTGTTGCATACCGCCACTCAATTGTTTCGGAAATTGGTCCTCGTAACCTGCAAGCCCAACTAGCCTCAATGATTCTGTTGCTTTCGCCTTACGTTCCTCTTTCGCAACCCCTTGAATTTCCAACCCGTATTCTGTGTTTTCAAGAATTGTTTTATGGGGGAAAAGAGCAAAGTTCTGAAAGACCATACCGATTTTTTTACGTCTAACTTGACGAAGCTGCTCTTTATTCATCTGGACGATATCTTCACCGTCAAGTAAAATCTTGCCCATTGTCGGATCAATCAATCTGTTCAACAATCTGACCAGTGTTGACTTTCCGCTTCCTGACAATCCCATAATGACGAATATTTCACCTTCAAATACATCAAACGATGCATTTTTGACACCAACTGTTGCGCCGGTCGCCTTCAATATTTCACCCTTTGACTTACCTTCACTTAGCAACTGGGCTGCTCGCTTATGATTCTTACCGAAGATTTTAGTCGTATTCAACACTTCAATCTTTTTACTAGTTACTTCCTCGCTCATGCTTACACTCCCTACAGTTTCAAATCTTTCTGATGTCTACTAGTATAGCTGTAACATAATTGTAATACAACCGTTTTTACTAAATTAATTGTTTGAACGGTAAAAACTGTTTGCACGATGAATTTTTTGAATTGCTTTTTGAAAGTAGATATAATACGCTATACTAAAGTGATTAGTGAAGTTGATATTGACTGAAAATAGTGGAGGGAAAGCGTTAATGGACGGTACTGAAAGATTAGACAAAGCCCGTGAACGAATTATAGAAACAATCGCACAAAATATACATCTTTACGGACTCACGCCTTCTGCCGGAAGACAATATGGGATGATGTTTTTTCATAATGAACCGTTAACATTGGATGAGATGACTGAAGAACTCGGGATGAGCAAGACAAGTATGAGTACATCCGTTAAAGCATTATCTGATTTAAAGCTTGTGGAACGTGCTTGGAAAAGAGGTGTCCGAAAAGATCTTTATCAAGCCAAAGATGATTGGTATCAAAGCTTCATCGATTTATTTTCGATTAAGTGGCGGAGATCTGTTTCTCTGCATGTAGTCGCCGTTAGAAAGTCGTTAGCCGAACTGGAAGACCTTGTAACTGATCCGGGCTTAAGTGAGGATTTGGAAAAAGAGGTCCTTGGGGATATTGAAAAGTTGAAATACGCGCGGGATTATTATGAATGGCTAGATCGTCTCGTCGATGCATTTGAAGACCACGACATATTCAAATTAGTGCCCGTAAAAAAAGACAGTGATGACTAAGAAGGCGTCAGGTATAATACGGACCCTCGGAGCGGCTTGGTCTGTTTTATGACACAGAGTCACTAGGCGCTAGGACTAGACAATGATTCAAGTTGAAAAATGTATACTTTGAAGAAAGGGCGTACTCTATGAGTACGCCCTTTCTTCATTCAATTGATTGATTTTGTTATAATTGCTTCTACTTCCACGCTCACATTGCCTTTAAGTGCTCTAGTAACCATGCAGGATACCTCTGCTTTATCTGCAAGTTTCAGTGCAAGCGCTTCATCTTTTTCAGTTGCATCCGATTTCAACACAATATGGGGTTTGTGAATGATTTTTTTGAATGTCGTAATACCGTTTGTTACATCTACGACCCCGATTGAATCCATCGTCAAATCTTCTTTTTCAAGCTTACTGCGATCCATCATCGCAGCTAGCGTAATGATATAGCACGTCGAAGCTGCCCCAATAATCATATCTTCAGGATTCGCTCCAACTCCCGGTCCGCTCAGTTCTACAGGGACAGATACTTCCGTTTTTAGATTACCTACTGCAATTGTGCCTACGTCATTCCGTAAGCCTGGCCAACTCGCCTTCAGATGAAATAAATGTTCCGCCATATTTCCCCCTCCGATTCCGTTAATTACTCCTAGCTTTCCACAGTTACAAAGGTATTTTATTCCACAATAAGCGTATGCACTTCATGTTCATGCAACTCTTGGTCGTCTTTAACATGGATTTGAACGCTGTATGTGCCGGCTTCAACAAAAGTATGCTCAGCCATGTATTCGCCGGCATTCATTTCTTCCGCATCAAGCCATTCACGTTCCTCCGGATTTGCCTCATTCCATATTTCATAACGTACATGTAATTTCTCTAACGGCTTCGTATCCATTTGTATATGGACGGAAAGTTCCTGTTCTTCGTCGACTTTCACAGTTTTAGGAGCCGTGAAATGCATAGAAAATCCAGCGGAATGGGCATGATCTTCGCCTTTTTCAACTGCGTCGTAATGGCCACCGCCACCGACAGTCACTTCTTTCATCGGCATCGTATGCATATCTCTTGCCGACACATGGACTTGGATATGGAATAGACCATCATGATCAAAAACTGTATTCGCTGTGTACAGCCCCTCTTTTTCATTTACTGATTCAATCTTGACACTTTCGTCTTTTTTGCCTTCTTCCCAAATTTCGTAGACAACTTCATCGGCATCTTCTACTTTTTCATCACCTTGCGTGACAAGGGCCGCCATTTTCACTGTACCGTTTACATCAACCTGTTCAGTGACCGTTAAATCTACTTTAAGCGGTTCAGGGACCTTCGATGAATCAGCCCTTTTTTCGTCTTTCCCACAAGCGGCTAATGTGATAAGTACAAATACGACCATAAGTATTCCTAATTTCTTTTTCAATTAAATTCCTCCATTTGTTTGCATTCATCAAGCGAATTAATACGTTCTGTATGATTTTAAATGGTAAATTAGAAGTAAATGTGAAGTATGAATTTCACAATGGCTTCACATGTGTTAATGATAATGAAATAAGGTATCCTATAGATGAAATGAGGTTTAACAATGAGCAAGCCCACCATTATGATTATAGACGATGAACCACAGATGCGTGAACTCATACGAACTTTTCTAGAGAAAGATGGTTACGCTGTTGTAGAGGCTACCGATGGCATTCATGCACTTTTGATGCTCAAGAAGCTGACACCACAGTTATTAATTGTCGATGTAATGATGCCGTATATGGATGGTTTTTCATTTGCTAAGGAATTAAAAAACAGTTCAACAATTCCACTTATCTTTCTGTCAGCAAAGGGCGAGGAATGGGATAAAATTCAAGGGCTAAAACTGGGCGGCGACGATTATATTGTAAAGCCGTTTTTACCCGGGGAACTGTTGGCTAGGGTCGAATCGGTGCTAAGACGTACATACCAAACTAGATCTGCACCCGATATTGTAGAAGAAGGCCCATTACTTATTGATAATGACGCGCATATGGTGACGCTAAATGGTAGTCCCCTATCGTTGACATTGAAAGAATATGGCGTGCTACACCTTCTTGTTAAGAACAAGAGCCGTGTCTATTCGAGAGAACAACTGCTACAGCTTGTCTGGGGCGATGAGCATCAGAGTAGTGAACGGACAGTGGATACACATATCAAAACATTGCGGCTGAAACTTGGTGAGTATGGCGAATTAATAGATACAATTTGGGGTATCGGCTATCGATTCGAGGTGTAGGATGAAAAAACTCACATTAAGTAAAAAAATTCTACTCGTTCTAATCTCCAGTATTGCTTTTACAATTCTGTTTTCTTTTTTCTTTATTCATTATTTGTATTCAGAGTTGTATTTAAAAAGCATTGAAGAATCTATTGTCTACCAAGGCGAACGGACAGCATCCCACTATCACTATGGGGTATTAAGTGACGACATCATCGAAAAGATTCAATGGTACAACATCGTTTCGGAGTATGAAGTTATTGTCGTCGATAATCTCGACAAGCTATCTACTTATTTTCCGTATCAAATCAATTACGAAACACTTGTCGATAAAAAAGATCATTCGGAGCTCGAAAAGGGGAAATATATTTTAAAAGAAGGATTTGTCAAAGAATTGGACCGCGAAATCATCGGTGCCATCTTTCCTATAAAAGGCGCGGATGGTCTGATTGGTTTTATCTATATTTATGTGCCACTTGCCGCAATCCAAGATGTATTCCGGGAAAGCATTCCCCTTCTAGTTGCAGTTGGAACACTCTTTTTCCTGATTCTTTTTTTAGTCGTCAATACAGCCTGGCGCTCTTTATTCAAACCGTTGCAGGACTTACAAAACCTTTCTAAAGAAATAGCCCAAGGTAACTTTTCAAGCAGAATTGAAAGTAATCGTGAAGATGAAGTCGGTCAATTGACAAAGGCATTCAATACAATGAGCCTCTCATTAGAGCAACAAGAAGAACGAAAAAAAGATTTCACATCGAATATTGTCCATGAACTTCGGACTCCTCTAACGTATATAAGTGGCTATACTCATGCATTAAAAGACAAGCTCAATACATCAACGGAAGAAGCAGTACACTATTTGTCAACGATTGAAAAAGAAACAGAACGATTGAATAAATTGATAAATGACCTTGTTGAATTAAATTATTTACAAGACGATGTATACTCCATTCAATCTGAACCGATTGCCATCACACAATTACTAATCGATACGATTGACCTTTTTTCGATTCATATCGCAAGCAAAGAATTACTTCTCGATTCCAATATTCAAGAAGACCCTATCATTTTTGGGGATCCCAAAAGGATTCAACAAGTATTCTATAATATAGTTGACAATGCCATAAAATATTCTACTAAGGGAGGTACCATTGGTCTTGTTTTGAAGAAAGAAATAGATTATGTCAAGTTCCAAGTAAGGAATCGAGGTCTTCTTATTAATGCGGAGGATATCAGTCGAATGGGTGAACGCTTTTTTAGAACAGACAAAGCACGTAATCGTACGACAGGCGGTACTGGTCTAGGCCTATCTATCGTAAAAGAAATTGTACGCTTACATGATGGTACATTTTCCATCTCAAGTGACGCGGCAAACGGCACAGTAGTTACAATCCATATACCCGGACTTATTAACATGAAGGAGATTTAGATGTAATATGAAAAAGTTCCCTAATTATGTTTTGCTTCTCATCTGTCTCTTGCTTCTAATAGCCTGTAGTGAAAAGTCCCAAAGCGTCGAAAAAATCGATTCGTTTTCTTTTACAGATCAATCGGGACACCCTTTCGGCACTGACGACTTAAAAGATAAGGTATGGATTGCAAATTTCATCTTTACGAAATGTGATACCATCTGTCCGACAATGACCGCTGAAATAGCTTCACTACAAAAAAGGTTTATCGAAAAAGGGATCCCAGTCGAATTCATTTCATTTAGTGTAGATCCAACTGTAGACTCACCAGCCGTATTGAAGACATATATTCAACGATTTACCGATGACGAAACGAACTGGCATTTATTGACGGGTTATAAGCAACAAGAGATTGAAAAGTTTGCCAGAGAGCAATTTCAAACAATCGTTCAAAAGCCCAACAGTTCCACTCAAGTCCTACACGGGACTAATTTTTACTTGGTGAATAAGCAAGGAGTACTTGTGAATGAATACAATTTTGTGGATAGTTCTTATGTAGATACTTTAATTAAGGATATCGAAAATGAACTGAAATAAAACCTAGGCTTAGAATAACTCATAGGAAACTGTTAGAGTGGATATAATTAGTAAATGCAATATTTATCGGAGGTATAGAATGACTGAATCGTACAACCAAACCGTCTCAACCATTACCTACATCGACGTCGAACGGAAAATGGGTTGGTTTGAACAGAATCATCAACATTCCGTTCATGTTATCAATCTTTATGCAAACGCAATTTCGACGACCAGCCATACATTCAAACTTGAAAATGTGCTAGATATGTCGTATCGCCCTTTTTCCGATGGAACCGGCCTCTTTTATCTGCATACAAATCAAGGTGTTTTCACATATAAAGTAGATACAAATCCAAATGATTTCATATTAGCGTATAAAAAATTACGTGGAGATTATTCACCTTTCTAACTAGTTAAGTTAAGCAAATGAATAGCTAAATCAATGGGATTCGATACACGATGAAAATCCTTCCGATATGTTTAGAACTCCATTTTTGATGGTATATATAACTAGAGCCACAATAATTGGAGGGATTTTTAATGACTGTTAAACTTACTGTAGAAAATGCTGTACAAGCGAAAAAAGAAATCGAAAACTGGGTAACACAAGGGTACACACACGATGATATCTATATATTTGCCCATGACAAAAAAAGAAGCGAGGATATCACGGATGCGCTTGATACGGAAAAAGTCGGTATAAAAGAGCAAGGTTTCATAGATGGTATGAAAAATATGTTCACTTCTCGTGGAGATGAGTTACGTAGTAAAATGGAAGCTGCCGGCCTTTCGACTGAAGAAGCGGCAAATGCTGAAAAGGAACTGGACCAAGGACGACTTATTCTTATCGCGAAGAAGTAATCGTACACTGATTCTATTATTCAGTAATTCTATCAATCCCATTCCCCTTTATCAGGCGAATGGGACTTTTTTTGCATTTTAAGTGATTCATATGCTAGCATTGTCAGCCTGTTATTCGGTATGATGTATACGGAAAGAAGGTGTAGCACTTGAATAATAAAATATGGAAAATAGGTCTTTTTACAGGCCTGATATCCTTCGTTCTCCTTATATTCGGGGTACGCACAGTTTTAGGTCAAACACTTGAATGGAAGAACTATATAGCATTTGGCCTGTTTGGGTTAAGTGTTGGTGCCCTAGTGTTACTCATATTATTTTACGAATTGAAAATAGCCTTCCGTATTTTCATGGTTGCAATCGTTCTGGGATTTGCTGAACTTTTCCGCAGTTTTCTAATGGACACGAATGGTCTAGGTGACTTAGCTGGTATTTTGTCGTTATTCATCATTACGTCATTCGGTTTGGGCGTTGCATTGATTGTACAGTTCATCGTTATCCTTATGCGAAAAGAAAAAGCGTAAACTACATACGTTGCAGCACTTTTTAACCATTTAAAAAAGCCCATCAAAATCGATGGGCTTTTTTCTAGATAACATTATCTTTTTTGATTTGTTTACTTCTTAATTGACCACATGCGGCATCAATGTCTGTACCGTGTTCGAGACGTACGACACAATGAATACCTTTCTTTCTCAACGTTTCGTAGAATGCTTTAATGGCTTCCGGCTCACTGCGTTTATATTGGCCATGTTCATCCACAGGATTATAAGGAATCAAGTTGACAAACGATAGATGGCGTTTATCCTGGAGTAATTTCCCGAGTTGTTCAGCTTCAGCAACATGATCATTAACACCATTCAATAGTATATATTCGAATGTGATTCGACGATTTGTCGTTTCTAAGTAATAATCAATCGCATCCATTAATTTCTCAATCGGGTACGCCCTATTTATCTTCATAATGCTTGTCCGTAGTTCGTTATTAGGTGCATGTAAAGAAACAGCCAAGTTAACTTGAATGTTTTCGTCTGCAAACTCCCTAATTTTATGTGTGTTTCCGCTAGTGGAGACTGTAATATGGCGTGCACCGATGCAAAGACCTTTTTGGTCGTTTACGACACGAAGGAAATTCATCAAGTTCGAGTAATTGTCAAATGGCTCGCCGATACCCATTACGACAATATGACTTACCCGTTCATCTTCACCTTTTTCGTCGAGATGCTGTTGAACTTTCATAATCTGACCGACGATTTCACCTGCCGTTAAGTCGCGGTTTTTCTTCAATAGTCCACTTGCGCAGAAACTGCAACCAATATTACAGCCCACTTGTGTTGTTACACAGACGGAATTACCGTATGGGAATTTCATCAATACTGTTTCGATCAAGTTACCGTCATGCATTTTAAATAGAAATTTAATCGTGCCATCTTCGGATTCTTGTTTGACGGTTTGTTCCAGTGTCTGGATGACGAAATTGTCTTCCAACAATTGAATACATTGCTGATTCATATTTGTCATTTCAGCAAAGTTTGTCACTCTTTTCTTATACAGCCAGTCCCATACTTGTGCAGCACGGTATTTTTTTTGTCCGTTTTCTAAAAACCATTCTGTTAGTTGCTCTATAGTCATTCCATAAATTGAATTTTTCATTTCATATCCTCATTTCAAAAAGTGCAATTCACATATTATACTACAGGAAATGAAGGAATGGAACAACTAATTTCATTTTTAATTTCTTTTATATGGCTTGAACTGAGGAAATCCATCGAATACTGCTGCGGCGCTTGGGGATGCCTCCCGCAATAAGCCGGACAGAAGGTCACGACGCCACTGTCAGTCTTATTGCTTCGACTATCCCTTTAAGGCGCCTTCGCTGGTTCGGTACACAAAACCTGGCATCGGAATTCACAAAAATAACCGCCTTCTCTGTCTGCATATGCAATGCAGCAAAGCTGGCGGTCTAGTTTATTGGGGTGCACAGCCAATACTTAAGCTGTGCGTTTTTTTAGATTCAGCAAAACATTAAACCCGAAACAGAAAATCCCGATTAATGTTGCGGCTCCTCCTGCAGTTGCAATCGGAAAAAATAGTGGGCTTACTCCTAAAATCGCAAGTGCAATCGCAATCATCATGACAGGTAAACCAATGTTATGAAGCCAAAAGTGCAATTTTGCCAAACCCGTCTTTTCCAACCCCGGATATAAATGATAAATGATACCGATTAGCGCCAACGACATCCATCCCAACAAATTGACGTGTACATGGACTGAAGTCATCGTAAAGACATGTGTAAGTGACATATATAATCCAAATGATATCCCGATCATGAAATAGATTACAGAAATCTTAATCAAAGTTCTCCCCATGATTTCCCCTCCCCTCTTTCATTCACTTTTCAAGTTCAAAGCACAATCAACACCTATTACATCATATGCATCTTGCCCCCCAATATTTACACAATCCAGTAATTTAGTGTTCGTTTCACGTGTTTTCTTAATCGCTATCGACCATTCACTATTTTTAAAACGTACTGTTGTAGCATTGGGACTTGTAAACGGATAGTACTATTTAAAATATTTTAATTATTTACTTGCTTACATATTATTCAGTAGTGTATAGTTTATTCAAATTCAAATATTCTATTAATAAATCTCGCTATCAGAGAGGAGTTCCTATGGCGCAATTTCATTTGACACCTAATTCTGTCCATGAAATTTTAGACACGCATGATGAGGATGTCATTGTTACGAATCGGGATGGAATCATTATCAAAGCAACGCGAATCAGTGGACAACAGTACGGGATGAAATCTGATGAGTTGATTGGAAAATCGGTTTATGATTTACAGTCCGCCGCTATTTTCTCACCAGCCATTACACCACTCGTACTAACTCAAAAAAAGAAAGTGGTTACAATCCAAACAACTCCTTTAGGAACAAAAGTACTAATTACCGGAATGCCCTTTTTCGATGAAGACGGAGAGGTTGAATTCGTCATTAGTTATTCCTATGACGTTTCAGAATTACTTGTCATCCAGGAATACATGAAAGAATATGAATACGAAATGTCAAAAGTGCAAGAAGAGCTTCAACTTCTTAGAAAACGGACACTTACTACTGATGGCCTTGTAATCGAAAGCCAGGCAACACGTGAAGCATATGCCATGGCATATAAAATTGCTCCAATTAATGTTTCAATCGTTCTTTACGGTCAACACGGAACTGGGAAGACGACGATGGCCAAAGTAATTCATAATGAAAGTCCTTGGAAAGACGGTCCTTTCATTGAAGTGGATTGTGGGGTGATTCCCGAATCTCTATTTGAAAAGGAACTCTTCGGCGAACAGGTTGGGGGTGCCCTTGAAACCTCTATTTCACCAGGTCTTTTTTCAATAGCGGAAGGCGGGACGTTGTTTCTAAAGAATATCGATCACCTATCCCTACACTTGCAAGGTAAATTAGTTAAGGTTTTTAAAGAAGGGGCCTTTAAACCCTTTGGCGGCGACAAATTCCAGACCATAGACATGCGGCTCATTTCCTCTGCGAAGGCGGATTTAAAAAATGCGACAATGGAAAACCGTTTCCTGGAAGAACTCTATTACTTTCTAAATATCGTGCCTATCCATCTGCAACCGCTTCAAGCACGGGAAGAGGATTTGAGCACGCTTATCTCGTACTACCTGAACAATTACGCTGAAAAATATAACACTAAAAAACGGTTATCGGACAGCCTATTCAAGTTACTCTTCAAATTTAATTGGAAAGGTAATATTCATGAGCTACGGAACGTCATGGAACGGATTGTTGTTCAAAGCCCTGTCGAACTGATCGGTGTTAACGACTTACCTACCGAATACCGAATACGATTTGAAGAAGGCCTGACCGACATTGATCTTGACGGGCAGACCTTGCCAACCATTTTGCAGCATGTCGAAATGAAAGTAATGAAAAATGCCCGAAATCGCTATAAGACAACAACTGAAATGGCAAAAATACTTGGAATCAGCCAACCTTCCGTTGTAAGGAAACTTAAGAAATACACGCTTCCTGATTAATGCACAATAGCCACAAACACAAAGGATACACATATAAATGGAGGTTTTTACTATGCAAATCAAAGTTAAAGAAGAACAAGACTGGACTCAAATGGTAGACGTTATCGGAAACTATCTCGCTCCTAGTATGGCAAAGGATCATCCGAATCTACCCGTTGTCAAAGCGGAAGGTTGTTATTACTACGGCGCTGATGGAAAACGGTATTTGGATTTCACTTCGGGCATTGCTGTTGAAAATGTCGGTCATCGTCACCCTAAAGTCGTTCAGGCGATAAAAGATGGCGCAGATCATCTAATACATGGTCCGTCAGGCGTTATCATTTACGAATCCATTCTTAAGTTAGCAGCTGAGTTGCAAAAAATCCTCCCTCCGAAACTGGATAATTTCTTTTTTGCCAACAGTGGAACTGAAGCAATTGAGGGTGCATTGAAACTAGCGAAATATGTAACGAAAAGACCTTATATAGTTTCATTCACTGGCTGTTTTCATGGTCGCTCGATTGGCGCATTAAGCGTCACGACATCGAAAAGTAAATATCGTAAGCATCTCCAACCTTCATGGCTAACTCACCAAATCCCTTATGCTTTACCTGAATTTCTGCCGGAAGGGGCAGACCCGGAAGTGTACTTCCCGGAAAAACTTGAGCGTGATGTAAAAAGTTTATTTAACCATCAGGTAGATCCTGAAGAAGTTGCCTGCATGATCATTGAACCTATCCTTGGAGAAGGCGGCTACTACATTCCTCCAACAGCATGGTTGAAAAAAATTCGTGAGATTTGTGATCGACATGGCATACTTCTCATTTTTGATGAAGTACAGACAGGCTTCGGCCGAACTGGGAACTGGTTCGCTGCACAAACATTCGATGTCAAACCGGACATTATGGCAGTCGCAAAAGGTATTGCCGCAGGTTTACCGCTTAGCGCCACTATCGCTTCCAAAGAATTAATGGACCAATGGCCACTAGGCTCTCATGGCACGACATTTGGAGGAAACCCGATTGCTTGTTCAGCAGCGTTGGCCTCATTACAAGTGATTCAAGAAGAGCAACTCCTTGAGAATACAAGGTCGATGGGCGCATATGCAATGGCACGACTGCTTGAAATGAAAGACGAGTATCCGATTATTCGTGACGTCAGAGGAGTTGGACTCATGATTGGAATCGAGCTTGGCGATCCAAAAACCGGAGAACCTTCTGGTAAATCGGTCATGGATATCCTTGAACTTTGCCTGCAAAACGGGGTGCTATTCTACTTGTGTGGTAATTCCGGCGAAGTCATTCGCATGATACCACCACTTACAGTCACTAAAAAACAGATAGATCAAGGTCTTTCTATATTGGAAGATGCATTGCACTCGTATACAAACTAAGGGGGATATGCCATGTCAGTCGTTTACAAAGGGGAAATTGCAAAAACTAGAAGTACAGTATGGAAGTTTCTACTACCTTCTTTGATTGGGGTTTTACTGTTTCTTGTACCCATCAAAGTGAATGATGAATTTACAATTGGCGTAGGGGTTCTTGCCACTTACCTGACAGACAACTTCGGTAATTGGATTCCTCAATTTATCTTGATCATCCTGGGATTCACTGTCATCATGAGCTTACTTACAGTAACGATAAAACCTAAATTCATAGTGGAAAATGCTTTTCTGAAGAATCTATTCCTTGTGGGTCCACTTAACATTTCAATGCGCATTATCGGTTTTGGCGTTGGAGTCATGGCATACTATCAAATCGGACCTGAATTTATATCCTCCCGCACTACGGGTGGAGTCGTTCTGTATGATTTAGCACCTGTTCTACTTACTTGGTTCCTTTTTGCTGGAATTTTGCTTCCTCTTCTAGTGGAGTTCGGACTAATGGAGTTCATAGGATCTTTAGTGAAAAATATCATGCGTCCATTATTTACGTTACCCGGTCGTTCAGCTGTAGACTGTATGGCGTCATGGATGGGTGCTGGAACAGTTGGCGTCCTTGTAACCATGAAACAGTATGACGAAGGTTACTATTCAAAACGTGAGGCAGCTGTCATTGCAACAACATTTTCGATTGCTTCCGTCGCCTTCTCACTTGTAGTTGCGAATATTGTTGATCTTGGTCATCTGTTCATCCCATTCTATTTGACGGTGTCAGCGGCAAGCTTTGTTGCGGCGATAATCATGCCGCGTATCAAACCTCTATCAAACAAACTGGATACGTACTATGAACCAGTCGGTCAACAAATTGACGAAACTCAACCTGAGGGAATTTCGAATATTAAATGGGGCTGGCAGCAAGCACTTGAAAAAGCACATACGGCCAAAAGTCCAAAACGTCTCATTCAGGATGGCGTTGAAACAGTACTCGATATTTGGCTCGGACTGATTCCGCTTGTTATGAGTTTGGGGGCAATCGCACTTATTATCGCTGAATTCACTCCTTTCTTCAATATTATTTCATATCCTTTAGTACCCATTTTGGAATGGATGCAGCTTCCTGAAGCAGCAAGCGCCGCCCCTACAATGCTCGTCGGATTTGCTGATATGTTCCTGCCTTCTGTAATAGCTGGCGGCATAGACGCAGAGATTACAAGATTTGTAGCTGCTGCATTATCACTTACACAACTTGTCTACATGTCTGAAATTGGAATACTAATCTTACGCTCGAACATTCCAGTTAATTTTCTTGAACTATTCATCATCTTTATCCAACGTACAATTATCACTTTACCGATTATCGTGTTAATTGCACACTTTATTGTATTCTAAAAGCATTAACTAAAATTAAAGACCTGTAAATCCTTTCATAAAAGGATTTACAGGTCTTTATATAATTTCTTTCAACTTTTCAACCAGCTTTCCCATCTGTTCATCTGTTCCGATTGTAATGCGTAGATAGTTATCAATTGGCGGCTTATTGAAGTGTCTGACGATAATGCCTGCTTCCTTCAATTGTCCGTAAATCATTTCTGCTGGCACGGTGGCATGCGTTACGAATAAGAAGTTTGCTTGCGATGGAAGAATGTTGAAACCAAGCGTTGTTAACATGTCACTCGTTTTTTGGCGCGTTTTGATGATCATTTCAGTTGTTTTTTTGAAATATACTTGATCTTCCAATGCCGCCTTCGCACCTACTAATGCCAAACGATCCAGCGTATACGAGTTGAACGAGTCTTTGATGCGCACTAATGCGTCTATTAGTGTTTTGTTGCCCAATGCAAAACCGACACGCAAACCGGCCAGTGAGCGTGATTTGGATGTTGTTTGAATAACTAGTAGATTGTCATATTTAGCAACCAATTCGATTGCAGAGCCCGATGCGAAATCGATATAAGCTTCATCAATAATAACAACTTGGTCGGGGTTGTTTTGTATAATCGCTTCGATTTGATCTAATTCTTTGTAAAGGCTAGTTGGTGCGTTTGGATTTGGTAAAATGACGCCGCCTTCGGATTGATAAAAACGCTTGATTGGTACTGAAAAATCTTCATGCAGGGGTATCTCTTCAAAAGGTATGTCAAATAACTTTGCATAGACTGGATAAAAACTATAAGTGACGGATGGAAAGCGAATTTTCTTTCCAGGTTCAAAAAATGCCATGAACGAAAATGCCAACACTTCGTCCGATCCATTCCCTACGAAAACTTCTTCTGGTGCTAATCCATAAACTTGACCAATCTTTTGACACAGCTCATTTGCCGTAGGAGAAGGATAGAGTTGCAGCCCCCGTTCCATTTCCTTGCTGATTGCAGTAATCACAGCAGGACTTGGAGGATAAGGGTTTTCGTTTGTATTCAACTTTATACTATCTTGTCGGCTGACTTGTTCTCCAGGGATATACGGTTCTGTCCGCTTTGCCATGCTGCTCCAAAACTTACTCAACACGCAATACTTCCTTTTTTGGACGTCTAGTTCGCAATACTGTTTTCACATCATCGATGGTCACTTCCATTAGTTCCATCAGGACAAGTGTGTGATAGGTCAAATCAGCAAGTTCATTCGCCAACTCTTCCTTATCATTATTCTTCGCACCAATTAGTACTTCCGTTGCTTCTTCCCCCACCTTTTTTAAAATCTTATCGATTCCTTCACGATATAAATAGGTTGTATAAGAACCTTCTACTGGGTTTACACGCCGTTCCTTTATCTCATCTGCAACTTCATAAATCACTTCACGAATGGATGCCTTCCCTTCGAAAACTGTGTTGAAAAAGCAGTTCTGTTCGCCCGTGTGGCAGGCGGGTCCCATTGGCTCGACTTGTACTAAAAGTGTGTCTTGATCGCAATCCAGTGCTAGCCGTTTAACGCGTTGTCGGTTACCGGACGTTTCGCCTTTATGCCACAGTCCTTGTCTAGATCTACTGTAAAACCATGTTTCTTGTTCTTCGATTGTCATTTGCAGCGCTTCCCGGTTCATGTAGGCAAGCATCAATACCTCCCCAGTCCGTGCATCCTGGACAATAGCAGGAATGAGTCCATTACTATCAAAAGAAATTGCGTTAATGTCAATTGTCATCGTCACTCATCACCTAACTGCGTATTTTTTGTTCGACTAAATAGTCCTTCAAACCATGAATAGTCATCGTTTCGTAATGGAAGACAGATGCTGCAAGTGCGGCACTTGCTTTTCCTTCCGTCAAAACGGTATGGAAGTCTTCCAGTGTACCCGCACCGCCACTGGCGATAATCGGAATGTCAACCGCTTCAGCCATTGCCCGGTTCAACGCGATATTGTAGCCGGCTTTGACACCGTCTTGATCGATGCTATTGACGACGATTTCCCCCGCACCGAGTTTTTCACCTTTTTTCGCCCATTCGATTGCGTCGATTGCCGTGTCTTCCATTCCGCCTTTTGCAAAAACTGACCATTTGGAAGGGGCCACTTCACTGACATCCATCGATAAAATGATACGTTCAGAACCGAACCGTTTTGCTGCCTCTTCAATTAATAATGGATTCGTTAAAGCAGCGCTATTAATCGACACTTTGTCTCCGCCTACATTGAAAATCGCTTCAATATCTTTAATCGTCCGGATACCCCCACCGACAATGAACGGTACTGGTACTACTTCCGCAATTTCTTTTATTAAATCAAGAAACAGTGCACGATTCTTCATCGAAGCAGATATATCATAGAAAACAAGTTCATCCGCACCGTCCGCAACATATTTCTTTGCAAGCGTAAGTGGATCCGCAATTTCTTGAACGTCCAGAAAATTTTTCCCTTTCACCACCTTTTTGTTATCGATATCTAAACATGGAATGATTCTTTTGGTCGTCATCTCATTTCCTCCATTACTTTTCCAAGTGATAGATTACCTTCATAGAGTGCTTTTCCAATGATTGCCCCGTACAAATCGAATTCCTTCAACCCTTCAATATCCTCTTCAGTGGATACACCGCCCGATGCGACAATAGCAATCGAAGAAGCTTCATTCATCATTTTAAGCTCGGCAAAATTAGGGCCTTGTAACATGCCATCTTTCATAATGTCCGTGTAAATGACTGTTTGAACACCGATTTCTTCCAATTCTCGTAATAAGTCAATTGCTTTCACTTTACTCGTTTTTGTCCAGCCATCTGTTGCGACATATCCGTTTCGAGCATCGATTGAAACAGCTATTTTCCCGCCGTATTTCTCAACTGATTTTGTTAGGAATTGCTGATCTTGAATGGCTGCGGTTCCGATAATGACACGATTGACGCCATTTTCAATGTGAATATCGACATGATCCATCGTGCGGATTCCACCTCCAACCTGTACAGGTACTGACACCGCCCGTATAATTTCTGCGATGGCTTCCTGATTTAAAGACTTACCTGTTTTTGCTGCATCCAAATCGACTATATGGATGTATGTAGCACCCTGCTTCTCCCATTCCAACGCCATTGTCGCCGGGGAATCATTGTAGATGATCTCCCGCCCATAGTCACCTTGTATAAGACGAACACATTTCCCACCACGTATATCGATTGCTGGAAATAAAATCATGCCAACTCCCCCTTTTACAGTATCCCCTTTGTTGAAGGTATCCCTTTCACATCCGGGTCAATAACACTTGCCAATCGCAATGCACGGCCAAATCCTTTGAAAATTGCTTCTATCATATGGTGACTGTTTTTCCCGTAGTTCAGATTGATATGCAATGTCACTTTTGCGTGGCTAACAAATGCACGGAAAAACTCTTCCACTAACTCTGTATCAAAATCCCCAACCTTCTCTTTCAACCCTTCAACATTATAAACTAAAAACGGTCGTCCACTAATATCTAGTGAAACAGTCGATAACGCCTCGTCCATCGGTGTTGAGACCGTTGCGTAACGTTCAATTCCTTCCTTTGTTCCGATACTTCCATTGAACGCTTGCCCAAGCACAATGCCGATATCTTCAACCGTATGGTGCTGATCGACTTCAATATCGCCATTGCATTCGACCGTTAAATCGAATCGACCATGTTTTGTGAATAAGGTCAGCATATGATCAAGAAAACCAAGGCCGGTATGGATAGCTGTCTGCCCACTACCATCGATTGAAAACTCCATTTCAATGGCTGTCTCTTCCGTCCGTCTTACAACTGATTCACTGCGCATTCCCATCCACCTTTCTCACCCTTATGGAATTTGCATGAGCTGTTAACCTTTCCGCTTCTGCAAGTGTAATGATTGCATCTGTCACACTTTCCAATGCCTGTGCTGAGTACTGAATGACGCTTGACTTTTTCATGAAATCATAGACACCGAGTGGTGAAGAAAATCGAGCAGTGCCACTTGTCGGCAACGTATGATTTGGACCCGCCATATAATCACCCAATACTTCAGGAGAATAATTCCCAATGAATATCGCACCCGCGTTTTGGATGAACCGGAGCTGGTCCAAGGGATTGTCAATCATCAGCTGTAGATGTTCGGGAGCCAACTCATTCACTAACTCAAATGCTTCCGCTAGCGCATTAACAACGATGATTCTTCCGTTATCAGTTATCGATTTTTCAATAACATCCATTCTGTCCACTGACTTCATCTGCTGCTCTATTTCGTCCTTCAAAGACTCTGCAAATTCCTTACTTGTTGTAATACAAATTGCAGTCGCTCGTTCATCATGCTCAGCTTGCGATAAAAGGTCGGCGGCGACGAAACGAGGTACAGCACTATCATCTGCCAAGACGCAGATTTCACTCGGACCTGCTATCATATCAATCGCAACATCACCGAAAACCCACTTTTTTGCACGGGCAACATAGACATTCCCGGGCCCAACAATCTTCACGACTTTTTGGACTGTTTCCGTACCGTACGCCAGGGCAGCAATCGCCTGTGCCCCGCCCACTTTATAAACAACATTAACCCCGGTCTCCATGGCCGCTACAAGTACGTGTGGGTCCACTTTACCGTCCCGCCGTGGAGGGGTTGTGATTGCAATCTTTTTTACGCCTGCAATTTTTGCCGGGATAACATTCATTAAAACAGTTGACGGATAAGATGCCTTCCCGCCCGGTACATACACCCCGACACTTTCCATCGGAGTCACCTTTTGTCCGAGTAAAATACCGTCGTCACTTGTTGTAAACCACGATTGCTCTTTTTGCACTTCATGAAAAGCTTGAATATTTCTCATCGCTCTTCTTAATGAATCAATGAATGGCTGCGTAACAAGAGCTTGTGCTTCTTCGAATTCTTCCTCTGAAACTTTTATTTCCGCCAAACGAATACCATCGAACTGTTCCGTATAAGTACGCAACTCATTATCACCATCTTTTTGAACATGTCTAATTATTTCAAGTACAGTTTGGTCTACATCCACATCATCTCTTATGTTCTTCCTTTTCTTTTCATCTCTAAATTGTTCAATCGTTACAATTCTCACTACTTATCACTCCAATACGCCTTTTAAACTCTTGATGGATTGCTGGATTTGAATGGTCTTCGTAGCAAAACTTGCTTTGTTGACGATAAGTCTGGCACTGACGTCCGCAATCGTCTCTAAAATGACTAACCCATTCTCTTTTAACGTGCTTCCCGTTTCTACGATATCGACAATAACATCTGACATTCCAATAAGCGGCGCTAACTCAATCGAACCATTCAATTTAATCAGTTCGGTCCGAATACCCTTTTCCACAAAAAACCTTTCTGCAATCGAAGGGTATTTCGTTGCAACAGTTATTACTTTGTCTTTTTCCGGCTGTTTCCCCTCGAAGCCAGCTACGACAATCTGACATTTCGCGACCTTGAAATCGAGTAATTCATAGACGTTCGGTTGTTCCTCCATAATTGTGTCTTTCCCAACGATTCCAATATCCGCCGCTCCTTTTTCCACATAAGTCGGTACATCGACCGCCTTGACAAACAGTAATTTAATAGTTCCGTCTTCGGAGTTTAGAACAAGCTTCCTACATGTAGCATGAAAATCTGGAAACTGGATTCCTGCCTTCGCCAATAACTCCATCATTCGATCTGCAGTACGTCCTTTTGCTAGAGCTAACGTTACAGCACACAATTATAGGTCCCCCTTTCTTCTTCCAATAGCCGTACAACTTCACTACTATTCACGAAAGGTGTTTTCTTCTCTTGGTAAAGAAGAGAATGGCTTGCTTCTTCAAGATATATTGTGCATGTACTCTGTTGGTGATTAAATACCTTTTTCTGCGAAGGTAATGACAATACCCTATAGTTCTGGTCTCGTAATTCATTTGCAAGTTGGATGGACTGGCTAATACAAGCGGAGTCATAAATAATCTTCGCGTCTAGTTGAATGGGCGATTCCACTAGTCGGTTTGCCGAAGCTTCAATAAGCGAATCGATTTCGCAGGCGAATCCAATCGCGGGAATTTCCGCTTCAAATTCATTGCCAAGTTGGTCATATCTACCGCCCATTAATACCGGTTTTCCTATGTGCTCTACAAAGCCTTGGAAGATAATACCCGAGTAATACCCCATATGATTGATGAGCCCTAAATCTAAGACAAGGTAATCCTCCAACCCATACAATTTCAGAAGTTCAACCACTTTTGCCAAATGCTCAAGTTTATTTTTCAAATTGGGTGTAAAAGCAATTTCTGCTGCCCTATATTGAACTTCTTCCGGTTTTCCATAAAGAAAAGGTATCATCATAATGGCTTTCTTCACTTTTTCTCCGATTGGTAAATCCAGGATAAAGGATTCGATTTCAGTTACATTTTTTGCTTGAATCATTTTAGTAAGCATTTTTACTTGTGTCGCTGTTAAATTCATCTCCGAAATTAATTCATTAAAGAATCCTGCATGACCTATTTCGATTTTACAATCTTGTAGCCCTAGATCCGTTACTGTTTGGCAAGAGAGTGCGATAACTTCCGCATCGGCTTCAGGGGAACTCACACCAAAGTATTCCACACCTGCTTGCGTTCTTTGACTATTCCCCTGACCATCAAAAGTTTGACGAAATACATCTTGCACGTAAAAGTAGCGATACTCGTTTCGTAGCTCAGAAATTCCAGCTGCCAGTTGTCGTGTAATCGGTATTGTCACATCTGGCCGCAACACTAACACCTGCCCCGTACCATCAATTACTTTCATCATTTCATTTTGATGAATTGAACTTGTCACCTTCGTATACAAATCGTATTGTTCGAACATTGGTGTTTGGATACGCGTGTAGCCATATGTCATAAATCGTTTGCTGATCGTGAGAATAATCTGCTCGTATTTTTGATAGTCAATGAGATTCTCATCATTCAATCGATAATCCGTATACATTATTCGATTAGCCCCCTTATACTTTAACGCTTTACCATGATGAAGTTAATTAATACTATAAATGTATTACTGTATAATGTCAATAGAAGGAGTGGATTTAAAATGTTTGACTATCATATGCATAGCCATTTTTCGGCGGATTGTTCAATTTCAACAGAGAAAATGGTTATTGGAGCGATTGAAAAAGGAATGGAAGAAATCTGTTTCACAGAGCATATCGATTACGATTATCCAGATGAATCAATTGTTTTTGAGTTCGATTTGCATGCCTACGACACTGAAATTAAAGAACTACAAAAAAAATACGCGGAACGCATCCGCATAAAAAAAGGTGTAGAGATAGGTGTGCAACCTCATCTGTTAAAACGCTATGAAGAACTGATAACTGCTGAGGCATTCGATTTTGTTATCTGCTCCATGCATACGGTTGAGAGAAAAGGGTTGCATTACGGGGATATTTTCATTGGGAAGACTGTTGAAGAAGCCTATAAGACGTATTATGATGAATTGACTTATTGTGTAAAGAATTTTAATCAATACAATGTACTTGGCCATGTCAATCTTATAAAACGTTATGCGAAAGAAGAGGTCGATAATAACTTCCACACGGAGTTGCGGGAGTTATTCAACGTACTCATCCCCGCCGGCAAAGGAATCGAGTTGAATACGTCTGGTGTTCGTTACGGGTTACCGAGTGGGTTGCCCAGTGATGATATTTTAAAACTCTACAAACAATGCGGTGGAGAAATTATAACAGTGGGATCTGATGCGCATCGGGAAACGGATATTGCTTTTCAGTTCAAGGAATCTCTTCAACTATTACAAACTATTGGATTTAAGTACATCACTACATTTGATCAGCAAAAACCTTCTTTCCATTCAATTGAACAATTACTTTGAACGCCAAAAAGAGGAGCCCTTGGTAATCATAGGACTCCTCTTTTTATTTATTTTTACGCAATTCACATGGGCTTTGACTTTGTTTCTGTTTTTGCTTGTCTCGTTTTCATAATAAATGTTAAAACATTCATGAGGCAGAGTACAACAAACAATATAGCAATTCCAGTTTGATCGTTCATGAAACGGTTGTACGCAAAATAACCCATGAAAATAATAAATGCAATATCAATGTATTTGGATTTCATCATAATAACCCCCCAGTTCATACAAGTATAGCAGTTTCAGCTTTTACTTGGCTACATCTCGACAGCTATAAACGTATTTTCCACATCGAAACTTTTCTTTGTAAAACTTATGGTCATTCTACCGTAATCCTCAATTGCCTGATGTTCAAGGTACCTATCTATGAGTTTCACATATACTAACTCGACAGTGTATGAAAAGGAGGGAAACCAATTTGACTGACAATCTATTACCATTCCAGTCGGGATCTGATAAGGACGAACAATTATATGGTCGACCACATTACCCTGGGATGTCAAATGAATCAAGCACCGAACTATCACAGGAAGCTTCCGAGGAAAAGGATAGACCGACCAGCCCGCCACCTGCAATCGTTCCACAACAAAAACAGATGGGTACACTCACCGTTGACCCAGGGGCTTTGGTGGGTTGCCTAAACAGAAACACTTTTATATTGCTAAGCAACCACCAATCTTTCTGGATTTACCCTACGTATATTGACCGCAACACCGTCTCGGGCTATAAATGGAACGGCTATATTTGGATTCCTTGGGGAACAGATTTAGATCGAATCATTTCATTCCAATGTTCGTAACGAATTGAAACAGCTACGCTCATTTTTGGGTATTTGGGCTGTTTTTCTCGAATTATTTTTTTCAAATCAATCATACGCCATGAACAATAGGCGAATTAGCCATACAAAAGATACACAGAGTTCCTATGAAATTCAAAACCCTCTCAACCAATAGGTGAGAGGGTTTTGAGGTTCATACAGAATCAGTTTTTCACAGTCTTCTTTTCATTAACCATACTATGCACTTCTGTTGGCAAGCCCCAAAGCTTGATGAAGCCAACAGCGGCAGATTGGTCAAATTCATCATCGGCAGTATACGTTGCCAACTTTTCATCATATAGCGAGTTCGCAGACTTTCTGCCTTCTACTATCGCATGGCCTTTAAATAGTTTCACACGGACAGTCCCGTTAACAAACTGCTGTGTTTCTTCTATAAAAGCTTCTAGCGCATTTTTGAGAGGTGAAAACCATAATCCATTATAGATGAGTTCACTTAATTTCTGTGAAATGATCGGTTTGAAATGGGCTAATTCTTTAACAAGCGTAATATCTTCCAATTCTTTATGTGCCGTTAGAAGTGTCATGGCACCGGGGCATTCATACACTTCACGGGATTTTATACCGACAAGTCGATTTTCCACATGATCAATACGACCAACTCCATGTTTTCCCGCACGATCATTCAACTGAAGAATAAGCTCGCTAAGTGGATATGTCGTCCCATTAATGCTCGTCGGAATACCTTTTTCGAATTCAATTTCGAGTAATTCCGGCGTATCGGGGGCATCTTCAATTGCAACCGTCAGTCCATATGCACCTTCTGGTGGGGCAGCCCAAGGATCCTCTAGGATGCCGCATTCGTTACTACGGCCCCATAAGTTTTGGTCAATTGAATAAGGACTATCTAAATTGATTGGAATTGGGATATTTTTCTCTTTGGCGTAATTGATCTCCTCTTCACGAGACCAACTCCATTCACGCACAGGAGCAATCACTTCCAATGAAGGATCAAGCGCTTTAATAGCCACTTCAAAACGGACTTGGTCATTGCCTTTTCCCGTACATCCATGGGCGACAGCAGTTGCATTTTCCTTATGTGCCACTTCAACCAATTTCTTGGAGATTAAAGGACGGGAAAGCGCTGAAATGAGTGGGTATTTCTCTTCATACATCGTATGTCCTTGCAGCGCTAATCTTACATACTCATTGGCGAACTCCTCTTTTGCGTCAATAACATAGCTATTCACCGCACCGACTTGTAAAGCCTTCGCTTGTATGAAATTCAAGTCTTTCCCTTCCCCCACGTCCAAACAACATGCAATGACCGCATAACCCTGATCCGTCAACCATTGTACTGCTACTGATGTATCCAAACCTCCAGAATATGCTAAAACCACTTTTTTCTTTTCCATATGAATAATCCCCTTTCATCCGCGAGTGAATGTTTATACACATAACTGTATTTTTATAATACCATGTTTTTGGATTAATACAATCCTTTTTTCGATTTTTTTACAAATTAAAAAACGAGAACACAAAATGCTATCGTGTTTTCGTTTTTCACTATGAATCATTACAGTTAATTAATGCCGTGGCCGACCATTGCGTCTGCTACTTTTAAAAATCCTGCGATATTTGCACCCATTGCTAGATTACCGGGATGCCCAAAATCATCTGCTGCATTTATACAGCTCTGATAGATGTCTTTCATAACTTGATGCAGTTTTTGATCAACTTCTTCGAATGTCCAGTTAAGCCGCATACTGTTTTGAGACATTTCCATTGCTGAGACTGCTACTCCGCCTGCGTTTGCAGCCTTTGCAGGCGCGAAAAGAACGTGATTCTCTTGAAATACGTCAATCGCCTCTTTTGTACATGGCATATTCGCCCCTTCACCAACAGCTTTGACGCCATTTATAACAAGCCAATCGGCAGCTGCTTCATCCAGCTCATTTTGAGTAGCACACGGCAATGCGATATCACATGGAATTGACCAAATCGAAGAACAATCCTCATGATACTCTGCAGTCGGATGATCCTTCACGTACTCCCATATCCGTCTATTAGCATTCTCTTTTAAACGTTTTACCGTCTCGACGTCGATACCATTTCCATCATAAATATAACCACTTGAATCACTACATGCTACAACTTTCGCACCAAGTTGAATTGCCTTTTCCATCGCATATGTAGAGACGTTTCCCGAACCCGACACAACTACCGTACTACCCCGGAATTGCAGGTTTTTTCCTCTCAACATTTCTTCAACAAAATAGATGGTTCCATATCCAGTTGCTTCTTTTCGACCGAGACTTCCACCATGCTGAGGGTCTTTACCCGTTAGAACGCCCGCAGCATAGCCGCCCCTTAAGCGCTTGTATTGCCCAAACATGTAACCGATTTCCCTTTTTCCTACACCTATATCCCCTGCCGGTACATCCGTATCAGGTCCAATATATTTACTTAGTTCAGTCATGAAGCTTTGTGTGAAACGCATCACCTCACGTTCTGATTTACCTTTTGGATCAAAGTCGGAGCCCCCTTTTCCTGCTCCTATCGGTTGACCGGTTAAAGCATTTTTAAATATTTGTTCGAAAGCAAGAAATTTCATAATGCTACTATTCACTGTCGGGTGGAATCTGATTCCGCCTTTGTAAGGACCAAGTTCACTATTGAACTGAACACGAAAGCCACGATTCACATGTACTTTTCCTTGATCGTCTTCCCACGCTACGCGAAACGTAATAATTCGTTCAGGTTCGGTAATGCGTTCAAGTATTCCATTTGCGATATATTCAGGATGTTGGGCAAACACTGGACGGAGGGAATCGAATATTTCTCTCGTTGCTTGTAGGAATTCTGCTTCATCGGGATTTCTTTTCTTTACCAAAGCATATACTTCATGGACGTAATCATTCGCCTTGTTTTTAATCTCTAATTGAACTTCAGTTGAATTTATCAAACGCATTCAGCTCCTCCTGTAGAATATAAAAAGAGAATCCATTGATTCTCCCTTTCAGTGATTGAATATTTGTTCCATTCCACCATTTCTTACTATTATCGCTGAAAATTAGAAAAGATTCAATATGAAAACGAAATATATTTTATATTTTTGCATTTAAGTGGCAATTGCATGCAGTCGATGCTAATAAAAAATAGTTGATTTTTTAGAAAATAAGTGTATTATTACACTATTCAAACATATGATTTGAAAGAGAGTATACGCTTTTTTTCATACCGATGTATTTGAAAATCGCTGAGTCCAGGAAGGATGAGAAGAAGTATGAAATTCAAAAAGATAGTGCGTACATTTATAGGGGCAAATGTAATGCTGGTGATGACTTTCGCTTTTCTACCTCTTCTACTTTTCAATCCGGATGTCGAATTTCTACAAACTTTTATGAATTACCTTAATAAGGAGTAATAAAAGAAGGAATGAGCCATAAGTGCAAAAGCACTTATGGCTCATTCTTTCTTTTTCAACTTAGTTTTTCGATTATGAAGTTATCTTTTAGCAACAGCCAGTTTTGCGGGAATGACAAGCCTAGCTTCCAGTACATGATTCCACGTAAATCAAATTGCTTTATCAAGTCGAATTTAGCTTGAATACTCCGTGCATCCTCAAACCATACTTCATGAACAACCCCTGCGTCATCTGTATAGCGGAAATGAGGTGCTTGCGCCTCATAGTCATATTGAATGGCGACGTTTTCCTGTAGCGCAATCATCAGCGCCTGCTGGGGACTGATTGCTTTTGCCGCGCTTCCTCCTTCTGAAGGTAAAGGGAAACTCCAATCATAACCATATAGATTTTGACCCAGAAAAATTTTGTTTTTAGGGATTTGACTGACTGCGTATTCAACAACTTCACGCACTGGATTGATAGGACTAACAGCCTGTGGATCGCTATACGTATAGCCCCACTCATAGGTCATAAGAGAAACAAAGTCAACGATTTCACCATGTGCTTTGTAATCGTGAGCACCATATATGCCAGTTTTTATATCACTTGCTTTAGGTACAAGTGCTGTAGAAAGTGTTAATCCCGCCGAATGTATACGATCTCTTGCATTTCTTAAAAAATTGTTATACAAATCCCTATCTTCGGGATGAAGTAATTCAAAGTCAAAATGGATATCCTTATATCCTACTTCTTTGGCAACTTGAATTAAGTTATCAAATAACCGATTTTGAACAGCCTCATTTGTAAATATTTCATGGGCGAGATCTGCACTGAACGCATAATTTTCTAAATTACTAACAACAAGTGCATTCGTAGCTCCAGCCGACTTTGCGATTTCCGGAATATCGTCGATTGTCGGTGCTTTAAGCGACCCATCACGTTGCGCTTTATAACTAAACATGGCAAGATACGTTAATGCATCCACTCGATTCTTTACTACATCAATCATCGTTTCAGTAACAGGCGTTCTTGGCTCAACGTACAATAATGATTGAATTGTTTTTTTCGGTCGTGCAGGAATATAAAGCCGTTGACCAATATGAAGTATCGCGTTCGGAGATATATTATTCACGCGGGCGAGTTCTTCATACGTCATTCCATAGGAGTTAGCAATGGCGTAGAGTGATTCACCTTGTTGAACCCAATGATAACTTCCTATAATCGGGATGACTAAAGCTTGCCCAACAACTAATTGTGATGGGTCTGGAAGCTCATTCGCCGTCGCAATCTCCTGATAAGTAATTCCATAACTTCTTGCAATGCCATATAAACTTTGCCCTCTTTGAACAACATGAATTTGCACGTAAAATCATCTACCTTCCTACAAATAAAATAGCTATACCTTATCCTATTTTTGCAGACCGAAGATTATGTATAAAAACGTGTTGAACATCGTTCATTCATTTTTTTCATGAATACCTTTCTCTTCTTTATCCATACTACTAAAGGTTTAGAAAATAAGTCGAGGAGGCAAAAAAGAGTGACCCAAAATCAAACTGGTGAAACACATCTAAACATGCATTCGGGAAACGTTCCCCCACAGATGAATCACGGCGGGCATGAATTATTTGATGTCCACGAGGTACTGTCCGGCACTGTTGCAGCCCTGAATCAGGCCATGTTGCTCCGATCACATGTCAAAGATCCTGAACTTCTTGACATTTTAGATCGTCAATATCGTTTCACGTTGAACGAATATAATACGACGGTCGAGTGTTTCAAAACCGGACAGGATCCTACACAACCTACACAAAGTTACGAGATGAAACAAGGCAATGACTTCGTGTATGGCATGAAAGAATCACCACCAAAAAAACCGATTCAATCGGCAGATGAAATTTCTGATGAAATCATTTCAGGGTTTTTACTTGGAGCGTGCAAAACAGCTGCATCCGCAAAAACGATGTCTGCACTCGAAACATGTAATCCAGTTGTTCGGAGAGTACTCGCGGATTCCATACCGAACTGCATTGAAATGGCATACGAACTTTCAATTTATCAAAATAAGCATCACTATTATCAAGTACCACAACTCGCCCAACAAGACATGCAACAATTATTGAACGCATTTGCACCTGCCCAAGGCCAACCTGGAATGCCGAATAACAACATTCAATAACAAGTCCAATATAAACAGGCACCCACGTTACCTACAGTGGGTGCCTGTTTATATTGGGAATTGTTCACTGTCCCGTTGAATCTAAAATTGAATTCACAATATGCATCGATTACTTTAACTTAGTTGAGAAGTTCTGTGGTGCTGCTGAATGGAAACGCATAAGTTCTCCAGTTCGTGGATGAACAAGCGCTAGCGCAGTTGCGTGTAAACCGAGACGCTTAATGGGGCTTACTGTGGAGCCGTATTTCTTATCCCCGACTACAGGATGGCCGAGTTCTTCCATATGAACACGAATTTGGTTTTTACGACCGGTTTCCAATTCCACTTCGAGCAAAGTAAAGTTCTTGTTTGAACGAATTTTTTTGTAATGGGTAATCGCATGCTGTCCCCCATTATCGACTTGACTTGAATACACTTTAAACGTTTTACTTTCAGTGAGCCAAGATGAAATCTTACCTTGATCTTTTTTGACATTACCTTCTACCAAGGTAGTATAAAGACGCTCTTTCACGACTTCCTGCCAATTTTCCTGCAACTTTTTCTTTATGTCTTCACTTTTTGCAAAGAGCATTATACCTGATGTATCCTTGTCCAACCGATGCACTACGAAGACTTTATTGTACGGGTTACTTTCTTTGACGTATTCTTTCAACTGTTTATAGGCAGTCATTTCGTGTTGATCCTTAGCTGCGACAGACAGTATACCCGAATCTTTTGTAATGACGATAATATCATCATCTTCGTGTAAAATCTCAATTCCATCCAAGACACTTTCCTTTAAAGCGGCCTGATTTGTCAGTATGGCAACGGTATGTCCCGGCTGCAATGGATAATTATGCTGTGTCACCATTTTCCCGTTGACTGTCACTTGCCCCCTTGTCAATATGGATTTTACTGAGTTCCGACTACTTTTCGCCATTGTCTGTAAAAGAAACGGCAATAACTCCATCGGCTCCTTCACCGTGTGAAGAAATGTATCTGCTTTTCGTTTGGGTTCATTTTTTTGATTTTTTCTCATATCCAAAACGCCTCACTCTCTTCTTCCATTATGCTCAAATTGCTCCAACAATACAAACACTGTATGATGAATAAAGGAATTAATTTCAAAGATGGAGGAATAGATAATGGGTATACGTGTTGCAATATTTGACTTTGACGGAACTTTGTATGCAAAAGAGACATTTCAACTACTAATGGAGCATTTGAAATCACACCCTGTTCACCATACAAAATACAATCGTTTTTTCCGTTCTCTCTTGCCTCCTTTCATTGGTTATAAAATGAAAATTGTCCCTGAATCCAAAATGAAAGAACGTTCCATGCAAATCTATTTGGATGCACTGGCACATTTAAACAACGAGGAATTGGTCGCCTTTTTCGAGGAGATGACAGATAAGGTGCAACAAGATTTTAATCCAGCTGTTGTGAACCGTTTCAATCAGCATGCCGCTGACAATATACATATCATGCTTGTGTCTGGTGCATACACACACTTACTCCATGCAGTGACGGGCGGAATGCAATTCGATACGATTATCGGAACAGACATCCCGATGAAAGAACAATCCATTGATAGTCAGACACCTATTTTCCATGTGCAAGGTTCTCGGAAAAATGAAAAAATCAAACTAGCACTGGATGGATTAGAAATCGATTGGGAAAACAGTTTTGCATATGGGGATAGTTTCTCTGATTTGTCCGTTCTTGAACTTGTGGGAAATCCAGTTGCCGTGCGTCCTGAACCAAGGTTGCGGACAATTGCCAAGGAACGGTCTTGGGAAATCATCTAAAAAGCGAAGCCGCTAATTGGCTTCGCTTTTATCTTTCATGATAGTGCTTTTAAACCGACAACCCCAACGATAATCAAAAAAACGCTTGCGATACGCCATTTCCCTTTCGACTCTCCGAAAAAAATCATATTGATGATAACGGCACCCGCTGTTCCAATACCAATCCATACTGCGTATGCAACACTTACTTGCAAATACCTAAACGCTATATACAAAAATAAGAAAGAACTGCCGAATCCACCCGCATAAAGAAGACCACTTCCCATTGTTTTACTTTGGCTATATTTCTTTAGCCCGACTACTCCGAGAATCTCACTTACCGCTGCAAAAAACACAAAAAGCCAACCCATTTTATACAGTTCCTTCCTTCGATTTTTTCTCCTCATTATCATCAGCCAGTTTTAGTCCAATAACGCCGATAACGAGTACGACAATAAAGAAAACTTTCCCACCGCTTAAGCTGCCACCAAACAGTAATACATCCATTAACGATGTTCCAATAGTTCCGATACCCGCAAAAATTGCGTATACCGTTCCTGTCGGAAGTGTTTCACAAGCTATCGTAAGGAAATGAAAGTCCAAAATAATAAAACCTATAATAAAAATCCAATGCCACCATTCACTTGCTGTATTGAATCCATAAATCCATACCAATTCAAAAAAGCTTGTCATCCCGACGGCAAACCATGCTTTATTCATAATTAATTCTCCTTGTTTATGACTGACTGTCATTCATATGCTGCTATTAACTTTCCCAGTGGCAGGTTCTGACATCCAGTTTAAAATTTAATACCCAGCGCATGTATTAAAAACTCATTAACTTCTGCCTTTTGAACACGTGCTTGGTCGTCTTGTTCTGAATCATATAAATAAATTTGTTCTGCGGCAGATTCTACAAGCCCAATTACTAATTTTGCCGTACGATCACAATAAATGGATTCACGTATGATTCCCTGTTCCCTCGCCTCTTCTAATCGCTCGCTTATCCATTTATAAAAAGGAGCATAAACAGTTTCCCATTCCCTTAAATGTTCAGTTGACGCAAGGCCGGAATAAATAAGCGCTTGTATTTCATGGTAATCCCGTGTTACAAGAAAAATGGCATCGATGATTTGTTCTATTTTAACTGAAAAAGGGGCATTGTCTTGTACAGTTTCCTGTACGATTGACAATGTTTTCTCAACCATTACTTCAGCAATTGCAGGCATCAATGCTAATTTCGAGGGAAAATATAAATAAAATGTACCTTGTGCAATTCCTGCCGCCTTCACAATATCCGATATTTTCGTTTTTTCGATTCCTTGATCTCGGAACACTTGGATAGCTACCTGTACAATTAATTCTTTTTTATTCATTGTCATCCTCCTCACTGTTATGACTGACTGTCATTCATTATAACATAAAAAAATTAAAAACAGGTATTCTTCAACCGGTTAGTCGAAGAATACCCGCCTTATTTTATTTCTCGAACACCGCAGCAAGGACTTTACCTGCTGCAACGTTATTTAAATTTTTATAAATACAGCTTTGCGGTTTCTCACGTAAGGTTTTGGCGAAAGAGTTGGCAAGTTCCGCTTCTCCTGCAATATGAATTTCCTTCCAACCACGCTCTTTTTTCAATTTCTCTACGGTTGAGCCCATTCCCTTGTAAAATCTTTCGAGGTTTTCTTTAAGACGATGATCGAAACCATCTGAATGTCCTTCCCCGGTACCACGTTGAATTGAGGACTTGACTCCTTTTTGCTCCGACCAAACTTCCAAACCAGAGTCGAAAGCAAACGTTAGTTCATCCTTGACAACGCCCATTGCAGTGTCCAATATGCGAACTTCTCCAAAGCTTGGCAATACGATGCCCGCTTCCGGGTAAGCCTTCAACATATATTCCAGTTCTTCCGTCACAGGATGATTTTCCCAATGGAAGCTTGTTTTGACCGGTACTTGCACAAAATGTACCGACCATATTTCGGGGTCATTTGCAGCGAAAATTACGACACCTTTGCTTAAATCACTTTGGTTTTTTTCAATTTCTTTTACAACCTTGTCCTTAACCGCTTTGTACGCTTTCAATTCTTTGTCTTCTGAAGCAGCAAGGTATTCATCAAAACGGCTAAATCCATTCTTCAAATGGATTTTCCACGCACCATTCAGCTGTTCAGGATCAGCTGGGTTCGTGTTTAAATACACACTCAATACACAACGGTCATCGCAGCGAAATTCTTTCAGGGTTTGAAGTTCTTTGCTTAATGACATATATCCTTCAACCTCCTTAGGTTTAGCTTCATTACTTGCATACCCTTGCTCTGTCTTTCAAAACAGGTGTTTTTTTCATTAAACGCTATAATTGCCTAAGCATAAGCAAATCAACTATATATTTTGACATAAAGAATCCTCTCAACAACGCTTGGCGCCTTCGCTGGAGATTATATAGAATCATTCGTTCAACATTTGTTATTTGAATTTTTTTAAAATAGTCCCCTATCATAGAAATCCATTAACAAAGGTATTGAAAACGCTTAACTAATCATAATAGTTGTACTTGATTGAATTTTCCACCTTGCGTTACTTCTTGACTTGTGGTAATAATTTAGTATTACGCTTAACAAAAAAAGGACAGAATGGGGTAGGTTGAATGACTGGCTATTATCGTGATTCACTCGAGATGCACCGACTTTACAAAGGGAAAATGGAAACCATTTCAAAAGTGCCGTTGGAAAATGCACATGACCTTAGTTTGGCATATTCTCCGGGTGTAGCTGATCCCTGTTTGGAGATAGCGAATAATCCTTCCCTTGTGTACGACTACACAATCAAAGGAAACCTTGTAGCAGTCATTACGGATGGAACTGCCGTATTAGGTCTCGGTGATATTGGTCCACAGGCGGCTCTTCCTGTAATGGAAGGAAAGGCAATGCTATTGAAAAGATATGCGGGTATCGATTCATTTCCAATCTGTCTAGGAACAAAAGATGTTGATGAAATTGTACAAACGGTTAAAATCATTAGCCAAACATTCGGGGGTATCAATCTGGAAGACATCTCCGCACCTCGTTGCTTCGAAATCGAAAAGAGATTACGTGAGGAATGTGATATACCTGTATTTCATGACGATCAGCACGGAACAGCTATTGTCGTTGGTTCGGGCTTATTAAATGCACTAAAAGTCGTCGGAAAAGAAATCAACACCGTTAAAATAGTCGTCAATGGTGCGGGTGCTGCAGGTATTGCAATTACAAAATTACTTCGGATTATCGGTTTTGAAAACATTATTATTTGTGATTCAAAAGGTATTATTTATAAAGGGCGTCCCAATGCGATGAATCCGATTAAACATGAAATAGCTGAACTAACGAATTCACTTCACTTAACTGGTTCTCTGCAAGATGCTATGGCAGGTGCAGATGTATTCATAGGCGTATCTGCTGCCAACATTTTGACGAAAGAACTAATCGATTGTATGAATAGTGATCCGATCGTCTTTGCTTTAGCAAATCCAAATCCTGAGATTGCACCTGAGCTAGCAAAAGAATTTGGTGTCCGGATTATTGCGACGGGTCGTTCCGATTACCCAAACCAGGTGAACAATGTACTGGCGTTTCCAGGCATCTTTCGGGGCGCTCTCGATGTAAGGGCGACTGAAATAAATGAAAGCATGAAACTGGCCGCAACCTATGCTATCGCTTCCTTAATCGACGATGCCGATTTAACAGATGAATACATTATCCCCGACCCATTTGATCATCGGATCACAAAAGTTGTCGCACAAGCTGTAAGTGAAGCTGCAATAAGTTCTGGCATCTCAATCTTACGTAACCTTGCTGTTCAATAATGAAAACAAACAGCGCTACAAAAAACGGTTTAGCCGGTTTTCAGCGCTGTTTTTCACTTTTCTTTTTCGGAGTTCAAATCTACATGTAGGCTTCCATCCGTTTGAATTTCTGCATAAAATACATGATCGATATTACCAATTCCTTGTTTTTTTAATTGTTCATAAACCCATTCAGATGTCAGGTTTAATTCGGTTAGACTATTCTCCACCATTTTTCCTTCCAAAATAATCTCAGTAGGAAGGTATTTAGCCTTTGGGGAGGAGACCTTCATATCAGTTTTTGTTGCTGTTTCTTGACCTGCTTTTTTCAACACGCTTAAATTCCCATTTATCTCAAGTATTGCATAATCTACATCTTTAATTGAAAAAATCTGCTGTTCTCTTAGCATCATGTTTACCTCGTTCATATCCAGTCGCAACTTTTTTAATGACTTTTCTAGAATTTTCCCATCTCTCAATACAATTGTTGGCTGATCGTTTAATAGGATACTTGCCTTATTCGATTTAAAAGCTATAAAACTCATTAGCATCGTCAATAGGGCCCACCATATCATCGATACCAATCCATTTAAAAATGGCGTTTCAGATTCACCCGCGATATTCGCCGCGATGGAACCTATTGTAATACCCGTTACATAATGGAAAAACGTCAGTTGTGATATCTGTTTTTTCCCCATAACCCGTGTAAGAATAAGTAGCGCCACGAATGCACAACTCGTCCTAAAAATCATTTCCCAAAAATCCAATTTCATCATTACTTCTATATTCATTTAAATAATCACCTCCATGTATGGGAAGTGTTCCACTACGAAGAATTCCTATACATCTGGGTTATAAAGGTCATTTTGTTTTCACTTTAAAATGATTGAAAGCAAAAAAAGATACAACGGGTTGTTGTATCTTAAAATGTTTTTTAATCCAGTTTGACTCTCAAAATTTCTCCGGTAGCCGCGTGAATTTTCACTTCGTATTTAACGCCTTGAGAAGTTCGAATATCAATTTCATATAGCAAAACTCCATCGTCGTAATCAAGTTCTGCCTTAACGACTTGGCCTGGTACTTGCTCCGTTGCAATTGCCATCGCCTGTTCAATTGAAATTCTACGATAATTAGGATTTTGCCAATGGTTTTCCCAATAATGATCTTGACCGTACCAATGTTGATTCGTCAACGATTTCCCTCCCATTTGGTGATTGCGTCTTTACCATACTATTCAGAAGGAAGGGAAGTGTGCATCAATCATCCATTGATCATTTCCATTCGTATGGCGTTTCTTGATAAACGTAATAGTTCAACCAGTTAGAGAACAATAAATGCGTATGCGACCGCCACGAATTTGGTGGCTGATTAGTTACTTCATCATTCGGAAAGTAGTTTTCTGGAAGGGCGACTTCCACTCCTTTTTGAAGATCCCGATTATATTCTTCAGCAAGTGTGGTTGCATCATATTCCAAATGTCCCGTAATCATAATATGTTTTTCATCGTTTGAAATGATAATAAATGCCCCTGCATCTTCAGATTTAGAAAGAAGCGTTAGACGAGGGTCTTTTTCGATTTCTTCTATGGAAACCGCTGTATAACGAGAATGAGGTGCAGTAAATTCGTCGTTGAAACCACGGGCCAACTTAATTGTTGGATTTGACACATTATGTTTGTATACACCAAAGCATTTTGCCGGCAACTTATATTTGCCTATTCCATAATGATGATACAATGCGGCTTGTGCACCCCAACAAATATGTAAGACAGATGTTACGTTCTCTTTTGACCAATTCATGATGTCTTTTAATTCATCCCAATAATTTACGTCTTCAAATGCTAAATGTTCAATCGGTGCACCGGTAATGATCATTCCATCGAAGCGCCGATTTTTTACATCTTCAAATGTCTCATAAAATGTGTCCAAGTGGGATTTGCTTGTATTTTTTGATTCATGTGTTGCCATGTTCATGAATGTAATATTCACCTGTAGCGGTGTATTCCCAAGTAGTCGTAGCAGCTGCAATTCTGTTCTCTCTTTTTCTGGCATTAAATTTAAAATCAAGACGCTTAAAGGACGGATATCTTGCTTCACTGCGCGTTCTTCATCCATTACAAATATCTTTTCTTCTAATAATCGCTCTCTGGCGGGTAATTGCTTAGGTATGTTTATCGGCAATTGATATCGCTCCTTTTCTTTGAACCAATAGTTTCAGTTGAAATCATACAAAAATGACCCATATGCATAGTTTAGCATGACGGGTCGTGTGAATATATGAATTATACTGATATTAATCATTTCATTGAACACGCTGTTACGCTAAATAATTATTTAATGACTTTTTTCTTTTCTTCCGGTTTTTCACCCAACTTGCTTTCTATCAGGGCTTGCCTTATTCCAGTTTTTGATTTAATTCGGTGGACAGATGTGCGATTGTAGATATTCTCAATTTTTTCAGCTAGAAAGTGAGTCCGTTCGTATAAAACTGATCTAAAGTTATCCATTTGCCTTAATATTTTCTCCGTCAACCCTTCTTGGGTATCCAAACGACTTAATACGACATTTTGAATCGTCTCTTGCTTCGAGATTTGTTGGGCTAATTGCTTTTGTTGATCAATTTGTTCCGTTATTTTCACTGAGAAATCTTCATTAACAGTATCGGATTTTTTCAGTTGTCCTGTTATTTCTAGATTCGATTGGTTGATCTGTTCAATCTTTTCAATAAGTTTCTGATCGACTAAACGCTCATTAGATACCATTCTTTGCAAGTCTTTATTTTTGGAGTGTAGTTTCGTCAATGATTCCATAACGACATTTTCGAACTTCAAATGACGCTTGTTGTGTTCTGTAAGATCCGCAAAATTGTTGCTAATTGTTTTCCAGTGCTGTATTTGTGTATTTTTTTGTTGTCTGACGGATTTATCAAGCGAATTCAAATTTTGGTGAATTAAATCATGAATCTTTTTCTGTTCAGCCATCCATTCTTCCATTGCGTTGCTCTTGAAATCATTTTGGTTTGGTTCATTCATCTTTCGTTCATTTTTATAGACATCCGGGTGCATACCGTTGTTTATAAACAATCCCATTTTATAACCTCCTTGTCATCGTATCTTATGCACGTTTTGACAAGGACGATAGTATTTGGCATAATATCTATCTTACGTGTCTTATATAATTTAACGGGTCTTTTTTGCTAACAAGGCGTATGAGTAAAATGTTTGTGGGTGAATAAATAGTAACCGCTCCCTGCAAGTTGGAATCCCGGTTTTGGATTCCAACTTGCAGGGAGCGGAAAGTAAGCG
>NZ_UXAV01000027.1:0-10710 GCF_900609045.1 Filibacter tadaridae
CCAAGAAAGCGACTATTTCAAAATGAAAATGAAAGAGCGCTACAAAATCGAAGCCAAAAATAGTGAATTAAAGCACAGACACGGGTTTGAAACAGCATCGTCCCCGGGTCTATTCGGCCTGCAAATACAAGGGGCCACCGCCATATTCGCTGTAAATATGAAGCGGATCCAAACCCTACTCAAGGTAAAAAAGAGCTAAAAGGAAGTAGGAAAGGTGACTAATTTCCAAAATGGATGGAAATTAGTCGCTTTTTTTTGTCTAATAATCGAACTGTTCCCTGAAAGGTTAGTTTTTCAGTGGCCTCGAAGACCGCTGTCAGTCTTATTGCTTCGGTTACCCCTATGAGGCGCCTTCGCTGGAGATTATATAGAATCATTTGTTCATCATAATTCGATTTCCTGACATTCCCGTTCAACAGACGTGTTTTATTGCACAAAAAAAGATTGTCCCTTAAGTCGATTACTGTCGACTTAGAGGACAACCTTATTAGCAATTTTTACTCAGGAAGATCTGTTTTGCGTCCTGAAATGGAGATGAACGCGGCTAACAAAATATAGTAGTACATGGTGAATGTCTTGTCTTCCCATATATTGTAGATAAGACCGCACCAGAATATACCTATTAAAGCAGCAAGCATTGGAATAGCCATCTTGGATTCTTTGCGTTTTTTCCAGAATAGCGAAAGCATCCCTAGCAGGAAGACTGCGAACAGGAGGACTCCAAAGAAGCCGGTCTGTGCAATGATTTGGATGTATTGGTTATCGGAGTAAATATCAACGTCAATATCATAGTCTTTATAGATGGGAGACGAGTATGTTTTTGAAGCTGAATCTCCAAATGTCGCGAAACCTGTCCCGATAACTAGATGATCTTTAAACACTTCGAAGCCTTTACTAACGATGAAAAGACGTCCCGATGTTTTACTTTTGTCGAACGTGCTTGCGTTGAAGGTTTCAGTAATACGTGTCTTTTCGACAGCGAAACCACCTTCATCTTCTGCAGGTCCCGTACGTTCAAAATTACCAATTTCCGTGTTGCTGCTAATCCACTGTGTAGCATATGTGACAGGTGTTGCTACTAAAATAAACCCGAGTGCAACAGCGATTCCCGTTTTCACAATGAATTTCCAGTTGCGTGTAAGAAGGAAGTAAACAGCAAGTCCAATTACTAAAGCAATCCATGTTCCTCGGCTGAATGTTAAAATCCATGTACCCGCAAGGACAATAAGTACAATGTTTAGTACCCATTGCATTTTATTTTTCGGAAGTAGTGTCTTCAAGTAATACGTTAGTAATCCCGATATTGTTAAATAGACCGCTAACACGTTCGGATTATTAATAAGGCCATAAATCCGGCTTTTGTTATTTGGCGAAAGTGAACGATTGACCCACTTTTCAGGCATAAGTTCTGAACGCATGGATAGTTTCTCTACAAGTCCTTGTACAATAAGAATTATCGTTACAGCAAGCGTTAGTATGAGGAAATTCATAATGTCGCGCTTGGTGATAGCAAGTCTTTTTACAATGTAAAGAAGTAGGAACGTAATAACAAATGCACGTATTTGGAAAATGATTGGCATTAGTCCAACGCCGGTTAGTAAGGCAGAAATAATTCCTATACCCAAGAAACCAATGAAAGCCCACTCATACACTTCGAAATGGAAGATTGCTTTCACGTCTTTGCGCGAGTCCCAAATGACACGAAGAAATGCAAAGATAATGACGATGTCCCCGACTAGTTTAAGTTCAGGACTTATTTCGATTAAAAATGAACGGAGTGGAAAGTAAATAAGTAAAAATAAAATCGATTGTTTTGGCTTAATGAGTGCAGCCAACGCTAAAATAGCTGTCGTCATGTAGGCGACACTTGCTGACGGGATGAGCAATGTCAGAAGTAACAAAGCTGCACCTATAAGTGGAACAGTTATTTCTTTAAGTCTAGATGTCAGATTCATTCGATAAACCCTTTCTTTTGTCGATTCAAGGATACAGTATACCACAGGAACCATGGCTTTTTGGCGTTAATTTTTCACAGTCGCTAAATAGACGAAAAGAAACGTAAAATGATTCACTTTTTCTGATGAAAAAATAATGTTTTCACTGAAATGACTAGGTATCCACTATAAATAAGATACACTGGCGTAAGTGGTGCACGGTATCGTTGTCCACCAATAAGTAAGCCAAGGGCAGTCAACGATGTAAAACCGATCATATAGATAAGCATGGAAATATGAAGTACTCTACGCTTTTTGTCAAACAAGATTGCTGCCACAAGTCCAGTCATGCTCAACAAAATAGATAGCAGGTCAATCTTATCAAGCGGTTTAAAGAAGAGCATCATTTTCCCGACTGTACGTTTTAATGTGTCGACGGGCTCATCTACTATATAGTTCAATGCCCGTTTCTTTAACAGCGTACTTTTTTCGGATAATGTTTTATCGGTAAGCGTGAAATAATAGGGCTCTACAAACTGATCTTGAATAGTCGTCGCGTAAAAAGCTACTTTTGACTCGGGATTATTCGCGATGTACATATTTTGACCACTATAATTTTCCAACGTAACGAATTCACCATGTAGGCTTTTGTTGTAAAGCCCGTTTATAGACAATACGACAATTGGGATAGTCGCAAATACGATGATCACCAACTTTTTCTTGTCTTTTATCGCAAAAAAGAGGACAAGCATCCCTATTAAAACGAACATGAACAGAAGATGTGGTCGAAACAGCAATGTCAGGCTTATAAATGTGATCAGCCATCCAGCATTCTTGATGGCTCCGCCTGAGTCAATCCACTTTTTCAACAATAGAACGGATATCAATATCAACGTAATGAAAATAGTCTCTGTCAATAAATACTGCGGACCATTTCTAAACAGCACAGGTTGAATGCCATATAAAAGGCCGACTACAAGAGCCACGAAATAGGAATTAAAAAATTTCTTGGCCATAAATGCTGTAAAGACTGCATTAAGCCCGTATAGCACATACTGGAAAATGAAGAAAGGTGCCTCCGAGTCAAATAGAAATGCAAATGGTGCAAGGATAACAGCGAAAAGTGGTGGTACAATAATCCCCTCTATACGAACTTGATTGATTAATCCATTACCTTTCAATAAGTTCTCAGCCATATTATAATAAAGTAAGCCGTCAGGTGTAACATTCATAAAGGGCATAGTAACCTTTGTTAAATAGAGGAACAATACTAGTAGCGAAAAGATAAAAACAATACTATAAACAAATCCTGATTTTCTGTTCATTCAAGTCACCTTTCCAAAAGTAAAATAATGCAAGGAGTAGCTTATGACATCACCTGTTTTAATAATCATCCCAGCTTTTAACGAAGAAGCAACCATTCTAAATACCGTTCGGCTTATTCAGTCGTTCACTCCATTTGATTATATAGTAATTAATGACGGTTCGATAGATAGTACCTTTCGTATTTTAAAGGAAAACAACATAAACCATATTTCCCTTCCAGTCAATCTCGGGATTGGAGGAGCCATGCAAACTGGCTATCAATACGCATGGCGTATGGGCTATGACTATGCTGTACAGCTGGATGCAGATGGCCAACACAATCCGAGTGAAGTTACTAACCTCCTGGAAGCTATTCAAGACGGGGATTTCGACATGGTAATCGGATCTCGTTTTCTCGAAACGACCGCTTACAAAGGTACTTTAACTCGAAGGATCGGGATTTACTATTTTTATTATTTATTGAAAGTCATTGCGCGAATTGAAGTGAAAGACCCAACTTCCGGCTATCGCATTGTGAATCGGAAGGTTATTCAACTATTTGCCCAAGACTATCCCGTGGATTATCCCGAGGTTGAAGTTCTTGTAAAACTTGCAAGAAAAAAGTTCCGGATTAAGGAAGTAAAAGCAGAAATGAACGACCGTCAAGGCGGTGTTTCGAGTATAAGTAAATCCAAAGGGATCTACTATATGATCAAAGTAACCTTCTTCTCACTTATCCGATCTTATCTATAGACAGGAGCCTTTCAATTGAATTCAACGATACAATGGATTACATTTGCCGCTGCATTGCTGTTTCTAATTCAAGTTGTATACTTGACTGCAAAAAATAAATTACACGACAAGTACGCATTTATTTGGATAATTTTTGCGATTGCCGGGCTATTTTTATCGCTAAGTCTCCCTTTTTTAAACGATGTTTCAACCAAAATCGGGATATCCTATATGCCCTCACTTGTTTTCATGTTCGCATTTCTCGTTATTTTAATCGTTTTAACCTATCAAACAGTACTTTTATCCCGTCATGAAAAACTAATTAAACAACTTGTTCAAGAAATAGGATTCCTAGACAATCAGCTTCAGGAATCAAAAAGAGGGTCTGGAAAATGAATCCAACTTATTTACTTTTAATTTTACTCAATACCGCGATTCTTGTTGCGGGTCAGTTTTTATGGAAATTCGGAATGACGAAGAAAGAACATGACTTTGGTTCTGTTTTTGATATCCTCAAGGTGTTATTCTCTCCGTATATATTTACCGGTCTTATCATGTACGGAGTGGCCACCGTCATTTGGCTCTTCATCTTAACCAAAGTCCAACTTAGTGTCGCTTATCCGTTGCAATCATTTGCTTATGTCATTACTCTTTTTGGAGCGTACTTTATATTTGGTGAACCCCTTACGTTTTGGAAAGTTGTAGGAGTTCTCTTTATAATGCTTGGTGTGTCAATAATAGGAATTTCAGAGTCAGCAATCACACTAAACTGAGCTATTTATCGTTCCGGATTTTAAGTAATGCCAAAGTGATACTTTACATTCTCTTTGGCATTTGCTGTCTATTGAATCCGGCGAAATCTATTCAATCCGCAGAAAAAGGTTTAGCATCTAAACGCTAAACCTTTCTGCAATTACTTTTTGTTAAAAAAAGTTGATGTCAATTGTTCATACCATTGCTTATAAACTGGATGATCGATTGTTGCCATTCTTTCCACCATATTGGTCGCTTGGTAGAACATCATCCCTTTTTCATCCAGACCGTAGCGTTTTGCGAAATCCATATAAAGAGTAAACTCATCAACGCCTCGCCCTTCTTCTACATGGCCCATTCCATACGAATCAATTTCCATCGTGATGCCCGTCCCATAAATTTGAGCGTTCAAAAATGCACGATGAAGACGCTCCGCCTTACCTGGTACAGATGTACGAAACGCGTTCGGTTGTAAAAAGGCAGCGTCAAATCCGTAATCCTTCCATTTGTAGAAGTTTGTTGACGTTGCATGCGGTGAATAGATGAAAAACTTGTCCTGGCCTTTCAATAAACCTGAAATCGATGAAATAAGTAATCCATCTTCATCCGTTCTTACCGTTTCACTCAACCAATAAAATCCTTTAAGATTCAAATTGGCATAATCGGCTTTATCGAACTTGTTAAGAACTTCCGTGATGTACCATTTCGCCAAGTCATAACGTGAATAAACTGTATTTGCTAGTTCGTCCCCATCCAAAGTGATAATGGGTTCCTTTTTCTTCGGATAAGGTATCGCTACATAGACATCCACTTTCCGGTTATTTGTCCTTGCCGAAGTATTTAAGTTTTGCAATACACCTTCAGTTGAAAATGTCCTGTTCACATACTTTTCCCAATCCACATAGTTCGCATGGTTTAACGGAGTATCCGTAAACTGATTGGCATTGTTATTATAACGGAGTCCAAGAATGATAAATGTATCAAACATATCCCGCATCGTTCCATCTTCGGCACGGTAGCTCAAATACGGATTGAAAAAGGCCGGCGTGAATGGTTTCTTTTCATTCACATCATTGTAGATAAGTACCCCACTATTTAAATTTGTTTTATCCGCAGTCGCGATCGTTTGCGCATATTCCACGAATTTATTGCTTTGTGGGTGGATTGTACCGTCTTCGTAATTTGCCACTACATCCAATGCATCCTCTACCGACGGAACGACCGCGACCGTATGACTGTCACTTTTCACCTCATAGGCAATCGGTTTTTGATAGACACGAGAAAGAAATGCGCTAAATTGTGCACGAGTCACTATTTCCTTGGGACGAAACGTTTTGTCGGTATAACCTGTTGTGATGTCATAAAAAGCAATTGCATCGATATACGGGTAGTAAGCACCATCCGCCGGCACATCCGTAAATAACGAACGTCCTCTACCTTCATAGGCATATGCCGTTGCAAGCATCTTCGACATTTCATCACGCGTTAAAGGACTGTTCGGATTGAATTTACCATCTTCCCGCGACAACCAGTCCTTTTCAAGTGCAATCATCACTTCTTTGTAATTCGGGGAAGTCGGTTTCATATCGAGTAGTTTGACTGGCGTTTTCTTGAATTCATCAAGATCCAATGCGCGCGTCATCATAACCGCAGCATTTTTTCGACTTATACCCAATCCGGGCTTAAATTCTCCATCCGAAAATCCTTTTATCACCCCGTGCTTTGAAATGAATTGAATATCTTCATATGCCCAGTACTCATAAGTCACATCTTTATAAGTAGCTGCTTGCGCTGTTCCCGTGTTCAGGACTAGTATGTAAAAAAATGCTGCAAAAGCCATAAGTATAGGTTTACTATTTTTCATCGAGTGCCTCCAATAAGTGCATAGTAAATACGGTGCCAGTTGCTGTCACAATTGAAAGAGCGCAAATTGTGTCAGTAACTGGACACCGGGTGTGTGAATACGGTAACAGTCACTCAAAATTTCGTGTTTGGATAAGTGACAGACACCATTTAGCGAATGTAAGGTGATGCGATGAAGCCGGATTGTTTTTTACCATTTGTAACTGTTCGAACTGGATACCATACAAATTGGTTCGTCGAATTAGCCTGGGTATCATATACTGGTTCACCGATAATTGTGAATTTATCTACTGATGAGGTCGGTTTAAGCTCTGACCCTGTATTGGGTTCTGTTCGCATTCCTGAACCGGCATACGTAACCTTGTCACCGGCTTTTACTAAACCTGTTGACGTTGTTGCGTTTTCCGAAAGGTTGAACACTTTTTTCTTGAATTGTATATTTTTATCTGAGTCTACATTGTAATGAAAATCGTCTACTGACATATTGATTGCTTTGATATTCGTTTGTTGCAAGCCCGCCTTACTTAGCTTTCGGTAAACTTTTTCCTGATAGGCTGTTGGATTCGGCTTACCGGTTGCTTTGTAGAAAGGGCTATTCAATGGTTTCGTTCCATTGTATGCCATAACTGCAAAATACCAATGTTCAAGATAAGCTGGATTGTGATTGACGAATTTAGGTAAATCACTTCGTTTGAAGTTTTTAACGAGAAACTCAATTCCCGCCTCGATATTATAAGCCACATCGTATTTTAACCGTTCCACGTCAAAACCATACGTATCAGTTATTTGCATTAAGCCAATTCCATTGTCAGCACTTATAACTGGCTTGCCATTTTCGTCGAATTGTTTCCAGTTACTTTCTATAGACGCTACTGATTTTAAAATTTCAGGTGGAATCTGAGCTTCTGATTGTCGCGCAGCTTTTGTTAGTAAACAATTCATAGTTTGCGAATCCGGGTTTACGCGACTTTCCGGGTTATAGCCACACGCAAATACTTTCAACCGAAACGTATCGTTTGTTGCCCTCGCTAAAAATGCAGAGAACTGAGCACGTGTTAATGAAGTTGTAGGACGAAAAGTCCCGTCCGAATACCCTTCTGTCACACCAAAAGCAATTACTTTTCGAATATCTGAATAGGCATCAGCGCTAACAGGCACATCGTTAAATAGAAGCGCTTCCTCGTCCACAAGTTTAAATGCCCGTGCCAATAGACTCGCCATTTGTGAACGATTAACGCGTTCATCCGGACGGAATGTACCATCCGTATATCCGTTAATAATTCCCAATTCACTTGCTGATTGAATAGCTCCCGATGCAGCACTTTGTTTCGTTACATCAGAAAAACTTGTGTCACGCTTTGCTGTCCGCAAATCAAGCGTTCTGGCAATCATCAATGCCGCATCACCACGCGTTACTTGCCTGTCCGGTGCAAAACGATTATTCTCAAAACCTTGGATAATTCCTTCATTAAATAAATAGGTCATATGTTCATAAAACGGATGACTAGCATTCACATCCGAGAAGCCAGCTGCTTTAGCTGAACCTACACTCCCCATTACGATTAATACTGCCGATAACAATAGAGCACTTATTTTCTTCAAGACAATCCCTCCATGTACCAATACTACTATAATTTACAGACTTTTGGAAGGTTTGGACTAAGGAAACACTTTTATATGGTTACAGTCACTCAAACTTTCATGTTAGTTTTAACTTTCGTGTTTGTTTGTTTGAGTGACAGGCACCGGATTGTGCACTAGTAACCCAGTATCATTTGATTACATCATCAATCTCAAGTTCATAAGTCTCTTCGCCTTGTCGAATAGATAGTTTCCACACCTTTGATGGTTCATCATATTGAATGGACCGGATTGCAGGTACCCATGTGGATTTTTCATCGGCTATTTCCACTGCCTTTTTGACAACTTGTGATTCTGAAAGGTTTGCATTCTTAGGCTTGTATTCCGGTAGGACTTCCACGAATTTTGCTCTACCTTGTCCAGGATAGGATAATGATATACTGCCAGTGTATTCGACGACGACTCTTTGGCCAACTTTTAGTTTTTTATCGGCGTCTGGATAGGCAACACTTATTGCACTGAAATGTTCTTCCTTACCGCCAGTCCCGCTATAATTCCTCGCCTTTGCGCTGACAACCGTCATGCCTTTGTCAGTGACATTTACAACGTATGAACCCTTCGTTGAAGGCGTTGTTGTCGTTTTATCGGATGGGTATGTTATGTCGGGTTCATCGCCAGTTGGAACAAGTTTCCCTTCCTGTTCGAACACTATTTTATAATCCGAAAACTCTTTTCGAAGAATATCTTTTTGGTCCTCGGTTATGAAATCATGCCCGATTTCGATGTCCTCGGTGATTGTATCTACAGACACACTTGCTGAAACGCTGTCCGGTTTTTCGTGTAATCTACGTACCCTATCCAACGAACTGAAAACCGTGGATGTTAATGTATTAATTTCTTTTTCTGTATGGGGTGCATGATAAAAGTAAATGTACTTCGCTAGGATTTCACCGTTGTCCACTTGTTCTTGCAGAGTGCTAACCAATTTGTTGAGTTTTTCATCAGGATTTTTAATACCAATCCAAATGCCGGATTGTTTTGCACCACCGCTTTTCCATTCGAAAAAAGTGACCCCCGCATTTGCGGTTCCTTCATACCCACCATAGACTTCATTGAAGGCATCGATAACTACCATTCCTTCGATTCCTTGGACGGTCATTTCTTCGGCTAGATCAGGCGATGGTTTGCCAAACAATCCATTTTTATAGTCCTCTTGATTAACAACCTTGGTGGCTTTTTCATCACGTATTCGCGTTTCTTCTGTCGTTTGTTCCAGTTCCGCAATGATGTCCCTGCCTTCAACGGTTTTCAGTACTTCCCACTCACTGCCGTCTGAACTTGTGATTGTTTTTGGTGATTCGGGTTGTGGTTTTGGTTTCGACTCTTCTGTGGACCCACAGCCGGAAAGGATAATTGCGAAGGCTAGTAGCCCTATTCCTATTGATTTCTTTAGCATGTCTTCCCGCCTTTATGTTTATAGTTTTAGTCTACTAGATTAGACGGTTGATGGGGGCTTTTGTTACCATATTTTTGCTGGGCGCTCATTCCTTCGCCGTGCGCGATCATATTCCTCCGCTTTGCGCTCATTCCCTCGCCGCGCGCGATCATATTTCCATGCTTTGCGCTCATTCCTTCGCCGCGCGCGATCATATTTCCATGCTTTGCGCTCATTCCCTCGCCGCGCGCGATCATATTCCTTCGCTTTGCGCTCATTCCCTCGCCGCGCGCGATCATACTTTCACGCACAAAAAAGAGCCGACATGAGTCGGCTCTTTTCCTTTACATTATTTCAGCAATTCAAGTGTATCCAATGCGCGGTAAAGCATAACTGCTGCTTCTGCACGTGTTGCATTGTTTTTAGGATTGAAATTGCCTTCGTTACCTTTGATGACACCAAGTGCTGTTGCTTTGTAGACGGAGTCAATTGCAAATGCACCAATGTGACCGTGGTCTTTAAAGTTGGCAGGTGTATCAAGGTTCTCTAATTTTGATTTGTCTTGATATTCTAGCGCTCTAATAACCATTGCTGCGATTTCTTCGCGCTTGATTGGAGCGTCCGGATTGAACTTCCCATCCGCTGTTCCATTAACAATACCAGCTTTTGCAGCTGCCTCAACTGCTGCGTATGCCCATTTCTTGCTTGTGTTTACGTCACTAAATGTTCCTTCATACTTTTTCGTTGGAAGTTCTAGTGAACGCGCAAGCAATACCGCAAACTCGGCACGTGTGATTTGTGCATTTGGTGCAAAGTTTGTATCTGATTTCCCTTGGATAATCCCTTTCGCTGCAAGTTTGTTGATTTCATCTTTAGCGAAAACGTTTGTGATATCCGAGAATACAGGTGGTGTTATTGGTTTCGGATCTTCAGGTTTTGGTTCTACCGGTGGGTTTACCGGGCCTGGATCTACTATCACAGGGCTCGTTACAGTAACGTTTACATTTACTGTATTATCTCCATGTGTAATCGTGATTGTTGTTTCACCTTTTGCTTTTGCAGTGATAACGCCTTTTTCTACTGATACAATTGCCGCATCTTCAACAG
>NZ_UXAV01000027.1:10805-27313 GCF_900609045.1 Filibacter tadaridae
ACGCCTTTTTCTACTGATACAATTGCCGCATCTTCAACAGCGTATGTTGCATCTGCTGTTACGTCTGCTTCTGTAGATTTATCTTCAATCGTTGTTGTTTCAGTTACTTTTACTGATGCTGTTTTACCTTTTTCGATGGAGACCGTTTTTTGGTCAACTGAAAGTGTAACTTCAGCTTTTGGTGCTTCCACAGGATCCGTTACAGTAACATTCACAATTACTGTCTTATCTCCATGCGTAATCGTGATTGTTGTTTCACCTTTTGCTTTTGCAGTGATTAAACCTTTTTCTACTGATACGATTGCCGCGTCTTCAACAGCATATTTTGCTTCTGATGTTACATCGACTTCTGTTGACTTATCTTCAATCGTTGTTGTTTCAGTTACTTTTACTGATGCTGTTTTACCTTTTTCGATGGAGACCGTTTCTTGATCAACTGAAAGTGTAACTTTAGTCAAAATCTGCTCTGCGGCATTTCCAGCAGCGTCGATGTATTTCACTTTGAGCTGATCATCTTTTGCAAGTGTACCTGTTTCAAAAGAGAATGATCCGTCTTGCTCAAGTTTTACATCACCAGTTGATTTCACTTGTTCACCAGAAATAATTTCGTATGTCGCTTTCAATTTTGTATTAACATCAAAACCAAGTCCGTAATTCACTAGCTCCGCTTGATAGTCAATATATTTATCGATGATTTTCCCTGTTGCTTGTTTGCCGGAAATAGTTCCTTCTATTGTACCTGCAGTGGATTTTACAATAACTGGACCGACGTAGTCACTAACTGCTTCTGGGTTTCCGGATACTGTCATTCCTAAAAAGTCAATTGTATAAAGTCCATCAGGAATCGTATTTTGTGGCTCGCCACTCCATGGGTAGTATTTTCCAGCGACATTAAGATTATAGGATCCAGCAGCAAGTGCCTGCCCCGCATGAAGGTAACCTATATACCCGTCTGCAAATTTTCCGCCTGTCGGATTCATGATATCCCATAGTTCAATGTAATTTGTTGTTACATCTCCTGTTAATGTAAAGGAAAGAACTGCCGAGTCTTTCACACCGTCTCCGTTGAATGAAAGATCTGTTTCCGTAATTGCGAAGTCTTTTAATGCTGCTGCTGCCGCTCCACCGAAGTCTGCCGCAAATGGTAATGAAAGGTCTTTGTCGCCGCCTTTAATGTGGATGTAGCCAAGGATTTCGTCGCCCGGTTTTACATCCAGGTTTTTTGAAGCTGTTAATGTTACATTCAGCATTTGTTCGCCTGCTAATGTGAAAGAAGGTTTGTCTATCGTCAGTTCCGCGTCGCCGAATGCTTTCGTTACGTCAACGGATACGTCGTAATCTCCGCCTTCACCTTTCAAATCTTTTACAAGAATTTGTTTTGTAACAGTTAGATCTTCTTCAAGTGATTGAGGGCCGAAAGTGACTGTCCCCTTTAGGTTTTCCACTACTGCTCCATCATTGTTTGCTGTGTCAACGCCGTATGCAAGTACGCCTGCATGTGCTGCTGCATGCGCATCTACGCGTCCTGCTCCTTGCGACATGACGTCGTATTTAGTCGTGTCTAGAATTTTTGCTGTGTTGGAAAGCGCGACTTTGACGTCGAATGCATTCCATGTTGGATTTGCTTGTTTGACAAGTGCTGCGATTGCTGCGATATGCGGTGTTGCCATGGAAGTTCCCGTTTTACGATCATACGATTGGTCGTATATTGCATCCGGGAAATCCGCGCCATATTGTGGAATTGTAGACATGATATTCGTTCCGGGTGCGCTTACATCCGGTTTGATGTCGAAGTTCGGCGTGGATGGACCACGTGAACTTGAATCATTGACCTCATCACCTGTTGTTGCTGATGAAGCGAATTCACCAAATGTGATTGTGCCTGCCCCTTTTTGTAGTGCTGCACGGATGGCATCACCATCTGTTACCGACATATCGAATGTCGGGATGAATTCAAATGAGTCACCCAGGAATGTACCTGATTCTGCAGGTGCATTGGTACCGCCTGCGAAGTTGTGGATGATTGCAGCGATTGCGCCATTTTCTTTGGCCGCTGCGATTTTATCCACAAAAGCGATTTCGCCACGTGAAATTAATGCGACTTTCCCTTTGACGTCGATATCATTGTAGTCCGTTGCTGCTCCGTTTCCGGGAACTGCTACGACTTCAAACTCACCATCGAGTTGTGTTGCCAACTTTTCACCGAACGTCGTGCCCATAAGGTTAAGTTGTTTGGAAAGTGTGTAGTCACCTACTGTGATGCTCGCTTTTCCATTGTGCATTGTTTCAGGATTTGTTGTGTTACCGACTGCGATTCCAAGTCGTGCTGTCGATGGTGTCCCCATCGTGCCGCGGTTTGGACCTGAGTTACCTGTTGCGATAACGGAAATTGTGCCTGCCATCATTGCATTATTGATGGCAAATGAGCCGCCATCCGTTTCTGTGTTCGATCCTCCACCTAGTGAAAGGTTGATAACGTCGATGTCTTCTTCTACAGCTGCGTCGATTGCCGCGATGATGCCGGAAGTCGCTCCGCTGCCGTAAGCGCCAAGTACGCGGTATGCGTATAGGTCCACTTTTGGTGCAATCCCTTTAATACCGTATTCATTGGCACCGATTGCTGCGATTGTCCCAGCTACGTGAGTACCGTGAGATGTGTAAAATGCGCTTCCTCTATCGTTGAATTCTGGGCGATTAGCCGGACGATCTTTTGGAGATGTCTCAGATGCATCGTCATCTGCGCGCGGTCGTGCATAATCTGATCCTTCATGCGGTACGAAGTTTTTGCCGCCTTTGTATATTCCTTGGAATTCCGGGTGTTGTGCATCGATCCCTGTGTCAAGGACGGCTACTTTGATGCCTTGTCCTTCGTAGCCTTCTTTCCATAACTCTTCAATTCCTAGGAATGAAATACTCGTATTCATAGCAGCTTCTAATTCATCATCTTTGATGAGTTCAGATGAAACCGTTGCTTTTGAATCTTGCATTGCGTACACAGTTGCATCAGGTTCGACCAATGTAACTCCCTCAACATCAAGAAGTTTTTCAAGGTCCCCTGCTTTTACTTTTGCAGCAAAGCCGTTTAAAACGGTATCAAAAGAGAAACCTTTTTCAAACGAAATATTTTTTGACATCATTTCTTTATTTACTACTGCTTGTTGTGCATTTACATTCTTTTTGACTTTAGCCATTTGAGATGTAGTCATTGTTTTTCCTGCTAAGTTCTTAATACCCTGTTCAAGCGCCACCGACTTCTCGGATAAGTGAATAATTACATCCACTTGTTCATTCCCCGATAATCCTTGTAGGTCTTTGTGGAGTTTAGAACCACCATCCAGCACGTTCAATTGTTCAGCGACTGCTGCTTTCAATTGCATTGTGCTTTCAGTTTGTTCGCTCTTCTTGAATGGTTTGTCCTGCACTGTGTTCGCTGAAACTGAGAACGGTGCAAGCAATGAAAGAACCATTACAAAAGCGAGCATACTACTGAAAAACTTAGTAAATCTTCTTTTCTTCAATTGACATTTCCCCCTTACAAATAGTTTGTATTTGTTGAAATTGCGCAACAATTCTATTTTAGCATCAGATTAATAGACTGTATATAAGAATGTTTTATATAGTTAAACGAATCAGTCACCTAGGGAATAATATAATTAACAAATTGACACAGTAATAATTTTCCTCTCTTGTAGTATTAAAAGAGAGATACTATCAAGCTAGTCGTTTGATGTGTAACTCCCTGAGGCAATTGAATTTATTTATAATGCAGCCTTTTTATTAAGAGGCTATTTCGAAACTCGAAAAATTCGTTTGTCCCCAAATAAGTTTCACCCATTCTGGATGATCGATAAATGGATTGCGATTATGCTGCCATTTTTGAATCATATCGTTTCGTTTCTGTTCGATTTCATCAACTGGGTCCTGTTTGTGCCACTCAAGTAGCACCGAAAGTTTCCCATGGTACGGATTCTTGCCATTATTGAGTTTCTCATTTAACTCCAAGTCAACTCGATCCCCTTTTTCATAGCGTGTTGCCATGTAGAAAAGCATTCTTGCTACATCGCCTTTCACACGATTGGGTGGCTCCCATGAATCGGATGATCGTTTGCAATCATCACAACCCTTTACTGAACTACCTCCATTATCGAAATCTAGATTTCCTCTTGAACTATTTACTTGGACATCTGTGGGACGCAGGTGGTGAATATCTGTTCCTGGACCTTTGCTCGTTCCGAAATCTCCGTGCGATTTTGCCCAGACATGTTCTCGGTTCCAATCGCCTACAGCTCCACCATTGCGATTCTTAGAACGTGATTCACCTGAATATAATAAGGTTACATTGTTTACATTGTTTGGATCTTCATCTGTTTCGCGAAGGGCTTCCCATACTTGACTATAGGATAGGACAGTTTGCTCACTAATGATTGAATGAAGTGCGTTTTTAAGTTCTTGCCCTTCTTTGCCGATTGCATCTTTGTAATACTCATTAGTAGGTACTTCACCGGATGTAACAGTTACACTAAATTGTGTTGTGACCCTTTTTTCACCATCCGACGCAGTTACACCAACGACATGACTACCTTCTTCTAACGTGATTGCTAGCGTAGCCGTGTCTTCATTTACAGTACCTTTTGTCGCTGTAAACGTCAGTTCATCGCCATCCGGGTCTGTGAAATGGTCAGTAAGAAGAATGGAAAGTGTTTCACCAGCTTTCACTGTCTTATTGGTAATTTCCTTTGAAACAACAGGTGTTTTATTCTCTTTAGAGAAAGGAGGAACCCCAATGGGCTCCCCTTTCGAATTATAAAACTTGATATCTTCAGCTTTTGCACCATTAACAAACTCGATGTTTTTAATGTTTTCAGCACCTCTTACTTCTTTAACGTTCGATCCATCGATTATAACCTTCATTGCCTCTGCGCCTTTGAAATCAACGATAGCCCCGTCTTCTGTTGGTTTAATCGTCACCTTTGTTTTCGCAAACCCTGTACCGAGGAACTCTGCATAGGATCCTGTGAATAAGATTCCTTCCGTAATATCAGATGCATCGTCAAGTGTAATGGACACGCTTGGTTTGTTGATTGTTAATTTCTTCGTTTTCATATTAGTAAGGTTGTACGTCTTTTCAGCTTCCATTGGTGCAACAACATCCTCATTTGTGAGGTCCACTTGCACAAGTACTGGGTCGTGGTCACTCGCACGACCTGCCATGTCTGTAAAGTCTGCATTGATGTGTAGAATGTCAATTTCTGTTTGATTGACCAAATTGTTTGAAACGATGACGTGATCGAGTACTTGTGAATTACCTTGGAACACGTATGTGTAACGATCAGGTATTTCGACTTTATTGATCATATCTGTCATTAGTTCACCCTCGTGAATCTTGATGGCATCTGAAAATTGGAAGTCATTAAAGTCTCCAAGGGAAACAACATTTGCGTATGGATTTTCATCTTTAATGTCGTCTACAAAGTTATACACGATTTTGGCAATTTCTTTACGCTGTGCCTCGCTGCCATTGACCGGCGGCTGTTTTGAACCGAACAAAGGTGTATCTCCGTTTTTGGAATTCCAATGGTTCGCAATAACGATTACACTTTCACCTTGGAAGTCGAACTGTGCTGCCAATGGTTTACGGCTGCTTTCGAATGCTATATTTTCCGGATCGATACGACCTGGATTAAGTGTTAGTTTATCGTCTTTATAGCCGACTGCCTTCGTTGCATTTCCGTGCTCAATTCCCTCAGTCAGTGATACCCGATCAGGATTATAAAGGAATCCGACACGGATATTCGCATTAGGTGCTCCGCCATCCTGATTGTTTACTGGATCGATATTGGCATACTCATACTTCACTCCGCCTGCTTTAACGATTTCAGCGATGAGTCTTTCATAACTTTCATTTGCTGCCGATTCGCCTTCGTCTTGACCGTTATTATCCTGTACTTCCGTCACACCAATAATGTCCGGATTATTCATGTCATTTGCAAAAGCACGGGCCAATTTCTGTGCTTTATCATCCGTTGTTGACTTCTTGTTATTTGAGAAGTTTTCCAAGTTATACGATGCAATTGTCAACTTATCTTCATCTTTAACAATTGTCGTTTTTTCTGGTTTCGCTTCTCCTTTTGAATGAGCTGCTTTCATATCATCCAAGGAGGTGTAAATTTTATAGTTTTGGAATGAATAACCGACTACTCCTGTGATTGGGCCTTCGAATTTATCACCTGTCGCAACTTCAAAATCACGGGCAGGACCGTTTGGCTCCAACCTGAATTGGATTCGGTTCGCATTTTGATTGTCTTCCTCTAACAATAGACCGCCTTGTAACGTATTTGTTGGTGCATCCTCAAGTACAGTTACAAGATCTCCGTGTTCTTGCGGGGATACAGCCTTTGTATTACCGACTTGTACACGCATACCTTCCAAGCTCTCCCAGAAATCAATAGCGTCTTTTTTAGGATTGAAAACGTTCAAGTTATCACTATCAATATATTCGGCTGTTAAATTATCTTCATCAATGCTAATCGGCTTCGGTAATTCGACGTTTTCTTTTAGAACGACTACATTTCCACCTTGATCGTCACGGACATTTATTTGCGTCGTTTTCATGTCTGTTAGTTGACGATCGTCATAGCCATCAATTGCGTATTCACTTACTTTACCTGTGACAGCAACTAAATCACCCACTTGAATCGGCCAATCCTTTTTGCCACTGTAAAGTAGAATTCCTTCCGATGTATTCAGGTTGTCATCTTTCAAACTATCCGGTGTTTGAATATGGTAATACGTTGAACCACTTAATGTGAATGTATAGGTGACAATTCCTTCGATTCCTTCGACTGTTTGACCTTCAAATGAAGAGCTATGACCTTCGCCTTGAATATCATGGATCTCAAGACTATCTGTAATTGTATAGTCATATGTTTTCACAACACTTACACTGCCATCCTTTGTTTTCACGACTGCTTTAAGTGTTGTATCTTTGGTGATTTCAAGTGGTGTCGCATATACTGTTCCGTTTTCTGTTGGATCTGTTCCATCCAATGTGTAAAGGATTTCAGCATCAGCTGTTCCAGTTGTCAGTGTAACTGTTGTACCGCCTATGAATGTTCCACTGCCCGGATTTGCAGAAACAGGTTGCAAGATAGAACCATCTACAACGATGTCTTCCACTGAACGCGGAATAATCTGATAATCATCATCGAATTGTTGGATAATGCCTGTTACTGAGTCGTATTTATAGCCTACTTCTAGACCTAATGAATCGTTTTCATCCCGAATAAGAAATTCTGTCGTTCCATCGGTCGCAGTATAATTTGTACTTCCCTCTTGCAAACTTATAATTTTAAGTTTCTTTGCAACGACGAGCTGTGATTCGTTTTCTTCAGACACGCCAGCACCCGTTATTTCTTTAGGTGTTGGTGCGCCAACATTTGAGGACTTTTTGACAATTGTTGCACTATCCAATTGGAGCAACCCGCGATAGTCAGCTAAAGTACCTGACAATGTGACTTCATCACCCACTTTTACGTCAAGACTGGTTGGGCGTACAGCGATACCGCCTGTTGCATCTTGAATAGAAATGGAGTTATTCAAAGTTGCTGTTACCACGCCTTTTATCGTCACCTTTTCACCCAATGTTGTCTCTCGTGCTTCAGCGATTGTTACGGTTTCAGCAGGTGTTTCCGGTTCTCCTGGTGACGAGCCATCCATTGTATGCGTTCCCAAGTTGGATGAATCATCTTTTGGCAATAGATTCCACTCGTCTTTTGAATCAAAAGCGTCGGTGATGTCTGTATCACCTGATGTAATCGTACTTTTTCGTACTAATGTTACGTCTTCAGCGAAGTCTTTCTTTATACCTACCTGTCCAATTGAATCGATGATAGTACCTGCTTTTTTTAGAACAACAGGATCATCACCGTTAAAGTCAATAAGGGTTTTGTTTGCCAGATCCCCTTTTCCTTTAATGTCGTCGTTTGCTTCGTTGTGGTATATAACATATGTCTCTCCATCAGCCAAAGTTCCCGATAGTGTTAGCTTTTTATCAACTGTTGTAGCTCCATTCCTATAAAGTTCCAAGGAGTATTGGGATAATTCAATTGAAGAACCTGTCCCGTTATAGAGTTCGATTGCTTTATTTAAACTACTGCCTTCAATGTACTCGGAAATGATGAGATCAGCGGCATTCGTTGCGGCTGTTACGGTTGTCGGAAGGGCTGGGACTACTAAACTTGCAACTAAACCTACCGACAAAAGAGTGTTTATTGGTTTTTTCCCTTTACTCATGTAGTGAATTCTCCTCTCCAGATTAGAATTTCAGTAGTAGTATGATCGTGCTATTGGTTATTAAAAAATCGTTTCCCCTTCAACTTCGATGCCTTCAAAATTGAAAACTGTTCCATCTAGGTCTGAAAGGATTAAATCTCCTGTTACCTTGATGTTTGCAAAATTCAACTCCTCTTTTGCCGTTCCGATAAATGTTAGATTTCCATTCACTGTGGCATTTGCTAATGAAGCAACATCCGTCACATTGACGATACTATTTCCGTTGTAAACTTTTGGATTATCTTTAGTACCAGAGAAGTCTTTACCTGGAAGCTCTTGAGGAGGTAGATTTCCAGCCACATCCACAATGCGTTTTTCAATTTTTGGATCCACATCTCCCAGACTCTTCAAATGTTCAGCGAAGTTTTCCCAGTCTGATAGCCCTAAATCTGTTACGCGGCCTTCCGCATACGCTTTTTTGAAGACGTCATATCCATCTCCACCTTTTGCGGTAAACGCATTCGTTGCAATCGAGTATTTCTCGGCATCTTGTATTTCAGTAAAGGTTCCGTCGTCATTTTTATATTTTATTGAAACGACACGTTCTCCGGTTGGTTTTGATGAGTCGAATTCCACTTTAGCGCCTGATACATGCAGGAATCCACCATTTTCATTCGGATATACTCTTAGACTTGTTTCAAAAGCTTCTTTCAATTCAGCACCCGATACTTCCATTGTTGCCAATGTGTTTCCGAACGGTAAAACTTGGATTACTTCACCTACTGTAATTGGTCCTTCATCAATCGCTGTCCGAATTCCACCGCCATTTTGCAGTGCCATAATGACTTTTGAATTGTAGGTTTTAGCTTTAGCAAGCATTCCATCCGTAATAACGTTCCCTAAAGGCGTTTCGTTTTTGCGTACACTTGGTTTAGTATGATCGTCACCAGAGCGTGGATTTTCCAACGCATGAATCGCTGTTGCGCCCGTTGGTTCAGTTTTAATTTCTTCGATTTCACTAGAATACTTTTTTAGAATCTCCGCCGCTTCAGGATCCTCGACTTTATCGGCAATCTTGATTAACTTTCCGTTATGTGCCGTAACTACACCTTTTTTGTTGAAGGTAACATCCAACGTCCCTAAGTTATCCGCATATTGACCCGTTTGAACGATAATCGTCGGTTCATTTTTATCGCCTGCCAAGACGGGTTCCTTTAACGTTGTATGGCTATGACCACCGACAATTACGTCTATTCCTTTAACCGCTTTCGCCAATTCCTGATCGTTGTCCACTGCTGGATTATCGTCAAAACCAATATGTGTGATGGCAACCACTTTGTTGATGCCCATTTTTTCAAATTCCGCAACCATTTTCTTAGCTTCTTCAATATAGTTTGAGAATGTGATGTCTTCCGGACTCGCAATATCCTTCGTATCTTCCGTTGTTAAACCGAATATACCTACTTTCTCTCCGTTAACCTCTTTGACAATGCCTGTGTAAATGTTTGCGTTTTTGGGGGATGATGAAATCTTCGTATTGAATAGGCCATTAAACTTATCATCTTTTGAAAAATCAACGTTGGAAGATACAAATGGGAACTTTGCAGCCTTAATAAAGTCAGCCAATGCCTTATGGCCCTCAGCCGATGAACCCAGATCAAATTCGTGATTTCCAAACGTCATCGCATCAACTTTCATCAAATTCATAAATTCAACGTCGGCTTGTCCCTGGAACTCGTTAAAATATAATGTCCCCGAGAAAACATCTCCCGCATCGAGAAGTAAAGCGTCTGGTTTTTCAGCACGTACTTCTTTAACTGCAGTGACTCGTTTTGCTGCATTATCCAAATGTGCGTGTGTATCATTAAAATGCATAATGGATAGATTGAAACCTTTGTCATTTGTTGGTGTTCCGATATACGCTTTCACGATGACAGTGAATACAAGATCTTTTGCTTTATTGCCAGCTGCGTCCTTCGCGCTGTACGTAATCGTGTAGGTTCCCGGTTTTGTTGTATCTATTACACTTAGTTCCGCCCCACCCTTGTCTCGAATCACCTTTACAACTTTCACGTTAGTATCCTTGTTATCTTTCACGGTAACAACAGGAAGTTTAAATACACTGCCGTATGTTACATTAATTGTTGTTTCTCCTGAATAACTAAGCGTAGGAGCCTCAGTGTCTACAAAATCCTTCGCGCGATAGACGAAAAGTGCGAACTCTCCTCTTGTGACATCCTGGTTGGCTCCGAACTCTTTAGAACTTTTCCCTTTGGTAATGCCATTTTTCAACAATGCATCAACAAATGGGTCCCAATTTGAATTTACATCGGTAAAGTCATTTTTTAAATTACCGCCTTTTAACCCATATGCTTTTGCAATTACTTTTGCCAGTTCTACTCGAGTAATCTGGTCATTTGGCGCAAATTGGGTACCACTTTTCCCTTGTATTACACCTGCATTATAAAGCGCATTTACCGCTCCCTTTACACGGTTATTCAAGTCCTTGAAAGAAGATTCAGGTGCGTTTTTCACATCTAGCCCGAGCGCTTTGGCAATCATAACCGCTGCATCACCGCGTTCAAGCGAATCTGCTGTTCCGAAGTACCCATTGGTATACCCTTTTGCTATTCCGTTGGACGTGACATAACTCACAGCTTCTTTATAATGTCCCGTTGAATCATGAAATGCCGCGGATGCTGCTGGCGTTAGCGCAGTCGCAACTAGTGCAGCGGTAACTGCACCCGTCATTATCTTACTGTTACTAGTTCTATTCCTTGTCATTATTGGCCCTCCCAAAATAGTAGTAGATGTGTTGAGTTTTCACACATTTCCTATTTATACTATCATCGAAGCAACTAAATCACTATAAGACGTTTTGCAATATTTGGTCTATTTAGAACGAACCTTGGAAACCGTTTTATTTTTTCGTATTATACGAAAGGCCCTTTTTCGCACAAAAAGGGCTTTAGGGGTTCCTTTCATTGCTCATGATTTTTATTTGAACAAAAAAACTCAACCAAGAAAATAACTTTGGATGAGTTTATGAGTTTTCATATACAATACTGGTTTAAATTTTCCAATGCACCTTAATTGGTTCTAACTATAAATGTTGAGCGAATGGTTCTCTATAATCTCCAGCGAAGGCGCCTACTGGGGTAGCCGAAGCAATAAGACTGACAGCGGTCTTCTGCCCTCGCTTATTGTGGGAGGCATCCCCAAGCGCCGAGCGTTGTTGAGTGGATTCTTTATGTTTTATGTCAACATATATACTTCATTTACTTCTTGCTAATCTCTTTAATTTGATAATCGCCGAATTCGTCGATTAAGACAGTGTACTGAACTTCTTGGGTTAATTTGAACACTTCTTCACTATCCTCGTCATGATACGTCAAATAGGCTGTTACATCAACAACGGCTTCTGTATTTCCAATTTCGACATTGTTAACTGTCGTTTCAATCGTACTGTATACACGATTCTCTACTACATTGTCATCGATTAGTTTCTTCGCTTCCGTCGCCGCCTGACTATCTGGCAGGATATATGAAGTGTAATAATCGACCGCTTTATCGTTCAATGAAAAGACGACGAGCTCATAATAACTTTCAATGAAGTTTCGAATCATTTCATCATCCAAACGGGCGTCTTCCACTTGGTTTTCAAAGTTTTCTTCCCAGTTAACGCCTTTTAGCGGGTTCGCAGCCCAATCATATAACTGATCTACTATAGTATACATAGGAATTGCATAGCCAATTTTAGGGTTGTCGGTCAGAATGATGGAGTTCACACCGATGACACGTTCCGTATTTTTATCAACTAGCGGACCGCCACTCGAACCTGGTTTAATGGTTGCATTCATCTCATATAAATCCAAATACGTATAATCCTCGTAAAAGTCTACACCCGTAGCGGTAATTTTCCCCTCGGATGATGAATTGGAAATGTTCTCTGGACTGCCCAAAGCGATAACATCCGTTCCACTTGCCATTTCCGACATTTCCATTTGCAATGGTTTCTTGTCAACTAGTTCTTCTACGCGAACTAGAGCGATATCCACCTCTTCAGAGATTCCAATAACCTGTCCATTAAATTCCTGACCCAGATTATTTTTGACCGTCACATACGATGCATCCTTCACAACATGGGCATTCGTTACGATGTCACCTTTTGTGTTAAACAAGAACCCTGAACCTTGTTGAAGATCCGTATAGAGTGTATAAACATGGGATTGCGCATTCGCTATAATTGTTGCCATGTCACGTTCTGGCGCAACAGGCATTTCAACTACTTCTACTTTCTCAACCGTTTCAGTAGTGTCTTCATAAGTGACTGTGCCAGGCTCTGTTTCCCAGTTCTCCAGTTTTTCATCAATATTTGTGATTTCCATACTCTCAGGTATTTTCTTCTCGAACGACGCCGGTATGGTGTATTCTTTCTCCGACCGATTACTCTCTTTTAGCAGTGCATACGTACCCAGGCATACGACAAACAACAAAACTATCGAAGCCGCGAGTACAAAAAAGGATTTCTTCGATTTATTCTCTTTTTGATGTCTATTGCTCCGTTTATCCATATCGTCAACTCGCTTCTATCTTTTATATAGAGATTACTTATTAGACGTAACTGAATAGGGTTTTGTTTCAATCATTCTACTGAATGAACCTTTTTCTTTATTGTACCATGCTAGGGCCTGGTTGCGGTGACAGGCACTCAAACTTTCGGGTTTGTTTCGACTGTCATGATTAGTTAAACTTTCATGTTTGTATGAGTGACAGGCACCGAATTCGCGGTCTCAGAAGTTCTATCCAGTTTATTCCCTTTAATTCCCTATAGATATACACCAACTTTGCTTTACAATATAAGTATATGCTTTTAAAAATAAGGAGCATATATAGTTTGTATCCATCTTTACTACCTTTCATATGAAAGATAGCTTGAAGATGGCATTATAAGGAGGAAATACATTTAATGGCTCGAAATTATAAAAATCATTCTAAGTTTGTTGCAACAGCAGCAACCGCTACATTGGTCGCAACAGCAATTGCACCAGTTGCTTCTGCAGCATTCAACGATGTAAATAAAAACTACACAGAAGCTGTTGACTATTTAGTAGACAATGGAATAGCTGAAGGTATTTCAGAAACCTCATTCGGAACAGATGCTAGTATCAAGCGCGGAGATGCAGCGGTTATGATCGCTAAAGCGCTAGATCTTGATGTTGAAAATGCTCCTGAATCTGCATTCACAGATTTAAACAGTCGTGTGGCTGGAGCGGTTAACGCGCTATATGTTGATAAGATCATTAATGGTAAAAGCGAAACAACTTTCGCGCCGGATGATAAAATTACGCGTGCAGAGATGGCTAAAGTCATTGCCAATGCTTACAAATTAGACGGAACTGGCACGACTAACGAGTTCGACGATGTTAACGCTAATTTCGATGATTACGTTGATGCATTAGTGAAAAACGAAATCACAAAAGGAAAGACAGCTGTGTCATTCGGTGCTATTGCAGAAGTCACACGCGGTGAATTTGCATTATTCATCCACCGTTCTGAAACACTTGAAGTAGTAGAAGATATCGATAATCCAGAGGCAGATGCGACTTTATTGGCAGACCTAAAAAGCGCATCTGACGATATTAAATTAGCAAAAATTCTAACTGACAATTTTGGATCTATTATAAATGAGGACCTAATTGTACAATATAAAGAAACGATTGCTGCGCTAGTTGCACCGCAAACAAAAACAGAAATGACTGCGTCTATCGTTTTAGTTAACGACAAAAATGCAGCAGCTACAGTAACAGCAACAATTACTGCACTAGATTCAGAGAAAGAATCATTCGCTGATGATGTAGCAGCTGCAAGAGTGGCCTATGATTCATTATCAAAAGTTCAACAAGCTTTTGTAACGAATGTTAACGACTTAGAAAGTGCAGAAGTTGTAGTTAGAGTTGCTTCTGGATCTGTAACTAATGCTACTGAATTGGAAACAGCACTAACTGACGAAAATGTGAAAGAAATAACATTATTGAAAAATATTTCTGTTGGAACTGAAGTAATGACTCTTACTTCAGGCGTAACAATTAATGGTAACAATAATAAGCTATTTGTCGGTGGCACGAAAGCTGATAAAGGTGCGAATAAGGCATTAGGACTGTATATCCCAGCAAACGCTGAAGAAGTGGTAGTTAAAAATCTTAAAGTTGTCGGTACACATGGCGACAATCTTATTGAAATATTCGGGAATGCAACGCTTGATAACGTAAGTGCTATCGGCGGCAAAAAGGCTGGTATCTATGTAAACAACGACGGTACCGGTACAATTACAGTAAACTTCAAAGATATTACGACTGCTTCAAATGGATGGAATGCTGGAATTGGCATCGCATCTAAAAAAATCGGTAGTAAAGTAATTGCTAACTTCTCAGGTACAAATTCGTTCGGAGAAGAAACAGCAGTCTATACGGATGATTTGAGTGCGTATATGGGCGAATATGAAGTTAATGGTTTAGATGGATATACTAAAAAAGTAGTCGACTTACAACATAAATGGGTTAAAACACAGTAATACTTTTGCTTTCGCAATTAGAAATAAAATCCGCTAATCGAGGATATCGATTAGCGGATTTTTTCTGTGGTGACAGTCACCGAATTCAGCTCAATTACAATTTATTTCAAGTCAAAAAATGTAGTTTGAAAGGAAATGATTGATTGCTCACCGTTATGTTTATAGATGTTACTAATCTTCACTTCAAATAGATTACCTGATTGGTAGTCTACAATACCATCCGGTTGGAAGATAACGGTGTATGGCGTATAGCCGGTGCTTTCAAGATCGATGTTGAAATAACCATCCTTTTGATTTTTGCTACTGAACGTCCATTTTCGCCCGTCGTTTTTCCTTATTAACTGGACAGTCACATTGCTCGTTCGGGATGGGTCATATATAGACGTATTCAATGATACGGACCATGGATCCCTGTTCCCAAAAAATTCGGTTGGAAATGCGGATTCTGATGGCCATGCAATCGTTTCGAAGGATACGGATGGATTGTCCCACATTTGAGGGGCCACGACTTTCATTGCAGTATGGCCTGTCCCATTGGCGTCCAACGTGTAACCGAATCCAACCTCTTGGAGTCTAGGCGATAAAATCCATCTTCTGTGTCCTAAACTTTCCCGGTTTGAATCGGAGGAATCGGGCATATATCCTTGTTGAATACTTTCAATTATATCCGTATAACCGAAGCCAATATTACTCGAACTCGCACCAGCATAACCTGAATTATACAGGCGATCATCCATTCCTGTAGGCTGTAAAGGGTAGTGGGTCATCGATTGATTCGCCGCATTTACTAAAGAAGCCGCCTGTGCTTGTTCATTATATGAGACGTTTAATGTGATGCCGCTTGGCAAATGGGCAAGGAATCGGACAAAGTTTGTCATATTAAGGGCATCTACCAATGCCTCATTGCTGGCTTTCCCTAGTTTGTAAGGCGGTTTGACCGAACTCTTCTCTTTTAAAATCGGACCTGTATAACGCGGTTGTAAGGCATTCCATTTGGCTTGGATCTCTTTGACGCGTTGACGATATGATTCATTTTCCGGTTGTGCGGATGTATCCCCTGCTACCCTTTCTGCACGATAGATGAAAAGCGCAAACTCTCCTCGGGTTAACCGATCCGTTGGCGCAAAAGTCGTGTCGGTTTTACCGTACGTGATACCATTCTCTTTCAGTGCTGATACATCTTGAATCCATTTCGAACTGACGTCATTGAAACCCGCATTCGATTTCGCGGTAAGATTATAAGCATTTGAAAGCATTCTGGCCATTTCTTGCCGCGTGATGTTCGCATCAGGATCAAACGTCGTTTTCGTTTTACCGGAAGCTATTCCTGCCTCCACTACGGCATTCACAGCGTTTGAAACACGGCTATTCAAGTCCGTCAAGCCACTCTCTTTCGCTCTTTTTACGTCCAGCTCCAAGGCCCTTGAGATGAAAATTGCGGCATCCCCGCGTTTGATATTCTGGTTTGTCCCAAACTCTTTTCCGCTAATTCCCTCTGTAATCCCTTTTGTTAGTAGATACTGAACAGCCTCCTTATACGTACCGCCTACATCCTTAAATGGTATTACTGCGGCGGTTGCTGGCATAAATGATGAGACAGTGAGCAACACTGTTATGACCATAATTCGAAAGACTGATTTCATTCACTTTTCCCCCTTGGACA
>NZ_UXAV01000027.1:27411-37409 GCF_900609045.1 Filibacter tadaridae
ACTAGTTTCCTTGTAACGCTCTTGGACCATTATTTCGATTGTATCAGTGAATAGGAACCAAATAATCAATCCTAACCGTTTAACGTATCCCGTATAAGCTAGCTTGAACAGGCAATACTATAATAGAACAAAAAAAAGCCCCAAGACCGATTGCTCGATCAGGGGACTAAATTTTTTGGTGTCATTTACCATTATCAGAATTGTTTTTGCACCTGTGCAAAGTTTAATTATGATAATTCACTAGGGTTTATAAATATACAGTGAGTTATCCAATAAAAGTGAATATGGCTGAACACTCTTTTTTCTTTATACAATTGTAGTGAATATTTTGAATTGTGTCATGCACAGGTACCTGAAATTCAGTGACTGACACCGGGTATTAAATAATGTTTAAGAAAGCAAGATTACTTAACTACTTTTGTAGCAACAGTTGCAAGGTTACCTTGAGTATCAGTTATACTAGTTACAGTATCTAAATCAACTTTCAAGTTAGAAACAGCAGCACTTGTGAAGTTAACTTCTGTTGCTGTTGGCGGAGTAGCTACACCAGTTGCAAGTGAAACGTCAGTACCTGCATCATAATCAGCATCACCGTTAACATCAATGAATACTGTGCCAAGAACTGCATCATATGATTGAGCAACTTGGATATAGTATTTACCTTTATCAGGACCTACTGTTATAGCTGTGAATGAAGCTTCTGAACTAACATCTTTACCGTTTAATGTAACAGTAAAGGCAGCAAGTGTTACACCAGTTACATCTTCAGAGAATGCAGTAACTAAAGTAGTGTTATCACCTGTAGCAATATTTACAGAAGCGAGTGTTGGAGCAACACCCTCACCAATTGCTAATGCAGCTGTAACTGCAGGAGTAATTACGTTTCCAGCTAAATCTTTCAAATTAGAGATTACTAATTGTGAAGATGTAGTTGCTTTACTAATTGAAGCAGATGGAAGATGTAATGAAACTGTTACTGTACCAGTTGGTGCTGAAGCTGAATATCCAGAAGTAGTAATGTAAGTACCTGTTGGTAATACTTTTCCATCGATTGTATAGTTTGCAAGACTTAATACTGAATTAATATCAATACCACTTCCTGAATCTACTACAGTATAAGTTAATACTTGTTCAGCAGCAGGAGCTGTAGAAGCACCATTATAACCTGTAACAGTTGTATTAGTTGTAACAACTGGTTTAGCAGTATCAGCTGCAGCTGCAGGTGCTTTTACAACTAAAGTTTGTGTTGTAGCAGCATTTTGGTTATTTTCAGTTAGACCATCTTGTACAGCACCAGCTGCAAGACGAACTGTATAAGTTCCAGCTGCTAATGCAACTCCATTGTTGTCAATTTGTAATTGGTTGTTATTAACGATAGATGCCGTAGCACTAGCATCTAATGCAACAACCTTACCATTACTATTAATCAATGTTACTTTAGCGATTGTAGCTGCAGCAGAACCAACAAGATTTACATTTTTGCTGAATGTAACTAATACTTTTTTATTAGTTGAGTCAGTTGTAACTGAAGATACAGCTGGTGCAGTCACATCTTTATTAAATGTAATGCTTTGAGAATAGTCAGCACCTAATTTGTTTCCTGCATTGTCTTGAACTTCTTTACTAATAATTAAAGTACCGGTAAATGTAGCGGCATTTGCAAAAATATTAGCAGATGTTGAGAAAGTAACTGTTTTACCATCAGCGCTCACATTCGATACAGTGAATGCAGTGGATGATGGAGAAATCCCACCAGAAACTACTGCGACATTATTTAGGAAGGTTGCAGAATTTACTGGTTTTGTGAATGTAGCTGTGAAAGTTTTTTCTCCTGTAACTGTTACAGAAGAAACAGCCGGAGCAGTAGTGTTAGCTAATACAGTAACGTTTGTATTAGATGGGTTAGGTGCAATTACATTTCCTGCAGCATCTTTAACATTCAATACTTGTACTCCAACAGTTTTACCTGCATCAATTGCTGTAGAACTTGTTACTGTTAATTCATTTGCATTAGAACCAGCAGACAAAGTAGCAGGAGTTCCATCAATATATGCAACTGCACCAGTGTGATCTACAGGTTCGCTAAATACTAATGTAAGTTGGTTAGTATTAGTTTTTGCAGATGCATTACCAGACAATAGTACTGGAGCAACTTCATCTTTAACGTAGATTAAAGTAGAGAATGCAGGTACATCTTGACCATCTGCAGACTCAACACCTTTGTTTACAGAAACAGTGTAGTTACCTTCAAAAACACCAGCACCAGTAGAAACTGTCAAAGTTTTACCATCCGCGCTTAATGATCCTGTTGCAACGTCAGCAGAAACAGTGTTAGAAGCTGTTGTTCCATCAGCTTTTTTAAGAGCTGTGAATGTGAATACACCATCAACTAAAGAACCAGCAATGTCGCCACCAGCAGTAGTTTTAGTGATTACAGTATCCTTATCAACAGCTTTGTTGAATTTAATTTCAAGTTGCTTTCCGTTAATCGCACTTACCGATACAACTTCAGGAGTTGCCGGTGTTAGGTGCTCAGCACGGAAAATGAACAATGCGAATTGACCACGAGTTACATTGTCAGTTGCTCCGAAAAGATTATCTGTTAGGCCAAGTGTTACGCCAGTTTTCACAAGTGCATCAACATATTCATCCCAGTTGCTGTTTACATCTGTGAAACTATTTGATGTACCTTTGCCGTCTAGTTCATAAGCGTTTACAAGTATTTTCGCCATTTCTTGACGAGTGATTTTAGCATCAGGATTGAAAGTAGTAGCTGATGTTCCGCTAGCAATTTTCGCTTCTGCAACAGCGTTAACAGCTTTAGCAACACGGTTATTCAAGTCTGTGAAACCTTGGTCTTTCGCGTTAGCAGTATCAAGTTTCAACGCTCTTGCGATAAATACAGCTGCGTCACCACGTGTGATGTCTCCAGTTGTACCAAAAGTTGTTGCAGATGTTCCTTCAGTGATACCGTTAGCTAGAAGATAGTCAACAGCCTCTTTGTAATTTTTACTTACGTCCGTGAACGATTTCGTTTCTGCAGCTGATGCTGCTGGTACTAGTGCTGTTGCTACGAGTGTTGCAGTTGCAGCTGTTGCTACAAACTTTTTATAAGCTTTTGGTTGATGAGCCATGTGTAGTATTCCTCCCTAATTTTAAAAGCAAGTGTAATAACGCTATGAGATTCATAGGTTCAGTTTAAATTGTACCAACAAAGTGCAAAAGAATCTACCTTTTATTAAAATAGGTTTGTTTTCTACAAAAGAATACAAAACTCTCTTTACTAGAAGTAGTTAACTATGCACGTGTCGCTATTCAAACTCTCTATCTATTATAGCAAACCATTTAGGAATTTCAACTTTTAATTGGAATTTACGTTCAGGGTTTTGACAATTCATTTCGCCAGTTGCTATTCCCAGGCCATTTCTAGTATTTACTATTTTTTGAATCTCCCAATACATATACTTCAAATCCTGCTTCTTCCCACTTACTACGGTCGATGCAGTTTTTCGTATCGATAATGACTTTATGGGCCATGTGTTTAGCAATCTCATTTGGTTCAAGCGCTTTAAATTCGTCATGGCTTGTTAAAATGACGATCGCTGAAGCACCTTCGAAAGCTTCTTCTGGCTCTTGTGTTTGTACGTCTATGTTGTTTGTTTTGATATGCGGATCGTATGCAACGACTTTTAACTCTTTGTTTCTTAGTTCTCCCACGACATCTACGGAAGGGCTTTCTCTCATGTCATCGATATTCCCTTTGAACGCTAGTCCAAGTGCCGCCACTTTTGGTGACTCTACGCCTTTCGCTTTTAGAATATCCGCTGTTAGGCGTGCTGTGTATTCCGGCATACCGTCATTTGTACGACGTGCTAAATGAATAATTTTGGCGAGTTCCGGGTTTAATTCCACAAGGAACCATGGATCGACTGCGATGCAATGTCCTCCGACTCCGGGACCTGGTTGGTGAATATTGACGCGCGGATGGAAGTTTGCGAGTCGGATTGCTTCCCAGACGTTTACGTCAATTGTTTGGGCGATTTTCGCTAGTTCGTTCGCAAGTGCGATATTAACATCACGGTACGTGTTTTCCATTACTTTGACGAGTTCGGCTGTTACATCGTCTGTTTCATGCATTTTCCCTTTAACGAATGAACTATATAAATTGGCAGTCATGTGTGCGGATTCTTGATTTACCCCACCGATGATCCGATCGTTTGACACGAGTTCCTCGAAAGCTCGTCCAGGAATAACGCGTTCTGGTGAGTGTGAAACGAATATGTCTGTTCCGATTTCCAGTCCAGATTGAATAAGTTCCGGAATAATCACGTCTTGGACGGTGCGTGGTGGCACTGTTGACTCAAGAATGACAAGGTTCCCCTTTTCAACGAACGGTGTAATTGCTTTTGCTGCGCTACGGATGTACTCGAGGTTTGCAGTCTTGTCCGCTTTGATGGGCGAAGGTACTGCAATGATAAAGACATCCGCTTTCTCAGGTGTTGTTGAGACCGTGAATGTTTGTGAATCGATGGCTTGGTCAAGCCGTTCTTGTAGACCGTTCTCTTCTATATGAAGTTTCTTGTTACGAATGCGTTCGACAACGCTTTCGTTAACATCGACACCATGTACGATATGCCCGTGATTTGAAAACATGACTGCTGTTGGTAAACCGATATATCCTAATCCGACGATACAAATTGATTTTTTCATTTGAATGCTCCCTTGCTGGTTTCTTAGTTTCTTCTATTAAATAGTAGCTTGATTAGAAATCGTGGTAAATTCAGTTGGCGTTTGAAGCGTTTCGGATCACTTAGGAGCCTGTACAACCATTCCGTTCCCGTATTCCGGAAAAAGGCCGGTGCTCGTTTGACGGTCCCTGAGAAGACGTCGAAGCTGCCGCCTACCCCCTGGAATACTAAGACGTTTGGTAACTTGTCCATGTTGCGTTTGATCCATAGTTCTTGTTTCGGGCTACCAAGTGCAACGAAAATAAGTTTTGCTCCACTATCGTTGATGCGCTTAATAAGTGCGTTTTCGTCTTGTTCGTAGCCGTCAGTTGTTCCTGCAATGATAATGCCTTGGTTGTCGCGTTGGATATTCACTGCAGCTCGTTCAATGACTTCCTTCTTCGCTCCATACATGTATATTGGATGGTTTTCCGCTGCTGCGAATTTCAGAAGGCGTGCCATCATATCGACGCCGGTTACACGGGACTTGATGTTCCCTTTTTTTAGCTTCGATGCAAGTAGTATACCTATCCCATCTGCTATTTGAAACGTTGAGTTGTTAATAAGTTCCTTTACAGTGGGGTCTTTTTGTGCTGTCATTACTTTTTCTGGATTTACAGCAATGACAGTTGACTGTTCCCCGTGTTTCATCCTTGCCTTTATCTCCGTCACAATTCCTTCATATGTAAGTGGTGATACGTGCACACCTAGGTATGTATCCTTCATAAACTGACCCTCGATTCGTTCGCTTTCAATTGTATTAGTATAGCAGAAACTCAAACAGGTTGCATAGCCATCCGAAAGAGTGATAAAATCTGGATAGAATGACGCTTTCACGACTGCGTGGAAGCTTTTGTTTTTAAGGAGGAACGAACATATTGAAGATTGTACTTTCGGGCTTTTATGGCCTTGGTAATACGGGTGATGAAGCGATTTTAAAAGCGATTGTGGATAACTTGCGTGCGGAGCTGGATAATCCGGATATTACGGTGTTTTCATTATCCCCTACTGAAACTGCAAAACAACATGGCGTGAAGTCGGTTTATCGCGGTTGGCGTCATGGCAATAAAGAGAAAGTAAAGGCATTGCGTCAGGCGGATTTACTGATTTCTGGCGGTGGAGGTCTTTTACAAGATACCTATCCGACAAAGTTTTTGTTCGGTCCGCTTCCTTATTACTTGCTCATTGTTTTTTTGGCGAAGTTGTGTAGAACGAAAGTGATGTTCTTTTCACAAGGAATTGGTCCTGTTACGAGTAAATGGGGCAAGTTTTTGATGCGTCTATTTGCGAATATGGCAGATTTAGTTACGGTAAGGGATCAGTATTCGAAAGATTATTTGATTTCATTAGGCGTAAAACGTCCTGAAACGGTTGTGACTGCTGATATCGTTTTTGCGTTTAAATCTGATGAAGATAATGTTGCGTATGCATCGCTTGGCTTAAATGGAGATGAGCGTTTAGTCGCTGTTGCGCCGCGCCCTTGGTTTGAACATGAGGTTGTCTATATTGAAAAGCTTGCATGGGTGTTGGACGAGCTTATAGAACAACGCGGCGTTCTGCCGGTATTTGTACCGATGGAGCCGCCTTATGATACGAATGTATCGAAAAAAGTGATGGCGAAGATGAAACATGCGGATCAAACGAAATTACTTGGTGAGGCGTTTACGCCCAATGAGTTTTATAATTTCATAGCAAAGACGGACTTAACACTTGCACTGCGTTTGCATGCATTGATATTCGCGGCATTATCGAATGTACCGCATATCGGGTTAAGCTATGATCAGAAAGTGGAAAGCTTTTTGAAACGTTCGGGTATGTGGGATCGCTCTTTCCCACTTGGTGAGTTTACAAAAGAAGAATTGCTTGCGAATGCACTTTATGCGCTTGACCATGCGGATGACTTGAAGTTGATGATGGAACCTAATGTAGCGGTGTTACGTCAAGAGGCATTACGCAATGTCGATTTGTTACGAGAGCGTTTTTTGAATGGAGGACGATGATCGGTGAAGATTTTACTAGCGACTGCATATGATTATCCTCATTTAGGAGGATTGTCGGTTCATTTAACAACTTTGAAGTCGGGTCTTGAATCCCGGGGGCACAGCGTACATATTGTGTCGTTTACAGATGTACCGAAGTGGAAACGGGATGGCGTGGTCAGAGGACCTGCGTTTTTGTTGAATAAAATGAAAAAAGGTTCCGGGTATGTGTGGACGTTGAAACGGCGCAAAGATGAACTTGAAACGCTTATTAAAGAGGAAGCAACGAAAGGCTACGACATTATAAATGCGCAAGATGTATACACGACGTTTGCTGCGCTGTCTTCCGGCACGCCTGTTGTGAGTACGGTTCATGGCTATTTAACGTTTGAAGGGATTTCCAAGGGTACCGTTATTGAAGGTTCGGCGGAAGCTGAAGAACTGATGGAGTCGGAGCGGGAGTCTTATAAAGCGACACGCGAAGTCATTACTGTCGATACGCGGATTAAAGATTATATTAAGAAAGAAACCGGTGTTACCGGGAATATGATTAAGAACTTCATTGACGTTGAGTCATTTAAACCTGAGATTGAACGTCGGGACGAGTTCCGAGCGACATACGAGTTTGATAAGGATGAGTTGATCTTCTTTGTTCCACGTCGGTTGACGAAGAAAAATGGCGTTATCTATCCGATTTTGGCTTTGCCGGCAGTGCTTAAGGAGTTCCCGAAGGCGCGTGTCGTGTTTGCTGGAACGGGTGAAATGATGGATACGATGAAAGCGAAAGCTGCTGAACTTGGCGTAGCGGACCGCGTGACAATGGTTGGCGCGGTCGATCATACACTGATGGTGCAGTATTATGCACTTAGTAACGTGGCGCTTGTTCCTTCCATCTATTCTGCCGGTGTTGAAGAAGCGACATCGATTTCGGCGCTTGAAGCGATGGGCTCTGGTGTGCCACTGATTGCTTGTGCAGTTGGCGGGTTGAAGGAAATCATTGAAGATGGCGTGGACGGGTTGCTTGTTGAAGAGCAAAACGTGGAGGAATTGTCTGACGCAATGATTAAACTGTTGAGAAATCCTGAAGAAGGCCAGCGATTGGCGGATACAGCCCGTGCGAAAATTGTTGCGGAGTACTCGCATTTTGCAGCCGCGGAGAAATATGAAAAGATTTATGTGAAAGCTTTAAGCAAGTAATGTTTAGTTTAGCTCCCAGCGATTGCCGGGAGCTTTCTTATGTGGAGGGTATTATGAATGGTTTAAAAAAAGCGGCATTGTGGACAACGGCGCTTGCGCTTGTGTTGAAGGTTTCGGGATTCATTCGCGAGTCGGTTGTTGCCAAGGAATTTGGGGCTTCTTCTGAGACGGATGCGTATTTCCTTGCGTTTGGATTTATAACGCTCGTTGTTGCAATGATTTCGACGGGATTCAATAATGTATTTTTACCAATGTATGTGAAAAGCCGGGTAGCTGGTGAGGACGCGGATGATCGAAATGCAAATGCATTGTTGAACTGGACGATGGTGGTTTTTGTCGGAATCAGTTTAGTTGGATGGTTTTTCGCGGATGCATTTGTACCGTTCATATACGGGAATATGAGTGCGGATACAGCTGTGCTTGCCATACGGATGACGCAGATTTTCTTTGCGTTCATGACGATGATTGCGTTGAGTGGTTTGCTCGATTCTTATTTGCAGTCACGGCGGATTTTCGTGCCGTCTCAAGTTTCCAAATTGTTGGCGACGTTGATGGCCGCTTTGTTCGCCCTGTTCTTTAGTGATGTGTGGGGCATTTTTTCATTGGTATATGGGTTTATCTTCGGGACTGTCATAGGGGTTATCGTGCAGGTTGTTGCGCTTGTTCGTTCAGATTATACATGGCAACTTACATTCCGGATGGATCGCATGTTCGGGAAGGTATTTCTTGCGCTGATCATTCCGTCGTTGTTGAATTCAGTGGTAGGACAAGTGAATTTGTTTGTTAACCGGTTTTTTGCTTCAGGTACGGGTGATGCGGCTGTAACTTATTTGAATAATTCATCGCTGATTATTAGTATTCCGAACGCGATTTATGCGACGACTTTGGCTGCTATTATTTTCACGTTAATGAGTGAGCAGACGGAGGATTTGAAGAAGTTCCGGGATACGGTGTTTCGCGGGATGGAGATTTCTTTGGTGACATTGTTACCGATTGCGATTGGTTTGCTTGTTGTTGGGGACGCCATTATTTCATTCATTTACGAACATGGGAAGTTTACGGCTACGGATACGGCGAATACGCATATTGCGTTGTTGTGGTATTTGCCGATTATTGTTTTCCAAGGAATGCAGCTGATTTTGTCGAAATCGATGTATGCGCGCGGCAAGACGGCCGTTGTGTTCCGAATTAGTGTGACGACGATTGTGTTGAACTTTGTGATGAACTGGTTGCTTGTTGATAAATACGGCTATCCGGCGCTTGCTATTTCTGCCTCGATTGTTAGTGTGTATTATTTTGCTGTTTCGATGGTTGTTGTGTATAAGGACCTTGGGATGGTGGAATTTAAGCGGTTTGCGCGGATGAGTTCGCGTGTTGTGGGTCCTGCTATTGTGATGGGGCTTGCTATTTGGGGGCTGAAGGTTGGCCTTGGTGCTAGCGCGTGGACGGCGATTGTTCAGTTGGCTGTGCTTGTGCCGATTGGGGTTGCGGTGTATGCGGGGATGCTGTTGTTGTTTTATCGTGAGGGGGCTCGGCGGTTTATTGGGCTTTTGAGGCGGTGACTGGCGGGGATTCGTTGGTAGGTTCGGCGGGGGTGTTGCTTGATTGAGCGCGGGCGGTGCTTGATTGAGCGCGGGCGAGGGGTCTTTGAGCGCGGGCGCTGCTTGATTGAGCGCGCGCGGGGGTTCTTTGAGCGCGGGCGATGCTTGATTGAGCGCGCGCGGGGATTCTTTGAGCGCGAACGGTGCTTGATTGAGCGCGCGGCCGGGTTCTTTGAGCGCGAACGCTGCTTGTTTGAGCGCGGGCGATGCTTGATTGAGCGCGGGCGATGCTTGATTGAGCGCGAACGATGCTTGATTGAGCGCGCGGCCGGGTTCTTTGAGCGCGGGCGATGCCTGATTGAGCGCGCGGCCGGGTTCTTTGAGCGCGAACGCTGCTTGTTTGAGCGCGCGGCCGGGTTCTTTGAGCGCGAACGCTGCTTGTTTGAGCGCGCGGGCGGGTTCTTTGAGCGCGAACGCTGCTTGTTTGAGCGCGGGCGATGCTTGATTGAGCGCGGGCGATGCTTGATTGAGCGCGAACGATGCTTGATTGAGCG
>NZ_UXAV01000046.1 GCF_900609045.1 Filibacter tadaridae
GGACATTTTGAAGGGACCATTTGAATTCGATGGTTCACAAACTGGTTTTCAGGTGCTGAAAGAGAAGATTAACCAAACTCGAGAAGCCCACCAGCTGACAGATGTGATTCTTGGGATTGAGACAACTGCCCATTATTACGAGGATTTGGTTAGGGTCTGCGGAGTTGAAGGCTATTTGGTGCGGGTTATCAATGCGGCGACAACTGCTGAAATACGGAGAAAGATGTTGAACTACACAAAGACTGACCGGGTTGATTTGAATGCGATTGTCCAAGCGATTCTACAGGGACATGGGGAAACGAGTCGGAAAAAGGAAGAGGATTTTGAAAAGCTACAGACATTGACTCGTGCTAGACGACGGATGGTAGATGATAAGACCCGTTGTGTGAACCATATACGACTCTATATGGATCATATCTTTCGGGAATTCCAAGGTAAAAACATTCGGGTTGATGGAAAGAACCAGGTGATGAAAATTTTTGATGAAATCACTTCAAAGTCGTCGCTCTTTTTGATGAAACATTACCCACATCCTTCGGATATTCTTACATTGGGGCATGCAGGATTAAGAGAATTATCGATTGAACACAACCTTAAAATGCGAGATAGTGCCATAGAACGGCTTTTGACCTATGCCAGAGAAAGTATTTCAAAGCCGAAAGAAACATTGGTCGCTGAACTTCTCCTTCTTCGTCTAAAGCTGGATGAATACGAGCTGATCCATCGACAGATAGTTGAATTGGACGAAATAATCGAAGGGCTGCTTCTTGAGACAGATGGCGGCATACTGTTAAGCATTCCAGGTATCGCCATGACACTCGCTGCTGAATTGACGGCGGAGATGGGCAACTTGGAGAACTTCAGCAGTGCAGGCCAATTGATCAAAATGGCTGGTACTAACCCGGTTGTGAAACAA